>NZ_JBIVBC010000016.1:2871-146379 GCF_044745865.1 Streptomyces sp. NPDC086787 | reverse complement strand
CGGCCAGGGGGGACCCAGGCATTCGCTGTCCTGCGCGAGCAGTCGTCCCGGGTCGTTGCATGGTCCCGGGCCACCTGCTTACGCACTGGATTAGGAGAAACGGCGCGGCAGTCTTGGCCTGACTGGGGGTTTTCCAGGTCAGCAACCTCTTCAGGGAATCTCTTCGTTCCCAAGTCTCAGCGGGTTCGATCATCTCTGGTCGGACTCGTGCTGACTCTCTGCTGACTTTCTGATGTGCCGTCAGATATTTGAGGTAATGACGGCAGTAGCGCTGCACGCAAGGCAACCGCGCGCCATGTTGCCAGGAAGCCGTCCTGGTGCGGCTACTGCTCCGCATGCGCTGAGCGGTCGCACGATGAGTGCCCACATGGACTTCGCAGTTTCTTGGTCTGCTGGTGGTACACAGCTCAGATGCAGTTTGACCAGCGAAAACAGCGCCGATCGCCACAAGCTGCGGACGGCTGGTCCGGGTATGGTCCGGATCTTGGTTCGAAGGTTCGTTCGTGGTGATGAGCGCTGGTCGCATGTTGCGCTGTATGGCGATGACGGCCTCGGCACTGCTTCGAGAGGCGACGACTGAGCCGCAGAAGACTGTCCTGACCGGGCTGCACCAAGCTGGATCCGGCGCTGGCGGAGGCCGGCGGCGGTTTCTTCGGCCCGGCCCTACAACCGTGGCGCTGTCCTCGCAGGACCGCGACGACACCGCGTTGAGAATTCGTCCCGTGGGGGCTCGGTTGGCCGAGGCGTCGCGGCGGCGGGTTGATCATCAGTGCCTACCAGTGCCTCCCGACCTTGTGACGCCCCCGGGTCATGGACGCAGAACCAAGGTTCGAAGGGGCGATGCCGGCGCACTGGGGCTGTGAGTGCGCTTGCGCTGCTTCTCGCCATTCGTCGGCAGCGCCTTGCTTGGCGTGACCGGGGCGTTTGCGCAGGTGAGAGACGCACGGTCGCGCGCCGCGTTAGGGCTGGCGGAAAGAGCCATGGTGAACCGCATGGGAACTGAGAAGGGCGTTCGCCCGGCTGAGCTGCCTCAGGCTCGCTGCCCCGTGATTGGCCTGACGACTCGACCGGGGCGTAGCGCCGTGATGACCCATCAGTTGCTGTCAGTGCCCACTGCTACACCCTTTTGTCGGGATGAGCCGCGCTCCGCGGGCCACCGACGGAGGGGGAAACATGTCGAAGGTGCCGGACGGGTTCCACCGGGTACGCGGACACATCCGCCGCAATCCGAAGCCCAGGAGCGCCAAGCGCATGAGCGGTTGGATGATTGCCGGGCCGGCCTCCGTCCGGGTGAACCTCCCTGTGGCGAACACGGCACCCACCTGGTCATTTCCATCAGATCGCGCAAATGACCGCCAAGGCGTGGCAATCCGAAATGCCCGCTTCTCCGGATTCAGTGTGTGAGATCCAAAAGGGCTCTCACGGCAACAGGGAATGAGGAGAAGACGCATGCGTAAATCTCTGCGTGGCGTGGTCGTAGCCGCGGTTCTGGCTCCGGCCGTGGTGCTGTCGGTCGGTATCGCGAGTGCCGACACCTACAGCCAGCACTCTCAGCAGGCCGGTCCCAACGGGGCTTCTTCCAGCCACGTCATGAGCGGGACGACGGCGGGCGGCGGGTCCTACTACTCCCAGGGCAGCAGCATGGCGGGCCCCGACGGCGCGATGAGTTCCTGGACCCAGAGCACGGCCGGCGGCACCGGCGGTCGTATGGCCGGCGGCGGACTGCTCGGCCTGGGCTGGCTGCTCGGCTGATGTGACACAGCCTGGGCCGCCCCCCCCAGCGGTGGCCCAGGCCCTGCCCCGGCCACCTGCACGACGACCCGTCCCGTGCTGCCCGGGACGTGGGTATTTCCGCCTCGGGGGCGGATGCCTGACGCACGGCTTGCGAGGTGGTCCAGCCCTGCTTGTGCAGGCGGGGTGGTGTGGCCGGGGCCGCTACCGTGCGTCCGACGGTAAAGGCGTAATGCGGTGCCGAGGGGCGGGGCGGATTGCCGCCGGTGTCATTTTCACCTGATCGGGTGGAGTCACCCATCCGGCCCGGCCGCAGCGCCGGATTCCCCTCGTGAGCAACCAGGAGAAGGAGCCGGGGCGGCGGGCGCTTGTGCGCGCTGTGCTCGGTGCGCTGAGCTGGCTGCTGGCCGGTTTCGGTGCCCTCGGGGTCGCCGAACTCGCTGCGGCCGCGGTGCGTCCGCAGTCCGGCCCGGTCGTCGCCGTGGGCGATGCGACGATCGACCGTACGCCCGCCGCGGTGAAGGACTGGGCGATCAGCCACTTCGGAACCACGCCAAGCTGGTGCTGCAGTGGGACATCGTGGCCGTACTGGCCGTGGCCCTGGGGGTGTCGGCGGCACGGTTCAGGCGGGCCGGGCCGTCGGTGTCCTTCTCTTCGGGGCCGTCGGGGCGGTGGCCGCGACCGGTCGCCCCGATTCCACCGGGATAGCGGACGCGCTGCCCTCGGTGCTCGGTGCTCGGTGCTCGGTGCTCGGTGCCAGTGCCTCGGTGGCCCTGTACGGCGGTGGGTTCGACCGCAGGGGCTTCCTCCTCACGGTCACCGTGGTAGCGGCGGCGTCGACCGCCGCCGCGGCCGTCGGCCGGGCGCTGAACGCTTCGAGCGGCAAGGCGGCCGTCGCCTCCCGCGCGCGGGTGACCCAGCCGCGGCTGGGCTCACCAGTGCCCTGCCACCTCGTTCCTCCGCCCTGCATCCGTCCTGCATCCGTCCGCGGAAGTACAGGAGAGAGTCGGGCAACGTCCGGGAAAGGGAGACCATGCGAGGACCGTCCAATGCCCAGCACGAGGGGCATGCGCCGGGCCGGGCAGCCGACACCGAAGGCGTGCGGCGCACCGCAGTCATCGGCAGTGGCGTGGCGGGACTCACCGCCGCGTACGTCCTGTCCCGGTCCCATCACGTCACCTTGTACGAGGCCGATGACCGGCTCGGCGGCCACGCCCATACCCACGACCTGACCACGCCCGACGGACGTGCCCATCGGGTGGACTCGGGTTTCATCGTGCACAACCGCCGTACCTACCCGCAGTTGCTGCGGCTCTTCCGTGAACTCGGCGTTGTCACGCAGGAGTCGGAGATGAGCATGTCGGTGCGGTGCGAGGGATGCGGTCTGGAGTACGCCGGTGCCCGCGGCGTGCGAGGTCTGATCGCCCAGCCGCGCAACGCCGTGCGTGGGGTCTACCTGCGCATGCTGGCCGAGGTCCCGGCCTTTCACCGCGGTGCTCGCCGGCTGCTCGACCGGGGCGATGCCGACGACACTCTCACCCTGGGTGACTTCCTCGAGCAGGGTGGATTCTCCCCTTACTTCCGGGCTCACTTCATGACCCCGCTGGTGTCCGCGGTGTGGTCCTGCGACGCACAGACGGCTCTGCGTTACCCGGCCGCGTACCTGTTCCGGTTCCTCGCGCACCACGGCTTGCTCTCGGTGACCGGTTCACCGGTCTGGCGGACCGTCACGGGTGGTTCGCGCACCTACGTCGACCGGATCGCCGTCCGCCTGCCCGACGTGCGCACCGCCAGCCCCGTCCGCGCGGTGCTGCGGCATGCGGACGGCGTCGAAGTGACCGCTCGTGACGGGCGCACCGCCTCCTACGACCATGTGGTCGTCGCCGTCCACCCCGACCAGGCGCTCCGGCTGCTCGGCGACGCCACCCCGCAGGAGAAGGAGGTCCTCGGGGCCTTTCGCTACTCCCGCAACGCCACGCTGCTGCACACCGACACCACCCTGCTGCCGCGTGCCCGCGGCGCCCGTGCCTCATGGAACTACCTCATGCCGTCCTGCGGATCCGGCGCCGACCGGGTCCGGGTCAGCTACGACATGAACCGGCTCCAACGCCTCGACGCCATGGACACGTTCGTCGTCACCCTCGGCGGCCAGGACCACGTCGACCCCGATCGGGTACTGGCCCGCATGACGTACGAACACCCCGTCTACACACCGGAGTCGGTCGCCGCCCAGCACCGGCTGCCCGGACTGAACACTCCGGTCACCGCCTTCGCCGGCGCCTACCACGGCTGGGGCTTCCACGAGGACGGCTGCCGCAGCGGCGTCGAGGCGGCTGCCGCGCTGGGGGTGATCTGGTGACCGAGTCGACGACTCCTGTGCGCCCCCGGCCGCCCGCCCTGTACCCGTGCACCGTGCGCCACGTGCGCCGTGCGCCTTTTCGGTACGCTCTGCGGCACCGTACCTATCTGTGGCTGGTCGATCTCGACCGGCTGCCGGTGCTGCCGCGTCCGCTGCGGCCGCTCGCCCGGTTCCGCGCCGCAGACCACTTCACCGGACGGTCATCGTCGATCCGGGCCGCGCTCGACGGCTTCCTCGCCGAGCAGGGGGTCGACCTCGAAGGCGGACGGGTGACGATGCTCGCGCACGCCCGGGTCCTCGGGCACGTCTTCAACCCGCTGACCGTGTACTGGTGCGAAAACCCCGACGGCACCTCGCGCTGCGTGGTCGCCGAGGTGCACAACACCTATGGCGGACGGCATGCCTATCTGCTGCACCCCGGCGAGACCGGCACAGCCACGACCCGCAAGGACTTCTACGTCTCGCCCTTCTTCCCCGTCGACGGCCGCTACGACATGCGGCTCCCACCTCCCGGCGGGCGGCTGCGCCTGTCTGTACGGCTGGAGCGGCCCGGAAGCCCGCCCTTCACGGCCACGGTCCACGGCACCCGGCGCGAGGCGACCGTGCCCGCGCTGCTGCGTCTCGCGGCCCGCCACCCCTGGTCGACCCTCGCCGTGTCGGCCGCCATCCGCTTTCACGGCATCCGTCTGTTCCTGCGGGGCCTGCCCGTGCAGCCGCGCCCAGCCCGCCGCTCCCCGGAGAGTGAGACATGACCACAGCCCCGATCCGCCCCACGACTCACTGCCCGACCGGCACCCGGGCCAACTGCCACCGCTGGCCGGACGCGGCGGCCGTACCGGCAGCCTCGTGGCCGGTGCGGGCCGTCACCGCGTCCATCATCGGGCGCGCGCTGCGGCGACTGCCGCTGTGGGTGCGGTTCGCCGACGCCGCCACGCTCGGCCGGGGCGGCCCGTTGATAGAGGTGCACGACCCGAGGGCGTTCCACGCTCGCATCGGCAGCTGCGGACTGATCGGCTTCGGCGAGTCGTACATGGCGGGGGAGTGGGACGCCCCGGACCTGGTCGGTGCCCTGACCGTGCTGGCGGCTCACGCGGGGGACCTCGTCCCGGCCCCGCTGCAGCGGCTGCGAGGTGCGTGGGCGGTACGGCAGCCGGCCCGCCAGCGGAACACGCCCGACGGCGCCCGCGACAACATCAGCCGGCACTACGACCTGTCCAACGACCTCTTCTCCCTCTTCCTCGACGAGACCCTCACCTATTCCTCCGCCGTCTTCCGGGGCTTTCCGGCGGACCGGTCGCTGCTGGTCGCCGCCCAGCACCGCAAGATCGACCGGCTGCTCGACCTGGCCGACGTACGCGAGGGCACCCGTCTGCTGGAGATCGGCACCGGCTGGGGCGAACTCGCCCTGCGAGCCGCCGCCCGCGGCGCCCGGGTCACCTCCCTGACCCTCTCCCACGAACAACGCGCACTGGCCCTGCTGCGCGCCGACGAGGCCGGACTCGCCGACCGCGTCCGCGTCGACCTGTGCGACTACCGCGAAGCGCGCGGCACCTACGACGCGGTGGTCAGTGTGGAGATGATCGAGGCGGTCGGCGCCGAGTTCTGGCCCGTCTACTTCCGCACCCTGGACGAACGTCTGGCACCCGGCGGCCGTGCCGCCCTGCAGGCGATCACGATGCCCCACGAGCGCATGCTGGCGTCCCGCGACACCTACACCTGGATTCAGAAGTACGTCTTTCCCGGCGGTCTCATCCCCTCCACACGGGGCATCGAGGAGGCGGTCCGGGACCACACCGGGCTGACAGTTGTCGCCCGCGACGCCTTCGGCGCGCACTACGCGGAGACGCTGCGCCTGTGGCGCGAGGAGTTCACGGCACGCGCCGACGACGTCGCGGCCCTGGGCTTCGACGAGACCTTCCGCCGCCTGTGGACCTTCTATCTGGCCTACTCGGAGGCGGGATTCCGCTCGGGCTACCTGGACGTCCAGCAGTACCTGCTCACGAAGGGGGGCTCCAACCGATGAGCACCACTCCCATCACCGTCCGGCGCGGCGCCGCGCACCGGCTGTCCGCCCTCGCCGGGGAAGCGCTCGGCAGCCCGCTGCCGCTCCGGCTGCGCGCCTGGGACGGCAGCGAGTCCGGCCCGCCCGGCGCGCCCGTGGTCCTCGTACGCTCCCGGCGCGCATTGCGTCGGCTGCTGTGGCAGCCCGGAGAGCTCGGCCTCGCGCAGGCGTATATCACCGGCGAACTCGACGTCGAAGGCGACCTCGCACAGGGACTGCGAGCCCTGTGGGCCGCCGCTCGGATCCGGGGATCGCAGGTCCCGCGTGCCACGCTCGCCGATCGCGCCCGCGCCGTCGGCGAGGCTGTTCGGCTCGGTGCGGTCGGCCCGCGTCCGCCCGCGCCCGCCACACAGGCCCGGCTGCGCGGGACCGTGCACAGCAAGGCCCGCGACCGGGCCGCGATCAGCCACCACTACGACCTGTCCAACGACTTCTACCGCCTCCTGCTCGACGACACGATGGCCTATTCCTGCGGTTACTGGGCCGCCGAGGACCCGAACCCCACACCGGCCGACTCCCAGCGGGTGAAAATGGAGTTGATCTGCCGCAAGCTCGGCCTCGTGCCCGGTGCCCGGCTGCTGGACGTCGGCTGCGGCTGGGGCTCCCTGAGCCTGTACGCCGCCGAGCAGTACAGGGTCCGGGTGACGGCGGTCACCCTGGCCGGCGCGCAGGCGACCCATGTGCGGCAGCAGGTACGTGAACGAGGTCTGGAACACCAGGTCGAGGTTGTCTGCCAGGACTATCGGGACATTGCAGGCACCGGCTACGACGCGGTCGCCACTATCGAGATGGGCGAGCACGTAGGTGACGCCGAGTACCCGGCCTTCGCCTCGTCCCTGTACCGGCTGGTCCGCCCGGAGGGCCGCGTCCTTGTGCAGCAGATGTCCCGAGGAAGGCGCGCACCGGGCGGTGGAGCCTTCATCGAGGCGTACATCGCCCCCGACATGCACATGCGGCCCCTGGGCCAGACGGTCGGCCTGCTGGAGGAGTCGGGCCTGGAGGTGCGCTCGACCGAGTCGATGCGTGAGCACTACGTGCGCACCATCAACGCCTGGCACCGCACCCTGGAGGAACGGTGGGACGACTTCGTCCGACTGGCCGGGGAGGAGACCGCCCGCGTATGGCGGCTCTATCTGGTGGGCGGGGCGCTGGCGTTCGAGGAACGACGTATGGGTGTGGACCAGATCCTCTGCGCCCGCCCCACCCCCGAGGGGGACAGCGGCCTGACGGCGGCGGAGACGGCCGACTGGTACCGGGACCTGGTGGTGTGATGAGCTCGTTCTCCTGGGTGGCCTTCGCGGCGAACCTCGCCTGGGCGGCGGTGTCCGCCTTGGTGGTCCTGCTCGGCACCTTCGCGATCGCCCTGCGCAAGGGTGTACACCGGATCGTCGACATCGCTTGGGGAGTCGCTTTCGCGGCCGTGGCCCTGGCCACTTGGGCGGCCTCGGCGGGTGAGGGCGATCCGGGGCGTCGAGCGCTGGTCACCGTCCTCACGGCGGTATGGGGACTGCGCCTGGCGGTACACATCGCGCGCCGCGGCCGCGGCCACGGCGAGGACCCCCGCTACGATGCCCTGCTCTCCCGCGCACCGGGCGACCGTGCCTGGTACGCCCTGCGCATGGTCTACCTCCTGCAGGCCGCCCTGGTCTGGCTGGTGTCCCTGCCGGTTCAGTCCGCCTCGTACGCGCCCGGGCCGTTGTCCGTCCTGGCCTGGGCCGGCGTCCTCCTCTGGGCCGTGGGCCTGTTCTTCGAGGCCGTCGGCGACGCCCAGCTGGCCCGATTCAAGGCGGATCCGGCCAACCGCGGCCGGATCATGGACCAGGGGCTGTGGCGGCTGACCCGGCACCCCAACTACTTCGGCGACTTCTGCGTCTGGTGGGGGCTGTACCTCATCGCCTGCGACGGGGGAACGACACCTGCCGCCGTCTCCGTCATCTCACCCTTGACGATGAGCGCGCTCCTGATCAAGGGCAGCGGAATGAGACTGCTGGAGCGGCACATGGCAGGGCGCCCGGGTTGGGCCGCCTACACCGCGCGCACCAGCGGCTTCTTGCCCCGACCGCCCCGCAGGGACCGCTGAGTCCACAGAGGCCCCACCGGGTCCGCGTGCCGTACGGCTTTGCCGACGCGGACTGCGCCCCCCCCGCACGACGGCCGCCCGGCATCCTTCCCATGCCGGGCGACCGTGTGTCCGCGGTGCTCATGACGGGATGGTCAGCAGACCGATGGGCGTGGTGGTCGGCTGCCGCGATCCGCCGGCCGGCTCCACGGTGATCCCGACACCGGAGGCACCGTTCACCCGTCCCCGCATCAGCAAGGTCTGGGCGGCGTGGTCGGGGCTCATCAGACCCGCCGGGCGCATCCTTGTGCCATCGGCGAACCACAGTTGGTAGACCCTGCCCCGAGGGGGAGCGGGCGCGGCCTTGGTGTCGCGGGCGGCCGCGGCCTCCACCGACCGGACCCGGTCCACGGCACGGCGGTGGGCCAGGGTCAGGATCCAGTTGATGGCCGTACCCCGCTCGGGCCGGTAGCGCGGCGCGGTGCGCCACACCTCCACCAGGACGTCCTGCGCCACCTCCTCCGACTGCGCCTGGTCACGCAGCACCGCCCGGACGACACCGAGCACGGAGTTGGCCACGGCGTCATAGACCGCGGCGAACGCCTCCTGATCTCCCAGAGCCACCTCGTGCACCAATCGCTGCAGGTCAGGTTTGGATGACGGAGTTCCGCCGATATGGACGGCTTCCTTCACGACGGATCTCCCAGGGTGCGACGGAGCGGAATGGCCCCCGCGTAATCCGAGGCCGCACTGCGCGCGGATTGGTCGCGCAGGCCCCGTTCTCGCGACTACAACATGACCGCCCGCCCACTCGTCACGCATCGAGCGGCCAGTCCCGTCCGCTTCCCGCCCCGGTGGACGAGATCCCCGACGATCTCGGCCACGGCCCGGTGCCACAGCCCGGATCGGCGCACCATCGCGTGATCCCCGCGTTCGACCAGGACCGTGCCGGCGCACGCCCCGGCCTCCCGGGCACGCTCGACATACGCGACGGAGGCACGAGCACTGGTCACCCGATCCCGGTCGCCGTGTACCACCACGATCCGCCTCCCTCGCAGATGATCACTCGGCTCGTCGGCGGGCAGCCACGGAGCAAGGGCCAGTACGCCCTGGACCTGTGGATGGGCCGATGCTCGCAGGGCGGCTCTGCCTCCCATGGAATGACCGATCAGTACGACAGGCACAGCCCCGTAGACCTGCCTCAGCTCACCGAGCGCGCCCAGGACGTCGTCGACCGGGTCGCCCTGGTTCCAGCCACGGAGCCGGTATCGCACCTCACCGAGTAGGACGTGGTCGAGGGACACCGCCGATGCTGCCGCCCGCAGAACGGGTCGCATACGA
Source organism: Streptomyces sp. NPDC086787 (assembly GCF_044745865.1). NCBI lineage: Bacteria > Bacillati > Actinomycetota > Actinomycetes > Kitasatosporales > Streptomycetaceae > Streptomyces > Streptomyces sp. NPDC086787. Next base: position 136,827 of record NZ_JBIVBC010000016.1, on the reverse strand, counting down.
AGCGCGGCCAGATGCCAGGGACGGGAGGGCGCGTAGCTGTCTGCTCGTCCCCCATGGAGGGTGATCAACGCCGTTCCAACGCACGGGGGCCGGTGCCGCACCCACAGACGGCTCTTGTTGTTGCCGCTGTACTCCAACGTCATCGGCTACTTCACCGTTTCCCGAGCCGGTCCGGACAACTCCGATGAGAATCCGTTGCAGGTCCCGGACTGGCTTGGTTCGAAGCGGTGCCCGAGCGCAGCTGAAACGGAGCCCGGGCCGAACGGTGCGACGTGCCTTTCGGGGATCGCAGGGTCCTTCCGAGGGATTTTGGGAGTGCCGCCGCCGGGATCGCCGGTGTCCGCGCGGCCCGCGCCCGCGGGGATCTTCCGGTGCCCTTGTCCTTCTGTCGGCGTCGACTGAAACGAAATCAGGTACATCTTCACAATCGTCGGGGAGCCGGCCAAGTGAGATGCGGCGGAAGTCGCCGTGAGGTCTCAGATGAGTGTGGCGTGTGACTACCCGACTCTGGTCGCGTAGGTCAGGTGTTACCGAGGACCTGGGTGAAGTCTGATCCATTGGCCTTCCAGTGGTCGACGTCGAGACGGATCGGTTGTGCCATTGGTGCAGACAATGATGTGCCGGTTGAGCCAATGGGTAGGGCGGTGGTTACCTTTGTTCCATCCATGTACTTGTGGCGCCGCATAGCGCCGGACGGCGACGAGGCCGGGTCCGGGCCTGCGGCGCCTTCGTCGTGCCTGCCTGTTGTCCGTCACCTGGGACGACCATCGGCAGGACGCGTACCACCATGAGGGGGGCGGCGCACCGCCGTGAAAAGGATGTTCGTGGCTCCGGACCCAGGGCACTTGAGGCTGCGGAACGCGACCCGCGCTGTCATTGGTGTCGCCGCCGCTGTCGCCGCTTCCGAACTCTGCGGGCTATCGCTCACCGCATCGATCACCGGTGGGCTCGCGGCACTTCTCGCCCTCTTTACGGTCACCGATGCGACCCTCCGTGGCCAACGGCGCACCACCGCCCTGCTTCCTATCGCCGGATTCCCCGTGCTGGCACTTGCCACCACACTGCACGGCATCCCCCCGGCACGTGACGCCGCGTTCCTGGCCGTCGTCTTCTGCGGGGTCTATGCCCGCCGCTGGGGCCCGAGGGGCCACGCGCTCGGGATCTTCGCTTTCATGAACTTCTTCATCCCGCAGTTCCTGCACGCGGTTCCCGTTCAGCTGCCCGTGCTGTACATCGCCATGAGCCTTGCCCTGTTCGCGGCCGGCGCCATGCGCTTCGTGCTCTGGCCCATCGAGCGTTACACCCCACCCGCAGCAGGCCCGCCGGCGCTGCCCGGCAGCGGATTGGCGCGGCCCACCACCCGGCAGGCCTTCCAGGCCACCGCTGCCTCGACTCTCGCGCTGCTGGTCGGGCAGCTGCTCTCACAAGAGCGCTGGTACTGGGCCGTCGGTACTGTCTGGTGGATCTTCGTCAACACGGCTTCTCGCGGTGAAACCCTGGTCCGCGGTTTCCGCCGGGTCCTCGGAACAGTGACCGGTGTCGCCGTTGGCCTGCTGGTCGCCATCCCGCTGCATGGCGCGCCCGCGCCGACGGCCGCACTCGTTGCCGTCTGTGTCTTCGGTATCTTCTACACCGCCGCCGTCTCGTATTCCTGGATGATGCTGGCAGTGACGGTCATGGCGAGCCTGCTCTACGGCTTGCTGGGCGTGCTGGAACCCGGCCTGCTCGGGCTCCGTCTTGCAGAGACCGGTGTGGGCGCGCTGTGCGCCGCGCTGGCCGTGGCCCTCGTCATGCCGGTCACCACGCACGCCACGAACGATGCCTGGATCCAGCGGGCGCTGCACTGCGTCCACGCGGCCACCGCCGAAGCGACCGCTCGCCTCGCCGGAGACCCTAAGGGCGACCCTGCCCCGCACGCCGCCGAACTGGAACTGCTGCTCGGCCGGGTGCGGATGGCACTTGCTCCCTTGATGCACCCCTTGGCTCCCTTCCGTGCTCGGAAATCCCGTGCCCGCCAGGTCATTGAGCTGCTCGACGATTGCGCCCGCGAAGTGCGGGGTCTGGTGTCCGTTGCCGCCGATCCTGTCGCGTCGCACGACGCCCGCCTGGCCGCTGCCTGCTGGCGCGTCGAAGCAGCGGTGGATGCACTCACTGAGAGCGACCTGGGGTGCAGGCTAGTGGCGTCCTCCAGCAGCGAGCTGCCCCAACAGGACGAGACGGAGTCGGCTCTCCTGCATCTGCGGGGCTTGGAAAAGGCTCTTTCGGAGCTGGCGATGCCGCTCGGGTTGTCCCAGCGCCCCCCACTTGTCCGCTCCTGAGGAAGAGCGTCGACCTACGGTCTGGCGCTCTCTGTCGGACGGCTCACAGCTGCTCGTTGAGGATCTTGGCTGCTCTCGTGATGTAGCCCGGCACGAGGTGCCGATAGACCCGGTGGGTTCGGCCGGGTACGGCTCTCCGTCGCCCCGCTCGTCCATCCGCTGAACCCGGTGCCCGCCCGCAGGCGGCGCGCCCGCCGGGGGCTCGACCTGCTCGACGACTGCGCCCGCGAGATCCGCGGCCTCGTCGCGGTCGCCGCCGACCCCGAGGCCTCCCACGACACGCGGCTGACCGCCGCCTGTCTGCGCGTGGAGACGGCCGTCGAGGCCCTCACCCGGGGCAGCGGCCCGGAGCCGGGGACCGGTTCCGCCGAACCGCCCGCCGAACCCGCACTGGCCCACCTGCACGGCCTGGAGCTCGCCCTGGCCGGCCTCGCGGAGCCCCTGCGCACTCCGCCGCGCTCACCCCTCGTCGGTGCCTGACGCAGGCTTCCGGCACGGCGACATGGATCGGAGTCTTGGTCTAGACCGTCCGTGATCGACTGCTACCGTCGGCCGGGACCGACCAGCGCGGACCGAGAGGGAACAGCTGTGGCAGACGGCGGCAGGCGGCGCAGGGCGTTCATCGGGTCGTTCACGGCGGCGGGGGGTCCGGGAATCGTGACGGCCGCCGTCCACCCCGACAGCGGGGCGCTGGCCGTGCTCGGCAGCGTCGACAGCGTCCCCGACCCGTCCTATCTGGCCCTGGCCCCCGACGGGGACACGCTGTACGCGGTCAGCGAGACCGCCGACGGCGCGGTGGCCGCCTACCGCGTCGAGAGCGACAAACTGCGGCTCGCCGGAGCGCCGGTGCCGGTCGGCGGCAGCGGACCCACCCACCTCAGCCTGCACGCCGGACACGTCCTCACCGCCAACTACGGCTCCGGCAGCGTCACCGCAGTGCCGCTCCGCCCGGACGGCACCCTGGCGCCCCTGCCCTCCGGTCGGCTCCAGCACACCGGATCCGGGCCGCACGAGCGCCGCCAGCGCGGCCCGCACGCCCACCAGGTCCAGCCCGACCCCAGCGGCCGCTGGGCCGTCAGTGTCGACCTCGGCACCGACTCGGTCCGGGTGTGCGCGCTGGACCGGGGCGAACTCGTGCCGCACCGGGAGATCGCCCTCCGTCCCGGCTCCGGCCCCCGGCACCTGGTCTTCCACCCGGACAGCGGCCACGCCTACGTCGTCAACGAACTCACGCCGACCGTCACCGTCTGCCGCTGGGACGCCGCCGCCGGCTCCCTGAAGCCGCTGACCGAGACACCGGTCCTGCCGGGCGCACCGGTGGGTGACGCCTACCCCTCCGGCATCGTGGCCTCACCCGACGGCCGTTTCGTGTGGACCGCCACCCGCGGCGAGGACGTCCTCTCCGTGTTCGCCGTCGAGGGGGAGGGGCTCCGCCTGACCTGCACGGTGCCCTGCGGCGGCCACTGGCCACGCGCCCTCGCCGAGTCCGGCGGCTTCCTCTACGCGGCGAACGAACGCTCCGGCGAGGTGACCTGGTTCGCGGTCGACCCGGCGACCGGGACACCCCGCTACGACGGGTCGGTGCCGGTGCCCGCGGCCTCCTGCGTGGTCTTCGGCTGAACCGGAACGGCTCCCGCCGGACACGACGAAGGGCCCACCCCCCGTCCCGGGAGTGGGCCCCGCGCCCTACGCGTGCCGTGCAGCGTCAGCGGACCTGGGCGTCCTGCGGCTGCTGCGGGGCGATGCCCAGGGCCGTCGTGTACTTGGCCAGGGCGAGCTTGCCGATCGCCGGGTAGGCGCCGAGCGCCTCCGCGGTCGCGCAGCCGGCCTCGGCGGCGGCCGCCGCCAGCAGGGCGGGGTCGATCTCCGGCCCGATCAGGTACGGCGCCAGCGCCAGATGCTGCGAACCCGAGGCACGCAGCTGCTCGGCGATGGCGGTGATCGCGCCGTCCTGGTCCAGGGCCGCCGCCATCACCGGCACGGCGAGCCGGGCGGCCAGCAGCATGCCGGTGATCCCGGCCGCCTGCACAGCCTCGTCGCCACCCACCGACGCCAGGATGATGCCGTCGGCGGCGGTCGCCACGGTGAACAGCCGGGCACGGTCGGCGCGGGCCAGGCCCGCCTCGGACAGCCGCACGTGCAGCGCCTCGGCGAGCAGCGGGTGCGGACCGAGCACATCGGTCAGATCGGCGGCCACACGGCTGTCCATCACGGCCTGGCGCACCTGCCGGAGCAGCGCGCTGTCCGGACCCGCCAGCAGCGGCACGACCACGGCGACCGGGCCGTCCGGCTCCCTGACCTCGACACCGGCGGCGACGGCCTGCTCATAGCGGGCGGTGCGCTCCTCGGCGGTGTGCGCGAGGATGGCCGCGAGGCTCGGGAACTCGGCGTCGTCACCGTCCAGGTACCCGATCCGGGCGTCCAGGCCGGGCAGCTCGGAGCGGGCGATGCTCACGACCTCCTCGGCGAGGCCGCGCGTGATGGCGCTGGGCGTGCCCGGCACCGCGAGGACAAGCGCTGGCGCGCCCTCGGGAGCCACCAGCGGCTCGGGTCGGCGGTGCCGTCCGGGCTGGCGGGGGCGCGGCATTCGTACTGGCAGGCCGGACGCGGGCCCAGTGGGGGAGCTCATGCAGCCGCATGTTAGTAGCTCTCCGGGCTCCCCTGTTCGGGGAGGGTGCAGGTGAGCGGTATCCGTCCGGTTTTGTCTGATGAGTTACGCGGCGGACGGCCGCTGGGCCGGTCGGGGACGGCGCGTACGAGTAAAGTGACGCGGCGTGGCACCACGACCCTTGCATGAACTTGTTGAAGCAGGCTGGGCGAAGGCTCTTGAACCTGTGGCCGACCGCATCGCGGCGATGGGGGACTTCCTCCGGGCGGAGATAGCGGCGGGCCGGACCTATCTCCCGTCCGGGGCGAACGTCCTGCGGGCCTTCCAGCAGCCCCTCGACGACGTCCGTGTGCTGATCGTGGGTCAGGATCCCTACCCCACGCCGGGAATGGCCATCGGGTTGAGTTTCGCGGTCTCCCCCGAGGTGCGTTCGTTGCCGGGAAGCCTGGAGAACATCTTCCGGGAGATGAACTCCGACCTCGGACTGCCCCGGCCGTCGAACGGCGATCTGACGCCGTGGACGCAGCAGGGTGTGCTGCTGCTCAACAGGGCGCTGACAACGGCCCCGCGCAAGCCCGGGGCGCATCGGGGCCAGGGGTGGGAAGAGGTCACCGAGCAGGCCATCCGGGCGCTGGCCGCGCGCGGAAAACCGCTGGTCTCCATCCTGTGGGGGCGTGATGCCCGCAATCTGCGCCCGCTTCTCGGCGACCTTCCGGCGATCGAGTCGGCGCATCCCTCGCCGATGTCGGCGGACCGGGGGTTCTTCGGGTCGCGGCCGTTCAGCCGCGCCAACGACCTGCTCGTAGGGCAGGGTGCGCAGCCGGTGGACTGGCGACTGCCGTAGGGCGCGACGAGTCGTGCGGCACGGTGAGTCGTGGGGCACGGTGAGTCGTGGGGCACGGTGCGCCCGACCGCTCGGCGGGCCGTGCTCGGTCGGCGCCCGTGGCCGGCGACAGGCTGCGGGTGACGGCTGCCGGTGACGACTGTCAGTACCGGCTTCGGAAGAGGGCGCGCTCGCTCATGAAGTCGCCGGTCGTGGCGGCTGCCGCCAGCCGGTCGGCGAAGCGGCCGTAGGCGCCGTACTCCTCGACGGTCAGATCGACGCGGTGGGTACCCCCGGCGAAGCGGGCGGGGGCGAGGGCGGCGGCCAGGGACTCGACGTCCTCGTCGGGGGCCAGGGTCAGGACCGCCACCGGACCCCCGCCGTCAGGGACCGATGAGAGGCGGTATGACGACGACCGGAACTCCGCCGTGCCGTGAGGCGGCCGTGGGCTCAGGCGACCACCGCGGCTCTGACGCACAGCACGTCCGGCAGATGGGAGGCCAGTTGCCGCCAGCTGTCGCCGTCGTCCGCTGAGGCGTACACCTCGCCGTTGCGGTTGCCGAAGTAGACGCCCGCCGGGTCCGCGTCGTCCGTGCACAGGGCGTCCCGCAGCACCGTGCCGTAGTGGTCCTGGGCGGGCAGCCCGGCCGACAGCGGCTCCCAGCTGGCGCCCGCGTCCGCCGTGCGGAACACCCGGCAGCGGCGGTCGGCGGGCACCCGGTCGGCGTCGGCGTTGATCGGGAAGACGTACGCCGTGCCGCCGCGGTGCGGGTGGGCGGCCGCCGCGAAGCCGAAGGTGGACGGCAGGCCCTCGCCGATGTCCGTCCAGTGACCGCCCGCGTCGTCACTGCGGTACACCCCCCAGTGGTTCTGGAGGTACAGCCGGTCGGGTTGGGACGCGTCCTGGGCGATCTTGTGTACGCACTGGCCGAACTCCGGGTTCGGGTCCGGGAGGAACACCGCGGCCACACCGGAGTTGGAGGGCGTCCAGCTCGCGCCGCCGTCCGTGGTGCGGAACACGCCTGCCGTGGACACGGCGACCGTGACCGCCTCCGGGTCGCGCGGGTCGGTGACGACGGTGTGCAGCCCCTCGCCACCGCCCCCCGGCACCCACTGCGAGCGGGTGGGGTGCTCCCACAGGGGCCGCACGAGTTCGAAGCTCTCCCCACGGTCCTCCGAGCGGTACAGGGCGGCTGGTTCCGTGCCCGCGTAGACCACGTCCGGCTCGGCGGCCGCCGGGTGCAGCTGCCAGACCCGCTCCAGCGAAGCGCCGGTGTCCTTGGGGAACTTGACCGCCGGCCGGGACGGCTCGGTCCAGGTGCGGCCCAGGTCGTCGGAGTGGAACACGGAGGGGCCCCAGTGCGAGCTGTCACCTCCGGCCAGCACCCGTGGGGTGGCGGACCGGGTGTCCAGGGCAACCGAGTAGATCGCCTGGGCGTTGAAGCAGGGCCGTTCGTCGAACTCCCATGTGCCGCCTCGCCGCCGCCCGAGGAAGAGCCCCTTGCGGGTGCCCACGGCGAGCAGTACCTCAGTCATGCCGACCACCTCCGGGACATCTTTGTCACCGACCGTTTCGAGACGATGGCCAGTTTGCACCCCGGCACTGACAGTCGACCATGGGCATCGAGTCCTCGCAGGTCACGGACGTGCTGTCGGCATGTCCCGGAAATCCGGCGGGTACGTTGCGGCAGACGCCTGCGCGGGCGGGGAGTCTCGTGCGACCGTCGTCACGGGGGCTTGCCCTGAGCAACGTGAGGACCTCTCCCGTATGGGAGGGCGGTTCGGCCTGTCCGTGCGCTCGTGAGGAGGAAGCCGTTGAAGGCGTTCCGTGGTCCGAAGGTGTGGCTGTGGCGCTGGCGGCGCAATCCGCTCAGGCGCCGTGCCGACGTCGCCGAGGCCTGGGTGGTGCTCGGCGCCTGGCTGCTCACCGTCCTGGCCGGTGTGCTCGCCGGACTGGTCACGGCCCGGTCCGTGGAGCAGGACCTGGCCCGGGAACGCGCCGAGTGGCGCCCGGTCGTGGCACACGTCGTCGGAAAGGCACCGGGAACCTCCGTCTCCGAGACCGGCACCGGCACGGCCGAGCGCGTGTGGGCGAAGGTGCGCTGGTCCGTGGCCGACGGTTCGCGACACACCGGCGAGGCCCGGGTCTGGCCCGGCAGTCCGGACGGCAGCCCGGTCACCGTCTGGACGGATCCGCGGGGCCACCTCGTCACCCGGCCCGCCACCGCCTCCCAGGCGCACCTCCGCTCCGGCCTGATCGGTGCGCTGGCGGGCCTGAGCACCGCGGCGGTCCCGTTCATCGGCGGCCGCGTCGTTCGCGCCCGCCTGGAGAGCCGGCGCATGGACCGCTGGGACGCGGAGTGGGCCCGCCTGGGCCCCCAGTGGGGCCGGACCACGGGCTGATCCCGACTGCGGGAGGCGCGGCGGCGTGGGGACCAACCGCGCGGGAATCAGGGTGTAGCTTTCCGCGGGCGGCCACCACCCGCCGGTGACCGGCCTCAAGGTCGGCGCCATGACCGGTGGTTCGTCGGATTTCGGGTGTCGGGCGCCCATGTGCCTCGCGTGCCCGTGCTCCTGCCCGGCATCCGTCACGCGTTCGCCGGGGGTACCGCCGGAACTCTCCGACACGTTCGCAGGAGTCTCTCGTCCTTGTGGATGTCGTGGGTGCCGTGACCGTCCTCGCGCGCCGTATGGCGGCGTGGGGACGTGAGTTCGGTGTGGACCAGGTCCCACAGGGGCGCTCCGGCCGGTCCCGTCCCGGCGAGGCAGGCGGCGATCGTGCCGCGGGTGTGCGCGTTCCGCGTCCAGGCGGAGCGAAGGACCGGGAGGACCGGCTCGGGGTCACCGGCTATCCGCCAGTACGCGCAGGCGGCGGAGGTCCGTTCCCACACCAGGTCCGCCGATCCGGCCAGGCGGCGCAGCACGGACAGCGCGGGGCGGGCCGCGGGGCCCAGCCGGGCGAGTTCCTCGGCGGCGCCCCGGCGGCGGCCGGACCGCGCGTGCGTCAGTTCCCGCAGCAGCACGGGGAGCACCGCCGGCGCGTCCCCCTCCACCGACCACAGTGCCCCCGCGGCAGCGGCCGCGTACTCGGTTTCAAGGAGCCCACGCAGGGCCGGCCCCGCCATCTGCGCGGCGGCGCCGAACGAACCCAGTGTCCGGGCCAGATGCGGCACGACGGCGTCCCGGGGCCCGAAGCCGCCCGATGCGCCGTTCAGCAGGCGCAGCACCTCCGGGACGGCCTCCGTGTCGCCCAGCGCCTTGAGCGCGGACAGCAGTGGCACGGCCTGGTCGGCGACGTCGGGGGAGTGGGGGTCGACCCGGCCGAGTCTGAGCCGCAGCGCGGGCGCGAGCGGGGCGGCGGACCGGCCGAGATGGACGATCACGTGTCCCAGGTCGTCGGGCGCGGCCGGTGTCGCCAGCACGTCCGCCAGGATCGGCACCGCCCGCGCGTCGCCGCTCCGGGCCAGCGCCTTGAGCGGGCCGCCCAGGGCGGGTGCGCCGCGCTCCCAACGGTGGACCCACAACCCGGGCCGAGCGGCGAGCAGCGCGCAGAGGTCGTCGGCCGCGGGGGAGGCCAGTCCGAACAGTTCGGCCAGGACCGAGACCGAGGCCTCCCGCAACTGGTCCCGGTCCTCCCGTAACTGGGCGCCGAGCAGGGCGATCGGCGCACTGTAGTCCGCGCGCCACTCGCGGAACAGCGCCGCCGACATCCAGACCGCGTTGCACCGGTCGACCGGGTCGGGACTGGTCAGCTGTCCGGCGAGCAGGTCGATGCGGTCGGCCACCCGGCCGCCCAGCGCCGTGTGCAGGGTCCGCAGCAGGTGCGAGCCCTCCTCGTCCGAGGGTCGCAGCCGCCGTATCCGGCCCACGAGGCCGTCCGTCTCGGCGCGGGCGGGCCCGCCCGCGCGCAGCTCGGAACGGTTTCTGAGCAGTCGTACCGCCGCCGGTACCAGATCGGCCGGAAGGCGGCCTGGCGCGCCGAGTGCCAGCTGGCCGAGCGCGGCGAGCCGCAGCCCCGGGCCGTACGGCGGCTGGCTGTGCGCGGCCAGCAGGTCCACCGCGTCCGCCGCGTGCCCGGGATGTCGTCGTACGAACCCGCCGAGGCTCTCCGTCAGGGCGAGCAGCACCCGGTCGTCCCGCTCGACCGTGATCCGCCGCCGCAACAGGCCCAGCACGCGCGCCGGTTCGTCGAGGAACCGCACGAGCGCTCCGGGGACCGCCCGCCGCACCCCGGTGTCCGGGTCGTCGGCCAGCGCGACGAACGCCTCCGCCCCCGCGTGCACCGCGGCATGAGCCCGCGCACAGCTGCCACCGACGCACTCCGCGCCTATGCTCACCAGCAGCTCGACTATCCCGCCCCGGTCGGCCACCTCGACCCGGCCCAGCAGTGCGAACAGGAACGGGACGCAGGCCAGCGTCGCGTCGTACACGTTCCCCTGGTGGTACACCGAGCCGTACATCCCGTCGAGTGCCGCCTCCCGTTCCGCCGCGTCGGCAGCGGCGAGCCCGCGCAGCAGCGCGGGCACGTCCGCGGCGCTGCCGTGCGCGTGGCGCAGCGCGGCCCAGTCGACCTCGTCGATCCCCATGGCGTCGATCCCCGTGAACACGTCGTCCTCGCCCTCTCCAGACGATGCCACCTGATCGCGAGTCTGCACCACGGCACTGACAACGAAACGGAGCCGGACGGCGACTGTGTGCGATCCGTCGGCTGTCACCGGCCACGGACCGCGCCCGGGGGAGCGGGGATCAGCTCAGTTCGGGCAACGCCCGCTCCAGGATCGCGTCGAGGCCGGCCGTGCCGGGCAGGGTGCCGAAGGAGTGCCCCCAGTCTCCGCCGAGGCGGCTGGCGCAGAAGGCGTCGGCGACCGCGGCCGGAGCATGTCGGACCAGCAGCGACGCCTGGAGGGTCAGGGCCATCAGCTCCACCAGCCGGCGGGCGCTCGTCTGGTCGGCTTCGGCCAGCCGGTTCCTGAGCCGGGCCACGGCCTCGTCCAGCCGGGTGTCCGCACCCCGGGCCAGGGCGAGTTCGGAGAACAGCGCCTCGGCGGTCTCCGGTTCCCGGCCGAGCGCCCGCAGTACGTCCAGCGCGTTGACGTTCCCCGACCCCTCCCAGATCGACAGCAACGGTGCTTCCCGGTAGTGGCGGGGCATGCCCGAGTCCTCGACGTAGCCGTTGCCGCCCAGGCATTCCAGGGCCTCGGCAGTGAAGGCCGGGCCCCGCTTGGTGACCCAGTACTTGCCGACGGCGGTCGCGATGCGCCGGAAGGCCTGCTCCCCGGCGTCCCCGCGCACCGCCCGGTCGGCCGCCCCCGCCAGCCGCAGCGTGAGCGTCGTCGCGGCCTCGGACTCCAGCGCGAGATCGGCCAGTACGTTGCGCATCAGCGGCTGTTCGAGCAGCCGCGCGCCGAACGCGCCGCGGTGGCGCGCGTGGTGGCCCGCCTCCACGAGCGTCTTGCGCATCAGCGTCGCCGACGACATCACGCAGTCCAGCCGGGTGCAGTTGACCATCTCGATGATGGTCTTCACACCGCGTCCCTCGGGGCCGACCAGCCAGGCCACCGTCCCGTCGAACTCCGGCTCGGAGGACGCGTTGGACCGGTTGCCCAGCTTGTCCTTGAGCCGCTGGATGCGGAACGTGTTGCGGCTGCCGTCGGGGAGCACTCGCGGCACCAGGAAGCAGGACAGACCCTCGGGCGCCTGGGCCAGCACCAGGAACACGTCGCACATCGGCGCCGACGTGAACCACTTGTGCCCACGCAGCGTGTACACGCCGGGTTCGGCGCTGGGAGTGGCCACCGTGGTGTTGGTCCGGACGTCGGAGCCGCCCTGCTTCTCCGTCATGCCCATGCCGGCGAGCAGTCCGCGCTTCTCCGTGGGCACCCGCAGTTCGGGCTCGTACTCCCTGCTGGTCAGCAGTGGTTCGTACACCTTGGCCAGCTCCGGCTGGGCGCGCAGCGCGGGGACGGCGGCGTACGTCATCGACGCCGGGCAGCCGTGTCCGGCGTCGGTGTGACTCCACACCAGTCCGCCGGCGGTGCGCGCCACGTGGGCGCCCGGCCGGCCGTCGGCCCAGGGCGCGCCCGCCAGCCCCTCGGCGACCGCGACCCGCATCAGGTGGTGCCAGCTGGGGTGGAACTCCACCTCGTCGATCCGGTTGCCGTACCGGTCGTGCGTGCGCAGCACCGGCTCGTGCCGGTTGGCCAGTTCGCCCCACTCCTGCGCCTGCGCGCTTCCGGCGCGCAGGCCGAGGCGTCGTATCGACTCCTCGGCCCAGCCCGCGCCCTCGCGGCGGAGCCCTTCGAGGAGGGCCGCGTCGTCGGACGCGTCGTAGGGGGCCGACGGAGGGGCTTGGTTGGTGACGTCGTGGGTGGCGTACGGCGGCTGCGCGGGTGTCGAGACCATGCGGCCATGTTGCACACATCCTGCGGCTGTAGCAATGATGCAACAAGAAGCCACGTAAAGTACGGCCTCATGCGGATGAACGTGTCAGCGCAGCCCGGCCGGGTCGACCTGCGGCCGTTGTCCGCGAGATCGGTCGTCCTGAGCCTGCTGCTGGGCACGCATCCGCCCGAGTTGCCGGTGAAGGACCTCGTGCGGCTGGTCGAGCCGTTCGGTGTCGGTGGTTCCACCCTGCGGGCCGCGCTCAGCAGGATGACGGCCGCCGGCGACCTGCGGCGCGTGGACGCCGTATACGGGCTGAGCGACCGGCTGCTGGCCCGCCAGCGACGTCAGGACGACGCGGTGCACCCCCGCACACGCGCGTGGGACGGTGACTGGGAGATGCTGGTGATCACGGTCACCGGCCGCGGCCCCGCCGACCGTGCCGACCTGCGCTCCCGCCTCGCCGCGCTGCGGCTGGCCGAACTCCGGGAGGGTGTGTGGCTGCGGCCCGCCAACCTGATCCGGCCGCTGCCGGACGAGTTGCGGAGCGTGGCCCAGTGCTGCACCGCCCGCCCCGAGAGCCCCGCGCACGATCTCGCCGCCGCCCTGTGGCCGCTCGACACCTGGGCCGCGACGGCCCGCGCCCTGCTCACCCACATCGCCGCCGCCGACCGCCCGGGCGAACTGTTCACCGCTTTCGCGGCCGTCGTACGCCATCTCCTCACCGACCCCGTACTGCCCTGCGAACTGCTGCCCGCCGACTGGCCGGGCGAGGCCCTGCGCACCGCGTACGCGGACTACCGAAGGGAGCTGGCCCGATCGGCCGGGTGACCTCGGCCGTGACCGCTCGGGGACCGGCGACGGACCGCTCAGGAGACCGCCGTACGCGCCGCCGTCAGAAGCGAGTCCCAGTCGGCCAGTTTGACCACGCTCCGTCCGAGCCGGGCCCCGAGTTCCGCCTCGGCCCGTTCGATGGCCCGCCAGCCCGCCCACTCGACCGGCTCGACACCCGCCGCCCGCAGCCCGACCAGAGGATCCGGCAGCGGTTCCTCGCGGGCTAGTGCGGGGGCGTCCGCCAGCAGTGACGTCACCGTTTCCTTCGCGCAGGGGCGGTTGGTGCCGATGACCCCGGTGGGGCCGCGCTTGATCCAGCCGGCCACGTACTCACCGGGCGAGGTGAAGCGGTCCCGCACCACCCGGCCCTGCGTGTTCGGCACGGTCCCGCTCGCCGCGTCGAACGGCAGCCCCTCCAGCGGTACTCCGCGATATCCCACCGAGCGGAGCACCAACTGCGCCGCCACGTCCTCGAACCGGCCGGTTCCCCGCACGCCGCCCTGCCCGTCCGGTACCGTCCGCTCGAAGCGCACTCCGCCCACCCGGCCGCCGTCGGAGAGCAGTTCGACGGGACGCCGGAAGAAGGACAGCCGGATGCGGCGCGCCGCGTCCCCGGGCGGCCGCTCCGCCCAGCCGCGCAGCACCTCCACGTTTCGGCGCTGCGGCGCGGGCAGCCCGGACGGGTCGGCGAAGTCCGGGTCCAGCGCCAGCTCCGCCGGGTCCACGGTGACCGCGGTGTCCGGCAGGCCGCCCAGCTCACGCAGCTCCTTCGTGGTGAAACGAGCCTGCGAAGGACCGCGCCTGCCCACCATGCGGACCTCGGTCACCCGGCTCGCCGCCAGCGCGGCCAGGGCCTGCTGCGGCATGTCGGTCGGGCTCAGCTCCGCCACGCCGCGGGCCAGCATCCGGGTGACGTCCACGGCCACATTGCCCACTCCGATGACCACCGCCGACCGGACCTCACGCACGAAGGTCTCGGCCGGGGAGTCCGGATGAGCGCTGTACCACGACACGAACTCGGTCGCCGACCAACTGCCGGGCAGGTCCTCGCCGGGGATGCCGAGATGCCGGTCGGTCGAGGCGCCCACGCAGTACACCACCGCGTGGTACAGCTCCCGCAGCCGGTCCACGGGCAGCCCGCCGGTGCCGCCGACCCGCACACCGCCGAGGAACCGCACCCGCTCGTGTTCCAGGACCGTACGCAGCGTTCCCTGCAGCGACTTGATCTTCTCGTGGTCCGGGGCGACTCCGTAGCGCACCAGACCGTACGGGCAAGGCAGCCGGTCCAGTACGTCCACGAAGACCTCGGGGGCCTGCTGGACCAGGCTCTGGGCGGTGTAGCACCCACTCGGCCCGGAGCCGACAACGGCGACACGCAGCACGGCGGAACTCCTTCCCCGGCGGACCGGAGGAGAGCGCTGTTGCGTCCAGCATCGCACCGCGAGGGCCGCGCTGACAGGGTGCCGCGAGCGACCACGCGGACGTGTCCGCCCGAATGGAAGCCGTATGGAACCCGAATGGAGCCCAGGGGGTCTGCGACCACGCGGGTACGCCGCGCTATCGGCCCTGCCCGGGCGGCTCGGCGTGCCCGGGCCGCGCGGCCCGTTCGTCCGTCGCGAAGAACCGTGACAGGTCCCTCGCGCCTCCACCGGGCGGTTCCGTCCCGGGCGGAACACCCAGCTCCCAGTCGAGCCGGTACCGCTTGAACAGTTCGGCCCGCAGCACCGGGACCGGCATCGGCACACCCGGAACCAGCGCCGCGAACACGGCACCCATGAGCAGTGCGCGCAGCATCGGATAGTCGGCCGTGACGTCCTGCGAGCCGTACCGGGCGACCGTCTCGCTCAGCAGCTCCGACAGCCGCCGCTGCTCCGGGCACTGCACGAACCCCTGGGCCTGGAGGAGTCCCGCCATGTGCTGCCGCATCAGCACGGGCCGCCGCTCGGCCAGCCCCAGGATCGCGTCGATGGCCCGGGCGAGCCGCTCCCGGCCGTCCTCGGTGCGCGGCTCGCGCTCCAGGGCCTCCTCCAGCGTGCGGTGCATCAGCCGGTGCACCGCCGACTGCACCAGCTGGCGCTTGCCGGGGAAGTAGTACGACACCAGTCCGCGCGCGGTACCCGCCCGGTCCGTGATGTCACCCAGGGTCGTGGCCTCGAACCCGTGCTCGTCGACCAACTCGACGGCGGCCTGGAGCAGCCGCTCACGGGAACGTCGGCGCAACTCTTCATTGACCGAGGCGCTGCGCGGGGACATGCTGTAACTCCTGCGTTGACTGGCTGCCAGCCAACTATAGTCAAGGCGGGAGGACCCGCTCCGGCGCGGGCCCGCTCAAGGTTGCCGTCCGTCTGGGGCGACACGGGGGATCGTCTCAGACGGCCGGCGCCTGAACAGCCGGCGGAGCCGGCACCAGGTCCAGCACCGGCAGCCGGGCCCCGCCCGGCCGCGCGCCGGCGGTCTCCAGCGCCTCTGCCGTCCGGTACGGGCGGTTCAACGGCGGGATCCGCGGCTCCGCACCCCTTCGTGCACCGTCACCGCCAACGCCACCACCAGCGCGCCGAGCAGCCACCCGCCCACCACGTCCGAGGCCCAGTGCACCCCCAGCCACACGCGGGTCAGGCCCGCCCCGGCCACCGAGACGACGGCCACGGCCAGGGCCGCACGCCACAGGGTCCGCCCGGCGCCCAAGTGGTGCAGCAGCCACAGCAGGAGTCCGCACACCACCGTGGCTGTCATGGCGTGACCGGAGGGGAAGGCGGCGAAGTGCGCGGAGTCGACGGGGTCCCGCCAGACCGGGCGGGGGCGGTCGTAGAGCGCCTTCAGACCCTGTTGCAGGCCCGTGGCCGCCGCCAGGGCGAGGACCAGCCACAGCGCCGTCCACCGGGCCGACCGGCGCCACACCAGCCACACCGCGGCCGCCCCCGCCGCCAGACGCATGGTGACGGGGTCCCAGACCCAGTGCGTGAGCACGCGGAAGACGTGTGTGAGTCCGCGCTCGTCGAGCGCCCAGCGGTGGCTGGTGCGGGCGATCTCTTCGTCCAGGCTCACCAGAGGCCGCCACTCGACGGCGACGAGGATCAGCAGCGGCGCACACAGCATGGCCAGGACGGCGGTGGCCAGGAGCGCCGGGCGGTACCCGGACGGGCGGGGCGGGCGGTGCATGCCATGATCCTCGCCGACGGGCGGGGCCCCAGGCGAACACCGGAGTCCGTCGTGGCGCTCAGCCGAGCGCGCGCAGCCCGGGGACGAACGCCACCAGCACCGGGAGCGCCGGTACCAGTGCCGCTGTCGCCGTCAGCCGCAGCCGCCGCATCGCGGACAGCCGGTCCGGGGGAGCGAGCAGCCGGTGCACCCGCTGCGGGACGTGCGCCTGCGGGGTGGGGGCGGGGCCGAACACGCCACGGTCCTCGTTGAGTTCCACCAGCGCCAGTGCCGTCGTCAGCCGGCCGACACGGCGCGAGGCCGTGTCGTCGGCGGCCAGCTCCACCAGCCGGTGCATCTCGACGCGGAACGCGGCGAACACCGGTACCTGCGGGAATCCGGCCGCCAGCGCGGCCGAGCAGTGCAGCAGCCAGTCGTGCCTGGCCCGCGCGTGCCCCTGCTCGTGGGCGAGTACGGCATCCAGCCGCCGACCCTTGAGGCGGCGCAACGCGGCCGTGGTGACGACGAGTTGGGGCGCGGTGCCGGGCAGCCACCAGGCGTCCGGACGCTCCCCCTCCAGCAGGACCAGCTGTTCGCCCGGCTCCTCACCGGGCAACAACGGCGCACGCACGAGGAGTTCGGCCCGCCGACGGCCGCGCCGGGCCGCCGCCCGTAGGACCTCACACAGCAGCATCGCGGCGCTCCACAGCCCGGCACAGGCGAGCGCCACCGCGGTCGCCGCCGCCCAGGGTCCGGCCGCGCCGAGCGCGTACGCGTCCACGACCGCCCGCGGTGCCGGGGCGAACACATGCCCCCGCACCGCCTGCCAGGCCGCCGCCGCGCTGAGCGTCATGGACAGCGCGCAGCACAGCAGTACCGCCGCCACGACGCACTGCCACACCCAGAGCGCGACCACCGGTTCCCGGTCCGACCACTCGATCCGGACGAGCAGCCGGGGAGCCAGGACGGCGGTCAGGGCGCCGAGCAGCAGAAGTGCGGCGGTGACCATCATGGTCGACACCCTATGAGCGGCGGACGGCCCGGAGGTACGGTCCGCCGCGGCAAGTGACGCAGGCAACTTCGCGCACTGTGTACGTGGCGCGGGTGTACGTGGCGGGGGTCAGAGCGTCAGCAACATCGCGAGCATCCCTATCCCCATGGACAGCCGGCACGCCCGCGACAGCTCCGGGCGGTCCCCCCAGCGGAGCCCGGACCCGGTGCCGACCGCCGCCGCGGCGGGGACCAGTCGTATGCCGGAGAGCAGCACATAGCCGGTGAAGTAGACCAGCAGCAGCCCCGTCACCAGGGGGACCCCGGAGGTGCCGTGCCCGTGGTGGTGCACACCGGGGGAGCCGGGGGAGACGGTCATCACCGCCGCCATGTAGACCATCGCCGTCGTGCCCACCAGGTGGTGGAGATGGTGCGGGGCGCCGCGCGCGGCCCACAGCGTGCGCAGCGCGGCCCCGCCGAACACCACCGCGTACAGCGGCCATGTCCACGACGGCGGGGCGAACACCGCGGACGGCACGGCCATCGCGGCCATGCCGAAGCCCATCAGCGCCTCACCGCCCGCGGAGTGCCGTTGCTCCTCGACGCCGCTGCGCATCCGCAGCAGGCAGTAGGCGCCGGTCGCCGCACACAGCGCGACCAGCAGCCAGCCGGGCGAAGCCGGTCCGTGCACGCGCACCTCCCCGCTTCGCGCCGTCACGATCCGTCGTAGGTGCGATTCCCGGGGCAGGAGGCGCGCACGCGAGCGCAGAGGTGTACGGGGGGAGCGTTCGACGGAGCGCGGCCGCGCCGCACGGCGGGAGTCACCACGCCACGGGCGACGCGGACTTCACCCCTCCTCGCTTGCCACATGCACGCCGAAGGCCGCCCCCTGAGGGTCCCGGAGTACGGCGATGCGTGGTCCGTCCGGTACCGATGTGGGCTTCATCGGGACGGAACCGCCCGCCGCGAGGGCCACCCGCGCCGTCGCGTCCACGTCCTCCACCGCGAAGTACGGCAGCCAGTGCGGCGGTACACCGGTCGGGAACCGGTCGCCCATGTCGGCCATCCCGCCGAAGTCCGCGCCGTCGATGCCCCACTGCGTGTACCAGTCCGAGGCGTTGACGCTCCAGCCGAAGACCGTGGTGTAGAAGTCCCGCGCCCGGCCGGTGTCGCGGGTCGCGAGCTCCACCCAGCCCAGCGAGCCGGGCGCGTTGAACAACCCGGCGCCCGGGAAGGCTCGCGCCTGCCACAGCTGGAACGCCGCCCCGGCGGGGTCCTGGACCACGGCGAAGCGGCCGACGTCGAACACGTTCATCGGACCGAGGATCACGCGGCCGCCCGCCTCCTCGACGGTCCGCGCCGTCGCGTCGGCGTCCGTCACCGCGAACGACACGTTCCACGCGACCGGTTGGGACTCCTGGTAGAGCGGGGAGAGCGCGGCCACCGCCGCGTCCCCGAGGTGTGCGACCGTGTAGCCGCCCGCCTCCTGCCGTGGATCCGTCTCGGGACGCCACCCGAACAGATCCGTGTAGAACCGCTTGGCGCCCTCCAGGTCGCTTGTCCCCAGCTCGGTCCAGCACGGTCCGCCGGCCACCGGTCTGTCGAACTTCATGAGGTTCCTCCCGGCAGGGAAAGGCAACCGCCCCCTCCCAGCACGCTAGCCCCGCGCGCGGACCGCGGCCATCCGGAGATCCCGCCGCACCGCACCGCTGTCCGCCGGTCAGATTCCCGGCCGGTACCGCAGTGGATGATCCGCCGGAACCTCCACCAGCACGATCGGTGTGCCGTCCGGATCCGTGATCCACATCTCGATCAGGCCCCAGGGCTCCCGCACCGGCGGCCGGACGATCTCCACGCCCCTGGCCAGGAGTTCCTCGTGTGCCTCGGTCACGTCCGCGACCTGGAGCCACAGCCGTACGGCCTGGGACGGCGGGGTCGGGGTGGGTGTCGGGGCCGGCGGGGTCGGCGCCCGTCCGGAGATCTCCAGGAAGCCGCCGCCGAGGAAGTAGACCGTGCCGCGTTCCGGGCCGGTGCCGAACTCGCGGTGGACGGAAAGGCCCAGCTGCCCGCCGTAGAAGGCGCGGGACCGCTCGGGGTCGGCCGGCCGCAGGAGGGTTCGGCTGCTGAGTACATGCACCATGCGTCCGGAGAGTAGTGGCATCGTTACTCGTCTCACTCCCGTGCCGCGCCACTGATCCGGAGGGTCATCCCATGAACACCGCCGCCCCCATCTTCCGCGACGCCACCGAAACCGACCTGGACGCGCTGCTCGCGCTGATCCAGTCGGCATACCGGGGAGACGCCAGCCGGGTCGGGTGGACCACCGAGGCGGACATCCTCGACGGAGCGCGCACCGACGCCGAGAGCGTGCTCAAGGTCATCAAGTCGCCCGACAGCAGGCTGCTGACGGCGGAGCGGGACGGCCGGATCGTCGCCTGCTGCCACCTTCAGCACCGCGGGGAGCACGCCTACTTCGGCATGTTCGCGGTCAGCCCCACGCTCCAGGGCGCCGGCCTCGGCAAGCTGGTCCTCGCGGAGGCGGAGCGGCACGCCCGTGACGGCTGGAAGGTCGCCGAGATGCACATGACGGTGATCTCCGCGCGCGAGGACCTCATCGCCTGGTACGAGCGGCGCGGCTACCGCCGTACGGGACAGATGAGACCGTTCCCGTACGGCGAGGAGCGCTTCGGTATCCCGCTGCGCGACGACCTGGAGTTCGAGCTGCTGGTCAAGCCGCTGGCCTGACAGTCACGCGGTGAAGCGGCCCGTGCGCTTGATCTCCGGGTAGTCGGTGGTCGCGCCGTCCAGCCCGAGTGCGCGCGTCAGACGCAGGTGGTCCTGGGTGTTCACCACCCACCCGATGATCCTCAGGTCCGCCTTGCGGGCGTGCTCGACGACCTCCAGGGTGAGGCGCCGGATGTTCAGGCAGACGGTCGCCGCTCCCACCTGCACGGCGCGATCGACGACGTCGGTGCCGTACCGGCCGGCGATGAGCGCGGTGCGCACGCCCGGCACCAGGCGCGCGATCTCGGCGATCGCCTCGTCGTGGAAGGAGGACACCTCGACCCGGGACACCAGGTCGCGCTTGTGCATCACCTCGGCCAGCGCCCGTGCCGCGGCCACGTCCTTGATCTCCGCCTGGAGGGGCGTCCGTACGGCGTCCAGGACCTCCTCGAAGACCGGGACGCGCTCGCCGCGGCCGGCGTCCAGGGCGCGCAGCTCGGCGAGGGTCTTGTCGGCGATCGGGCCGACGCCGTCGGTCGTGCGGTCCACCTCCGCGTCGTGCATGACGACCAGGGCGCCGTCCTTGCTCAGATGGAGATCGAGTTCGATGACATCGAGGCCGGCCTGCTGGGCGGCGACGAAGGAACGGAGGGTGTTCTCGGGCTGGACGCCCATGACTCCGCGGTGACCGATGGTAAGGAAGTTCAAGGTTCAACTCGCTTCCGTCGACGGCGGCTCGGCTCGCGCGCGGACGGGCGGTCATCGCGGACGGCGCTGTCCACGCGGCGGACTCGCAGCCTAGTGGCCCGGTCAGCGGATGAACCCGCCCGTACACGGGGGGATTGGGGTGCCGGGGGGCGGGTAGCGGCTCCAGGTCTGGCCCGCGCCCTCGCCGACGGTCACTCCCGCGTGGGCGAGTCTCCGGTGTGTTGACCGCGCCGAGCGGCTGGATCCGATCGGCGCCGGTCGCGCGCCGGGTGGAGGCCGGGCGGTTACCCAGGGTGAACGGGTGGTTGGCCGTTGCGCGGCGGAAGTGAGCGTCGTCACGGTTTCAGGCAGGAAAAAGAGCGGTGACCAAGGGGCTGCGCAGAATAATTTCCCGCTCGGCCTCTTGCTGAGAGAAACCCCGTATGCATACGGTATCCATACGCGAGGTTCTCCCGTGGAGGATGGGACATGACGGAAATTCTTGTGCAGGTGGGCTCAGAGGAACAGGTTCCTCTCACGACCAGGGTGGTTGAGCACCCGGCCTGGCCCGTGCTCAAGGATGCGGTGGAGCAGATCCGGCCATGGCAGTCCAAGGACGGGTCGATCGACTTCGGCGCCGAGGGTGCCCCGGACCGGGCCGACGCGCAGCAGGCTGTCGGCCGCGTCATAGCGTCCGTCGAGGACCTGTCCCCGCTGCTGCCGCACGACGCCGCCTACCACCAGGCCCTCGCCAAGGACCTGCGCCGCTGGGCCGACGGAGGCTTCGAGGTCCCCGACTTCCTGGACTCGCTGCTGGCCTTCCAGCCGGCCGCGGGCCGTGCGGACGGCCTCCAGCACCTGGTGGTCTTCCCGATGTACACGCAGAACGGCAACCCGGACCGCAACCTGGAGGCGGTCGTGCTGCGCATGGTCTGGCCGGAGTGGCTGGCCGAGCTGGAGCGCGACCGGTACGACAACCCTCTGTTCTGCGGCATCAAGTTCGAGGACTTCACCGCGGGCTACGACACCCACTCCGCCGTGCTCTTCCCGGAGACCATCGCCGTGCGCGAGGCGCCGGAACGATTCACCTGGGGTGGCATCTTCTGCGACCGCGAGGCCGCCCGCTTCCGCCGCGTCACCGACGCCGCCGTCGGCATCCTGGGCCTTGAGCTGCCCGAGGACATCGCCGCGATGGTCCACGACCAGAAGCGCTGCGAAGAGGCCTTCGTGCTGTGGGACATGGTCCACGACCGCACGCACAGCCACGGCGACCTGCCGTTCGACCCCTTCATGATCAAGCAGCGCCAGCCGTTCTGGATGTACGGCCTGGAGGAGCTGCGCTGCGACCTCACCGCCTTCAAGGAGGCCGTGAAGCTGGAGGCCGAAGGCGTCCCGCAGGCCCGCGACGTGCAGTACGCGGTGCTGTTCGACCGCATGTTCCGCTTCCCGGTCAGCGGCGACCGCAACCGCAACTACGACGGCGTCGGCGGCCAGCTGCTCTTCGCCTACCTGCACAAGCACGACGTCGTCCGTTGGACGGACAACAAGCTCACCATCGACTGGGAACGCGCCCCCCAGGTCACCAACCAGCTGTGCGCCGAGATCGAGAAGCTCTACCGGGACGGCATCGACCGCCCGAAGCTGGTGCACTGGTTCGCCGGGTACGAACTGGTCTCCACCTACCTCGCGCCGCACCCGGGCTCGAAGTGGGCCAAGGGCCCGGACGCTCTGGACCTGACGCTGCCGCCGCGCAAGCTCGTGGATGACGTGCTTCCGGACGAGTTTCCCCTGAGCATGTTCTTTGAGGCCCTGTCCAAGAAGCTCAAGAACGTGATCGCCTCTACCAAGGGCATCACCGCGGACAGCGCCGAGCGGGTGGCCGCGTGAGCGACCGCGCACAGAACACTGCTATGGAGGCGAAGAAAATGGGGAACGGGGCTCTCAGCGGTGCGGTGATCGCGGTGGCCGGCGCGGGCGGACCCGCCGGCCGGGCGGCGCTGCTCCGGCTCGCCGAGGCGGGTGCCACCGTCGTCGGCGCGGACAACGACCCCGAGCGGCTCTCGGAGGCCGTGGACGCGGCGCGCTACGCGTCCGGCGGCGCCACCGTCACCGGGGACACGGTCGACCTGCTCGACCTTCAGTCCACCCGGGACTGGGCCGCTCACATCGAGAAGGACTTCGGCCGTGTCGACGGCCTGGTCCACCTCGTCGGCGGCTGGCGCGGCAGCGAGACCTTCACCAAGACCAGCCTCGACGACTGGGACTTCCTGGAGCTGCTGCTCGTCAAGACCGTGCAGCACACCTCGCTCGCCTTCCACGAGGCGCTCCAGCGCAGCGAGCGCGGCCGGTATGTGCTGATCAGCGCGGCCGGCGCGAGCAAGCCGACCGCCGGCAACGCGGCCTACTCGGCCGCCAAGGCCGCCTCCGAGGCGTGGACCCTGGCGATGGCGGACTTCTTCCGCAAGGCCGGGGGTGAGGACGGCCCCACGTCCGCGGCTACGATCCTGGTGGTCAAGGCGTTGGTGCACGAGGCCATGCGCGCCGAGCGACCCAACGCGAAGTTCGCGGGCTTCACGGACGTCAAGGACCTGGCCGAGGCCATCACCGAGGTCTGGGACAAGCCCGCCGCGGAAGTGAACGGAAACCGTCTGTGGCTGACCGAGAAGCCGTGAACCCACCCAAGACCGACGCGCGTCGTCACCACGACCCGGAGGTCCGCGGTTTCGCCAGTGACAACTACGCGGGAGCGCACCCGGAGGTGCTCGCCGCCCTGGCGCTCGCCAACGGGGGCCATCAGGTGGCCTACGGCGAGGACGACTACACCGAGAACCTCCAGCGGATCATCCGCAGCCACTTCGGGGCCACGGCGGAGGCCTTCCCGGTCTTCAACGGCACCGGCGCGAACGTCGTCGCGCTCCAGGCGGTCACCGACCGCTGGGGCGCGGTGATCTGCGCCGAGAGCGCGCACATCAACGTCGACGAGGGCGGCGCCCCCGAGCGCATGGGCGGCCTCAAGCTGCTCACCGTGCCCACGCCCGACGGCAAGCTCACCCCGGAGCTGATCGACCGGCAGGCGTACGGCTGGGAGGACGAGCACCGGGCGATGCCGCAGGTCGTCTCGATCACCCAGAGCACGGAGCTGGGCACGCTCTACACGCCGGAAGAGATTCGCGCGATCTGCGAGCACGCCCACGCCCACGGCATGCGGGTGCACCTGGACGGCTCCCGGATAGCCAACGCCGCCGCCTCCCTGAACGTGCCCATGCGGACGTTCACCAACGCGGTCGGCGTCGACATCCTGTCCCTCGGCGGCACCAAGAACGGCGCCGTGTTCGGCGAGGCCGTCGTGGTCATCAACCAGGACGCCGTCAGCCACATGAAGCATCTGCGCAAGATGTCCATGCAGCTCGCCTCCAAGATGCGTTTCGTCTCGGTGCAGATGGAGGCCCTGCTCGCCAAGGACCTGTGGCTGCGCAACGCCCGCCACGCCAACGAGATGGCCCAGCGCCTCGCAGAGGGCGTACGCGCGGTGGACGGCGTGGAGATCCTCTACCCGGTGCAGGCCAACGGCGTCTTCGCCAAGCTCCCGCACGACGTGAGCGAGCGGCTCCAGAAGCGGTTCCGCTTCTACTTCTGGGACGAAGCGGCCGGTGTCGTGCGCTGGATGTGCTCCTTCGACACGAGCGAGTCCGACGTGGACGCGTTCGTGACGGCGGTCAAGGAAGAGATGGCGCACTAGGGTCTGTCGTTCGGATCGGGTCGCAAGATGTCGGCGGTGCTTGTCGGCGGGGGTGAGCGGGGTCCGGTGCGTGCGTGCCGGGCCCCGCGTCTGCGGCCTGATCCAAACGCAGGCCTTGGGTGTATTGATCTGGTGCGACCTGCCTGAGCGGTATGGGCCGTGGCACCGGGCCTATGACAGACGGGTCGCGGTCCGGACGAGGTCGGCGACGGCTCTGGACCGGCTGTGCGGTGGCCAGGCGATCACGGTGGTGACTGTCGGCGCGTCCAGCACGGGCACGGCGGCGAGGTCACCGTGCAGTTGGGCTCGGCACGACTCCGGTGAGACCGCACAGGCACGGCCGAGCGCGACGAGCTGCAACAACTGCGCGTGGTCGCGGACCTGCGGGCCGGGCCCGGGCGGGTAGGTGCCGTCGGGGTCGGGCCAGCGGGGGAGGGGCAGGCCCGGCAGCCCGGTGATGTCGGCCATGTTCACATGGGTCCGGGCGGTGAGCGGATGCCCGGCCGGCAGGACCACGACCTGACCCTCCGTGCTGAGCTCTTCGGTGTGGAATCCGGCCGTCGAGTCGAACGGCCGGTGCAGCAGCGCCACATCGGCCCGGCCCTCGCGCAGGAGTCGTTCCTGCTCGGCCGGACCGCACAGGATGACGTCCACGGGGACCGCGTCGGGTTCGGCGGCGTACGTGTCGAGCAGTCTCGCCAGCAGTTCCCTGGACGCGCTGGCCTTCGTGACCAGGACCAGGCCGGGGCGGCCGGTCACGGAAAGGGCGGCGCGGCGGGTCCGGCGCTCGGCGGCCTCGACCGCGTCGAGAGCCGCCCGGCCCTCGACCAACAACACCGAGCCGGCCTCGGTCAGCGTGACGGTGCGACTGGTCCGATCCAACAGTGCTGCCCCGAGCCGACGTTCGAGCCGCTGGATCGCCCGTGACAATGGTGGCTGCGCGATCCCGAGCCGCTGCGCGGCACGCCCGAAGTGCAACTCTTCGGCGACAGCGACGAAATACCGCAGTTCCCGGGTCTCCATCCGGCCACGCTATCCCGGATCGATACCCTGACGGTATCGTTGCGCACTCGATCGGTCTTGGACCCCCGCCGGGGCCCGAAGGCAGCATCGTCCCCATGACTGAACGAACGATCGCACTGGTCACCGGCGCGAACAAGGGAATCGGTTACGAGATCGCCGCAGGCCTGGGCACCCTCGGCTGGCGCGTCGGCGTCGGCGCCCGCGACGACCGGCGCCGAAGCGCCGCGGTGGAGAAACTGCGTGCCGCCGGCGTCGACGCGTTCGCCGTACCGCTTGACGTGACCGACGACGCGAGCGCGACCGCCGCCGCACGGCTGATCGACGAACAGGCCGGACGCCTCGACGTACTCGTCAACAACGCCGCCATCGCAGGCGACATGCCACAGGAGCCCACCCGGACCGACCCCGCCACCATCCGAACGGTCGTGGACACCAACGTGATCGGCGTCATCCGCGTCACCAACGCGATGCTGCCGCTGCTGCGCCGCTCCGCCGCACCACGGATCGTGAACATGTCCAGCAGCGTCGGCTCCCTCACCCGGCAGTCAGGACCCTCCGCCGAGCAGACCGCAGGTCCGGTGTCCGTGGCGTACGCGCCGTCGAAGACGTTCCTGAACGCCGTTACTCTCCAGTACGTCCGCGAGCTGAGCGGCACGAACATCCTGATCAACACCGGCTGCCCCGGCTACGTCGCCACCGACCTCAACGGCTTCCGCGGCGTGCGCACCCCCGAACAGGGCGCGGCGATCGCCATCGAACTCGCGACCCTGCCCGACGACGGCCCCACCGGCCAGTTCTTCGACGACGCCGGCGTAGTGCCCTGGTGATGCGCGCGTGGCGGCTGCCGGTCCTGTACGTGACGGGGCCCGGCCGGCGGGAGAGCCGGCCGGGCCCCGTACCCGGTTGACGGAGGCCTCAGCGGGCCTCGGCAGCCTTCAGTTCCTCCTGCGTCGGGGCCGTGCCGCCGAGGTGGGAGGGGAGCCACCAGGTGTCGTCCGCGCCCTTGGGGCGGGCGGGGTAGGCGCGCTGGGCGGCCTCGAGCAGCTCCTGCACGCGTTCGCGCAGCCGCCGGGTGATGGCGCCCGCGTACTGCTCACGGGGAGCCTCCATGGCCTCGCCCACGCGAATGGTGACGGGGATGTGGCTCCGCTTGAAGTTGCGCGGGCGGCCCTTGGTCCACAGCCGCTGCGTGCCCCACACGGCCATCGGCACCAGCGGTACGCCCGCCTCCTGGGCGAGGCGCGCGGCGCCCGACTTGAAGCCCTTCAGGGTGAAGGACTGCGAGATCGTCGCCTCCGGGAACACACCCACGATCTCACCCGACTTGAGGGAGTCCAGCGCGTGCGCGTAAGCGGCCTCGCCCTGCGCGCGGTCCACCGGAATGTGCTTCATCCCGCGCATCAGCGGACCGGAGATCCGGTGCCGGAAGACCGCGTCCTTCGCCATGAAGCGCACCAGGCGCTTCTGCGGCAGAGCCGCCAGCCCGTTGAAGATGAAGTCCAGGTAGCTGATGTGATTGCTCACCAGCACGGCACCGCCCGAGCGCGGGATGTTCTCCGAGCCCTTGCAGTCGATCTTGAGGTCCCAGGCCTTGAACATCGTCAGGGCGAGACCGACGACGGGACGGTAGACCAGCTCTGCCATGGGCGGGACAGGCCCTTTCTGCTCTGCCTGGGAAAGGGGCCCCGGGCGGACAAGTTACGCAGCCGTAGGTTTACGGCGTCTCGCAGATCGTGCCCGAAGAACGGTCGGGTAGCCAGCCCTGGTGCCGCGGTTCGGCGAGATCCTCGTCACGTCGGCGTACTACCCACCTCGGTCTTTTAAACTGGCTTTACTACGCGGATACGAAACGGGAGAGCACTGTTGCGCGGCCTTGACGACGGAATGCGGCTCGGGGCGCCCGAGTTGGGCGGTGAGCTCGGTGAGCGGGCCACGCTCGTCCAGTTCTCCAGTGCCTTCTGCGCGCCCTGCCGGGCCACCAGGCGCGTTCTCGGCGAGGTGGCCGACATGGTCCCCGGCGTCGCCCACGTCGAGATCGACGCCGAAGCCCACCTGGACCTCGTACGCGCGCTGGAAGTCCGCGGCACCCCCACCGTGCTGGTCCTCGACGCGGACGGACGCGTGGTCCGGCGTGCCGCGGGGCAGCCCCGCAAGGCCGATGTGATCGCCGCGCTGGGCGAGGCGGTCCGCCGCCGCGCCGCCGCAGGAGGCGCAGAGGAGCCGTGAGCGCCGGGCGCACGGTGAGGCATGTCGCAGAACCCGGAACGCGCTTGACTGCACACGTCATTCATCGCCAGCCTGACCTCATGCGTTGGGAACTCCTTCTCTCCGGGCTCTTCGGGCCGGTCCACGCCGACCACGCCCGCCGCACCGCGAGCGCGTGCTGTCCGAGCTGTTGAGCGGCGACGGACCCCCTCGTGATCTCTCTCAGAAGGACAACTCCATGACGGCCGCTCCTGGCCTGCGCACCCCCCGACCGGCCTCCCCGGACCTGCTGCGCTCCGCCTTCCGGCGGCACGCGGCGGGTGTCGCGGTGATCACCGCCCGCGGCGACGGCGGACCGGTCGGCTTCACCGCCACCTCCCTCACCTCCGTCTCGGCCGAACCCCCGTTGCTCTCCTTCGGCATCGGTACGACGGCCTCCAGCTGGCCCGCGATAGCCACGGCCGACCATGTCGGCGTCCATGTGCTCGGCGAGCACCAGAGTGAGCTGGCCGCCACCTTCGCGCGCAGCGGCGCCAATCGCTTCGGCCCGCCCACCGGGTGGCGCGACGGTCCCGAGGGCGTCCCGGTCCTCGACGACGTCCTGGTGTGGCTCGTGTGCCGGATCGTGGGCCGGATCCCCGCGGGCGACCACCGCATCGTGCTCGCCGAGGTCGTCCTGGGCGACCCCGCGGGCGACGGCCGGCCGCTGCTGTACCACCAGGGGCGATTCGGCGGGCTGCGCGACTGAGCGCCGACCCCGGCCTGCGGGGCGGTCGAGTTCCGGTTACGCTGCGTTGCGAAGGTCACAGTTCAAAGCGCTTGCTTAGCGGGAACGAACTGGGTGTACTGGCGAGTAATATTTCGTTCGGAGCGCGCAGCCGCCCCGACCGGGATCGGCCGCCTGAGACGCCTATGCTGCCTGCAAGAGGCAGCCCAGAACTGACGATGCAGTAGGAGAGCCGGCGTGAGCTTGAGGATCGTTGTCACTGTGAAGTACGTGCCCGACGCCACTGGCGACCGGCACTTCGCCGATGACCTGACCGTCGACCGCGACGACGTGGACGGTCTGCTCTCCGAACTCGACGAGTACGCCGTCGAGCAGGCGCTGCAGATCGCCGAGAACTCGGACGACGACGTCGAGGTCACCGTGCTGACCGTCGGCCCCGAGGACGCCAAGGACGCCCTGCGCAAGGCCCTGTCCATGGGTGCCGACAAGGCCATCCACGTCGAGGACGACGACCTGCACGGCACCGATGTCATCGGCACCTCCCTGGTGCTGGCCAAGGCCGTCGAGAAGGCCGGTTACGACCTGGTCATCTCCGGCATGGCCTCCACCGACGGCACCGCCGGTGTGGTTCCCGCCCTGCTCGCCGAGCGTCTCGGCGTCCCGCAGGTCACCCTGCTGTCCGAGGTCTCCGTCGAGGGCGGCACGGTCAAGGGCCGCCGCGACGGCGACGCCGCCTCGGAGCAGCTGGAGGCGCAGCTCCCGGCGGTCGTGTCCGTCACCGACCAGTCGGGCGAGGCGCGCTACCCGTCCTTCAAGGGCATCATGGCGGCCAAGAAGAAGCCGGTGGAGGCCTGGGACCTGTCCGACCTCGACGTGGACGCCGAGGAGGTCGGCCTCGACGGTTCCTGGACCAAGGTCGAGACCGCGGCCCAGCGCCCGGCCCGCACGGCCGGCACGATTGTCAAGGACGAGGGCGAGGGCGGCAAGCAGCTCGCTGAGTTCCTCGCGAGCCAGAAGTTCATCTGAGGCCCGCACCCGCTGACCGCCCCTCAACTTTCGCACGCAGGAGAGCATTCCCATGGCTGAAGTCCTCGTCTACGTCGACCACGTGGACGGTGCCGTCCGCAAGCCCACTCTGGAGCTGCTGACCCTCGCCCGCCGCATCGGCGAGCCGGTCGCCGTCGCCCTCGGCAACGGCGCCGCCGACACCGCCGCCGCGCTCGCCGAGCACGGCGCGGTGAAGGTCCTCACCCACGAGGCGTCCGAGTACGCCGACTACCTGGTCGTCCCGAAGGTGGACGCCCTCCAGGCCGCCGTCGAGTCGGTCTCCCCGGCCGCCGTGCTGGTCCCGTCCTCCGCGGAGGGCAAGGAGATCGCCGCCCGTCTGGCGCTGCGCATCGGTTCCGGCATCATCACCGACGCCATCGACCTGGAGGCCGGCGACGAGGGCCCGGTGGCCACCCAGTCGGTGTTCGCCGCGTCCTTCACCACCAAGTCCCGTGTCGGCAAGGGCACCCCGGTCATCACGGTCAAGCCGAACTCGGCCGCCGTCGAGGCCGCCCCGGCCGCCGGTGCGGTCGAGGCCCTGTCGGTGTCCTTCTCCGACAAGGCGACCGGCACCAAGGTGACCGCCCGCACCCCGCGCGAGTCCACGGGTCGCCCGGAGCTGACCGAGGCCGCGATCGTGGTCTCCGGTGGCCGAGGCGTCAACGGCGCCGAGAACTTCGCGATCATCGAGGCCCTCGCCGACTCCCTCGGTGCGGCCGTCGGCGCCTCCCGCGCCGCGGTGGACGCGGGCTGGTACCCGCACACCAACCAGGTCGGTCAGACCGGCAAGTCGGTCTCCCCGCAGCTGTACATCGCCAACGGCATCTCCGGCGCGATCCAGCACCGCGCCGGCATGCAGACCTCGAAGACGATCGTGGCGGTCAACAAGGACGCCGAAGCCCCGATCTTCGAGCTGGTCGACTACGGCGTGGTCGGCGACCTGTTCGACGTCGTGCCGCAGCTGACCGAAGAGGTCAAGGCCCGCAAGGGCTGATCCCCGTCAGGCCGAATCCGTGAGGCTCCCGTGACCGCACCGGTCACGGGAGCCTCACGCGTTCCCGGTGTTGACCATCAGGAAGGCGCACCGATAGCTTCGTTCAACAGATTGTTGATTTCGTAGGCTGGGCAACAGGAGGGTGCGGCATGAGCCAGGGCCAGCAGGAGCGGGTGACGACGAGCCTCGCGGGCGCCGTCACCGAGGAGATCGGCGCCTCCCTCGCGCCGGTCGACGCCGAACTCGACCGCCTCTACCCCGGCGATCCCGGCACCCGCCAGCCCGTCCACACCGTGTACGTCCCCGGCGACGCCTTCGCCGCCGACACCATCCGCTCCTGGGGCGACCGGGCCCTCACCGCCCTCGACGAACACGCCCCGGACGCCGCTGCCTTCGCCGCCGTACTCGGCCTGCCGGACGAACTCGCCGAGCCGGTGTACACGCGCGTCCGCGCCAAGCTCGAGCGTGAGCCGGTCGAGGACCTGCGGATCGACTTCGAGGACGGCTACGGCCCGCGCCCGGACGCCGAGGAGGACGAGGCGGCCGCCCGTGCGGCCCGGCTGGTCGCGCAGGCCCACCGGAACGGCACGGCGGCGCCGTACATGGGCATCCGCATGAAGTGCATGGAGGCCGCCGTACGCGACCGGGGGATCCGCACCCTCGACATCTTCCTCACCGGGCTGATCCAGGCGGGCGGACTGCCCGGCGGCCTCGTCCTCACCCTGCCCAAGGTGACGTACCCCGAGCAGGTCACCGCCATGGTCCGGTTGCTCGAGGCCTTCGAGAGGACACACGGCCTCGAACCCGGCCGGATCGGCTTCGAGATCCAGATCGAGACCAGCCAGGCCATCCTCGCCGCCGACGGCACGGCCACCGTGGCCCGGATGATCCAGGCCGCCGAGGGCCGGGCCACCGGACTGCACTACGGCACCTTCGACTACAGCGCCTGCCTCGGTGTCTCCGCCGCCCACCAGGCCAGCGACCACCCCGCCGCCGACCACGCGAAGGCGGTCATGCAGGTGGCGGCGGCGGGCACCGGCGTACGTGTCTCGGACGGTTCCACCAACGTCCTCCCGGTCGGCCCCACCGACAAGGTCCACGCCGCCTGGCGGCTGCACTACGGCCTCACCCGCCGCGCCCTCGCCCGCGCCTACTACCAGGGCTGGGACATGCACCCCGGTCACATCCCGACCCGCTACGCCGCCGTCTTCGCCTTCTACCGCGAGGGCTTCGAACAGGCTGCCGGCCGCCTCGCCCGCTACGTCAACCGGACCGGCGGCGACGTCATGGACGAGCCGGCCACCGCCAAGGCGCTCAGCGGCTATCTGCTGCGCGGACTCGACTGCGGCGCCCTCGGAATCGCCGAGGTGGCGCGCCTGACCGGACTGACCCGCGCCGACCTGGAGGCCTACGCGACACCCCGCCGTGGCGGCCTGACGGCCTCCGGCTCCGCCGGTTAGGGCCGGGCGTTCGCAGATCCTGGCCGGGGCCGCAGGTCGAATTGCGCGCCCGGGCTCAGTCCTCCGGCGGCAGCTCGCCCGAACCGCGGGTGATCAGCCGGGTCGGCAGCTCGATGCGCTCCGGCGTGACGAGGCTGCCGTCCAGCTGGCGGAAGAGACGTTCGGCCGCGGTACGGCCCAGCGCGGCCGCGTCCTGGGCGACCACCGTCACGCCGGGCTGGAGCAGGTCGGCGAGCTCGATGTCGTCGAACCCGACCAGGGCCACACGGCGGGAGTGCTCGGCCAGCACCCGGATCACGGTGACCGTCACCCGGTTGTTGCCCGCGAAGATCGCGGTCACGGGGGAGGGGCCGGACAGCATCTCCTCGGCCGCCCGGCGGACCCGCTCCGGGCTGGTGGTCCCGAGGGACATCCACGAGTCCTCGACCGGTATCCCCGCGTCCTCCATGGCCGCCCGGTAGCCGCGCAGCCGCTCCGCCGCCGTGTGGATGCGGGGCATGTCGCCGACGAAGCCGATCCGGCGGTGGCCGTGCGCGATGAGGTGGGCGACACCGGCGCGGGCGCCGCCGTAGCTGTCGGAGAGCACCACGTCGGCGTCGATCTTCCCGGCGGGCCGGTCCACGAACACGGTCGCGACACCGGCCTTCATCTCCGGCTCCAGGTAACGGTGGTCGTCCCCGGCCGGGATGATCACCAGCCCGTCCACCCGCCGCGCGCACAGCGCGAGGGCCAGCTCCTGCTCACGGTCGGGGTCCTCGGCGCTGGAGCCGTTGATCAGCAGGGCGCCGTGGGCGCGGGCCACCTCCTCGACCGCGCGGCTGAGCGGGCCGTAGAAGGGGTCGGCGAGGTCCTCCAGGACCAGCCCGATGCTCGCGGTGCGGCCCTTGCGCAGCACCCGGGCGCTGTCGTTGCGCCGGAAGCCCAGTGCGTCGATGGCCTCCTGGACGCGGCGCTCGGTGTCCGGGGTGACACCGGGTTCCCCGTTGACCACGCGCGAGACCGTCTTCAGGCCGACTCCGGCCCGAGCCGCGACGTCCTTCATCGTCGGACGGTTTCCGTAGCGGCTCCCGGAGTGGCGGTCTGGGAAGCCGGAGGCGCGGCGGGGGCTCTCGGGCACAGTGCGGTGTCCTGTCCTGTCGTCCACGGGGGATGCGTCGGTCCATGGGGTTGTATGAGGATGTGGCGTCGAGCATAGAGCCTGGACAACGTTGTCAGATGCGGGAGACACTGTCCATCGCAATCCCCGGCCCGCGCCCCCACCGCTGACCGGGCAGCCTTTTCTCACGGTTGACGGGGAGATCTCACCTGATGCACACCGACCTCGTGGCGGCGCTCGACATCGGCGGCACCAAGATCGCCGGCGCGCTGGTGGACGGCCACGGACGGATCCATGCGCGCGCGCAGCGCGCGACGCCCGCGCAGGAGGACGGCGCGCGTGTGATGCGGGCCGTGGAGGAGGTGTTCGGAGAGCTGGCCGGATCGCCCCTGTGGGGGCGCGCGGCATCCATCGGCATCGGCAGCGCGGGACCGGTCGACGCCTCCGCCGGCACCGTGAGCCCGGTCAACGTGCCCGGCTGGCGCGACTTCCCACTGGTGGAGCGGGTGCGAGCGGCCACCGGCGGCCTGCCCGTCGAGCTGATCGGCGACGGTGTGGCGATCACGGCGGCCGAGCACTGGCAGGGCGCGGCCCGTGGCCACGACAACGCGCTGTGCATGGTGGTCTCGACCGGCGTCGGCGGTGGTCTGGTCCTGAACGGCAGGCTGCATCCCGGACCCACCGGCAACGCCGGCCACATCGGTCACATCAGCGTCGACCTCGACGGCGATCCGTGCCCGTGTGGTTCCCGCGGCTGCGTCGAGCGCCTCGCCAGCGGCCCCAACATCGCCCGACGGGCACTGGCGGGCGGCTGGCGACCCGGCCCGGACGGCGACACGTCCGCCGCGGCGGTGGCCGCCGCCGCCCAGGACGGCGACCCGGTCGCCCTGGCCTCCTTCGAGCGCGCGGCGCAGGCCCTCGCCGCCGGAATCGCGGCCACCGCGACGCTGGTCGAGATCGACATCGCGGTCATCGGCGGCGGCGTGGGCAAGGCGGGCGACGTCCTGTTCACCCCCCTGCGCAAGGCTCTCGCCGACTACGCCACCCTGTCCTTCGTCCGGCGTCTGACGGTGACACCGGCTCAGATGGGCACGGACGCGGGTCTGGTGGGCGCGGCGGCCGCCGCCCTGGCCCGGCGTCCGGACACGGCCGCGGCGGGCGTCTGAGGCGGACGCCGGGAACTCGCGCCGACTCCGCCGGGTTCCCGGCCCCGCTCGCCGGGCCAGCCATTAGGCAGGTCCGGCGGACGCCTCGTGGAACTCGTGCACCACCTCGATCGTGCCGATGATGTGGGCGTTGAACGCGTCGAGCTCCTCGGCGGCCACCCAGAGCTCCAGGGTCGTCTCGCCGCCTGCCTGCCTGCCTGACGGGGTAGGGGTAGCGCCGAGGTAAGCCCAAAAGCCGCCAGTACTTGATCCTGGCGCCTGCGCGGTAGCAGCTGTCACTCATCGGCCGAAGGTCGTTGGTGCTGGTACTGACTGATCTGTGGGCCTGGGGCGGGACTTGTGACCTCGATCGAGCGGACCGCGTACCCGCGGTTCAAGCGGCTGATCACCGCGCATGAGCTGCATCTGTTCTGCGCGCCGACGCGGGAGGAGGCAGCGTGGGCAGCGGAGCGGATGGACTCCGACGGTCATCAGCTCGCGTTGCTGCTGGCGCTGAAGTCGTACCAGCGGATGGGCCGGTTCCCGAAGCCGGCCGAGTACCCGGAGATGGTGGTCGACTTCGTCCGTCGTGCGGTCGAGCTGCCGGAAGGCACGCTCCCGCTGTACGAGATGGGCCGCACCGCTGAGCGGCAGCGTGCGGAGGTACGCTCCGAGACCAGGACCTGCGCGCCGAAGGGTTCGGCGCGGCCGCCTGACGGGGCAAGGCCTGGTGGCAGTGCGGTCAGGCCGAGTCTCCTGGTACACGCCCGGTCGTCGAGCAGCTCATGGGACGGGACAAGGCGAAGAAGCCGCGCCGTTTCCGGCCGCCCTGGACAGGAAAGGCAGTGCGGCCTCCCGCGGATGATTCCGCGAGAAGCCGCTGGTCCGCCCCCTGTACGGGATCACGTGCGGTTCACTGTCTGCTGTCCTCGGCGAGGGTGTGCGCAACGAGCGCGTTGGCGTGGCCGTGGCCCAGGCCGTGCTCGGTCTTGAGCCAGGAGACGAGCTCCATGTGCTTGGTCAGGGGAGAGGACCGGATGGCGTCTTTCCACTCCGTGATCGGGCGGCCGTACTTCTTCTCGATCGAAGGGAAGTAGCTCGCAGGGCCCTTCACCGGTTCAGTCATGTCGCAGTGTCCCGTCTATCCGTGCGTAGTGATCTGGGATCATCGTTCCGCTTCGCCTGGCCTGCAAGCCGCAGGGGCGTGCTTACCGCTGCGTTGTCGGAGCGGCGGTGAGGAGCCGGACCGACACTGCGGTGAGCCAGAGGAGGCCGAGTCCCGCTCCGATGGTGAAGGCCAGGACGGTGATGGAGGAGCCCGCGAATCCGGCGAGGACTCCCACCGGCACGAGGCGGCAGGTGACGGCCCAGCCGCGCTGACCGCGGGCAGCGAAGTGCCGGGCGGGCACGAGGAACGCGCCGCACAGCGCGAGGTAGCCGACCGTGCCGCTGAGCATGTGGACGGTGCCGTGTGCACTCAGCGTGGTGACCCGGTTCTCCGAGGTACCGGCGGGGAACCCGGCCCCCGGGTCGGCGCGGAAGACCCCGGCGAACAGGAACGAGGCACCGAACATGCCGAGCAGCCGGGGCGCCCAGGTGCCGCCGGGCGCATCGCCCAGTGTCCGGCGTATCGCGATCGCGCCGCCGATGACCAACAGGCCGGTGAGCAGGAAGGCGGTGACCTGGATCCAGCCGAGGGTGCCGAGACTGAGCTGGCTCAGAGCGTTGCGGGTGAAGCCGAACCCGTCCCTGGTCAGGCCCTGGGGCCAGGCCGCCGGCGAGGAAGATCGGGCCTGCTGCGATGCCGGCGGTCGGCAGGAGTGGTGGCACCGGGCGGACCGGGCTCACGTCGAGGGCGGCCGGGGGGTTGAGCGTCTGGGACATGCGGAGGTCTTTCCTGGTCGCGGGTGGACGGAACGGTCTGGCGGGTCAGCGAGGCTGGGGGGGGTGTCGTGGGCTTCGATGACACCGTTAGCGATGGCACGCGTTGGCTGCCATGTGCCAACTTGCTTTTTACAAGCAGACTTTGTCAAGTGAATCCTGAGTTACCATCTGCATCATGGCGATTCGCGAGTACGGCCAGTTCTGTGGACTGGCACGGGCGATGGAAATGATCGGTGAACGCTGGACCATGCTGATCGTCCGCGACCTGCTCAACGGACCCCAGCGCTACACGGACCTGCGTAAGGGTCTGCCTGCCATCCCCACCAACATCCTGTCGACCCGTCTGAAGCAACTTGAAGAAGCCGGACTGGCCACCCGCCGTGCGCTGCCGCACCCCGAGCGGGCGGTCGTCTATGAGCTCACCGACTACGGGAGGGACCTCGAACCGGCGCTCATCGCGCTGGGCCGCTGGGGAGCCCGGACGATGACGGAGCCCCGCCCCGGCGAGGCCATCACCGCCGAGTCGGTGGCCATGTCCTTCCGCACCACCTACCGGCCCGAAACGGCCCAGGGCACCACCGCCGGTTTCGAGGTCCGCATGGACGAGTTCACCATCCGCCTACAGATCACGAACGGCGCGCTGACCGTCGGCTTCGGTGCGCATCCTGCTCCTGACCTCGTCGTTGAGCGCTTGTCCGGCCACCCGATCCGCGAGCTGATGAGCGGCAGCAAGACCGCCGACGAAGTACTCGCTGACGGCAGCGTGCGCGCAGAAGGCGATCCCGCCTTTCTCAGCCGGTTCGCCGAGATGTTCCGCTTCTGATCAACAACCCCCCCTCCGTCGACCCTGGAAGAAGGCCTGTGTGACGTGGTCTGAACGCACCGTGGAACGCGACGGGGTCCGCCTGTCCTGCCGCGACTGGGGCGGCTCGGGGCAGCCCATCGTCCTCCTGCACGGGCTTGCCGGACACGCAGGCGAATGGGACATCCTCGCCCGAGCCCTGAGCCCTCGCTACCGGGTTGTCGCCATCGACCAGCGCGGCCACGGCGCCAGCGAGCGCCTCCCACGCGAGGTGAGCCGTGCTGCGTACGTTGCCGATGTCGTCGCCGTCCTCGAACAGCTCGACCTGCACCAGCCCGTCCTGGTGGGCCAGTCCCTGGGCGGCCATACCGCCATGCTCACCGCCGCCGCACACCCCCACCTCGTGCGCGCGCTCGTCCTGGTCGAAGCCGGCCCCGGCGGACCGAACCCGAACGTGCAGGCCGAGATCGGCGGATGGCTCGACGCATGGCCCACACCGTTCCCGTCGCGGGAGGCTGCCGTCGCATTCCTCGGCGGCGGTGCGGTCGGCGAGGGATGGGCCGCCGGGTTGGAGGAGCGCGGCGGCTGGTGGCCCCGCTTCGACCGGAGCGTCATGGTGGCCTCGCTGGCCGAGAACGCACAGCGTTCCTTCTGGGACGAGTGGGCGAGGATCACCTGTCCGGTCCTGGCCGTCCTTGGCCAGTCCGGCATCATCTCTCCACAGGAGTCCGGGGCCATGCTCCGACGGCACCCGGGGACAACGGCCGTGAGCATCCCCGGCACAGGCCACGACGTACACCTGGAGCACCCCGACGCCCTACTGCATCTGCTCCAGGAGTTCCTCGACGAGATCGCCGCGCATCCCTCCCGGTATCGTCCCGCATCCCGGCCCGCCGCGCGCGGGCCCCGACTCGCGACCGACGACGACCCTGTGGCGCAACCGGCCATGGAATTGCGGCCGCGCCCCGCCTTTGGAGAACAACCGTCGTGATCCGCGTGACTCCCGGCCGTTTCCGCAGTTGGTCAGGGCATGAAGAAGCGCAGCATGCTCGCCATCGCCTCGCTGGCCACCGGGTTCGTCGTGGCCGCCATCACTCCCTCCCACGGGGTGGACACCGACGTGGTCGGGGACACCAGCGTGTCGGACACCGTGGACACCGTCGGCCACCTTGTCAGCCATGACAGCCTCGACTTCGAAGACGGCGCGCTGGGACAGGAGTAGGACCCCAGGAGGAGAACCTCTGACAGGCGTGGTGCCGGAGTTCCCGTCATGGGGGCACCGGCACCTTGGTGTGTACGCTCTCAACTGGGCTGGTTTCCGCTACAGCGTGGAGCGGGCAGGCCACAGGGAGCCAACAGAAGAGGGGGAAGTCCGTGACCGTCGTCTGGATCAACGGCGCGTTCGGTGCGGGGAAGACCACCACCGCACGGGAACTGATCGAACTGATCCCGAACAGCACGCTCTTCGACCCCGAGGTCATCGGCGGGGCGCTCACCCACCTGCTCCCGCCCAAACACCTCACCGAGGTCGGCGACTTCCAGGACCTGCCGATCTGGCGACGGCTGGTCATCGACACCGTCGCGGCGATGCTCGCCGAGCTCGGCGGGACTCTCGTGGTCCCGATGACCCTGCTGCGCCAGGAGTACCGCGACGAGATCTTCGGTGGCCTCGCTGCGCGTCGTATTGCGGTCCGGCACATCCTCCTCGCACCGGCGGAAACGATCCTGCGGGAGCGCATAGCCGGGCGGGAGGTCCCCGCCGACCTCCCCGACGGGGAGACGCGGATACGGCAGTGGTCGTACGACCACATCGAGCCCTACCGCGCCGCCCTCGCCTCCTGGCTCACCGCCGACGCCCACCCCGTCGACTCCGGGTCCCTCACCCCGCGGGAGACCGCCGTGCGGATCGCCGAGGCCGTCGGCAGCGGAGCCGTCGCCCCCTGCGACATCGTGCAGACCCGGGAACCCACCGCCGAGACACTCGCGTCGGGTGTGCTGCTCTTCGACGAGGAGGACCGGGTGCTGCTCGTCGACCCCACCTACAAGGCCGGGTGGGAGTTCCCCGGCGGTGTCGTCGAGCCCGGCGAGGCACCGGCCCGTGCCGGTATGCGCGAGGTGGCCGAGGAGACCGGGATACGGCTCGGGGACGTGCCGCGGCTGCTGGTCGTGGACTGGGAGGAGCCGGCGCCCCCCGGCTTCGGCGGGCTCCGTCTCCTCTTCGACGGCGGTCGGCTGGAGTCCGGCGAGGCGTCCCGGGTGCTGCTGCCCGGCCCGGAGCTGCGGGCCTGGCGTTTCGCCACCGAGCAGGAGGCCGCCGAGATGCTGCCGCCGGTCCGCTACGAGCGGCTCCGCTGGGCGCTGCGGGCTCGTGAGCGGGGGAGCGCGCTCTACCTGGAGGCCGGTGTGCCTGTCGGCTGACGTCCGCCCAGGACGCCGGCTCACGACAACGCGGTCGCCCCGCGCAGCGCGGCCGCCGCGCCGCCCACCATTGGTTCACCGCGGCCGAAGCAGGCCGTCCGGGCGCCGGGCTCCGCCGGCCGGGCCACGGAGTGGAGGAGCCGGGGCCGGTCGAGGTTGAACACCCCCGGCATCACGGTCCCGTCGGCCGGTGCGGCCGCGTGGATCGGCCGTTCCCGCTCCTCGAACCGTGGCGGCGGGCACCGGCGAGCTCATCCCGGACGAGGCGCGCCCAGGCGATGGGTCAGCACCTGGGCGCCGGTCAGGGCGGCTGGTGCCTGTCGTTTGGATCGGGCCGCAGACGCGGGCCCGGCACGCACGCCTGAGGCGTTGTCGCCGGTCGCCGAGACGTCCATGCGCCGACCGTAGGCAGGGCCCCGCCGATGGGCGGGGCCCCTCTGCCAGGAGCGGAGTGGTTCAGCCCGCCGCGTAGTTGCGCAGGAACAGCGCCTCCGCCACCGACAGCCGCTCCAGTTCCTCGGGGGAGACGCTCTCGTCCACGGCGTGGATCTGGGCCTCCGGCTCGCTCAGGCCGATGAGCAGGATCTCCGCGTCCGGGTAGAGGCCCGCGAGCGTGTTGCACAGCGGGATCGAGCCGCCCTGGCCGGCGTACTGCAACCGCTCGCCCGGGTAGGCGACCGCCATCGCGTCGGTCATCGCCTGGTAGGCCGGGCTGTCGGTGTCGGCGCGGAACGCCTGGCCCTGCCCGACCTGCTCGGTGTGCACCCGGGCGCCCCACGGCGTGTGCGCCTCCACGTGCGCCTGGAGCAGCTTGGTCGCCTCGGCCGCGTCGACGCCCGGCGGTACCCGCAGGCTGATCACGGCGCGGGCGCTCGACTGCACGGACGGGGTGGCACCCACGACCGGCGGGCAGTCGATGCCGAGGACCGTGACGGCCGGGCGGGCCCAGATCCGGTCGGCCACCGAGCCGCCGCCGATCAGCCCGACGCCGTCGAGAACCTTGGCGTCCGTGCGGAACTGCGCCTCCTCGTAGGCGAGGCCCTCCCAGGCGGCGTCGGCGGACAGCCCGTCGACGGTCGTCGAGCCGTCCTCGGCGCGCAGCGAGTCCAGTACGCGGATCAGCGCGGCCAGCGCGTCCGGGGCGGCGCCGCCGAACTGGCCCGAGTGGAGGTTGCCCGCGAGCGTGTCGATCCGCACGCGGACCTGGGTCATTCCGCGCAGGGTGGTGGTGACCGTCGGCAGGCCGACACGGAAGTTGCCCGTGTCGCCGATGACGATCGCGTCCGCCCGCAGCAGCTCGGGGTGCTGCTCCGCGTAGCGCTCCAGGCCGCCCGTGCCCATCTCCTCCGAGCCCTCGGCGATCACCTTGACGTGCACCGGGACCCCGCCGTTCGCCTTCAGGGCGCGCAGCGCGAGCAGGTGCATGATCAGGCCGCCCTTGCAGTCGGCGCTGCCTCGGCCGTACCAGCGGCCGTCGCGCTCGGTCAGCTCGAACGGCGGGGTGGTCCAGGCGGCCTCGTCCAGCGGCGGCTGCACGTCGTAGTGGGCGTAGAGAAGAACCGTCTTCGCGCCCTCCGGGCCCCGCAGATGGCCGTACACCGACTGGGTGCCGTCCGGGGTGTCCAGCAGTGCCACGTCCTCGAAGCCCTCGGCGCGCAGCGCGTCGGCGACCCAGTTCGCGGCGCCCTCGCTCTCGCTCTTCGGGAACTGGTCGAAGTCCGCCACCGACTTGAAGGACACCAGCTCGGCGAGCTCGGCCTTCGCCCTGGGCAGCAGCGAGGCGACGGTCTCGGCGACCGGATTCGACGACATGGGCACGCTCCTCGTAGGTGCGACGTTGTACCTGGGTGGGTACACCGATCCTCCCACAGCGGCCTGCGACGACCTGCGCCGTAGGATGCGGGGGACGCGCAGGACACAACGGCAGACGCCTTGATCGGCTTGATCGGATTGATCGGAGCAGCGGACCATCGTGAGCGGCGAGAACTCTTCGGCGGACGACGTGCAGCAGGTGTGGGACGTCGTCGTGGTGGGCGCGGGACCCGCGGGCGCCTCGGCGGCCTACGCGGCGGCGGTCACGGGACGGCGTGTGCTGCTGCTGGAGAAGGCCGACCTGCCCCGGTACAAAACCTGCGGAGGCGGCATCATCGGCCCGTCGCGCGACGCGCTGCCGCCCGGCTTCGAACTGCCCCTGCAGGACCGGGTGCACGCGGTCACCTTCTCGAACAACGGGCGCTTCACCCGCACCCGCCGCTCCAAGCAGATGCTGTTCGGGCTCATCAACCGGCCCGAGTTCGACCACCAGTTGGTCGAGCACGCGCAGAAGGCGGGCGCCGAGCTGCGTACCGGCGTCACGGTGACGCGGGTCGAGCAGCACGGCTCGGTGGTGCCGGACCGGCGCACGGTCGCCGTGGTGCTCCAGGGCGGTGAGACGTTGCTGGCGCGGGCCGTGGTGGGCGCCGACGGCAGCGCCAGCCGGATAGGGGCGCATGTCGGCGTGAAGCTCGACCAGGTCGACCTCGGCCTGGAGGCGGAAATCCCGGTGCCGGAGACGGTCGCCGAGGACTGGCGGGGACGCGTTCTCATCGACTGGGGCCCGCTGCCCGGCAGTTACGGCTGGGTGTTCCCCAAGCGGGACACGCTCACGGTCGGCGTGATCTCGGCACGCGGCGAAGGTGCTGCCACCAAGCGGTACTTGGAGGACTTCATCGCCCGGCTCGGTCTCGCCGGTTTCGAACCGGCCATCTCCTCCGGGCACTTGACTCGATGCCGGGCCGACGACTCGCCGCTGTCGCGCGGCCGGGTGCTGGTGTGCGGTGACGCGGCGGGACTCCTTGAGCCGTGGACCCGTGAGGGCATCTCCTTCGCGCTGCGCTCGGGGCGCCTCGCGGGGGAGTGGGCGGTCAGGATCGCCGAGGCGCATGACGCGGTGGACGCCCGTCGTCAGGCCCTCAACTACGCGTTCGCCATCAAGGCGGGTCTTGGCGTCGAGATGAGCGTCGGCAAGCGGATGCTGGCGGCGTTCGAGCGTCGTCCCGGGCTGTTCCACGCGGGTCTCACGGGCCTGCGTCCCGTCTGGAGGGCGTTCAGGGACATCACGCGGGGTTCGACGTCCCTCGGTGAGCTGGTCCGCGCCCACCCCATGGCCCAGCGTGCCCTGACCGCGCTGGACCGGCGGCAGGCCGACGCGGCGGGAGCCGCGGCGGAGGACGCGGTCAGTTCCTGACGGTGATCCTGAAGACCGGGTGGTTCGGGGCGATGCGGCGGATCTCGTCGTCGGACGAGTCGGGGCCGACGCCGTTGAAGAAGACACCTACCTCGGCCTTCCAGCGCTTGAGGTAGGCCCGCAGGAGCGGGACCTTGTCCCCGTCCGCGACCTCGGTCGCGGTGAACTCGTCCACGTTCCCGCCCAGACGCAGTTCGCCCCCGCCGGCCGCGCGCATGTTGTGGGTCCACTGGACGTGGCCGCGCGGGGCGAGCAGATACTGCTGCCCGTCCACGGTCAGCAGGTTCACCGGGGTGGTCCGCCACTCCCCGCTCCTGCGGCCACGGACCGCCAGGACCCGGGAGCCCCAGACGCTGATGCCGCGCCGGGTCAGCCAGGCGACGAAGCGGTTGAGCACGTTGACGGTGAACCAACCGGGCTTCTTGACGTGTGTGGACATGGCGACCCCCTGTGACGAGGAGAGCAGCGCTCTCGCGTGGAAGGAGTCTGCACGAGCGCGGACACAGGGCGCACGGGTCGGGACCGAAGTCACCGCCGTCATCGGGGCGGTGGCGCGCGGACAACCACCCGCGGTCCGACGTGTGCCCGCGGGCCCGGCGCCCGGCCTGCCGCCCGGAGGCGGTCGTCGCACTCTTGTCGGGGCGGCTCGGGCGCGGTTCCGAGGTGGCCTAGCGTCCGGAAGGTGTGTTCTCCGGGACCAGGATGATCTTGCCCGCGACCGTGCCGGACTCGGCGAGCCGCATGGCCTCGGCGACCTCCGTGAGCGGCAGCCTGGCGGCGATCCGGGCGGTGACATCGCCGCGCTGGAGCGCGTGGAACACCTCGGTCAGGTCGGCGTTGAGCCGGTCCCGGAAGCCGCTCTTGTTCAGGGCGCGGCCCGCCCAGACGTTGAAGAAGTACGCCCGGCGTCCGTTGGGCAGCGCGTTCCACAGCCACACCCGGCCGAGGATCTTCAGAACGGGCCACTGCTTGGAGCCCGAGTCGTCACGGGTCGCGGCGCTGCCGTAGGAGACGAGTGTGCCGCCGGGCGCGAGCAGGTGCCACGAGTCGATGACGCTGCGGCCGCCGACGTGGTCGAAGACGGCGTCGACACCGCCGGGAGCGAGTGCGCGGACCCGGGCCGGGATGTCCTCGTTGCGGTAGTCGATCGGCGTCACGCCCATGTTCCGCAGTGCGTCGTGGTGACGGGCGGACGCGGTGCCGATCACGTTCAGGCCGGCGGCCCGCGCGAGCTGGACGAGGACGGTTCCGACCCCGCCGTTGGCTCCGTGGACGAGGATCGTCCCCCCGCCGCGCACCCGGGCCTTGCGGTGGAGCATCTGCCACGCGGTGATGCCGTTGACCACCAGGGTCTCCGCCTCCTCCGCGGCGACACCGGCGGGCACCTCGACGGCGTCGGCCGCGTCGAGCACCACGTGGCTGGCCCAGCCGCCGACCTTGACCAGCGCCGCGACCCTCCGCCCGACCAGGTCGGTCGCCACACCGGGGCCGGCCGCGACTACCGTGCCGACCAGGTCGTAGCCCGGCACGAAGGGGAACGGCGGCTGGTCGTAGTAACGCCCGCGGCGCATCTGCTGCTCCGCGAAGGAGACCCCGGTGGCCTCCATGCGGACCACGATCTGTCCCTTGCCCGCCGCCGGCACCAGACCCCGCCGGATCTGGAGGTCCTC
This sequence comes from Streptomyces sp. NPDC086787, assembly GCF_044745865.1. NCBI lineage: Bacteria > Bacillati > Actinomycetota > Actinomycetes > Kitasatosporales > Streptomycetaceae > Streptomyces > Streptomyces sp. NPDC086787. The sequence continues at coordinate 92,888 of NZ_JBIVBC010000016.1, read as the reverse complement.
CGGCTCCACCGTTCCCGGCAGGACGACCTCGACCAGTTCCGTGTTCTCGCTGACGTTCTCCATGACGACCTCCGCCCAGAAATGCGACTCCGTTGTGGAGCCATTCGCTTGCGTTAGAAGCTATAACAAAGATGACTGGGCAATAGTGAACGTGTCAAGCTGCCGCCATGTTGAGTTATGGCTTATTGCGATAGTGATAACCTGAAACAGGAAGACATGCAGACAGGTCGGACGGACGAGGAGCGTGAGGGTGATGGCGGCAGGTACGGGGAGTCCCCGTGAGCGCTACCGCAGCCAGGTGCGTGCGGAGATCAAGGAGCTGGCCTGGAAGCAGATCGCCGTGGCGGGAGCCTCGGGCCTGTCGCTCAACGCCATCGCCAAGGAGCTGGGGATGAGCGGCCCGGCGCTCTACCGCTACTACGCCGGCCGGGACGAACTGATCACCGAGCTGATCCGGGACGCCTACCGCGGCCTGGCCGACGCCATGCGCACCGCCGTGGCGGAACCGGAGTCAGGGATCGCCGACCTCGCCCGGGCGCTGCGCCGCTGGGCGCTCGCGGATCCCCAGCGGTACTTCCTCGTCTACGGCACGCCGGTCCCCGGCTATCACGCGCCGGGGGACATCACCGGGATCGCTCGCGAGATCATGTCCGCGCTGCTCGACGTCTGCGCGGACGCGCAGGCCGTCGCCGGGGCGCCGGACGCGTTCGACGCCCACCTCGTGGACCACCGGCAGTGGGCCGGCGACCATCAGGCGACACCCGCCGCCCTGCATCGGGCACTGGCGTTCTGGACCCGGCTGCACGGGCTGATCTCGCTGGAACTCGCGGGTCACTTCGCCGGGATGGGCTTCGACCCCGAGCTCTTCTTCACCACCGAGGTCGAGCGGCTGGTGGCCGGTCGCTGATCACCTCGCCGTACGGTGGAATCGGACCAGCACGCTCACGAACCGGACCACAAGGACCACGGCCGCGAGTGCCAGGCCCGTCCAGAGCAGCGCCGTGGCGACGACGCGCGGGGGCTCGAAGAGCAGCGCCGGTCCGGCGACGGCTCCGAACACGACGGCCGCCGCGAATACCGCGCTGATCAGCGCATAGCCGAACTCGACCGTCGCCGCGTCCTGTTGAGGCTTGTTGCGGCGTCCCCCATATCCGTCCACCCGGGGATTGTCACAGCCGTGTGCCCGGCGGGACAAGCGAGATCCCGCCGGGCACACAACTGGAGGAGCTCTTTCAGCCTCCGGCTCTGTAGCCTCCGGGGCGAACTCAGGGTCTGTCGTTTGGGTCAGGGCGCAGGATGTCGGCGATGCCTTGTCGGCGGGGGTGAGCGGGGTCTGGTGCGTGCGGCTGCAAGGCGGAGGAGGGAGTCGACGCGGCGCATCGGCGACCGACGACAACGCCGCAGCCGTGCGTGCCAGACCCCGCGTCTGCGGCCTGACCCGAACGACAGACCCTAGTTGCGCACTCCCACAGGCTCCGCGTCCGTCTCCTTCGCGGTGGCATCCGGGGCGGGATCCGTGGTGGAGCCCGCGACCACGAGCGTCGGCGCGGTGTGCCGGGTGCGCAGGCCGGTGAGGGTAATCAGCAGGCCCGCCAGGGCGATTCCGGTGACCACCAGGAAGCCGGGCCGGTAGCTGTCGAGCACGGCCTCGGGTGACGCGTGCTCCGGGGCGCCCGCCGTGACCACTGCCGTGACCACCGCGAGGAAGATCGCCCCGCCCACCTGTACCGAGGTGTTGAGCAGGCCGGAGACCATGCCCTGCTCATGGTCCTCGACCCCGTTGGTGGCCTGGATGTTGAGCGACGGGAAGACCAGTGCGCAGGCCGCGCCGATCAGCAGCATCGACGGCAGGATGACGGCCGCGTACACCGGATCGAGGTCGACCCGCAGGAACAGCGCGTAGCCCGCGACCATCAGTGCGAAGCCCGTCGCGATCAGCCGCGGGGTGCCGAACCGGTCGACGATCGAGCCGACCTTCGTCGAGGACACCGCCACCAGCGCGCCCGCGGGCAGGAAGGCCAGCGCGGTGTGCAGGGCGGACCAGTCGAGCAGCTCCTGCATGTACAGCGTGGTCAGGAACTGGAAGCCGACATACGACCCGAAGAAGGCCAGCGCGCCGAACTGAGCTCGGATCTGGTCGCCCGAGCGCAGTACGCCGAGGCGGATCAGGGGGCTCGCGGCGCGCCGCTCGACCAGGACGAAGGCGGTCAGCAGGATGGCGACCGCGAGGAAGGACAGCAGGGTGCGGGCGGACGCCCAGCCGTCCTCCGGGGCCTGGACGACGGTGAACACGAGCAGCAGCATCGAGGCGGTGCCGAGGACGGCGCCCGGTATGTCGTAGCCCGCGTGGTTGCGCTCGCGGGCGCTGCGCGGGAGCAGCCGCAGTCCGGCCAGCAGCGCGAGTACGGCGATGGGGGCGGGCAGCAGCATGGTCAGCCGCCAACTGGCCTCGGTGAGCAGGCCGGACAGCACCAGCCCCATGGAGAAGCCGGTGGCGGCGCAGGTGGTGTAGATGGAGAGGGCGCGGTTGCGCAGCGGGCCCTCCGGGAACGTCGTGGTGATGATGGACAGACCTGCGGGTGCCGTGAACGCCGCGCTCAGCCCCTTGATGAAGCGGCTCGCGATCAGCAGCGGGCCCGAGTCCACGAGCCCGCCGAGCAGCGAGGCGAGCGCGAAGACGCCGAGGGCCACCAGGAACACCTGACGCCGGCCGAGCAGATCGGCGGTGCGGCCGCCGAGGAGCAGCAGGCCGCCGTATCCCAGGATGTAGCCGCTGACGATCCATTGCAGCGTCGAGGTGGACAGGTGGAGGTCCGAGCCGATGGACGGCAGTGCGACGCCGACCATCGACACGTCGAGCGCGTCGAGGAACATCGCGGCGCAGAGCACCAGGAGCGTGCCCCACAGTCGGGGGGTCCAGCTGACCGTCGGTGACGGCGAAGCGGGGGTGGTGAGCGGAGAGGTCATGCCGACGAGACTACATGCGCATGCATCGAATGCAAATGCATTAAATTCCGACGCAATGAGTTCGATTTTCTGCTACGGTGCGGCCATGACGGCGAAGAAGGCCGGGCGTACGAAGGTCGAGCGGCAGCTCGTGGAAGAGTGGCGGGGAATCCTGGCCCTGCACGCCCGCACCCAGTGTGAGCTGGACCGTGCCCTGCACGGACACGGCCTGTGCGCCAGCGACTTCGAGGTGCTCGACCTGCTCGCCGAAGGCGACGCGGCGGACGGCGGCTGCACCTATCGCGTCCAGGAGATCTCGGAGCGCGTGCACCTCAGCCAGAGCGCGCTGTCCCGGCTCATCGCCCGTCTGGAGAAGGACGGCCTGGTCGACCGTGCCATGTGCGCTGAGGACCGGCGGGGTGTGCGGGTGGCGCTCACCGGCAAGGGGCGCGCGCTGCACGACGAGGTGCTGCCCGTGCAGCGCGCGGTGCTCACCCGGATGCTGGCGGGCTGACCGCCCGCAGTCAGATCGCGGACGCCTCCCGCCACAGCTCGGCGAGTCCGGCGTCGCCGGTCACGTCGGGCACCGGACCGCGGTTCCACAACGCCAGGTACAACGCATCGGCGGGACCGGTCAGTTCGGTCTCCGCCTCGCCGAACTCGTCGCGCGTGGTCACGGGCGGCTCCGCCGACAGCCGTACGGTCCACACGTCCCCGGTGTCCGAGGCGCGCACCCGTAGCAGGCGCGGCTTCTCGACGCGTATCCGGCTCCTCGACCGGGCATGGAAGCCACGCAGCAGTTCGTCGATCCCGTCCACCGCGAAGTCCCGTGCGACCGCGAAGGGGACGCCGCCGCGCGCCGACTCCGCGTCATGGCGGTGCACGGTCGTCTCGTGCGCCTGCCGCCGGGTCCAGAAGGCCAGTGGCGACGGGGAGGGGGCAGGATGAAAGGTCCAGCACCGCACGTCGGACGGCGCGGCGGCCAGCGTGTCGACGAGGCGGCGGTGGCTGTCCCGGTACCAGGCCACCAGCTCGGCGCCGTCGAGGTCCGGGGGGTCGCCGAAGGGGCGGGGCGAGGGGTGTCCGTCGGCGACGATCTCCGTGGCCCAGCGGTGTACCGCGCCCGTGTGCCGCAGCAGGTCGCGCACCTGCCACTCCGGGCAGGTCGGCACCTTGGCGTCGGTCCCCGCCGCCGCGGCGGCCGCGGCCAGCAACCGGCCCTCGCGGTCCAGTGTCTGAAGGTATTCGGCAGTCTCCATGCACCCGAGTGTGCCGGACCGGCCGTTCCTGAAGGGCCGGCGTCGGGATCCCCGGCACATCGCGATGGTGCCTCGGGCGTTCACCACGGTCACCCGCGTGCGCGGCAGGCGGCCCCATGGCGTGGCCCGCGCGGGCGACTCCCCGGCCCCGGCTGTCGGTGCCGCCCGTCCCGCGGCCGTCATGGTGGATCGGGGCCCGTGTGCCGGTGCCTCACGACCCGTTCGAAGAGAGGTTCCCATGCTCCGTCTTCCCCGCACGGCCGGAGCCGCAGCGGCAGCCATCGCTCTGGGCGTGCTCGCGTCGGCTCCCGCCTCGGGCAGCGAGCCCCAGCTGTCGGAGGCACGCGTCGTCGCCCACTTCGACTTCGCCGCCGGACGGACACCGGAGAACATTGCGCTGGAGCGCGACGGTTCCGTCGACCTGACCTTCGCGTTCGCCCGGCAGGTCGTCAACGTGAACAAGGACGGCGACACCCGCGTCCTCGCGACCCTGCCGGCCGTGTCGAACCCGAAGACCCCCCGCGTCGGCAAGGCCGTGGTCCTCGGCATCGCGCGCGCCCACGACGGCACGCTCTACGTCACCTACGCCACCGGCACCAGCAGCACCGGTGTCTGGCGCATCGCGCCCGGCGGCGGGGCGCCCCGGCAGATCGCGAAACTGCCGTCGAACGGCCTGCCCAACGGGCTCGCCCTCGACGAGTACCGCGGTGTGCTGTACGCCGCCGATTCCTCACTGGGCACGGTCTGGCGCATCCCCAGAGCGGGCGGTCGGGCCACGGCGTGGGCCAAGGGCACCGCGCTCGCCCCGGGCGCGGCACGCTCGGGCGGTACCGGGGGCACCGGCGTCAACGGCATCAAGGTCCATGGCCACACCGTATGGGTGTCCAACAGCGACCGCGGCACGCTGCTCAGCATCCCCGTGGGCCCGGGCGACCGGGCGGGCGCGATCCAGACCAGAGCCACCGGACTGGACGGGATCGACGACTTCACCTTCACCGGACGCGGCCACACGATCCTCGCCGCGCTGGCCACCACCAGCCGGATCGCCCTGGTGCACCCGGACGGCAGCCACTCGGTCGTGCTCACCGGGCAGAACGGCCTGTCCAACCCCACCGCCGTCGCCGTGCGGAACCGGAACGTATACATCCCGGGCGCCGCCTACTTCACCAAGCGCAACCCGAACCTGCTGCTGGCGCGCATGGACCGGCGCGTCGGTCTGTAACCGTCGTACGCCGCCCGTCGTTTCGGACAGAACACGGGTACGACTTCGGACAGACCGGCCGCACGGGGCGGTCAATACTCGCGCACTTGCTGGTTGCGTGCGAGTGAGCGGTCCATGATGGGCCCATGACGTTGGCCTCGCGTGCCCTCACGCAACTGACGACCTGGCCGGACCTGAGACGTGTCGTACCGAGCTGCGGACTCGGTCAGGCACTCGGTTCCGACCGGGGCGAGATCGCCCACTTCCACTCGGACCGGGACGTCGACCTGCATCTGACGGACCGTGCCATCCGCCGCTTCGCCCAGGACTTCAGGGGCTCGGGAGCGATCCGTGTCGTGCCGGGCTCCCAGTGGGTGACCATACGCCTCGACGCCACGAGCGACGTCGATCTGCTCATGACCCTGGTCAGCGTCGCCCTCCAGGCCCAGCTCACCTGGACCGACCCGGCCGGCCGGGTCGAGGCGGGATGCAACGACATGCAGGGCGCGGGCTTTGTGCGGGCGGCCTCCGGCGGTATCTGACACCGCCCTGCCGGCCCCCTCACACGGTGACGACCCGGACGCCCGCCTCCTCGAACCGCCGGACGGTGTCCGGATCCGCCGCCGAGTCCGTCACCAGCGTGTTCACCACCTCCGCCGCGCAGATCCGGGCGAAGGCCCGCTGCCCCAGCTTGCTGGAGTCGGCCGCCACGACGACCCGCCGGGCCCTTTCGCACAACACCCGGTTGACCGCGGCCTCCGCCTCGTCGTGGGCCGCCGCGCCATGCATGACGTCGAAGGCCACCACCCCGAGCACGGTCACGTCGACCGTGAGCTGCGCCAGCACGCCATCCGCGAGCGGGCCGACCAGTTCGAACGACTGCGGGCGCGCGACCCCGCCCGTCACCACGATCTTGAACTGGGGACGTACGGCCAGTTCGCCCGCGATGTTGAGCGCGTTGGTGACCACGGTCAGTGCCGGGGAGCCCGAGGCCAGGTCGCCGCGCACGGCCAGCGCCCGGGCCACCTCGGTCGTGGTCGTGCCGCCGGTCAGGCCCACCGCCTCACCGGGCGAGACGAGTTCCGCGACCGCTTGGGCGATGCGCTGCTTCTCGGAGGCGCGGCGGGCCGTCTTGTAGCGCAGCGGCAGCTCGTACGACACTCCGTGCGCGACCGCTCCGCCCCGGGTGCGTACCAGCATCCGCTGCTCGGCCAGCCGGTCGAAGTCCCGGCGGATCGTCGCGGCCGACACCGACAGCTCGGCCGCCGCCTCCTCGACCTCCAGCCGACCGCGCCCGGCCAGCAGTTCCAGCAGGGCCTGCCAGCGGTCGTCGCGCGCCATCCGGAGCCTCCGTTCGTTGATGTTCCACCACGATTCTGCACGCCCTGGTCCTGACGGACTGCTTGATTGTGCTTGAAAGCACGCTATATCTTGCATGAAAAATCAGTGCCAGTCTGAGGAAGGGCCTGCCATGACCCACGTCGAGGACGAGCTGAACAGTCAGCCCGAGTGCTGGGCACGCGCGGCCGACGCGGCGCACCGGCACGGCGGCGCACTGCCGGAACCGGGGGAGCGGGTCGCGGTGATCGGCTGCGGCACCTCCTACTTCATGGCCCAGGCCGCCGCCGCCCTGCGCGAGGGCGCCGGACTGGGCGAGACCGACGCGTTCGCCGCCTCCGAGTTCCCGCCCACCCGCCGCTACGACCGGGTCATCGCCCTCACCCGGTCCGGCACCACCACCGAAGTCCTGGACCTACTGGCCGAGTTGCGCGGACAGACCCGCACCATCGCCATCACCGCCGACCCCCGCACACCGGTGATGACGGCCGCCGACGAGGCCGTCGTGCTCGACTTCGCCGACGAACGCTCCGTCGTGCAGACCCGGTTCGCCACCAGCGCGCTGACCCTGCTCCGCGCTCACCTCGGCCTGCACACCGACACCGCCGTGGCCGACGCCCGCACGGCCCTGTCCACGCCCCTGCCCGAAGGGCTCGCCGACTGCGGCCAGTTCACCTTCCTCGGTCGCGATTGGACCGTCGGACTCGCGAACGAGGCCGCGCTCAAGATGCGTGAGGCCGCGCTTGCCTGGACCGAGGCCTACCCGGCGATGGAATACCGGCACGGTCCGGTCAGCGTCACCACCCGGGGCACCGCCACCTGGATGATCGGCGAGCCGCCGGCCGGCCTCGCCGAACAGGTGTGCGCAACCGGCGCCTTGTGGATCGAGGGCAGGCTCGACCCGCTCGCCGAACTCGTCCGCGCCCAACGCCTCGCCGTGGCCGTCGCCACCCGCCGTGGCCTCGACCCCGACCGCCCGCGCCACCTCACCCGCTCGGTGATCCTCGCCCCCTGACCCACGACCCGGCAGGAGAAACCGTGTCTCTCGCGTCCACCGGCGAACTGGTCACCCGCGCCGCCGAAACCTGCTCCGCCGTCGCCGCCTTCAACGTCATCACCCTCGAACACGTCGAGGCCGTCGTCACCGGCGCCGAGTCGGCCCGCGCGCCCGTCGTGCTCCAAGTCAGCGAGAACGCCGTCCGGTTCCGGGGCGGACGCCTGCTCCCCCTCGCCCGCGCCGCCACCGCCGCCGCGGAACACGCCCGGGTGCCCGTCGCGCTGCACCTCGACCACGTCCAGAGCGACGACCTGCTGCGCCAGGCGTCCGACGCGGGCTTCAGCTCCGTGATGTACGACGCGGCCCGGCTGCCCTACACCGAGAACCTCGCCGCCACCCGGGCGGCCGTTCAGTGGGCGCACAGCCAGGGAATCTGGATCGAGGCCGAGTTGGGGAGGATCGGCGGCAAGGGCGGCCCGGCCCTCGACGCCCACGCCCCCGGCGCCCGCACCGACCCCGCTGAGGCCCGCGCCTTCGTCGCCGGGACCGGTGTCGACGCCCTCGCCGTCGCCATCGGCAGCGCCCACGCCATGACCACCCGCACCGCCGCCCTCGACCACGAACTCCTCGGACGGCTCTCCACCACCCTGCGCCTGCCGCTTGTTCTGCACGGCTCCTCCGGGATCCCGGACGAAGGGCTGCTGGCCGCCGTCGCGGGCGGTATCGCCAAGGTGAACGTCGGGACCGCGCTCAACATGGCGATGACCGGGGCGATCCGCGCCTTCCTCGCCGCCCACCGCGAGGTGGTCGACCCGCGGAAGTACCTCGTCGTCTGCCGGGAGGCGATGGCCCACGAGGTGGCACGGATCATCCGCGTCCTCGCCCAGCCGCGCGCTACCCCCGCTTGACGGCCTTCAGCACCACGAACTTCGGGTCCGAGGCCACCAGTTGGCTGTTGCCGAACAGCCGCCGGAGCGTCACGTGGTAGCCGAGGTGCCGGTTGCCGACCACCCACAGCTCGCCACCCGGCCGCAGCGCGCGTTGTGCCCCGCTGAACATCCGCCACGCGGTCGCCTCGGTCGTCGCCTGGTGGGAGTGGAAGGGCGGGTTGTTGAGCACGACGTCCACACTGCCGGCCGGCACCCCGGCGATCCCGTCCCCGACCCGGAACTCCGCGTGGCCCGGCATCCCGTTGGCCTTGAAGGTGGCCTCCGCCGAGGCCACGGCCTGGAACGACTCGTCCACGAACAGCACTTCGGCCTCGGGGTCGGCCAGTGACACCGCCGTACCGACCACTCCGTTGCCGCAGCCGAGGTCCACGACCCGGCGCGGGCCCCGTCCGACGGGCAGATGTCGCAGGAAGAACCGGGTGCCGATGTCGAGCCGGTCGGCGCAGAACACGCCCGCGTGGTTGACGACGGTGTGTCCGGAGGCGGCGCCGATCCCGTCCGGGAGTGTGTAGGTGTACGGCCACGGATTGGCCGCCCGCCTCAGCGACGGGTCGGGCGTGCAGTGGATGAGCCGGGCCTTCTGCCGGGCGAGCGAGGTCCGGGTCGGGCCGAGGATCCGCTCGAACAACCGCAGTGTCGAGGTGTGGATGTCCTTCACCATCCCGGTGCCGACGACGACCGTGCCCGCGTGCACGGCGGGGGCCAGCCGCTGCAGCTGGTCCTCCAGCAGGGCCAGGCTCTTCGGCACCCTGACGAGCAGGACGTCGACACGCTCGGGCGGCGGGTCCTGGGTGGTGAGCAGCCGTACGACACCGGGCTCGACACCGGCCCGGGCGAGGTTCGCCCGGGTCGCCTCCTGGCCGAGGAAGGAGTCGGTGATCTGTACGGGCCGGTGCTCCGCCAATGCCGTGACCAGCGCGCCCCAGCGGTCTCCGACGACCACCACCGTGCCGGACAGTGGGATGGCCTCCTCGTCGAGGTGCCGCAGCAGATACACGTCGGAGGCGTCCCAGGCACGCAGCCGGTCGCGGGGATCCTCGGGGAAGCGGGACAGTTCGAACTCGCCCCACGCACTCGTCATACGCTCGCTCATCGTGCGACCAGGCTAGCGGAGCCGCAGCTCAGCCCCGGTCGGCCGGATCCTTCGGGCCGGTTCGGCGGGCTGGAGCCCATCGCGGTGGAGCCGTTCCCCGGGAACACCACGCCCCAGGGGCCGACATCCAGTCGGCGGCGCAGGCGAGGTGGCTCGTGGATCATGGGAGACTCGCTCCCATGAGCGGCAAGGCGGACCCCCGGGCGGCAGGGGAAGGGACCACGTCCAGGACGCGACTCGACCGGGGGCGCGGCGCGTTGGGCCCCGCGCTGGAGCTCGTGCACACCGGGCGGGCGCCGACCCGCGCCGTGCTCACCGCGGAGCTGGGGGTCACCCGTGCGACGGCCGGCGCGGTGGCCGCAGAGCTCGAAGCGCTCGGCCTGATCAGGGTCGACTCCCGGCCGGGTGCGGCGGCCGGCTCCCAGGGGCGCCCCTCGCACCGGCTGGAGGTCGCCGAGGACGGACCCGTCGCGCTGGCCGCGCAGGTCCACTCCGACGGGTTCCGGGCCGCGCTGGTCGGACTGGGCGGCCGGATCGTGGCGACCGCGCCGGGGTGCGAGACCGTGGCCGCCGACCCGGCGAAGGTCCTGGCCTCGGTGGTCGAGGCCGGCGCCGAACTCCTGCGCACGACCGGCCGCCGCTGCGTGGGGGCCGGTCTGGCCGTACCGTCCGCCGTCGCCGAACCCGACGGCCTCGCCCTGAACCCGCTCCATCTGGCCTGGCCCGTCGGCGCACCGGTCCGCCGCATCTTCACCGAGTGTGTGCGCGCGGCCGGGATCCCGGGCCCGGCCTTCGCGGGCAACGACGTCAACCTCGCCGCGCTCGCCGAGCACCGGCACGGGGCGGGCCGGGGCGCCCGGGACCTGCTCTGCGTGGCCACCGGCCACCGGGGTGTCGGTGGCGCGCTGGTCCTGGACGGCCGTCTGCACACGGGCAGTTCGGGCCTGGCCCTGGAGGTCGGCCATCTCACGGTCAACCCCGAGGGCCGCGCCTGTCACTGCGGCAGCCGGGGCTGCCTGGACGTCGAGGCCGATCCGCTGGCCCTGCTGATCGAGGCGGGCCGTGCCCCGGGACCCGAGGTGTCCCTGCTCCAGCAGGCCAACGACCTGCTGCGCAACCACTACCACGACCCCGTCGTCCGTACCGCCGCCGAGACCCTCATCGACCGCCTGGGCCTCGGGCTCGCCGGACTGGTGAACATCCTCAACCCGGACCGCATCATTCTCGGCGGTCTGCACCGTTCCCTCCTCGACACCGACCCCGACCGGCTCCGCGCGGTCGTCGCCGACCGCAGCCTGTGGGGCCAGAGCGGCGGCGTCCCGATCCACGCCTGCACCCTCGACCACAACAGCCTGGTCGGCGCGGCGGAACTGGCCTGGCAGCCGGTGCTGGACGATCCGCTGGGAGCGCTGCGCTGACGCCGTCCGGGAAGGTCACCGCCCGGTCAGCCGACAACGGCTGACCGGGCGGGAGCGTGTGCCCCGGAGGTGGCGCAGACGGCGGGTTCCGGTGCCGGCTCGGTGAAGAGATGCACGGGCTTCTCGGAGGTGCCACGACGCGGCCGCCGCGCGGGCTGCGGCTGGGGCCTGGCCGGGGAGGCGGTGGGGAGGGTGAACCAGACGACCTTGCCGTTGTCTCCCTCGGGCCGCACCCCCCAGCTCTCGCTCACCGCGGCCACCATCGCGAGGCCCCGTCCGCAGGTGGCGAGGGGCGCGATGTCCGCCGCGTGGGCCACCGCTTCCATCATGGGTAGGCGCGGATCGTGGTCGCGCACGGAGACCGTGAGCCGGTCGAGCAGCAGCTCGATCTCCACGGTGCACGACTTGTCGGGCTGGGCGTGCCGGTGGACGTTGCTCAGCAGCTCCGTCACACCGAGCGTGGCTCGGTCTATCAACGGGTCCAGATGCCAGTAGCGCAACTGCGCAGATACGATTCTGCGGACCTGGCCGATCCGCGACGGCAGGGCTTGCAGCTCCACCGTGCAGTGCCTGCTTGGATGACTGGTCACGGCTGCGACTCCCCGACGTGAGGTCCGGAAGAACACGGAGTACGGATCCAGCAGGATTGCTCGCGTTCAGACCGCCGCGCCTGCTGTCTTGGCCGGCGGGCTGGTTCGCAGCGTTATCGCCGGTAAACCCAGAGTGACGTGAGACCAGCGTGACGCAGCGGTCACGGTCGCGCAACTCGCCGCACGGTTCAGCCGCCGCGCCCCGCCGCCCTGCGCACCGCCTCGATGAACCGGCGTGCTGCGGGCGGGCCAGGCTCGCCGGGTGCCGGGTCGTGATCACCCAGGGTGAGTAGATACCGCTGGCCGTTGATGTCGGCCAACGCCCGGCCGTCGGGCGCGAACCAGGGCTTGGAGGCGCGCACCGCCTGTACCGGGGCGCTGTCGATCTCACTGCCGTAACTGGTGAGCAACTCCAGCCTGCCGTCGCTGATCCGGACCTGACCGGCCCGGGTGAGCGAACGCAGACGTTTCCCGATCCGCACGCCCGTGGCCGTGAACTCCGGCTCCGCCATCCTTCCCGCCCCCTTGTGTGCGTCGCCCGCCGGGCCGTGTGCCTTCCGGCCTTGGTCCGGCGTGATTCGGCTCGTGTCGTGAACCAGTGTGCGCCCCCGTCCGGGACGTTCGTCCCGCCCGGTGCAGTCTGCCCGCGCCGGGCGGCGAGCACCAGAGCACGCGGGGCGTGCGGGAGCGATGACCGGAGCACTCGTGCGCAATGCGCCCCCACTCGTTGGCGTGCGCGGGCCGACACGCCGGCCTGCGGAGCCGCTTTGGGACGCCCAAAGGTGTGTTTATGCAGGTGGGAAGTGGTACGGATGCTGTTTATGATCGAAGGGCCGGCCGCGTTCGGCGCTGCCCGAGCAAAGCGTAAGGAGCCCCGCCGTGAGCACCACCCCACAACCCCGGACCGGCGCCACCCTCGACGTCGACCACAGTGACATCGGCTACCGGAGCTGGCTGAAAGAGGCCGTCCGCAAGGTGCAGGCCGACGCGAACCGCTCCGCGGACACGCATCTCCTGCGCTTTCCGCTTCCCGAGAGATGGGGGGTCGACCTGTATCTGAAGGACGAGTCCACCCACCCCACCGGAAGCCTCAAGCACCGGCTGGCCCGTTCACTGTTCCTGTACGGCCTGTGCAATGGCTGGATCCGGCCCGGCTGCCCGGTGATCGAGGCGTCCAGCGGCTCGACAGCCGTCTCCGAGGCGTACTTCGCGAAGCTGATCGGGGTGCCCTTCATCGCGGTCATGCCACGCACGACGAGCGCGGAGAAGTGCCGACTCATCGAGTTCCACGGCGGGCAGTGCCACTTCGTGGACGACCCGCGCACCATGTACGAGGAGTCGGCCCGCCTCGCGACGGAGACCGGCGGCCACTACATGGACCAGTTCACCTACGCCGAACGGGCCACGGACTGGCGCGGCAACAACAACATCGCCGAATCCGTCTTCCGTCAGATGGAGTTGGAGCGCTTCCCGGAGCCGACGTGGATCGTCGCGACCGCGGGAACCGGCGGCACCTCCGCGACCATCGCGCGCTACGTCCACTACATGCAGTACGACACCCGCATCTGTGTCGCCGACCCGGAGAACTCCTGCTTCTTCGAGGGCTGGACCACCGGCGATCCGGACGTCACGTGCGACTGCAGCTCGCGCATCGAGGGCATCGGCCGCCCGCGCATGGAGCCGAGCTTCGTCCCCGGTGCCGTCGACCGGATGATGAAGGTGCCGGACGCGGCCAGCGTCGCCGCCGTGCGCGCCCTGGAACGGGCCATCGGCCGCAGGGCGGGCGGCTCGACCGGCACCGGTCTGTGGAGCGCGCTGAAGATCGTCTCCGAGATGGTCGCCGCGGGCCGGCAGGGCAGCGTGGTCACGCTGCTGTGCGACCCCGGCGACCGGTACCTCGACAAGTACTACTCCGACTCCTGGCTGGAGGAGCAGGGTTTGGACATCACGCCGTACACGGCGGCGATCGAGTCCCTCCTGGAGACGGGCGTGTGGCCGGGCTGAGCGGGGCCGGGGGCGCCGTCAGCGAGGCAGGCTGACGAACTCCGTATCCTGGGTGCGGCAGGCAGCCCGGCCGACGGTCCTGCTGACCGCGGCGGCCGTGTTCACCCTGCCAGCCGACGGTCCAGTGCCGTGACGGCGCCGCGGAAGGCGCGGCCCGTGGCCGGGCGGGTGCGGGTGAACAGGAAGCGGAACGGGGCCGTGCCGTCGACGGCGAAGGTCATGCGTACCAGGGTGCCGGTGCCGGCCGGGGACAGTCGCCACTCCTCGACCCAGGCTCGGGGGCCCGGCAGGTTCGTCAGGTCGACCCGGTACGTGTACACCTCGGGAGCCTTCGCGACGAGCACCGACTCCTCGAAGCGGGTGCCGCCCCTGAGCCGGACCTCGCGGCCGCCCTCGGTCGGCCGGGCCGAGGCCACCGCCGAGAACCAGCGCGGCCAGCCCGGCACATCCTCGGCCAGGGCGTGGAAGACGGCGTCAGGAGTCGCCGAGATCTGCCGCTCGAACACCAGACGGACCGGGGCGGTGTCGACGAAGTCGAGCCCCACCGGACGCAGTCGGTGAGCCATGATGACAGGCCTTCCCGTGAAGTCCCGTGCGGATACGGGGTGGTTGGACAGCGAGCGTAGCTGACGAGTCGTCAGAAGTCTGTGTCCTCATCGGACTCGCCCGCCACCACCAGCCGCCGCAGCTGCTCGGAGATCTCCGCCCGCGCCTCGGCCGGCAGGCCCGCATCCGTGACCAGTACGTCGACCTGATCCAGCGCGGCGAACGAACTCAGCCCCACCGTGCCCCACTTGGTGTGGTCGGCGACCACCACGACCCGTCGCGCCGACTGCACCAGACGCCGGTTGGTCTCGGCCTCCGCGAGATTCGGCGTCGACAGGCCGGCCTCGGCCGAGATCCCGTGCACCCCGAGGAACAGCAGGTCGAAGTGGAGCGCCGCGATCGCCCGGTCGGCCACCGGCCCCACGAGTGAGTCCGAGGGGGTGCGCACCCCGCCGGTCAGCACCACCGTGGCCGCGCCCTGCCGCTGTCCGGAAACGCGCTGCGCCGCGTGGAACACGTCCGCGACCCGCACCGAGTTGGTCACCACGGTCAGGTCGGGCACCTCCACCAGGTGGTGCGCGAGCGCGTATGTCGTCGTACCGCCCGACAGCGCGATCGCGGTACCCGGAGTGACCAGTTGCGCCGCCGTGCGCGCGATGTCCTCCTTGGCGGACAGCTCCAGGCCCGACTTCGCCTCGAACCCCGGCTCGTGGGTGCTCGCCTCGACGACCGGCACGGCGCCGCCGTGCACCTTCTCCAGCATCCCCTGACGGGCCAGCGCGTCCAGGTCACGACGCACGGTCATGTCCGACACGCCGAGCTTTCGGGTCAGTTCGTTGACCCGGACCCCGCCGCGGCGCCGGACCTCGTCCAGGATCAAGGCGCGCCGCTGCTCCGCGAGGAGGTTCTGATTCTCGCTCACGTACGCTCCGGTTCCTTTCGCCTCAGCCGTCCGACACGCCCATCGGGCGCCCCAATCCTTTCACGGCACGGCCCATGGTGCGCCAGCACCTGTCTGGATGCGCACATGACATCCGGACAGGGCCGTCACGGCGCCTGTCACACGAACCGGGGAGTTTCCGAGGCGCGAGGTGTAGCGCACACCGGAAACGGAGAACGAGAAGGGCAAACGGAAAACGGGAAGAGCAGTGGAACGCGCACGCGAACGCGCCACCGAGGACGGGCCCACGGGGCCCGGCCCCCGCACCGGGGGGCCGGAATGCGCCCTGGAACTGCTCGTGCACGGAGTCGGCGGCGCCACACCCGAGGAGATGCTCGGCGACCCGCGCACGGTACGCATCACCGGCGACGGCACCGCCGCCATCTTCCGGCGCGCCGACGACGTCGACGCCGAGTCCCGTCCCGGCCGTCACCCGTCCCGGCCGGTGCCCGAGGCCTACGTCTGGTGCAACCTCACCTCCGGAAACGCCTCCCGTGCCCTGTGGCTGTTGCTGCTGCCCTTCATGGTCGTCAACCTCGCACACTGGACGCGCCCCGCCGCACCCGGCCGGACCCGGGCGGCACGGGTGTACGGCCTGCTGGTGCGGCTCGCCGGACTCACCCTCACGGTGCTGCTGGTGGCGGGCGCCTGCGAGGTGGCCCTGGACCTGGCGGCCTGGCAGTGCGCGGGTGTCCGCGTCTGCGCCCGCCGCCACTCCTGGCTGGGCTTCCTGTCACCCGAGGCCTCCGGCGACGGCTGGTGGAGTCCGCCCGGCCGCAGGCTCGCCGTGGCCGCACTGGTGCCGACCGCACTCACCGGCCTGCTCTGGTACCTGTCCCACCGCACCTGGAGCGCCTACGAGTCCGAGAAGCCCATGCCCGGCCCACCCGGCTCCAGCGACATCCCAGGCTCCGCCTCGCTCGGCAGCCCCGGCTTCTGGTACGGGCGCCGCCTGGTCGCCCGGCTGCGCGCCGCGCACACCGCGACCGGCCTGCTGACCGTGTCCGCGGCCGTCCTCGCTCCCACCACCGCCTTCGACCGCCAGGGCGGTGGACCCCCCGTCCTCGACGCGACGGGATGGCTGCTGACCACGGCGACGCTCGGCTGGGCCGCCGCGGTGGTCTGGGTGGTCTGCCGACGGGGGCGCAGCGAGCACCGGCTCGACCACCAGCTCGACGCGCACCTCGTGCGACGGCTGCCGCTCGGCGCTCTCGCCCTGCTGGCGCTTGTCCTGCTGTACGCCGCCTGGTCGCGTCCCGGATGGCAGTCGGCCGGGCGGCTGCTGCCGGGGGAGGCGGCCTTCGGCACCCTGGTCCTGGTGCAGGGCGCGCTGGTCGTCGCTCTCGGCGCGGTCGCCCACGGCCTGCACCGCGGCCACCCCGACCCGCGTGCCGCGATGCGAGGCCTCGGCGGACCGGCGGTCGCGCTGCTCGCCTGCGCACTGGGCGCGGTCATGACCGGCGGGGTCGCGCTGCGGGTGGCGGACTGGCTGGACGGCGACGGCGGTTCCCTCGCCGGACCACCCGTGGTGCTGACCTGGCAGGCCGCGGTGATCCCGCTGTTCATCGTCCTGCTCCTGGCGCCGGTCTGTCTGCTCGGGTGGCGCACCTGGCGGCGCTGCCGCGCCGAGCGCCTCCTGGTCGCGCTCGACCACCCGGGGGAGCCCGAGGACACCGCGCGTACCCGCCGTATCGCGCGCATCCGGGCGACGGCCGCCCTCACCGACCAGATGCCCCTCGCCGTCGCCCATGTCTCGGCCGCCATGTTCGTGCTGGGTGCCGCGGCGCAGGCGGGCGCGCTGGCCACGCGGCGAACCCCCGCCGAGGCGACCCGGCACACCTGGGCGGTCGTCCATGACGCGGCCCAGACCGCGCAGACGCTGGGCTCCTGGCTGGTCGGCCTCGGTTTCGCACTGTTCGTCACCTGGGGCCGCCGCGCCTACCGGGACGCCTCCGCCCGGCGCACCATCGGCATCCTCTGGGACATCGGCACCTTCTGGCCGCGCGCGGCCCACCCCTTCGCGCCGCCCTGCTACGCCGAGCGTGCGGTACCGGACCTGACCTGGCGGATGGCCACCTGGACGCGCCGCACCGGCGGACGCCTTGTCATCTCCGGGCACTCCCAGGGCAGCGTGCTGGCGGCCGCGGCGGCCTGGCAGCTGCCGCAGGCCGTGCGCGGGCGGGTCGCGCTGCTGACATACGGCTCCCCGCTGGAGCGCCTGTACGGTCGCTGGTTTCCGGCCTACTTCGGCCCCGCCGCGCTCGGCGCCCTGCACCGGGAGGTCGCCTGCTGGCGCAATCTCCACCGCCGCACCGATCCCATCGGAGGCCCGGTCCGTCTCCCCGGCGGCTCGGGGGCAGAGGTGGACCGACCGCCCCTGCGCGACCCCCTCGCCTACGGCCGCACGCCCGAGCACCCGCTGCCCGCCCCGGTCCTCGGTCACTCGGGCTACCAGGCGGATCCGGCCTTCGCGGAGGAACGGGAGCTGCTGCTTGCGCGGTTGCGGCCGGACCTGCCGGGGCCGCGCCGGGACGAACCGGGCGGCGAGGCCGGGACTCAGGGAAGCTCCGGCAGATCCTCCACGTAGAGCAGGGTGAGGTCGTCGGTGCTGGGATCGCCGAGCTGCGCGACCCGGCTCGCGTGCCGTTCCACCATCGCCTCGAACGTCTGGCGGGCGGTGCGGCCGTTGCCGAAGGCGGCGCCCTTGGGCATCTCCCAGAAGTACCTCAGCAGCGCCTCCGGCGTGCCCGGCGCCAGCCGGTACTCGTGCTCGTCCGCCTGCTGCTCCACGATGCGCAGCAGTTCGCCGGGGCCGTAGTCGGTGAAGGTGATGGTCCGTGAGAAACGGGAAGCCACACCGGGGTTGATGGACAGGAAACGCTCCATCTCGGCGGTGTAGCCCGCGACGATCACCACCACCGCGTCACGTTGGTCCTCCATCAGCTTCACCAGCGTGTCGATGGCCTCCTTGCCGAAGTCCCGGCCGGCGTCCTCCGGCGACAGCGCGTACGCCTCGTCGATGAACAGCACGCCGCCCCGGGCCCGTTCGAAGGCCTCCTGGGTCCGGATCGCCGTGGAACCGATGTGCTCGCCGACCAGGTCCACGCGGGAGACCTCGACGAGGTGCCCCTTCTCCAGGACGCCGAGGGAGGCGAGGATCTCTCCGTAGAGCCGGGCGACGGTGGTCTTGCCGGTGCCGGGGGAGCCGGTGAAGACCAGGTGACGCTTGACGGAGGCGGCCTTGAGACCCGCCTCCCGGCGGCGCCGTCCGACCTCGATCATGTCGGTGAGGGCGCGGACCTCGCGCTTGACGCTCTCCAGACCGACCAGCGCGTCGAGTTCGCCGAGCACGGCCTTCGAGTCTCGCGCCGGCTTCTCGTTCTCCACGGCCGTGATCTGCGGCTCCTGCTCGGTGGCACGCTGTCCCGGGATCGCGCCCAGCAGACCGGCGGACTGGTGTGCGGTCTGCACGGCGCTCTGCGCCGGGGGCGGCCCGAACGCGGCTCCGCTCTCGTCACTCGTGCAGTCCTCCACCACCGGGCCGGTACCGGAACCGCTGTCGGGGCCGCCTTCGGCGAACTCGTACCCGCCGCGCGCACAGCGTTCCGTACGGCACTTCCGCAGGGTCGTACGGCATCCGTCCAGGACGTGGAAGCCGTACCCGGAGCTGCCCGTCACCCGGCAGTCGAGGAAGCTGCCCCGGCCGCCGGCCGACACATAGAAGCCCGCCTCCGACGGTGAGTCGACCGTGCAGCGCTCGATGGTGGGATCGGCGCCCTTGGTGACGATCACACCGGTCTGGGTGCCGGCCAGTGTGCAGTTGTTGAGGGTGCCGCCGCTGCCGTGGTCCCGGAACCAGGCGCCGGTGGCCGCGTCCCGGATCCGGCAGTCGTCGAGCTGCGCGGAGGCGCCGTCGCTCACCGACACGGCCGTGTTGCGCACCTGGGACAGGTCGCTGTCGACGACGTCCGCGCGCGAGCCGCGGTCCAGCACGAACAGCGCGTCCGGCACGTCGTGCACCCGGCACGAGTCGAGGACCGCCGTCGCGCCGTCGCTCACCCACACCGCGGGATAGTCGCCCGTGCTGTCGAAGATCTCGCACTGGTTGGCGTCCACCCGGGTGCCCGGGTCCCACACCGACAGACCGTTGCGGCCGAACTGACGCACCGTGGTCCGGGTGAGCGTGAGCACCGAGCGCGACCGCAGGTCGACCGCGTTCTCCGGGATGTCGTGGATGCGGCAGTCGGCGAGCGTGAGCACGGCATCCGTGTCGAGGGTGACACCGTCGGCGGTGGTGCGGTGCACATCGCAGTCGGTCAGCTGCGCGGTGGCACGCGCGGTGATCTGGGCCCCGGAGCCCCGGATCTCGTAGACCTCGCAGCCCACGGCCTCCAGCGCGGAGCCCTCGCCCGTGACCATCAGACCGGCGCCCGAGGCGTGGTGCACCCGGCAGCGCTCCAGCCGGGGGTGCGCCCCGCCGCGCACCGTGACACCCGACTGGCCGGCCGCGACCACTTCGCAGTCCTCGAACACCCCGCCGCCGCCGTCGAGTACGGCGATGCCGATGCCGGCCGGATTGTCGACGGTGCACCGGCGCACGGTCGGACGTGCCCCGCCGCGCACTTCGATGCCGGTGGCCGAGCGGGTGACGATCCGCACGTCCAGCAGCTCGGGTGTGCCCTCTTCGACGAGCAGCGCGGGCGCGGCGGTGTCCTGGCCCTCCACATGCAGGTCCTGCACCACGGCCGAGGCGCGCAGGGTCAGCGGCACTCCGTCGGCGGGCGCGATCCGGACCGAGCCGGGCGATCCCTCGGGGCCGCGCAGGGTCACCGCCCGCCCGATGACGAGATTCTCCCGGTAGGTGCCGGGGGCGACGGTGAGGACGTCGCCGTCTGCCGCGGCCTCCAGGGCGGCGGCGAGCGAAGCGTACTCACCCGTGCGGCGCCGCCACCGCGAAGTGCCGGTGTGCGTCACCTGGACCGTGCCCTGTGCCATGGTGTTGCCGTGCCCCCACCTGGTCGTGCTGATGGCTCGTTCGCCGCCGGGGCACGGCGGCCCCTGCGACTCCCTTGCGCGCGGGTCGTGCCGATCGGTTCGGCCGGTCCACCGTAGCGTGCGCGCGGGCGGTGGGTTGACCAGAGAGGAAAGGCCGTCAGCTGCCGGTGCCGGCCCTGCCCCAGTCCGGGCCCGCGCGGTCCCATGCCTGGTCCCAGCGCGTGTACCTGCGGCGGACCAGACGCCAGACGGTCAGCCGTCTGGCGCACTCGGCCGCCGCCACGGTCAGCAGGGCGGCGCCGAGGCCCGCGAGCACGGCGTGCGTGGTCGCCGTCGTGGTGTCCAGGGGGCGGGTGGTTATTCGGCCGTGCGGGTCGGTCCACAGTCCGAAGCGGTCGCCGCTGTGCGGGGACTTCAGGGCGGACATGACCGCGCCGTGTCGCCGGGTGCCGTCGGGCGCCGTCCAGTTGGCGAGCACCCGGCTGCGGGTGTCGCGCGTGGTGACGTCGGGGTCCGGATCGGGCCGGGCGTACTCCAGCTCGCGCACCACGGTCGCCGTGACCTGCTGGCGGGCGCGGTGTTGGGCCTGGACGGACCGTTGCAGCGAACTCTGCGCGGCCTGGCCGACGGTGAAGCCGATCGCGGGTGCGGCCAGCACGCTCAGCAGCAGGGCGACGAGAGCCACCCAGGCCTCGGCCAGGTCGGTCCCGCGGCACAGCGGATTGTGCCGCCAGTGCCAGAGACCGCTGATCGCTCGCACAGCCCCTCACCCCCTTCCCCCCTCTCACGCACCCCTCACAAAACCTGAACGTGCCGGAGGCGGGGTACGGTTCCCGCACGGGAGGGATTTCTCCTCCGGGTTCTCCGGGTTCTCCGGCAGGTCCGGCGAGGGCTCAGTCGAGGATCCGCACCGGGTCCCCGACGCGGATGACGCCGGCCGTCTGCGGTACCAGGTTCTGGCCGAAGACCAGGCGAGTGCCGAACCTGCGGTGCCGGGAGAGGGTGCGCAGGGGTTCCCGGCCGCGCGCGGCGGTCGACTGGTCGGTGGTGGTCACGACGCACCGCCCGCACATCTTGGCCACCCGGAAGACCACCTCGCCGATCGCGACGCGCGACCAGTCGTCCTCGGCCCAGGCTTCCGTGCCCGCCACGACCGCGTTGGGCCGGAAGCGGTTCATGGGCAGCGGACCCTCGTGGGCGTGGTCGCCCCGGGCGATCAGCGAGTTCAGGGCGTCGAGGGAGGCGACCGTGGTGACCAGCAGGGGGAAACCGTCCGCGAAGCTCACGGTCTCGCCCGGCAACGCGTAGTCAGGATCGATCGGGCGGCGGGTGGCCGGATCGTCGAGGTGGACCAGGCGCACGCCGGTTCCCAGATAGTCGCCGCACCAGGCGTGCGCGGCCTGCACCGCCGGCACGGCGTCCACCTTGGTGCCGAAGATGCTCAGCGGGACCGTGTCCCGCGACTCGGGCACGGGCACCTCGAGGGGCTCCCGGCCGGGCGCGGACAGCAGAATGCCGCCGCCGGGCATCGGCTCGGCGGCGGCGCGTGCGAGACGCGGCTGCTCGCGTTGTGTGACGACCTTGCCCCCGTCGTCCACCAGTGCCCAGCGGCGGTCACCGGACAGCCCCCAGGGCTCCACCACGGCCTGCCGGGGCGAAATGCCCCGGAACGCCTTGACCGGGTGGACGTGGATCGACTGCAGAACGGAACTCCCCATGTAGCCATGGTGCCAGGCGGCACCGACAGCCGGAGGGGCCGGTCAGTAGCCCCGGTACTGCTGCTGGTTGTTGTAGGGGTCCTGGTAGGGAGCCTGCATGGGCCGCGGGGCGGCGGGGCGCATGGCCTCGTAACCGGAGTTCCCCGCCATCGGCCGCTGCGGCTGCGGCTGCTGGCCGGGGTAGCCGCGGGGCGCGGTGGCCTGCTGCGGGATGTAGGCGGTGGGCGCCTGGTGCAGCGGGGCGGGCTGCTGTGCCTGCTGCGGGTAGCCGTAGGAGGGGTACTGCTGTGCGGGGGCCGCCGGGAGCGCGGGGAGCGCGGACGGCAGGGCGGGCAGGTTGCCGCCGCCCAGGCCGACGCCCGTGTCGTAGGCGGCGGGGACCCGGATCGGGGCGATCTGCGGGGTGCCCCGCTCGGCCACGAGCGAGTCGTAGATCGGAGTGTCCGGGAAGGAGGCGGAGTAGTAGCCGCCGCCATAGGTGGAGCGGGGGGAGGTCATGGCACATAAGTTAAGCCCACGATGTGCTGGTTGGGGAGACCGATAAGAGGGTTGATTTCCGTGTCGGCAGTGACGTGGGATCCTCAATCCGAGCGAATTCGGCAAAAAAGGACTGCGGTCGGCGTTTGGATCGCGTAAAGGCCAGGTTTTCGGTGGGTTACCGGGGGTTGGCCAGCGATCTTCACGGCCCGCCCGTGCGAGTTCACCGCCCTCCGGGAATAGGTTGGGGCGGGTAGGGATGGGCAATGCGCGGCCGGGACGCGTACCGGCGGGGCAGCACACGAATTGGGGGCGTACATGTCAATGCCGAAGGGGTCGAATGTGCCGGTGCCGACGACGGCCCTGCGCGTCGAACTGGGCTGGCGTCCGGGGCCGGGCGTGCCGGACGCGGATGCCTCGGCTCTGCTGCTCGCGGCGGGGAAGGTGCGCTCCGACGGGGACTTCGTGTTCTACAACCAGCCCGCGCACACGTCCGGCGCGGTCCGGCACGAGGGCAAGACGAACACCGGAACACGGATCACCGACACGCTCCTCGTGGACCTCGCGCGCGTGGAGGACGGCATCGAGCGGGTGGTCCTCGCGGCCTCCGCGGACGGCGGCACGTTCGGGCAGGTGCCGGATCTGTACATCGAGGTCCAGGACGCCGGCCGGGGCGGTGTGGTCGCCCGCTTCGACAGCGCCGGCGCCACGGTGGAGACGGCCTTCGTGCTCGGCGAGTTCTACCGCCGGCAGGGCGCCTGGAAGTTCCGGGCCGTGGGCCAGGGCTACAGCAGCGGACTCGAAGGCCTGGCCACGGACTTCGGCATCACCGTCGACGAGCCGCAGCGCCCCGCCCCGCCCGTCGCGCCCCCGGTGACCATGACACCCCCGCCGGCCCCTCCGGCCCACCTGCCCCCGCCGTCGGGGCCGCCCGTCCGCCTGCCCCCGCCGACCGGCCCCGCCGCCCCGCCACCCCCGCCGCCGTCCGCCCCGCCCACGGCACCCGTCCGCCTGACCAAGGTGACGCTGACCAAGGCGGCACCCTCGGTGTCCCTGATGAAGCAGGGCGGCACGTCGGGCGCCCTGCGGGTCAACCTCAACTGGCAGACACGCACCCAGTTCTCCGGATGGGGCGCCCGGCGCGGCGGCGACCTCGACCTGGACCTGTGCGCCCTCTACGAACTCGCCGACGGCCGCAAGGGCGTCGTACAGGCCCTCGGCAACTCCTTCGGTTCGCTGAACCGGCCGCCGTACATGCACCTCGACGGCGACGACCGCAGCGGTGCCGTGGCGAGCGGTGAGAACCTCACCGTCAACCTCGACCACACCCGCGACTTCCGGCGCATCCTCGTCTTCGTGACCATCTACGAAGGCGCCAGCTCCTTCGCCGACCTGCACGCCACGGTCACCCTCCAGCCGCAGCACGGCGCGGCGGTCGACTTCTCCCTGGACGAGTGCACGGTCCCCTCCACGGTCTGCGCGCTCGCCCTGATCACCAACACGGGATCCGACCTCGTCGTACGGCGGGAGGCCCGGTACCTCGTGCCGCAGCGCGGGGTCAGCCCCCAGCGGACCGTCGACCAGGCCTACGGCTGGGGCATGAACTGGACCCCGGGCCGCAAGTAGCCACCGGGCAGCGGCCTCAGCGCGGGACCAGCGCGGGATCAGCCCTCGTCCGGCACCGCGGTGTCCGGCCGCGCGTAGGTACGTCCCTTCCACGCCGCCCCGCGTCCCCGGTAGTGCAGCACCGCTGAATCGACGGTCATGAGGAGGTAGAGGAACGCGGTGAACGGCAGCAGGGGCGCGAGCCACAGCGGCTGCCGGTAGTAGCGGAGCATGGGGACGTACGTCGCCGTCATCACGAGCCACGCCGCCCCGCCGGTGACCGCGGCCGCCGTACTCCCCGCCGCCGAACCGGCCACCAGGGCGGCGGGCGGCACCAGATACACCAGGGCGAGCCCGGCGACCGTACCGAGCAGCAGCGGGGGACTGTGCCGCAGCTGCGCGTACGCGCTGCGCGAGACCATCCGCCACAGATCGCGCAGCCGGGGGTAGGGGCGCACGCTGTCCACCTCCTCGGCGAGCCCGAGCCACACCCGGCCTCCCGCCCCCTTCACGGCCCGCGCGAGGGCCACGTCGTCGATGACGGCGTGCCGGATGGCGTCCGGGATCCGGGCCCGCTCCGCCATGTCCGCGCGCAGCAGCACACAGCCGCCCGCCGCGGCCGCCGTCCGCGCCCGCTCCCGTCCGATCCGGCGGAACGGGTACAGCTGGGCGAAGAAATAGACGAACGCGGGCACCACGAGCCGTTCCCACCGGCTCGCCACCCGCAGCCGGGCCATCAGCGACACCACGTCGAAGCCCCCGCCACGGGCGGCCGCCACCAGCCGTCGCAGACTGTCCGGCCCGTGCGCGATGTCGGCGTCCGTGAGCAGCAGGTATTCGGGCCCACGCGCGCGTGCCAGGGCGACGCCGTGACGCACCGCCCACAGCTTGCCCGTCCAGCCCGCCGGCGGGTCGCCCGGGGAGCCCACCGTCAGCGGCAGCCCACCGAGGCGCCGGGCCAGATCGCGGGCCAGCTCACCGGTGCCGTCCGTGCTGCCGTCGTCGACCAGGAACACCTCCGCCCGCCCCGGGTACTCCTGCGCCAGCAGCGACGGAAGGCTCGCGGGCAGTATCTCGGCCTCGTCACGGGCCGGTACGACGACACAGACCGAAGGCCAGTCGGCCAGATCACCCAGCGGCGGCAGCCGCACGTCCGTGCGCCAGAAAAAGCCCTGACAGAGCAACAGCCACAGCCAGGCGGCGAGGGACACGGCGGAGATCCACACGAAGGCGCTCACCCGCGCAGTGTGCCCCACCCGACCGGCGCAAGGGGGTCCATCGTCTATCGTGGCCGGGTGAAGATCGCGCTCATGGACTCCGGAATCGGCCTGCTGGCGGCCACCGCAGCGGTACGACGCCTGCGCCCCGACGCGGATCTCGTGCTCTCCCTGGACCCCGACGGTATGCCGTGGGGGCCGCGCACCCCGGAGGACCTCACCGGGCGGGCCCTCGCCGTGGCCGAGGCGGCGGCGGCGTACGGGCCCGAGGCCCTCATCGTCGGCTGCAACACGGCGACCGTGCACGCGCTGCCCGCGCTGCGCGCCCGTCTGGAACCCGGCATCCCCGTGGTCGGCACCGTCCCGGCGATCAAGCCGGCCGCGGCCGGCGGTGGCCCGCTCGCCATCTGGGCGACGCCCGCGACCACCCGGAGCCCCTACCAGCGCGGGCTCATCGAGCAGTTCGCCGACGGCGTCCGGGTCACCGAAGTGCCGTGCTGGGGACTCGCCGAGGCCGTGGAGCACGCGGACGAGGCGGCGATCGACGCCGCTGTCGCCGCGGCCGCCGAGCTGACCCCGGCCGACGTCACGACCGTCGTCCTCGGCTGCACCCACTACGAGCTGGTGACGGAACGTATCCGCGCCGCGGTGCAGCAGCCCGACGCGCCCCCGTTGATCCTGCTCGGCTCCGCTGTCGCGGTGGCCGCTCAGGCGCTGCGCCGGATCGGTGAACCTCCCGCACCGGACGCCCCCGCCGAGGGCACGCTGACCGTCCTGCTGAGCGGCCGCGCGGGCGAGCTGCCCGCAGCCGCCCTGAACTACGCCGAGGGCAGGATTCTGCCCGTAGTCATGCCCACCCGGTGAGCAAACCTTAGTAACCTCATGGTTATGAGGGACCATCCCCGCGACCAGGACGCCCCACAGCCCGAGGTCTGGCACGGGCGCGCGACCAACCGGGTGCAGTGGCTGCCGGCGCTGGCCGGAGCCGCCTGCCTGGCCCTCGGTATCGTGCTGGCCGTGCAGTCCGCCTGGACCTCGGGCATCATCGCGCTGGTCATGTCCGTCGTGGGCTGCATCATGGTCGGACTGCTGGTCCTGTTCGGCACCCTCGCCTTCGTGCACGTCGATCTGAAGCTCGACGGTGAGTGCGTCGAGGTCCGCTGCGGCCACATGGGCCTGCCCCGCCGCCGTATCCCGCTCTCTCAGGTCGTCGGCGCCGAGTTCGTCCCCCTCGTCACCCCCCGCCACTGGGGCGGCTGGGGCTACCGCTGGCGCCCGGAGCGGGGCACGGCGGTCGTCGTGCGCCGGGGCGAGGGTGTCGTCCTGAGCCTGTGGGACGGGCACACCTTCACGATCACCGTGGACGACGCTCAATCCGCGGTCAGCGCCATCAAGGACCGGCTGCGTGCCATCGCCCCGGGCGCCGCGCGCTGAGGCACACGTACCCGGCCGCCCGGCACCCGTGCGTCGCCGCCGCCGAAGTCACCCGCCGTACACTCCCGGGGTGACCGTCACCGCAACCCCCGTGGACCAGCCCGAACAGCTGCCGGAGCGCACGCTCGGTGCCCGTGCCGTACGGCTGCGGCGCCTGGTCCCGGCCGTCGTCGCCGCCCTCAGCGGACTGCTGCTCTACGTCAGCTTCCCGCCCCGCACCCTGTGGTGGCTCGCCCTGCCCGCGTTCGCCGGTTTCGCCTGGGTCCTGCGCGGCCGCCGCTGGAAGGCGGCCCTGGGCCTCGGTTACCTCTTCGGCCTCGGCTTCCTGCTGCCCCTGCTGGTGTGGACGGGTGTGGAGGTCGGCCCCGGCCCCTGGCTGGCGCTGGTGGCCATCGAGGCGGTCTTCGTCGCGCTGGCCGGCGCGGGGGTGGCGGCGGTGTCCAGGCTGCCCGGCTGGCCCGTGTGGGCGGCGGCCGTCTGGATCGCCGGTGAGGCGCTTCGCGCGCGCGTACCCTTCAACGGCTTCCCCTGGGGCAAGATCGCGTTCGGCCAGGCGGACGGAGTGTTCCTGCCGCTCGCCGCGGTGGGCGGCACCCCGGTGATGGGCTTCGCCGTCGTCCTGTGCGGCTTCGGTCTGTACGAGGCGGGGCGGCTGGCGGTCGAGGGGCGCCGTACCCGGACCGTACGGAAGGCGGCCGCGGCCACGGCCCTGCTGAGCGTGGCGGTCCCGGTCGTCGGGGCGCTGGCCGCCCGTGCGCTGATCAGCGACAAGGCGGAGAACGGCACCGCGACCGTCGCGGTCATCCAGGGCAACGTGCCGCGCGCCGGTCTTGAGTTCAGTGCCCAGCGGCGCGCGGTGCTCGACCACCACGCGCGCGAGACGATGAAGCTGGCCGCCGACATCAAGGCAGGCAAGGCCGCGCAGCCCGACTTCGTGCTCTGGCCGGAGAACTCCTCCGACATCGACCCGTTCACCAACGCCGACGCGGCCCAGGTGATCGACCGGGCGGCCAAGGCGGTCGGTGTGCCCATCTCGGTGGGCGGTGTCGTCGAGCGGGACGGGAAGCTGCTCAACGAACAGATCCTGTGGGACCCGGCCAAGGGGCCGACGCAGACGTACGACAAGCGGCAGATCCAGCCGTTCGGTGAGTACCTTCCGCTGCGGTCGCTCGTCGGGGCGATCAACAAGGACTGGACCAGCATGGTCCGCCAGGACTTCAGCCGGGGCAGCAAGCCGGGTGTGTTCGACTTCGGCGACACCAAGGTCGGCCTGGTCACCTGCTACGAGGCCGCCTTCGACTGGGCCGTGCGCTCCGAGGTCACCGACGGAGCCCAGCTGATCTCCGTGCCCAGCAACAACGCGACCTTCGACCGCAGCGAGATGACCTACCAGCAGCTCGCCATGTCCCGCGTCCGCGCCGTCGAGCACAGCCGGACCGTGACCGTGCCGGTGACCAGCGGCGTCAGCGCGATCATCATGCCGGACGGCCGGATCACCCAGAAGACCGGCATGTTCGTGCCCGCCCACCTGGTCCAGAAGGTGCCGCTGCGCTCCTCCGAGACGCCCGCCACCGAGCTGGGCGTCCTGCCCGAGATCGCCCTGCTGCTGGTCGCCGCGGGCGGCATCGGATGGGCGATCGGAGCAGGGGTGCGCGGACGGCGCGCAGGCGACGCCGGACAGTAGGTTCCGGTTAGGGTCGGGACCATGGCTACTCCCGATTTCATCCGTACGATCCGGGCCTCCGCCGGGCATCAGCTGCTGTGGCTTCCGGGGGTCGCCGCCGTCGTCTTCGACGACGAGGGCAGGGTGCTGCTGGGGCGACGCGCCGACAACGGCCGGTGGGCGCTGATCGGCGGCATCCCGGAGCCGGGGGAGCAGCCCGCGGCCTGCGCGGTGCGGGAGGTCTTCGAGGAGACCGCCGTGCACTGCGTCGCCGAGCGCGTGGTGCTGGTACAGGCCCTCGCTCCCGTCACCTACGACAACGGGGACGTCTGCCAGTTCATGGACATCACCTTCCGCTGCCGCGCCGTCGGCGGTGAGGCGCGGGTCAACGACGACGAGTCACTGGAGGTCGGCTGGTTCCCGGTCGACGCGCTCCCGGATCTCAACGAGTTCGCGCTGCTCCGCATCAAGCAGGCCCTGTCGGACTCGCCCACGTGGTTCGAACCGATCGGCCTGGACTGACCCCGCCGGCGAACGGGACGGCCGGGCACCCCTCGCAAGGGGTGCCCGGCCGCGTTGTTCCGGCGTTGTTCCGGCGGTGTTCAGTGGCCGGGGGATTCCTCCGGGCGCGCGTGGCGGGGGAGGAGGAACGAGAGGACGAAGGTGAGGGCGAGCATGCCGTCGACGATCCACAGCAGCGTCTTCATGACGGAGCCGAAGCCGCTCTGGAAGGCGGACGACGCGGTGGCCCGGAGGACGCCGGTCACCTGTGCGCCCGCCTGGGGTGAGGTGACGGCGGCCCGGGTGTCCTTCGCCAGACGCGCGCAGGATTCCGGTGTCGCGGCGGGATCCTTGGCGACGGCACGGTCCGAGGCGCACGACCGCAGGTCCGTCACGACGCGGTCCTGAGCCGCGGGAGCGACGTGCGCGGCGGTCAGCTTCCCCCGCAGGTCGTCAGACCGGTGGTCGACGGCGGTGGCGATACCGCCGCCCAGCAGACCGAAGAACACGGTGCCGAGGATGGCCACGCCGAAGGCGCCGCCGAGCTGCTGGACGGCGGTCATCGTGCCGGACGCCGACCCCGTCTCGTGCTGCTCGACGCTGGCGAGCACGATGTCGAAGAACGGTGCCATGAGCAGGCCCATGCCGATGCCGGTGACGAGCAGGGCCGGCAGGAGCTGCCAGGGGCCGACGCCGGACCCCACGGTGTCGAGGGTGAGCCACACACCGAACACGCCGCCCGCCATGACCACGGTGCCCGCCTGGAGCACGGCACGTCCGAACCTGGCGATGCCCTGGGCGATCCCGAAGCCGACGATCATGCCGCCGGACCAGGGCACCATCACCAGTCCCGCCTTGAGCGTCGAGTAGCCGAGGCCGATCTGGGTGTAGAGGTTGAAGACGAGCATGAAGCCCTGCATGGTCGAGAAGAAGACCAGTCCGAGGGTCATACCGCCGCTGAAGCCGCGCTTGCGGAACAGGCTGGGGACGACCAGCGGGTCCCGGCCGGCCCTGCTGCGGCGCGACTCGTACACGGCGAAGGCGACGAAGACGCCCACCGAGGCGGCCATCATCACGAACGTCCACACGGGCCAGTCGTACTCGCGGCCCTGGACCAGCGGGAAGATGATCAGCAGTGCCGCCAGCGACACCAGGAGCATGCCCGGAATATCCAGGCGCGGCTTGGTCTCGGAGCGGCCGCGCGGCAGGTAGCGCAGGGCGCCGAGGATGGCCGCCCCGCCGAGCGGCAGGTTGATCAGGAAGATCATCCGCCAGCCCGTGCCGAAGTAGTCGGCGTCCACGAGCCACCCCGCCAGGATCGGCCCGCACACCGCGGACATCCCCATGACAGGGCCGAACATGCCGAAGGCCTTCTGTGACTCCTTCGGCGGGAACATCTCCTTGATCATGCCGAGGCCCTGCGGCAGCATCACCGCGCCGAACAGTCCCTGTACGACGCGCGAGGCGATCAGCATCTCGGGCAACCCGGATATCGCGCACAGCAGCGAGCCCACGGTGAAGCCGGCGGCTCCCACCAGGAACATCCTGCGGCGACCGTGGATGTCGCCGAGCCGTCCTCCGGTGACGAGTCCGACGGCCATCGCGAGCGTGTACGCGGCGGCGAGCCACTGGAGGGTGGAGGCGCCGCCGCCGAGGTCGGCCCGCATGGAGGGGCCCGCGATGTTCGTGACGACGGCGTCGAGGAGGTCCATCACCTCGGCCGCGAGGATCACGAAGAGCGCAGCCCAGCGCCACCGGTAGGGCGCTGGCGAATCGGTGGACGTCTCGGCGGACGCGACACCGGTGGTGGACATCGGTACTCCTCGGATGGATGGAGGGCCCGGATTTCGGGACCCTATGAGAGAACGGTGTTCACCGTAGCAGAACGGTGCTCACCTGGAGAACGGTGTTCATTGAGATATAGCGCAACGACTTCGCAAAGACTGTGAGCTCGGGGGGCGGTGATGAGGGTCAAGATGTATCGCGTCCAGAGGGTGTGAACACCGCTCGCCCGAGGAGAACACTGTTCATGCGACACCTAGACTGTGCTCATGACCGACGCGGCAGCCGACACCCCAGTACCTCCACCGCCGTCCCCGTGGGAGCGTGAGCGCCCCGCCCGCGCCCGCGTCGCCCCCGCGCGCACTCCGCTCTCGCGCGAACGGGTCGTCGAGGCGGCCTTCACCGTGCTGGACCGTCAGGGACTCGACGGGCTGTCGATGCGCCAGGTGGCGGCCGAACTCGGGGTCACGGTCTCCGCCCTGTACGCCCACGTGAGTTCCAAGGACGACCTCCTGGAGCTGATGTACACCCGGCTCTTCGTCGGCTTCGGAATGCCCGAACCCGACCCCGAGCGGTGGCAGGAGCACATCCGGGACTTCGCCCGCGCCGGACGGCAACGCCTGCTGTCCCACCGTGACATGGCCAGGATCTCCATGGCGCACGTCCCCTTCACTGCCGAACTGCTGCCGCACGTGGAGGCGTTGCTCGCGATCTTCCGCACCGCCGGGCTGCCCGACCGCATCGCGGCGGAGGCCGGAGACCTCATCTCGACCTACATCGACGGGTTCGTCCTGGAGGAGGACATGTGGCGGGACCGGGCCGTCCAGCACGGCGGCGGCGACTCCTCCCTGGCCCGCCCCGACTGGCTTGAGATGGCCGACGAGATGCAGAACTACTTCGCGTCCCTGCCGGCCGGGGGCTTCCCCCATCTGCGCGCCCTGTCCGGGTTGATGGTGACGGGCTCCTCCGACGAGAGGTTCGAGATCGGCCTGGAGATCATCCTGCGCGGCCTGGCGAGCTATCTGCCGACCGCCACCACCGGCTCCGGCTCCGGTGCCGGAGCGCCCGGGGAGGCGGGCGCGTCCGCCGCCGACTGATCCGGGCGGTGCCCGCGTCGGTCAGCCGCCGCTCCACTTCTGGTTGTCGCCGCCGGTGCAGGTCCACAGCTGAAGAGGAGTGCCGTTCGCGGTGCCCACGTCCTTCACGTCCACGCACTTGTCCGCCTGGGTGCTGACCAGGTCGTGGGCCGCGTTGAGACGGAACCGCTGCGCTCCGCCGCCGTCACAGCCGACCAGCACGATCGCCGCGCCGTCCTGCGACGAACCGCCCTCGACCGCCATGCACTTGCCCAGCGCCCGCAGCGAACCCCCCTCGCCCGGGGCCCACTTCTGGGCGGCCGAGTTGTCGCAGTTCCCGAGGCGCAGGGGAGTGCGGGCGGCCTCTCCGCTGCCGGCCGCCTCGATGCAACGACCCGAGCCCGCACCCCGGATGAGTGTGCCCGTGACGGCCGCGACCGGCTTCGCGGGTGACGCCGAGGGCGAAGCCCGGTGGTCGCCCGGGCCGGTCGCCGCGCCCCTGGCGGAAGCGCTCGGTGCGGGTGGCCCGGAGGCCGGGCGCGTGACCGTCGGGGTCGCCGACGCCGACGGAGTCGCCGACGCGGGGGCGGAGGTCTCGGGTGACGGTGGGGCCGAGTCGGTCATGCCCGGTGTGCCCGCCGCCGTCCGTGTGTCCGGCGTGGAGTAGTGCGTACCGCCGGTGCCCAGCACCAGCAGCGTCCCGCCGGTCAGCAGGGCGACCACTGTCCCGGCCGCGACCCACCGGGCACGGTCCGACGGTCCGCGCCGGGGTGGCCGCACCGGTTCGCCGGTCGGCGCGGGGAAACCGGGGCCGCTCGGCTCCGGCGGCCGTGGTGGCTCGGTGGTGAGCGCCACGAAATCGGCGGCCGCCGCGGACATCGGCGGTACGGCCTCGGGCTCGTCCGGTGCCCGGGACGTGACCGGGGAACCCGGCCGGGACGCGACGGGGTCGCGCGTGGCCCGACCTGCCTCGGTGATCGCCGACGGGCCCGGCGTGCGGCGCGGAAGGCGCGTCGGCAGGCCGGCGCCGGTCGGCTCCAGCGCGTCGGCGGAGGCCTCCGGCTGCTGATCGCCGGGGGATGAGGTCATGACGTACTGCTTTCGGGTCGTGGTCGACGCGGAGAGCACGCACGGCGCTTCCGGTACGGCGAGCCGCCGCGGCAACGGATTGTCGGGGTGACCTCTTGGCGGAGGCTTGGAGTCTTCTTGGCGCCCGGCCTGCCGGGGGCAAGGAGTGCCCTGGACATGAGCTATAGATGTTGGACAATAATTCCAGATACGTCACCGCGCCACCGATCTCCGCACCACCGAAGGGACCACGAGCAATGTCCGACGCCCAGCCCGTCACTCTGCAGGACATCCAGGACGCCGCCGCGCAGATCAAGGGAGTGGCCCACCGCACGCCCGTGCTGCGCTCCCGCACCCTGGACGAACTCGTCGGCGCGCAGGTCTTCGTCAAGTGCGAGAACCTCCAGCGGATCGGCGCGTTCAAGTTCCGTGGCGCGTACAACGCCGTGTCCCGGCTGTCCGCGGAGCAGCTGGCCAGGGGCGTCGCCGCCTACTCCTCCGGCAACCACGCGCAGGCCGTCGCGCTGGCCGCCCGGGAGCTGGGCACCACCGCCGTCATCCTGATGCCGGAGGACACGCCCCGCTCCAAGCTGGAGGCGACCGCCGGGTACGGCGCGGAGATCGTCACCTACGACCGCTACACCGGCAACCGGACCGCGATGGGCGAGGCCCTCGCGGCGGAACGCGGGCTGGCGCTGGTGCCGCCGTACGAGCACCCGCACGTCATCGCGGGGCAGGGCACGGCAGCCCTTGAACTCCTTGAGGAAGTAGGGGAGTTGGACACCCTGGTCGTGCCGGTGGGGGGCGGCGGGCTGATCGCGGGCAGCGCCGTCGCCGCCAAGGGGCTGCAACCGGGCATCCGTGTCATCGGGGTCGAGCCCGAGGAGGGTGACGACACCAAGCGCTCCCTCGAAGCGGGCCGGCGCGTCTCCATCCCGGTGCCGCGCACCATCGCCGACGGCCAGGCCGCCGACATCCCCGGCGAACTCACCTTCTCTGTCAACCGGCGGCTGGTGGACGGAATCGCCCTGGTCAGCGACGACCAGATCCGTGACGCGATGCGGTTCGCCTTCGAGCGCCTGAAGACCGTGGTCGAGCCCAGCGGCGCGACCGCCCTCGCCGCTCTGCTGTCCCACCGCACCGCCCTCGACCCGGCTCCGCGCAGGATCGGCATCGTGCTGTCCGGCGGCAACATCAGCGCACAGCGGTTCGCGGAACTCCTGGGCGACTGAACCCCGGTCCGGCGCGGTGCGGGCATACGGCGCTCACCGGTCCCGGAGCGCGTCGAGCGGCATGTCGTACAGCCCGGCGGCCGCGGCGTGGGAACTCTCGGAGGAAGCCGTCCAGGGCTTACCGTCCGCGTCGCGGCCGGACTCCCGGAAACCGTCGAGGCGTCCGGCGGCGGTGTCGGCGATCTAGCGGCTCGCGGGGCCGTGATTGCGGACGGCGGCCACCCTCGGCAGCACCGCCGGCGACCGGCCCGCCTCGGCGGCCGCCCACGGCTGCCGGTTGACGATGGGCGGGTGCCCGGTCGTCACCACGGCCGGCGCCGGGTCTGCCTGGACATCGACGCGAACCTGATGCTGCGGGTCGCCCCCGGACGACCATCCGGCGACTCACGGCGTGTTCGCCACCACCGGCACCTCCGACATGCATGTCGCGGTGTGGACGCGTGACCTGGCGTACCTCTACCGGTTCATCGCCCGCGACGTCGGTGGTCTCGGCGTCGACGGCGTCGAGACCACCGACGTCGGACAGGCCGTCAAACGCCCGGGAACGCCCGCCGGGGTCCCGCGCCCCGGCGCCCCGCTCAGCCCGCGTCGCGGCGCGAGACCTCCACGTTCTCCAGGATGCCCAGCGCGTCCGGCACCAGGACCGCCGCCGAGTAGTAGGCGCTCACCAGATAGGAGCTCACCGCCTGCTCACCCACGCCCATGAAGCGGACGCTCAGGCCCGGTTCGACCTCGTCCGCGAGACCTGTCCGGTGCAGGCCGATCACACCCTGGTCGTCCTCCCCGGTACGCATCGCGATGATCGACGACGTACGGGCACCGCTCACCGGGATCTTGCCGCACGGCAGCAGCGGCACTCCGCGCCAGGAGGGCAGCCGGTGGCCGTTCACCTCGACACTGCCGAAGTACAGGCCCCGCTTGTTGCACTCCCGGCCGAACGCGGCGATCGCCCGTGGGTGCGCGAACAGGAAGCTCGTCTCGCGCCGCAGGCTCAGCAGCTCGTCCAGGTCGTCCGGGGTCGGCGGACCCGAGTGCGTGGAGATCCGCTGGTCGAAGTCCGCGTTGTGCAGCAGGCCGAAGTCCCGGTTGTTGACCAGCTCGTGCTCCTGCCGCTCCCGCAGCACCTGCACGGTCAGCCGGAGTTGCTGTTCGGTCTGGTCCATCGGACTGCTGTAGAGGTCGGCCACCCGGGTGTGCACCCGCAGTACGGTCTGCGCGACGCTCAACTCGTACTCACGCGGGCCTGCTTCGTAGTCCACGAACGTCCCGGGGACGTCCGGCTCGCCCACATGGCCCGAGGTGACCGCGACCTCGGCCTCGCCGCAGGCGTTGACCGCCCGGTGCTCCTGCGAGGAGGCGCTCCGCACATGCGCCCGCAGGGCGTCGTACCGCTCCGCCACCTCCAGATACGCCGCGTACGGCAGCGCGAGCACGACCGTGGCCGTCGCCGCGCGGGCCGTGAACTCCCAGAGGCAGTCGGCACCGGCCAGCACCTGGCCGCCCAGGACCTCGCCGTCGGACAACAGGCCGAGCACCGCCTCGTCGCCGTACCGACCCGCGCCGATCCGCTCCACCTTGCCGTGCGCGATGAGGTAGACATGGTCCGCAGGCCGGCCCGCGGCCGCGATGACCTGCCCGGCGGCGTACTCCCGCTGGTGGAACCGCGCCGCCAGCGCGCCCAGTGCGTTCTCGTCCGCGAAGCCGCGCAGCAGTGGCAGTTCTCCCAGCTCCGCCGGGACGACCCCGACCCGCGCGCCCGTGCGGACGAACGTCACCCGGCCGTCACCGAGCCGGTACGACAGCCGACGGTTGACGCGATAGGTACCGCCCGGCACGTTCACCCACGGCAGCACCCGCGTCAGCCACCGTGAGCTGATCTCCCGCATCTGGGGCGCGGACTTGGTCGTCGTACTCAGATTCCGTGCCGCGGCGGTACCGAGGCTCTGCTGTTCCCGCTCCTCGGCGCCCGCCGCGGGCGCCGTACCGGTCTCGACCGACATGCTTCCTACTCTCCTGTGGCTCACCGTCACCTTCCGTGCCCACAGCTACCCGCGGGCAGTCACGTCGAGTGATGACTTCGTGGGGGCGTACGAGGCACGGCTCACGGTGGTCTGCTTCCGCACCACCTCCGGTCCCGCCGACGCCACCCGGCCGGCGGTATCCGGTACGGGATCGGTCCTGTGGGGGGCGGCGGTTCGCGGCACTTCCGCATTCAGGTGTCAGGTGCAGGGACCGCGCGGGGTGGAGGCGGTTCACGCGGGTGAGGGGTGGCTCTCCGCCGGGTGCGGTGCGGCGGAGGCCTCCAGCATGCGGGCGAGTACCGCCCGCTGGAGCGGTCGCACCTCGGAGTGCAACTCACGGCCCCTGCCGGTGAGCGCGACCCAGACCCCGCGGCGGTCCTCCGCGCAGGCGGAACGCTTCACCAGGCCGTCCTTCTCCAGGCGCGCGATCAGCCTGGACAGCGCGCTCTGGCTGAGGTGGATCCGTCCCGCGAGGTTCTGTACCCGGCACTGGTCGCCCTCGCGCGGCGCCTCGGCGGCCAGGATGTCGAGCACCTCGAAGTCGCTCGCGCCCAGGCCGTGCGGGTGCAGCGCCCGGTCTATCTCGCACAGCGTGCGCGCGTGCACCGAGAGGATCTCCCGCCAGCGCGCCTCCAGCCGGGTTTCGGCCGTGTTGACTGCCATACCCGCACCGTAACATCGATACGGGTGATTGTTGAGTATGCAACTAGTGCTGGCGCTGGTGAGTGGTGCTGGTGCTAGCGCGGGTCCTGGGTCAGCCCCACGATGTTGCCGTCGGGGTCCTTCACCGAGGCGATCAGCTTGCCGCCGCCGACGTCCCGCACGTCCTGGAGCAGTTCGGCGCCCGCGGCCAGCAGCGCCGCGAGCCGGGCGCGCACGTCCGAGACGTGCCAGTACGGCACCGGCCCGGTCATGCCCTGGGCGTGCCCGTGCGGGTCGAGCCCCACGTCCTGTCCGGCGTCCTTGAAGCCGACGTAGTAGGGCTCGTCCGCGTACGGCTCCACCTCCAGGAGGGCGGAGAACAGGGCCTTGGCCCGGTCGAGGTCCTTGACGGGGTAGATGATCGTCTGGAGGCCGGCGGTCATGTGCACTCACTCCCGGAGGTCGGTGGGCCGACGGGTTCGTCGGTGGTTCCACGCTAGGGCCGGGGGCCCCGGTGCCGCTTCTCCGATCCTGACCGGTGTCGCGGCACGGAGGCGAGGAGTTCCGGCAGACACCGTCCGGTGAGGGCGCCCGGCTGCGAGGATGAACCCCCCACCGTGAAGGGCAGACACATGGGCAGGCACATGGACCGTCCCACCGCACTCGTCCCGCGTCACCACATCGCCATCGGCGGCCGAGGACCCGAGGACGTGGTGGCCGACGGCCGGGGCCGGGTCCTCACCGGCGTGGACGACGGCCGCATCCTGCGGCTGAGCGGGCTCACGGACCCGGCCGCGGCCCGCGTCGAGACGCTCGCCGAGACCGGCGGCCGACCGCTCGGACTCGAACTCCTCCCGGACGGCGACCTGTTGGTCTGCGACGCGGAACGCGGACTGCTCCGGATCGGGCTCGACGACGGTGTGGTCCGCGTCCTCGCCGACTCGGTCGCGGGGGAGCCGCTGCGCTTCTGCAGCAACGCGGTCGCCCTCTCCGACGGCAGCGTCTGCTTCACCGTGTCCAGCCGTCGTCACCCTCTCGCCCACTGGATCGGCGAGGTCGTCGAACACACCGGCACCGGGCGACTGCTGCGGCTGCCCCCCGGCGGTGGTGCCCCCGAAGTGCTTCTGGAGGAGCTCCAGTTCGCCAACGGTCTCGCACCCGCGGCCGACGAGTCCTTTCTGCTCGTTGCCGAGACCGGCGCGTGCCGCCTCACCCGCTACTGGCTCACCGGCCCGCGCGCGGGCCGTGCCGACCCCTTCGCCGAGGACCTCCCCGGCATGCCCGACAACCTCTGGCGCGACCGGAAGGACGGCCCGGTCTGGGTGGCCCTGGCCGGGCCGCGCGTCCCCCCGCTGGACCTGCTGCACCGCACCCCGCCGGCGGTGCGCCGGGTCGCGGCCCGCGCCGCGGTGCGTGCCCCGTACCGGCCGACGGGCAGGATCGGCGTGCTGGCCATGGACGACGAGGGCCGGACGGTCCACCACCTCACCCGCCGCCGCTCCGCCTTTCGCATGGTCACGAGCGTCTGCGAGGCCGACGGACACCTGATCCTCGGGAGCATTCGGGAACGCGGGGTCGCGGTGTGCGAGCCGCCCGCCGCGACATGACCCCCGCCGCCCGGCGGTAACCTGGTGCCCGCCGCGACCACCCGGACGAAACGGGCCCGAAGGGTGAGACGAAGGGTAAGAAGTCGTTGTGAGCCGGCTGCGGGGTCGTTCTCGGAGCCGCGATCGGCGCCACCCACGGGGCCCTGAGGCTGACCGGGGCGGGTGCGGGGCTCTACGCTGCCGCCAAGCCGTCGCGAGTGCCACGGGGCTCGGCGCCGCCTTCACCGGACTGCGGGCCGCCGGAGCGCTGTGGGCGTGAGCGCGGCGCACACCCGCGTGTAGTAGGACTGCCCCAAGCGCTGTCGACCCACCCAGACCATCTCCTCAGAACTGGATTCCATGAGTGCCATCTCCGTCGGTCAGGCCGTCGTCCTCGGTGTCGTCGAGGGGGTGACCGAATTCCTGCCCGTGTCCTCCACCGGTCACCTCAAGATCACCGAGGGCCTCATGGGGATCCAAGTCGACGACAAGTCCGTCGTCGGCTTCTCGGCGGTGATCCAGGTCGGCGCCATCGCCGCCGTCCTCGTGTACTTCTTCAAGGACATCGTGCGCATCGTCTCCGCCTGGGGCCGTGGCCTGGCCAACCGTGAGGAGCGCTACCACCACGACTACAAGTTCGCCTGGTGGGTGATCTACGCCACGATCCCGATCGTCGTGGTCGGACTGGCCGCCAAGCCGCTGATCGACGGGCCGCTCGCCTCCCTCTGGGTGGTCGCGGGCTCACTGATCCTCGGCAGCGGTGTCATGTGGGCGGCCGACCAGATGGGCCGGCACAAGCGCGGCGAGGACGACACCTCGTTCAAGGACGCGATGCTGGTCGGCTCCTCGCAGATCCTCGCGCTGCTCTTCCCCGGCTTCTCCCGCTCCGGCGCCACCATGTCCACCGCGCTCATCCTCGACCTGGACCGTGTCGCCGCCACCCGCCTGTCCTTCTTCCTCGGCATTCCGGCCCTGACCGGCGCCGGTCTGTACGAGCTGAAGGACGCGCTCGGCGCGGGGGTCGGCGCCGCCCCGCTGGTCGTCGGCACGGTCGTCTCCTTCGTCGTCGCCTACGCCTCCATCTCCTGGCTGCTGAAGTTCGTCGCCAAGCACTCCTTCAACGCGTTCGTGATCTACCGCATCGTCGTCGGCCTCGCGCTGTTCGGCCTGCTCGCGGGCGGAGCCATCGACAGCTGACCGGCCCGGTCCGGCCCCGTCCGACGGGCGCGAAGTCCTCCTGGGGGCTTCGCGCCCGTCGGCTTTCGACCCGGCGGGCTTGACATCACCCGTCACCCACCCGGACCATCGCACCGTGAACCTGTCAGACAGCCAGACAGCTGCGCCGCGGCGCGTCAGCGCCATGGAGGCCGTGCTCGCCCACCTCCGGGGCGCCATCGAGCGCGGTGAGTACGCCGTGGGGGACAAGCTGCCCTCAGAGGCCGAGCTCTGCCGCACCCTGGAGGTGTCCCGCCCGGTGCTCCGCGAGGCGCTGCGCGCCCTCCAGACGATGGGGCTGACCGTCTCCAGGACCGGCAAGGGCACCTTCGTGGTGGCGACCGCCGTCGAGGACCCCACCTTCGGCGACTACGCGGCCAGCGACCTGCTGGAGGTGCGCCGCCACGTGGAGATCCCGGTCGCCGGGTACGCGGCCCTGCGCCGCACCCCCGAGAACCTGGACCAGCTGGCCCACCTGCTCGACCGGATGGAACGGGAGACGGACACCACCGCCTGGGTCGCGATGGACACCGTCTTCCACCTCGTCGTCGCCGAAGCCGCCCAGAACCCGGTGTTCCGCCGGGTCATCGAGGAGATCCGCGACGCGCTCGCCCGCCAGTCGGCCTTCCTCAACGAACTGGGCGGCCGCCGCGAGCAGTCCAACCGGGAGCACCGAGCCATCGTGGAGGCGCTGATCGACGGTTCCGAACACGACGCGGCCCAGGCGATGACCCACCACCTCGACCGCGTCGAGACGACCCTGACCGACATCGTGCGCTCCGCGCGCACC
This sequence comes from Streptomyces sp. NPDC086787, assembly GCF_044745865.1. NCBI lineage: Bacteria > Bacillati > Actinomycetota > Actinomycetes > Kitasatosporales > Streptomycetaceae > Streptomyces > Streptomyces sp. NPDC086787. The sequence continues at coordinate 52,584 of NZ_JBIVBC010000016.1, read as the reverse complement.
CACCCGGGATCCAGCCAGTGACGCACAGCACCCCCACCGCGGACGCCCCCCGCATCCGCGAACCACACCACGCCCCCGTCGCCCACCTCATACGCGGCGGGGTGGTCGAAGGCATCCACTACGGCTCCGTGGTCGTTCTCGGCGCCGACGGCACGGTCGGCTTCCAGCTCGGCGACACCGAGGCCGCCTTCTACCCCCGCTCGGCCCTGAAGCCGGTCCAGGCCGTGGCCATGCTGCGGGCCGGTCTGCCGCTCGACGGCGAACTGCTGTCCCTGGCGGCCGCGAGCCACTCCGGGGAGGAGCGCCACCTCGCGGGAGCCCGGCGGATCCTCGAACTCGGCGGCCTCACCGAGGGCGACCTGCGCAACGTCCCCGACATGCCCTACGGCCCCGAGGTCCGCGACGCCTGGGTGTGCGCCGGACGGGGGCCCTCCCGGCTCGCCCAGAACTGCTCCGGCAAGCACGCGGCGATGCTCTGGACCGCCAAGCTCAACGGCTGGTCCCTGGACGACTACCTCGACCCGGGCCACCCCCTTCAGCGGGCGATCGCGGAGACCGTCGAGGACCTCACCGGACAGCGCGTCGCACAGGTGACGACCGACGGCTGCGGCGCCCCCCTGTTCGCCGTCTCCCTGCACGGCCTGGCCCGTGCGGCCGCCCGCATCACCAGCGCCGCGCCCGGCACCCCCGAGGCCCGCGTCGCCGACGCCATGCGCGACCACGCCGAGCTGGCCTCCGGCTCCGGCCGTGACGTGGCCGCCCTCATGCGGGCGGTGCCCGGCCTGCTCGCCAAGGACGGCTTCGAGGGCGTCCAGGTCGCCGCCCTCCCGGACGGCCGCGCCGTCGCCGTCAAGATCGCCGATGGAGCCAACCGCGCCCGCGTCCCCGTCGCCGCGGCGGCTCTCGCCCGCGCCGGGGTCGACCCCGCGCTCCTCACCGAGTTCGCCGGCGAATCCCTGCTCGGCGGCGGGCGGCCGGTCGGCCACGTACGACCGGTGCACGCCCTGGACCCGGAACCGCCGGCCGCCTGCGCGTGACCCGGCGGGCGACGCGGCCGGTCGACCCGGCTCCGCCCGTCGAAACTCCCCCTTCCACCGAAAGAGGACCGCACCCCCATGCCCACCGTCACCCGAAACGAACACGACCTGCTCGGACACCGTGACGTCCCCGGTGACGCCTACTGGGGCATCCACACCCTGCGCGCGACCGAGAACTTCCCCATCACCGGTACGCCCATCTCCGCCTACCCCCACCTGATCGACGCCCTGGCCGCCGTGAAGGAGGCCGCCGCGCTCGCCAACGAGGAACTCGGGCTGCTGACACCGGAGAAGGCGACCGCGATCGTCACTGCCTGCCGTGAGATACGGTCCGGGAAGCTGCACGACCAGTTCGTGGTGGACGTCATCCAGGGCGGCGCCGGGACCTCGACCAACATGAACGCGAACGAGGTCGTGGCCAACCGGGCGCTGGAGCTGATGGGGCACGAGAAGGGGCAGTACCAGCACCTGCACCCCAACGAGGACGTCAACCTCGGCCAGTCCACCAACGACGTCTACCCGACCGCGGTCAAGGTCGCGACGGTCTTCGCGGTACACGGGCTGCTCAGGGCGATGGCCCGGTTGCAGGACTCATTCGCCGGCAAGGCGGTCGAGTTCCGGGACGTGCTGAAGATGGGGCGCACCCAGCTCCAGGACGCGGTGCCGATGACGCTCGGGCAGGAGTTCTCGGCGTACGCCGTCATGCTCGACGAGGACCGCAGCCGCCTGGCCGAAGCGGTCGAGCTGATCCACGAGATCAACCTCGGGGCCACGGCCATCGGCACCGGACTCAACGCCCCCGCCGGATACGCCGAGGCCGCCCGCCGCCACCTCTCCGGCATCACCGGGCTGCCGCTGGTCACCGCGGCCAACCTGGTCGAGGCCACCCAGGACTGCGGGGCGTTCGTCCAGATGTCCGGTGTGCTCAAGCGGATCGCCGTGAAGCTCTCCAAGAGCTGCAACGACCTCAGGCTGCTCTCCTCCGGCCCGCGCGCCGGTCTGGGCGAGATCAACCTGCCGCCGGTGCAGGCCGGTTCGAGCATCATGCCGGGCAAGGTGAACCCGGTGATCCCCGAGGTCGTCAACCAGGTCGCCTTCGAGGTGATCGGCAACGACGTCGCCATCACCATGGCCGCCGAGGCCGGACAGCTCCAGCTCAACGCCTTCGAGCCGCTCATCCTGCACTCCCTCTCGGAGAGCATCACCCATCTGCGCAGCGCCTGCGTCACGCTCGCCGAGCGCTGCGTGGACGGGATCACCGCCAACACCGAGGTGCTGCGCGCCACCGTCGAGAACTCCATCGGCCTGGTCACCGCCCTCAACCCGTACATCGGCTACACGGCGGCCACCGACATCGCCAAGGAGGCCCTCGTCACCGGCCGGGGTGTGGCGGAACTCGTCCTGGAGAAGGGCCTGTTGCCCGCCGAGACGCTCGCCGACCTGCTGCGTCCCGAGGTCGTGGCGGGCAGCGGGGCACGCACCGCCTGACCTGCCCCGACGCGTGAGGACCGGCCCGGAGGGACAATGGTGATCATGACAGCGACGTCTGCTTCCTCCACGTCCCCCACGTCCCACACCTTCCTGCCGGTCCTGGAGCGCATCGCCGAGGAGATCGACCGGACCCCCGGTCGCGGCCGCCCCGCCGACTACATACCGGCGCTCGCCGCCCGCGACCCGCGCAGCTTCGGCATGGCCGTGGCCGAACCGGACGGCACGGTGTACGGGGTGGGGGACTGGCGGGAGCCGTTCTCGACGCAGTCCGTCACCAAGGTCTTCACCCTCGCCCTGGACCTGGCCCGCGAGGGCGACGAACTCTGGGAACACGTGGGCCGCGAGCCGTCAGGCAACCCGTTCAACTCCCTGGTCCAGCTGGAGTACGAGAACGGCATCCCGCGCAACCCGTTCATCAACGCGGGCGCCCTCGTCGTCACCGACCGGCTCCACACACGTACCGGAGACGCGGCCGGAGAGCTGTTGGCGTTCCTGCGTACCGAGAGCGGCAACCCCGCGCTGGACTTCGACGCGGAGATCGCCGCCTCCGAGACCGCGCACGGCGACCGCAACGCGGCACTCGGCCACTTCATGGCGTCCTACCACAACATCGACAATCCGGTGCCCGTCCTCCTCGACCAGTACTTCCGGCAGTGCTCGGTCGCCGCCTCCTGCGCCGATCTCGCGCTGGCCACCGCCTTCCTGGCCCGGCACGGCATCCGCGCCGACGGCACCCGGCTGCTCTCCCGCAGCCAGGCCAAGCAGATCAACGCGGTGATGCTGACCTGCGGGACGTACGACGCGGCCGGCGAGTTCGCCTACCGGGTGGGACTGCCCGGCAAGAGCGGGGTGGGCGGCGGCATCATCGCGGTCGTACCCGGCCGGTGCGCCCTGTGCGTGTGGAGCCCGGGGCTCGACGAGCACGGCAACTCCGTGGCGGGCGTGGCAGCTCTGGACCGGTTCACGACACTGACCGGGCTGTCGGTGTTCTGAACGGCGAGCAGCGCCGTCCGGGCCACACGCCGGTCATGCCCAGGCCGCTCACCGGAGGGCGGCACGTCGCCGTCCCGCCATACGGCGTTGACACGCTTGCCCGGTGTTGGCCATGGCATTTCCCGTCGATCTACGCCGCTGCCAGGTACTCGGCCTGGCCGGAACCGCCTGCCTGGCTCTGGGCGGCGAGGCCGCCGGAGCCCTGCCGGTCCGTGACCTCCTGGCCCCCGCCTCGGTGCGCGCGGCCCTCGGTCTGGTCGGGGTGTACTTCGGTGTCGTACTGCTGATAGCGGCCTGGGCGCTGCTGGGACGCCTGGTCCGCGGCGCCGAGCCGCCCACCCCACGTGCCCTGCTGCTGGTACTGGCCGTCTGGGCGGCACCCCTGCTGCTCGCGCCCCCGCTGTTCAGCCGGGACGTGTACAGCTACCTCGCGCAGGGCGCCATGGTCGACGCGCACATGGACGTGTACACGCACGGTCCGGCGTGGCTCGGCGGTCCCTCGGCCGACGAGGTCGCCCCCGTGTGGCGCGACACGGGGGCGCCGTACGGCCCGGCGTTCCTGGCCGTGGCCTCCGCCCTGTCCGGTGTGACCCGCGGCGAGCTGCACGCCGGGCTCATCGGGATGCGGCTGATCGCCCTGCTCGGCGTGGCCCTGATGGCCGTCGCGCTGCCCCGGCTGGCCCGGCACAGCGGCGCCGACCCGGCCGCCGCCCTGTGGCTGGGCGCCCTCAACCCGCTGGTCCTGCTGCACCTGGTCGCGGGCGCCCACAACGACGCGATGATGCTGGGGCTGCTCGGCCTCGGCCTGGTCGCGGCGCTGGGCGGGCGGCCCGCCCTGGGCGCCGTACTCGTCACACTGGCCGCTCTGGTCAAGGCGCCCGCCGCCCTCGGTCTGCTCGCGATCGTGGTCGTCCAGGCGCGCGGGGGCCGGAGCTCCGTGCGGTCGGTGGCGGTGACCACCGCCGCGGCCGGGGCCACGACGATCGCCGCGACGGCCGTGGCCGGTACCGGCTACGGCTGGATCGGCGCCCTGGACACCCCGGTCTCACCGCAGAACTGGGCGCTCACCAGCCTGCTGGGCCGGGCCACCGGCGCACTGCTCGAACACCTCGGCAGCGACCTGGCACCGCTGGCCGTGCCCGCCTGGCATCTGTTCGGCCTCGCCGCCACCGCCGTGGCCGTCCTGTTCATCTGGGTGCGGCTGCGCCTGCGGCCGGTGTACGCGCTGGGGCTGAGCCTGCTGACGGTGGCCGCCTTCGGCCCGGCGATCCGCCCCTGGTACCTGCTGTGGGGCCTGTTCCTGATAGCGCCCGCCGCGCTCAGCACGACGGTACGGCAGCGGGCGGCGGCGCTCGCCGGAGTGCTCGCGCTGGCCGTCCTGCCCAGCGGCGGACCGGCGGACACCGGCCAGCTGATGCTCGCCGTCTCCGGCGGGATGCTCGCGGTGGTCGTGCTGTGGCAGGCCCACCAGGCCGCTCAGGCCCCGGCGCTCGGAGGGACGGCATGACCTGGCCCCGGACCGACCGCGGCCGACTGTTCCTCGTCGGCGCCGTCGGCGCCGCGGTCACCGTCTTCACCGCGACCGTGCCGCTGCTGCGCGACTGGTTCGACCTGCGCGTCTACTACGGCGCCGTGAACACCTGGGTTCACCACGACGGCCGTGTCTACGACTACCAGGTCCCCGGAACGTCCTACGGCTTCACCTATCCGCCGTTCGCCGCGCTCGCCATGGTGCCGATGGCTCTCATCGGGCTGCGGACCGCGATCGTCGCCTCCGTGCTGCTCAACCTGGCCGCGCTGGCCGTCGTTCTGCGTGTCCTGGCCGGGTCGGGGTGGCGGCGGTACGGCTGGTACGGCTGGTCGCTGGCCGTCTGCGGGCTCGCCCTCTTCGAACCGCTGCGGGACACCTTCAGCTTCGGCCAGGTCAATCTGCTGCTGCTGTCCCTGGTGCTGGTGGACGGGGTACTGCCGGCGGCCGGACGGGACCGCTGGGCGGGCGTCGGGATCGGTCTGGCCGCGGCGATCAAACTCACTCCGGCCCTGTTCATCGGGCTGCTGCTGCTCGGCCGCCGCTGGCGGGCCGCGGCCGTGGCCACCGCCGTGGCCCTGGCCGCTACCTGCCTCGCGGCCCTGGTGGACCCGGCGGCCTCACGCTTCTACTGGACCGAGGCGCTGTGGGAGACCGGACGGGTCGGCCGCCTCGACTACGTCTCGAACCAGTCGGTGCAGGGCGTACTGGCCCGCCTCGGTGAACCGGGCCGAGGGGTCTGGGCGACGGCGGTCCTGCTCGTGCTGTGCGTGTGGGCGTGGCGGGCGCGCCGGGCGGTGCGGGCGGGGAACTGGACGGCGGCCTTCGCGCTGACCGGCCTCGCGGCCTGTCTGGTCAGCCCGATCACCTGGGTGCACCACCTGGTGTGGCTGCTGCCGTCCTTCGCCGTTCTCGTCCGGTCCGGGCACCCGCGGGTCGCGGGCGCCCTGTACGCGGTGCTGTGCACCAGCGTGGTGTGGCTGTGGTTCGACGACGCGTCCGGCGTCGGCGGATTCCTCGGAAGCAACGCCTATACCTGGATCACCCTGGTCCTGCTGCTGGGTCTGCCGACCGGTCAGCCGCGCACGGTCCGGCCGTTCTTGACCCGCAGCACCAGTGCCAGTGCCCCGGCACCCAGTCCGGCGGCACCGGCGATGACCCCGGTGGCGGCCCAGTCGGTGTCGTCCTCAGGGGCCGAGGGCGCGGCCGCGGCCACCGGCGGGGCGGGCTTCGGCCGCAGCCCGTCCAGCGAGCCGACCGCGTCGACCCTGCCGGAGGCCGCGAATCCCCAGTCGAGCAGCTCGCGCGCCTCCTCGTACACGGTCAGCCCGCCGTCCGCCTGAGGGTTCATCACGGTGACGATGAGCGTGCGGCCGCCCCGGCGGGCGGCCGCGACGAGAGTGTTCCCGGCGTTGGTGGTGTAGCCGTTCTTGATGCCGATGAGGCCCGGGTAACGCGTCACGCCGTCCTCGCCGGTGAGCAGCCGGTTGGTGTTCTCGATGGCGAACGACCCCGGGCCGTCCGGGAACTGCGCGTCGACGGTGGCGCAGTAGCGGGCGAAGTCCGGGTTGTGCAGCCCGGCCCGGCCGAAGACCGCGAGGTCGTAGGCCGAGGACACCTGGCCGGGCGCGTCGTAGCCGTCGGGCGAGACGACATGGGTGTCCAGGGCGCCCAGGGTGCGGGCCTTGGCCTGCATTCCGGCCGCGGTGCGCTGCCAGCCGCCGTAGAGCGAGGCGAGTACGTGCACGGCGTCGTTGCCCGAGCTGAGGAACACCCCGCGCCACAGGTCGGCGACCTGGTACGTCTGCCCTTCGACGACCCCGACCAGGCTGCTGCCCTCGCCCACCTCCTTCAGTTCCTCCTGCCGCACGGTGTGCCGGACGGCGCCGGGCAGGACCGGCAGCACGGTGAGGGCGAAGAGTGTCTTGAGGGTGCTGGCGGGGGGCAGCCTGCGGTGCGCGTCGCTCGCGCCCAGCACGTCACCGCTGCCGGCGTCGGCGACCAGCCAGGACAGCGCCGAGACGTCCGGGACCCCGGGCGCCCCGGGGTGCGGTCTGACCTGCGTCCCGGACCGGTAGAGGACCGACGGCTGGGGCACCGTCGTTCCGCTGCGGGAGGCGGCCGCGGCGGGTGTGAGCGCGAGGACGCCCGCCAGACCGAGGGCGCAGGTCGACACAGCCACCCGGGAAGAGAATCCGATAGTCATATGATCAACGTAGGAACCGTCCCGCCTTACATCGTGCTGCCAGGGCCGGACGGGCCCCGTGAGCAACCCGGATGCCGCACGCCTGTCAGCCGGCCGGCAGGGTCGGCTGGACGCGACGCAGGAAGGCCGCGTTGTCAGGGGTCTCCCGCAGGCGCGTCAGCAGGGTCTCCAGGTTGGCCGGGCCGCCGTCCCGGGACAGCAGGGCCCGGCGCAGACCGCGTTCGGCCGTCAACTCGGCCGGGGGCAGGAGCAGTTCCTCCCGGCGGGTGCCGGACGAGGCAAGCTCCACGGCCGGAAACACCCGGCGGGCGGCGAGCTCCCGGTCGAGCCGCAGCTCCATGTTGCCGGTGCTCTTGAGCTCCTCGAAGAAGTAGCCGTCGGCGCGGGAGCCGGTGTCCACCAGGGCGGTGGCGAGCACGGTGAGCGAACCGCCCTCCTCGGTGTGGCGCGCCGCGCCGAAGAACCGCTTGGGCCCCAGCAGCGACGCCGCGTCGACGCCGCCGCTCAGGGTGCGCCCGCCGGAGGCTGCCGCGTTGTTGTGGGCCCGGCACAGCCGGGTGAGTGAGTCGAGGAGGATCACCACGTCCTCGCCGTCCTCGACGAGCCGCTTGGCCCGTTCGATCACCAGCTCCGCGAGCGCGATGTGCCGCCCGGGAGCCTGGTCGAAGGTCGAGGCGTACACCTCGCCGCGCACGGAGCGCCGCATGTCGGTGACCTCCTCGGGGCGCTCGTCCAGCAGCACCACCATCAGCCGGCACTCGGGGTGGTTGCCGGCGACGGCCGCCGCGAGCTGCTGGATCAGCACGGTCTTGCCGGTCTTCGGCGGGGCCACGATCAGCCCGCGCTGGCCCTTGCCGACCGGCGCGAACAGGTCGATGACGCGCCCGGCCAGGCCCGACGCCGGGTGCTCGAGCCGGATCCGCTCGCTGGGGTGCAGCGGGGTGAGATCCCGGAAGTGGGCGCGGTCGCGGGCATCCGCGGGGTTGCGGCCGCCCACGCGGACGACCTCGGACAGGGAGCGCTGCGCTCCGCGGACGCCTTCGACCAGGTCGCCCCGGCGCAGGCCGTGACGGCGGATCAGCGCGGGGGACACCTGGAGGTCGGAGGGGGACGGCAGGCAGCTCGTGGCGCGCAGATGCCCCTTTCCGTCGGCGTCGATGTCCAGGACCCCGGTGACGGGCCGGGACGCGGCGGGCTGCTGCCGCGCGGGAGGGTGTTCGAGTGTGGTGGCGGTCATCGGCGGTCCTTTCACGGACGGAAGACATGAGGAGGCATGAGGAAGGGGGAGAAATGAGCCGCGGGTGAGGGAGGCGGATACGCGAGCCTCCGGGCGGCGGGAACAGCACCCCGGACGCCAGAGAACGTCAGAGACGTGGCGGTGGTGCGATGAAGCTGTCGTGCCCCGGTCGGGAAAGTTTCGCCGGGTGGACAGTCGTGAAGAAGTGGAACCGGCACCGGCGCCCACAGTGGGGCGTGCACAGGTGCTCTTGGCAGAGTACCACCTCTGTTCCCCGGCCGGTGCCGCACCTACCATCGGTGAGGTCGCGTCCAGCCGAACTTCCGTCAGGAGAAACTCCGTTGGAGACCTCGACGCCCACCCCGCCGCACCGCCTCGACCCCGCCGGCGGCTGCCCGCACGCCGACAACGCACGGTTGCTGGCCAGTGGCGCGGTGGCACCGGTGCTGCTGCCCCAGGACGTCGGCGCGATGGCCGTACTCGGGCACGAGGCGCTCAGGGAGTTCCTTCAGCACCCGGACGTCGCCAAGGACGTGACGCACTTCACCGCACTGCGCGAGGGGCGTATTCCCGAGGGGTGGCCGCTGGCGACCTTCGCGGTCGTGAAGGGCATGACCACCGCCGACGGCGACGACCACCGCAGACTGCGGTCGCTGGTCAGCCGGGCGTTCACGCCCCGGCGGGTCGAGGAACTGCGGCCTCGCGTCGAGGAGCTGACCGCATCACTGCTCGACGGCCTGGAACGGGCCGCGGACGCGGGCGACGGGGTGGTGGACCTGCGAGAGTATTTCGCACTTCCGCTGCCGATGGGTGTGATCTGCGAACTCCTCGGCGTCGAGGCCGAGTTCAGGCACCGCCTGCATGAGCTGAGCAATCAGGTGGTGGCCACCGACATCGGGCCCGCCGAGGCGGTGGCGGCCAACCGCGAACTCGTCGGCACTCTCGTGGCGATCGCCGCCGCGAAGGCCGAGCGGCCGGGCGACGACCTCACAAGCGCCCTGATCGCCGCGCGCGCCGAGGACGGCGACCGGCTCGGCCACGAGGAACTGATCGGCACCATGATGCTGATGATCATCGCCGGTCACGAGACCACGCTCAACCTGATCACCAACGCCGTACGGGCCCTGTGCGGTCACCCCGGGCAGCGGGCTCTCGTCGCGGCGGGGAAGGCCGGCTGGGCGGACGTGGTCGACGAGACGCTGCGCTGGGACGCTCCCGTCAGCTACTTCCCGTTCCGGTATCCGGTGCGCGACCTCACCGTGGACGGCACCCTCATCCCCGCTGGCACGCCCGTCCTCGCCGGGTACTCCGCGGCCGGACGTGACCCGGCCGCGCACGGGCCGGACGCCGACCGGTTCGACGTCACCCGCCCCTCCCGGCCCGACGCCGTGCGCAACCTCTCGCTCGGGCACGGCGCGCACTACTGCCTGGGCGCGCCGCTGGCCCGGATGGAGGCCACCATCGCGCTGGAGCGGCTGTTCACGCGCTTCCCCGGGCTCGACCTCGCCGTGCCCGAGCAGGAGCTTCCCCGTGACGCCAGTTTTGTCGGCAACAGCGTCGCGTCGCTGCCGGTGCGCCTGGGGTGATCCCGGGGGAGGGAGCTCAGGCGGACGGTGCCTCCGCCTGCTGCGCCTCCGTCGCGATCCGGTCGAACTGGGCGGCCATGGCCTCGGACAGCGCCTGTGCCCCGGACAGCGGGCGCACCATCACCGTGAACTCGTCGATCAGGCCGTTCTCGTCCACGTGCAGGAAGTCGCAGCCGCCGATCTCCCGGCCGCTCACCCTGGTCGTGAACACCAGCGCGTGGTCCCGGCCGTCGGCACCGGCGAGCTCACGCTCGTAGCGGAAGTCCTCGAACACCCGCATGACCCCGCGCAGGATCGCCGCCGTGATCGCCTTGCCGCGGTACGGCTTGAACGCGACCGGGCTGGTGAAGACGACATCCGGGGCCAGCAGGGCCTCGACGGCGTCCAGGTCGCGGGCCTCGACCGCCTCGCGGAACGCGCGCATCCGCTCACCTCATAGTCAATTAGTTGAGTAGGTGGCGACGACGATAGGCCGCGGCCGCCGGTGTGTCCACACCGGAGCGCTTTCCCTCCGGGTGTGGCTGCCCGCCGGGGCACTAGTCTGGCCGGATGTTCCGCCCCGAAGGCCCGAGCCTGCGTGAACTCGCCGTGCAGGCGCTGTCGTCCGTCGAGCACGGCTACGACCTGCTGGCGCCCGAGTTCGACCACACCCCGTTCCGCACCCCGGAACCGGTGCTGGAGTCCGTCGCCACGGCGCTGGCCCGGCTCGGCCCCTTCGAGGACGGGCTCGACCTGTGCTGCGGCACCGGCGCCGGGACGGACGTACTGGCGCGTGTGTGCCGCGAGAGTGTCACGGGCGTCGACTTCAGCGCGGGCATGCTCGACGTGGCCCGGCGGCGGCCCGGACCCACGGGGCCGCGGGTCGTCTGGGTGCGCGGGGACGCCCGCGCCCTGCCGTTCGCGTCCGCCTTCGACCTTGTGGTGAGCTTCGGCGCCTTCGGTCACTTCCTGCCCCGTGAACTTCCGGGCCTGTTCGCCGGGGTCCGCTCGGTCCTCAGGCCCGGCGGCCGCTTCGCGTTCCCGGTGTTCGCCCCGCCGCGCCCCTCACGGCCCGGATTCTGGGTTCTGCTCGGCTTCGACACTGTCATGCGGGTGCGCAACGCGGTGTGGCGGCCGCCGTTCGTCATGTACTACCGGACGTTCCGCTTCGGGACCGTGCTGGAGCAGTTGGAGCGCGCCGGGTTCGCGGTCGGTCTGCACACCCTGCCGGAGTTCGGCCGGCGCGACGACGGAAGCCCCCGCGGTCGGCTGGTCGTGGCGCGACGGCTGCCGTAGGGGCCGCCGGGCACGCCCGCGGCCCGTCTCAGGCGTACGACCGCAGCCAGCGCAGTTGCTCGGCCTCGTGGAAGGGGCCGCCGCCCTCGTGGTCGTTGAAGTCGTACACCTCGATCGCCTTGTCTTCGTGCGCCCAGGCGTTGAACGCGGCGAACACCGTCGACGGCGGGCACGTCTGGTCCTCCAGCGCCGTCGAGAACAGCGCCGGGGCCCGGCCGCGGGCCGCGAAGTGGACGCCGTCGAAGTAGGAGAGCGTGCGCAGCACCTCGGGGTAACGGCGGCGGTGGGTCTGGAGGTAGAGGCCCACCTCCCGGTAGGGGAGACGGTCCGTCAGGGTCGTGGCGCGCGGGAAGTCGCACAGGAACGGCACGTTCGGCGCGACCGCCAGCAGGTCGGGCACCAGTGCGCCCACGGCCAGGGTGATGCCGCCGCCCTGGCTCGAACCGAGGGCGACGGTCCGGGACGCGTCCGTCAGCGGATGCGAGCGAGCCGCCTCCACCGCCCGTACCGCGTCCGTGAACACCCGCCGGTAGTAGTAGTTCTCGGGTGCGTCGATGCCCCGTGTCATGAACCCGGGATAAGCGGGGGCGCTGCCCACCGGGTCCGCGGTGCCGCCCCCGCCGCTCCCGGCGCTGCCCTGGCCGCGGGTGTCCATCACGAAGTGCGCCCGGCCCGTCGACGCCCACAGCAGGTGCTCGTGCGGCAGGCCGCGTCCCCCGCCGTAGCCCACGAACTCCACCACCAGCGGCAGTGGTTCCGCCGCCCCGGCGGGCAGCAGCAGCCAGCCGCGCACCGGGTGACCGCCGAACCCCGCGAAGGTCACGTCGTACACCCGCACCGTGGACAGTCCCGCGTCGACCGGCTCGAAACGGGCGGCCAGATCGTGCTCGCGGGCCTCCTGGAGGGTCTTCGACCAGAAGGCGTCGAAGTCCTCGGGCTCCACGGACTCGCCGCGGTACTCGCGCAGCGCGGCGAGGGGGAGATCGAACCGAGCCATCGGCAACCGCCTTCGGGATGTGGCCGTGCGGGCGGTCACACCGTATGCGGACCGCCGCGCGACCTGCCAGACACGCGTACGTGGTGGCACGCGTGCGTCCTGGGCACCCGTGTGTCCTGGCACGTGCGTGTCATGCGTGCGGTGTGACACATGGGTGTCGTGTGTGCGGTGCGACCCATGAGCGTCATGCTCTGCGCCGAGTCCACTCCGGGCCGGTGCGCGACCAGTCCCGCTCCCACTCGGACATCCGGCGGCGCAGCGAGACACGGCGCAGCAGCCCGTGGCCGACGAGGGTCACGACCGCGGCCGAACCGGCCGCGCACAGGCCGACCGCGACGGTGTGCTGCCACACCGACACCTCGTTGGGCGGCGCCGCGACCCCGCGTCCCGCGGAGTCGAACCACACGTCCACCATGTCCCCCGGGTGCGTGCCCGCCGGGATGCGGGTCACGGCCGTGCGCGTCCCCTCGCCCGGTTCGGTCCAGCGCACCCACGCCCGGAAGGCGTGCTCCCGGCCGCCCTGCACCACGGGCAGCTGGCCGGGCTCGGCGCCGAGCACCCGGGCGTGGACGCGGTGCCGGTCCTGGCGTTGCGCCGTGGCGGCCGTCCGGCCCTCGTCGTGCGCCCACAACCCGGCCAGGGCGCCGGCCAGGGGCGTACCCACCAGCAGCAGGACGGCGACGGCCAGCGCGATCCACCCCTCCACGACGTCCGACCGGCGCCGCAGCGGGTTGTCCCGCCAGTGCCAGCCGCGAACCCGGGTTCGCATGTCGACCTCCCCGCCGTACCGGAGTCCGGAGCCCGAGTGTCCTCACCCGTGTCGTACCCCGTACGGCGTAGCTCGCTCACCTCGTGGACCACTTGTTCACGGCGGCGTCGCCCTTCGCGCAGGACCCCGGCCCGGTCTCGGGGCGACCCCGCGGCGGTGCGCGACACCCCTGGTGATCCACCGGGGTCCACCGGTCCGGGATACTCCTGATGGCGGAACGCGACGAGAATGAGGGAACACATGCGCGAGGTTCGTGGTGGGCTTGACCTGGGCGGCTCTGCGGGCGGCCGAGCCCCGCACGTCCTCGACAACCCCGCCCTGGCAGCGCTGACCGGTCCGCATGCGCACTTCGCCGAGCGGCGCGGCCGGGTGCTGCGCTATCCGGTCGACGTGACCCCCTGGCAGGGCCTGCCCGCCGAGCCCGACGCGGACGACTGGGCGGACCTCGTCGCCCTGGCCGGGCCGGGCAACGAGGTTCCGCTGCTCGGTTACCGCGGACGGGTACCGGCCGGCTGGAAGATCACCTTCCGCGTCGCGGGCGTCCAGATGGTGGACGACGGGATGTCGGCCGCCCCGGACGCGGAGGCGATCCTTCTCGGCCGCTCCGACGTGCCCGAGATGCTCGACCTGGTCGCCCGTACCCAGCCGGGGCCGTTCCTGCCCCGCACCATCGAGATGGGCACCTATCTGGGCATCCGCCGCGAGGGCGCCCTGATCGCGATGGCGGGGGAGCGGCTGCACCCGCCGGGCTGGACCGAGATCAGCGCGGTCTGCACCGACCCCGCCTTCCGCGGCCAAGGCCTGGCGGCCAGGCTGATCCGCGCGGTCGCGTACGGCATCCGCGAACGCGGTGAGACCCCGTTCCTGCACACCGGGGCGGCCAATTCCAACGCCATCCGGCTCTACGAGTCGCTCGGCTTCCGGCTGCGCCGTGAGACCGCGTTCGTCGGGGCGCTGCCGCCGAGCGACTGACCGGACCGCTCAGCCGTTCCGGTCGGCCCGGGGCGGCTCCGCGTTGTACCGCTCCAGATACCGGGCGAAGCGCTGGAGATCCTCCTCCGGCCAGTCGGCGAGCCGCTCCCGGAAGGCGGCCCGGCGGCTCTCGGTGACCTGGGCGAGGATGTCCCGTCCGGCCTGCGTCGGATGCAGCACCTGCACACGGTGGTCCGCCGGATCGGTGCGGCGCTCGACGAGAGCGGTCCGCTCCAGCGCGGCCACCTGGCGGCTGACCGTGGACTTGTCCAGGGCGTAGTGCGCGGCCAGGTCGGCGGCCCGGCAGCCGCCGCTCTCCTCCAGGTGCCCGAGCAGCGTGTACGACACCAGGGACAGCTCCGGGTGCATGCGTCCCGCCGAGGCGCGGGCACGGCGGGCGAAGGCCGTCATCTCGCGCTGAATGGTCTCGACGGCCCTCTCCGCTGCGGTCACGGGAATGCCTCCTCCGACGATCTGGTTGTATATTACATCTTGCCTGAGAGTTGTATAAGCCAACTATTGGAGGTCGCGTCGATGAAGTCACCGGAGCTCCGCCATGTGATCACCCATCTGATCACCCCCCTGCTGATGTGCCTGGGCATGGGACTCGCGTACATGGGAGCCTTCGTGACGCCCGAGCCGCACCACCTGTCCGTCGCCGTCGTCGGCTCCACACCTCAGGCGAAGGTGTTCGCCCAGACGGTCAAGGACAGCGGAGGGGACCGCCTCGACGTCCGCACGGTCGCCACCCGTTCCCAGGCCGCCGACCTGCTCAGGGCGCGGGACGTCACCGGCGCCTACGTGCCGGACCGGAAGGCACCGGAACTGCTGGTCGCCACCGCCGCGTCCGACACGGGCGCCACCGCCGCCGAGAAGGTCTTCACCTCGGTCGCGGCCGAGGAGGGCGCCCCGCTGAAGGTCACCGACGTGGCCCCGCCGGTCTCCGACGACCCCACCGGGCAGGGACTCTTCTTCCTGCTGATCGCCGTGAGCATCGGCTCGTACGCCTCGGTCGCCGCACTCGGAGCCGCGGGCGCCGCACTGCCGATGCGGGTGCGGGCCGCGCTGGCACTCGGCGTCGCGATCGTCGTGGGCGGCATCGGCACGCTGCTCGCCGGTCCCGTCTTCCACCTCGCGCACCACGAACTCGCCCGGCTGTGGGGAATGGCCTCGCTGTACTCCGCGGGCATCCTCTTCATCGGCGTCGGTCTGCACACCTTCCTGAAGCGCTGGACCACCCTCGTCATGATGGTGCTCTTCGTGATGCTCAACTTCACCAGCTCCGGCGGTCTGTTCCGGCCCGAGCTGCAGAACGGCTTCTTCGGGTCCCTGCACGCCTTCTGGAACGGCGCGGGATTCGTCGAGGGAGTCCGCAGCCTGCTGTACTTCGGCCGCGACGGCATGGCCGGCGACGTGTGGACGCTGGTGGTGTGGCTGGTGGTCGGTCTCGCCCTCACCGGGATCGCGGCGGCGCACGAGCGCGCCAGGACGTCCACCCCGGCCGTCGCCGTGCCCGAGCCGCTGCCCGCGGCAGTGCCCGCGGCCGTGGAGGAGGAGGTCGAAGAGACGGTCGGCGTCTGACCGTTGAGGTAGTGTGACGGTCCGGCCGCGGACCGTCCCGGCCACGAGCCACCGAGGAGGTGGGACCCATTACCGCTGTGTCAGCTGGGGTGCTCCCTCCTCAGAGCCCTGTGGGCCACCGGTCGTAGGCGACCACGAGAGCACCCTTCGGCCCCTGGTCCCCGAAAGGCTCTCGCCTCTCATGCCCCTGTTGTCCCCCACCACCGTCGTCTCCGCCCTGCGCGCCGCCGGGTGCGTCTTCGCCGAGGACGAGGCCGAACTGATCCTCGCCACGGCCCGCACACCGGACGAGGCCACCACGATGGTGGAGCGGCGCGTCGTCGGACTGCCTCTCGAACACGTCCTCGGCTGGGCCGAGTTCCACGGACTGCGCGTCCTCGTCGAGCCCGGGGTCTTCGTACCCCGCCGCCGTACCGAGTTCCTGGTCGACCAGGCCCTCGCCCAGGCGCCCGACGCGTCCGTCGTCGTGGACCTGTGCTGCGGCTCCGGCGCGGTCGGCGCGGCACTGGCCACCGTCCTCGGCCCGGTCGAGCTGCATGCCGCCGACGTCGACCCGGTCGCGGTGCGCTGCGCCCGCCGCAACCTCGACACCCACGGCGGTCACGTCCACACCGGCGACCTGTACGACGCGCTCCCGGGCGACCTGCGCGGCCGGGTCGGCATCCTCGCGGCGAACGTGCCGTACGTACCCACCGGCGAGGTGGCCCTCCTGCCCACGGAGGCCCGCGAACACGAGCCCCTCGTCGCCCTGGACGGCGGCACCGACGGCCTCGACATCCTGCGCCGTGTGACCGCCGGCGCGCCGCACTGGCTCGCCCCCGGTGGCTGCCTCCTGTCCGAGACGAGCGAACGCCAGGCCCCGGCGGCCGCGGCCGCCTTCACCGCGGCCGGACTGGCCACACGCCTCGCGGTGTCCGAGGAGTTGGGCACCACGGTGGTGATAGGCGTCAGAGGCTGAGCTCCTGAGCCGTGCCCCCGGTCAGGTGGTCGCGCCGCTGTCCGACGGTTTCGGGGAGGGCGCGTGGTCCGGGGAGCAGCCCCGGCCGTCGCGGTGGTGGCCGCCGGCGCGGTCGAACGCGCCGGCGGCGGCGAACTTCGCGGTTCGGGTGCCGTCGGCGGTTCGGGTGCCGGCCAGCAGGGCCGTGTCGCCCTTCTTCAGGGCGTCGGAGCTCTCGTTGCTCTCCTTGCCGCGCACCTTGGTGTCCGGGCCCACCGTCCAGGTCCACTTGGCGCCGTCGCCGCTCGCCACGGTGACCTGGTCGCCGTCCACCTTCTCGACGGTGCCCCGCTGCCAGACCCGTACGACCCACTTGCCGGTGTCCCGGTCCTTGACGGTCGCCTCGCCGTGCCCGTCGAGGCCGCGGAGGCCGAAGAACCCGTGACCGCGCCCCTGACCGTGGTCCGGCGACGGCGATGCGGACGAGGAGGAACTCATGGCCACCGGTACGGCACCGGAGGCCGGCCCGTGCGAGCCGGCCGCGTAGGCGGCGGTGCCGCCGAGCGCCAGCGCCACGAACGCGGCCCCGACGGCCACCCCACGCCACCGTCGGCGTGGCGGCGAACCCGGTTCCCGGTTCTGCGGACAGGTCGGTGTCGGCGGTTCGGGCATGACAGCTCACTCCCATCGGCCACGACACGCGGCATCCTGTGCCCATGCCTCCCTGTGATTGTGCGAGGAGGCCGATAAGACCTCGGTAACGAACAGCTGTGTGTCAGGTCAGCTCCTGCGCCCGCGCGACCAGCACCGCCACGTCGTCGTGGTTGTCGGGGTGGTGCAGGGTCCGCAGCAGCAGGTCGCAGGTCTCCTCCAACGGCCGGGCCGGGTCGTCCAGCAGGGAAAGGAGGAAGTCGAGGCGGTCGTCGAGCGAGTCGCTGCGCGTCTCGACCAGACCGTCGGTGTACAGGACCAGTTCGTCGCCGGGGGCGAAGTCGACGGTGGTGGTACTGAAGGCGACCCCGCCCACACCCAGCGGCACCCCCGTGGGCAGGTCGAGCAGCTCCGGCGGGTGACCGGGACGGATCCGCACCGGAGGCAGATGCCCGGCGTTGGCGATCCGGCACTGGCGCAGATGGGGGTCGTGGACGGCGTACAGGCAGGTAGCGATGGAGTGGTCCAGCTCCGAGGTGGTCTTGTCGAGATGTTCCAGGAGCAGCGCGGGATCGAGGCCCAGCGAGGCCAGTGTGTTCGTCGCGGTGCGCAGCCGGCCCATGGTGGCGGCCGCGTTGATGCCACTGCCCATCACGTCGCCCACGACGAGCGCCGTTCTGCCGCCGTCCAGCGGGATCACGTCGAACCAGTCGCCGCCGACCTCGGTGGTGGCGCCCGCGGGCTGGTAGCGGGAGGCGACCTCGAGTCCGTTCGTGAGACGCGGATGCACGGGCAGCAGGCTGCGCTGGAGGGTGAGGGCGGTGTTGCGGGCGTTCTGGTACCAGCGTGCGTTGTCGATCTGCACCGCCGCGCGGGCGGCCAGCTCACGGGCGAGCAGCAGGTCGTCCTCGTCGAAGGGCTGCGGGTTGGCGGCGCGTTTGAGGTCGAGGGCGCCGAGCACCTCGCCCCGGGCGATCAGCGGCACTGCCAGATAGGAGTGGACCCCTGCCCGGGCCAGCAGTTCGGCGGCCTCCGGGGAACGGGCGATCCGCGGCAGGTGCTCGTCCTTCACCAGCGGCACCAGCACCGGGCTCGCGCCGCGTACGCACTCGGTGATCAGGCGGTCGGGAGCGTACCGGGCGGGCCGTCCGGCCGGGTCGGCCGCCCGCAGGGCTTCCTCGCCGGTCTCCGCACGCAGGGCCAGGGTGCGCAGCACCGCCGGCTCGGCCGGGTCGAGGGTGCTGGGGCGGCCCTCCACCACGGAGTCGAGCAGGTGTACGGCGGCGATGTCGGCGAGCTCGGGGACGGCGACGTCGGCGAGCTCGCAGGCGGTGCGGTCCAGCTCCAGGGTGGTGCCGATCCGGGTGGAGGCGTCCGCGATGACCGCGAGGCGGCGCCGTGCGGTCTCGGCCTCGATCCCGGCCCGGTACTGCTCGGTGACGTCCACGACCGACGCGGCCACGCCGAGCACTTTTCCGAGGGCGTCCTCCAGCCGGTAGAGCGACACCGTCCAGGCGTGCTCCTCGTCTGGGTCCGCCGGGGTTCTGCCGACCGTCGACGCGTCCACGAGCGGCACGCCGGTCTCCAGGACCCGGCGAGCCGCACTCTCCAGGGTGTCGGCGTCCATCAGCGGGAGCAGTTCGCGAACGGTCCGCCCCACGTGCTCCTCGGCCGCGACGCCGTTGATCTTCGCCAGGGCCGGGTTGACGGACACGTACCGCAGCTCGGTGTCCAGCACCGCGAGTCCGATGGGCGACTGCTCCACCATCCGCTCCGTCAGCGCCACATCCTGTTCGAGGCGGTGCACCGTCGAGCGGTCGGCCGCGAGCCCCAGCGCGTACACCTTGCCCCGGTCGTCCAGCAGCCGCATGTTCCGGAACTCCACCAGACGCGTGCCGCCGTCCCTGGTCCGGACGGGAAACGCCCCGGCCCAGCTCTGACCGGTGCGCATCACGTCGGCGAACAGCTTGCCGACCAGGTGGACGTGCTGTTCGTGCACCATCAGCCGGGCGGCGTACTCGCCCAGCGCCTCTCCGGCCGGGTAGCCGAACAGCTCCTCCGCCTGCGGGCTCCACAGCACGATGCGCCCCTCGGAGTCCAGGACCACCGACGCCACGCCCAGCACGTCGAGCAGCCCGCTGGGACGTACCGGCTCGTCCCCCTGGATCACAGGAGCCTCGGCTGGACTCATTCCACGCACCGCCTTCGACCGACCGCACGGCAGGCCGTCCCCCGCCGACTCCCCTTGTTCTACCGCGCTCACACCGAATCTCCGACGCCGCGGACGACTGTTTCCACCATCCCGCAACAAGACGGTGGCCGTACGGCGAAGTCGGCAGAGCGCGGTCAGTCACGGATATGACCCTTACCACTACCCGCCGCATTGTCGCCGGCGCCGCGACCCATGGTGACGTGTCCGGAAAGTGGTGGTTTTCTGGGTGGTGTGACACCGCCGCCACGAGAGGAGGGATCACGATGACCGGTCAGCGAACGCACGACGAGTCCGTTTCCGTCGCGATCAGCGGATGCAGCAAGGAAGACGCCCGGATCGTGTTCGACGCCCTGTGCACGTGCTTCGAGTCGGACCGGTGCGCCGAGGACGTGCCGCAGCAGCTCCACGAGACGCGCCCCATGGTGTGGCTCGGCACGTTCGAGGTCACGGACGCCCACGAGTGCGCGTCCCCGGTGCACCTGTCGTCCACCGTCGAGGCCGACGCGCACGGCGGCTACTGGGCGATCGACCGCCTTCGCACGACGCTCGACTCCCTCTTCGGGGTACGTGACCTCGCCTCGACCTCGGGCGACCAGGAGAAGGAGCTGCACGTCCTGCTCGAAAGCCGGTGAGCCGGCTCCCGCCTTACCGCCCGGTCACCGGAGTGGCCGGGCTCACCTCCGGAGGCTTATGCAACTAGTTGCAAAACCTTGGGGTCGTCCTCTACAACAGAGACGACGACACCGCGTACGGAGGCGACCCCCCAATGAGCCGATTCCCCCACCTGCTGAGCCCCCTCGACCTCGGCTTCACCACCCTGCCCAACCGTGTGCTCATGGGCTCCATGCACGTAGGCCTGGAAGAGGCCGAGCGCGGGTTCGAGCGGATGGCGGAGTTCTACGCCGCCCGTGCGCGCGGGGGAGTGGGTCTGATCGTCACTGGCGGCATCGCGCCCAACGACGAGGCGCGCCCGTACCCGGGAGGGGCGAAGCTCACCACCGAGGCGGAGGCCGAGCAGCACAAGGAGATCACCGCCGCGGTGCACCGCGAGGGTGGCAGGATCGCGATGCAGATCCTGCACTTCGGCCGGTACGCCTACCACGAGGACCTGGTGGCCCCGAGCCCGCTCCAGGCCCCGATCAGCCCGTTCCAGCCGCGTGAGCTGACCGACGCCGACATCGAGCGGACCATCGACGACTTCGCCCGCGCCGCCCGCCTCGCCCGGCAGGCCGGTTACGACGGCGTGGAGATCATGGGCTCCGAGGGCTATCTGATCAACGAGTTCATCGCCGCGCAGACCAACCGGCGCACGGACCGCTGGGGCGGCTCCTACGAGAACCGCATGCGCTTCCCCGTCGAGATCGTCCGCCGGGTGCGCGAAGCCGTCGGCGAGGACTTCATCATCATCTACCGGCTGTCCATGCTGGACCTGGTCCCCGGCGGTTCCACGCTGGACGAGGTCGTCACCCTCGCCAAGGCCGTCGAGGCGGCCGGAGCGACGATCATCAACACCGGCATCGGCTGGCACGAGGCCCGCATCCCCACCATCGCCACCTCCGTCCCGCGCGGTGCCTACACCTGGGTCACCAAGCGGCTGATGGGCGAGGTGTCGGTGCCGCTGGTGACCACCAACCGCATCAACACCCCCGAACTGGCCGAGGAGATCCTCGCCGAGGGCCGCGCGGACATGGTGTCCATGGCCCGTCCGATGCTCGCCGACCCCGACTTCGTCAACAAGGCGGCCGAGGGCAGGCCCGAGGCCATCAACACCTGCATCGGCTGCAACCAGGCCTGCCTCGACCACACCTTCAGCCTGCAGATCACCTCCTGCCTGGTGAACCCGCGCGCCTGCCACGAGACCGAGCTGGTGCTCTCCCCGACCCGGCTGCGCAAGAACGTCGCCGTCGTCGGCGCCGGTCCGGCCGGCCTCGCCTGCGCGGTCAGCGCGGCCGAACGCGGCCACGCGGTGACCCTGTTCGACGCGGCGAGTGAGATCGGCGGCCAGCTCAACGTGGCCCGCAAGGTCCCCGGCAAGCAGGAGTTCGACGAGACGCTGCGCTACTTCCGCCACCAGCTCGCCGCGCACGGCGTGGACGTACGGCTCGGCGCCTGGGTCACCGCCGACGACCTCACCGGCTACGACGAGGTCGTCGTCGCCACCGGCGTCACCCCGCGCACCCCCGACATCCCCGGCGTCGACCACCCCCGCGTCCTCGGCTACCTCGACGTGCTGCGCGACGGTGCCCCCGTCGGAGACCGGGTCGCGATCCTCGGCGCGGGCGGCATCGGCTTCGACGTGGCCGAGTACCTCACCGACGGCGGTGACAAGGCGAGCGAGGACCCGGCGACGTACTTCCGCAACTGGGGCGTCGACATGGACTACCAGGCCCCCGGCGGCCTCACGGCCCCGCGCCGCACCGCATCGCCCCGCACCGTCCACCTGCTCCAGCGCAAGACCACCAAGGTCGGTGCCGGCCTCGGCAAGACCACCGGCTGGATCCACCGCAACGAACTCAAGCACCGCGGCGTCACCATGGTCCCGGGCGTGCGCTACGACCGTATCGACGACGCGGGCCTGCACGTCACGGTCGGCGAGGAGAGCACGGTCCTGGAGGTCGACACCGTCGTCCTGTGCACCGGACAGGAGCCGCGCCGGGACCTGTACGAGGCGCTGGTCGCCGCCGGGTGCAGCGCGCACCTGATCGGCGGTGCCGACGTCGCGGCCGAACTGGACGCCAAGCGCGCCATCAAGCAGGGCACCGAGCTGGCGGCGGCGCTGTAACAGATCCCTGGAAACCGGGTTCCCTAGGATGAGGCCATGTCACTCCCGCACGCGATCCTCACCGCCCTGCTGGAGAAACCGTCGTCGGGGCTGGAGCTGACGCGCCGCTTCGACCGGTCGATCGGCTACTTCTGGTCGGCCACGCACCAGCAGATCTATCGCGAGCTGAGCCGGCTGGAGGCCGAGGGGCACATCCGGGCGCTCCCGGCCGAGCTGCCGGCCCGCGGGCAGAAGAAACGGTACGAGGTACTGCCCGCGGGCCGCGCCGAACTGGCCCGCTGGACCGCCGCGTCACAGGACCCGAAGCCGCAGCGGGACGTACTGCTGCTGCGGCTCCGGGCGGCCGCGGTCGTCGGCACGGCGGGACTCGCCGACGATCTGCGCCGCCACCTCGAACTGCACGGGCGCCAACTCGCCGAATACGAGGAGATCGAGCGGCGCGACTTCCCGGCGGGCAAGGACGGCCCACAGGACCGGCTGCGTCATCTCGTCCTGCGGGCCGGCATCGACCTGGAGACTTTCTGGACCCAGTGGCTCGCCCACGCGGTGAAGGAACTGGACGAGCTGCCGGACGACGGCCCCGCACAGCCGCTCGCCCAGCCGCCCGCCCGGCCCTCAGAGCCGGAACGGCCGTGAGCGACGCCGCAGGAACCAGCCCCCGGCGATGACGGCGCTGCCCACCAGAGCCGCGCCCACGCCGAGGGTGAGCGGGCCGTAGTCACGGGCGGCACCGCCCAGTCCGCCCATCACGCCCTTGGGCGCGGCGGGCTGATTGGGCTGGGCGGGCTGATTCGGCTGGGCGGGCTGGACCGGCTGGTTCGGCTGAGCCGGCTGGTTCGGCTGAGCCGGCTGGTTCGGTGGGACGGCGCCCTTGGTCGGGGCGCCCGCGGCGGAGACGACGACGGACTGGGAGCCCGCCGTGCTGCCGTTCGAGCAGACCACCACGACGTTGTACGTGCCGGGGCCGACACTGCTGAAGGCGGCCGACTGGCTGACGGTCGTACCGGTGAGGTTGGCCTGACGGCCCTGGGAGCTGCCTCCCAGTAGGGACGCGGTGCCCCAGCTGCCACTGCCGTTGTTCTGCTTGCAGGCACTGGTGGTGACCGACACCGTGTTCCCGATGGTGCTCACGGAGATGCCCGAGGCCGCGACGGACGGCCCGGCGAGCCCGGTAGCAAGCACGGCGGCGGCCGCCACGGTCAGGCCGGAGCGAAGGACGATTCGAGTAGTGCGCATGGTCTGACCTCCGGCGGCACGGTTGGCGGTACGTCCGATGCGCCGCCGAGGGTCGGAAAACGCCCGTGCTGCCTCAGGGGAAGCCAACGTGCACCCGGCGCCGCCCGCATGCGGACACGGACCGGCCGGGTGACGGACTGCGCCGTCCGGTGGACGCACGGGGCCGTGGCGGGCCCGAACGGGGCAACGCAACGCGTCGCACGTATCCGCGTCCCCTAGGACGGCATGATGATCAGGACAGCAAAAGTCCGGACCAATATGACTCCGTCGGTGTGACAGCGGCAAGCGGCAGGCCGCGTTGACGGTGGCTCGGGAAGGTTACGTATGCTGAGATTCCCCTTGTCCGAACTCCCGGGAAACGAGAGGGAGTTCGTTCCTGCGGCGCGGAACGCTGTCGTCGCTGCTCCCGCGCCGACGCGGGCGGCCGGGGCGCCCTGGGCCGACCCCGGGCCAGGGCCCCGGCCCCCGACTCCCGTTGACGGGCCGTCAACCGTGATTTACCCAGGGAGAGGTCCGGCGACGTGCCCCTCCCGCCACTGACACTCGCGGCGGCCGGTGCCGCCCTGCTCGCCCCGAGCGCGCTGCTCGCCTCCGTGTCCGTGGGTCCCCGCCCGGAACCGACGGTGCCGGCCGAGGAGGGCGTCCGCGCCGCCGACCTCCTCGACCGGGTGCGCGCGTGCACCCCCGTCTCCCACGGCCGCTACCGCACCGACGAGTGGTCCGCCGCCTCCGTCCAGGTCTGCGGCACCCACGACGCGGTCTTCTGGAAGGCCGACATGGACGTCGACTGCGACGGCCGGCCCGGTGCCCACTGCAACCGCGAGGCCGACCCCAGCCGCTCGTCGGCCACCGCCTTCCAGCAGTCCGACGGCCGCTTCCTCAACGCGGAACGACTGCCGTACATCGTGGTTCCGGCCCCGAGCGGCATCTGGAACCCCCGCGACCAGGGCATTCAGGGCGGCTCGGTCGCCGCCGTCGTCTACCGCGACCAGGTGCGGTACGCCGTCGTGGGGGACACCGGCCCGCGCGCCATCATCGGCGAGGCCTCCTACGCCGCGGCGCGCGCCCTCGGCATCGACCCCGATCCGAGCAGCGGCGGGACGCCCTCCGGTGTCACCTACATCGTCTTCAAGGACTCCAGGGTGAACCCCATCGAGAGTCACGAGGCGGCCGTGGCGGCCGGGGAACGGCTGGCCGCGCGGTTCATCCGCGGCGGCTGACGCCCTCCGCTCCCCGGCCGGGGTCAGACCTTCCGGTACGAGTAGGCCTCCGTGGCCGCCGCCACCACCGCGTCGAGTTCCGCCCCGGTGGCCGCCGTCACCACCGCGGCCACCGCGCCCTCCACGAACGGGGCGTCCACCAGGCGCGCACCGTCCGGAAGTTCACCGCCCTCCGCGATCAGCGCCTTCACCGTGAGCACCGCGCTGCCCAGATCGGTCAGCACCGCGACGCCGGCGCCCCGGTCCACGGTGGCGGCCGCCGCGGAGATCAGCTCGGCGCTGGTGCCGAGGCCGCCGCCCTCGGTGCCGCCCGCCGTCGCGACGGGCACCGCCGTCGCACCGCCCGCGAGCCCTCTGGCCAGCTCCGCGACGGACGCGGCCACCTCGGCGCTGTGCGACACCAGCACGATCCCGACCAGCTTCGCGTCACTCACCGCCCGCCTCCACCAGCGCGGCGATCAGAAGCGCGGAACTGGTGGCGCCCGGGTCCTGATGCCCGATGCTGCGCTCGCCCAGGTAACTCGCCCGGCCCTTGCGGGCCTGGAGCGGGGTCGTCGCCACGGCGCCCTCCTCGGCCGCCGCCCGGGCCGCGCCGAACCCCTCACCGAGCGCTTCCACCGCAGGTACCAGGGCGTCCAGCATGGTCTTGTCGCCGGGTGCCGCGCCGCCGAGCGCCATCACCCCCTCCACGCCCGACCGCAGCGCCTGTGCCAGCTGCTCCCGGCTGACCTCGGCGGCGTCCCCGAGTGACTTGCCCGTGCGCCGCAGCAGGGTCCCGTACAGCGGACCGGCCGCGCCCCCGACCGTCGAGATCAGCAGGCGCCCGGACAGCGTCAGGACGTCGCCCGGAGTGGCCGGGACCTCCTTCTCCAGCGCGGCCGCCACGGCTGTGAACCCGCGCTGGAGATTGCTGCCGTGGTCGGCGTCCCCGATGGGCGAGTCGAGGGCGGTGAGCCGATCCGCCTCGCGGTCGACGGACACGGCGGTCGCCACCATCCAGCGGCGGAAGAAGTCGGCGTCGAGCACTGGATCTCCTTGCGTGGTAGAGGGCGTGGTGAGGGTGTTGATCGCCTGGGCCGCCGTGTCACATCCCCCAGCGCAGGGCGGGCGTCCGCACCGGCGCGTCCCACAGCCGCAGCAGCTCCTCGTCGATCTGGCACAGGGTGATCGAGGCGCCCGCCATGTCGAGGGACGTGACGTAGTTGCCGACCAGCGTGCGAGCCACGCTCACACCACGCTCGCCGAGCACCCGCCGCACCTCGGCGTTGAAGCCGTAGAGCTCCAGGAGCGGGGTGGCGCCCATGCCGTTGACCAGGAGAAGCACCGGATCACGCGGGGGCATGTCCTCCAGGATCGCGTGCACCGCGAAGTCGGCGATCTCACCCGAGGTCATCATCGCCCGCCGCTCCCGGCCCGGCTCACCATGGATGCCGATGCCCAACTCCAGCTCTCCGGGCGGAAGGTCGAACGTCGGGGTGCCCTTCGCCGGAGTGGTGCACGGACTCAGGGCGACGCCGAAGCTGCGGGAGTTCTCGTTGACCTGGCGGGCGATGGACTCGACCCGCTCCAGCGGCTGCCCCTCGGCCGCGGCCGCGCCCGCGATCTTCTCGACGAACAGCGTGGCGCCGGTACCGCGCCGCCCCGCCGTGTACAGGCTGTCGGTGACCGCCACGTCGTCGTTGACCAGCACCTTCGCGACCTGCACGCCCTCGTCCTCGGCCAGCTCCGCCGCCATGTCGAAGTTCAGCACGTCACCGGTGTAGTTCTTGACGACGAAAAGCACACCCGCGCCGCTGTCCACGGCCGCCGCGGCCCTCGCCATCTGGTCCGGGACGGGCGAGGTGAAGACCTCACCCGGACAGGCGGCCGACAGCATCCCGTGGCCCACGAAGCCGCCGTGCAGCGGCTCGTGCCCCGACCCGCCGCCCGAGATCAGCGCGACCTGGCCGGCCACGGGGGCGTCCCGGCGCACGATCACCCGGTTCTCGACATCGACGGTCAGCTCGGGATGAGCCGCCGCCAGGCCCCGCAGCGCGTCCGCCACGACCGTCTCCGGGACGTTGATCAACATCCTCATGGGAACCTCCAGAAAAGGTTAGCAGGCGAGTCCATGACCTGCACTTTCGCTGGTCAGAGCGAGTGTGGCTGACTTGATGCCGACATTGGTGATGAGGTGTCAGGTTGGCTGGGCGGTCGGAAGGATCCCGGCTGGGGTACCGCTGTTGGCAGTATCAGCCTTGCGGCAGCAAAGGTCACGTGGGAGAACACCTCGGGCGCGCACTGGTTCCGAATCAACATGCATCCGGTCGTGGCCGGGCGGCCGAGGTGCCCGCCCGCTGTGGAGACCTCAGGGGCGGGCGCCTCGCGGACGCGTGCTCAGGCGGTGGTGCAGGCAAGGATGCCCTCGGCCGTCCGACCCTCGCAGTTGAGGTCGTTCGATCCGAGGTGCTCGCCGGTCGAGGTGGCAAGGCGGGCTGCCCCGTCGAACGGATCGGGCCGGCCGGCGCGTTCGATCGGCCGGCGGAGGACCGGCTCGCCAACCGGGTGCCCGTAGGTGGTTGTGGTCCGATGCGTCACGCGGTCGGCCTGTCCACGTCACGGGTGGAAGCCGGTGCCGGACCTGGCGGGGCGGTGAGGCGGGCTCCACGAGTGTCAGTCGGTGGACTGGCGGTGGCGCTGGTAGTGGCGGGCGGAGCGGGCGCGATTGCCGCAACCCGCGGAGCACCACTCGCGGCGGGGGTGATTCTTGAGGAAGTAGAGAACGCACCCGGGTGCCAGACAGGCGCGCAGCTCGTGGCGGGTGTCCTGACTGAAGAGCGTGATGGATTCCTCGGCGATGGCGGAGACGGCCGCGGACGCTGCCTGTCCGCGGCTGCGGGTGTGACGTGAGGGCGCTTGGCCGACTGTCCAGGACAGCGCCGACCAGCGTGGGGTCTCGCCGGCGGCCTCGTTGACCACGGTCACGGCGTCGTCGAGTTCGCGGATGCCGGACGCCGCTGCCGGGCGGGGATCCTCCGTGGCCTCGGCGGCGAGTCGTCGCAGCGCGTCGCGCAGGCCGATCAGCCGTCCACGCAGGCGGTCGAGGTCGGCCGAGGTGAACGAGTCGAGATCGCCCGGAGTCAGCAGATCCGTCCGGCAGGCGACGGCGCGCAGCCATGTCCGGGTGCCGTCGGAGTCGTGCAGTGCATCGTGCACACCGTCGCGGTCGGCCCAGATGGTGTTCATCAGCTCCACGGGCAGCGGCTCGCCCAGCAGCGGTGCATTGGTCTCCATGCTGTCGAGGCTATCGCACTTCTAACGGTTGAAGGCGGGGCTAAGCGTTGACAAAGCGTGCGGCGGGCGTCATGGTTGTTCTAACGGTTGCTGGCGCAGTCAAGCGTTAGAACCGGATGGACTGAAGGAGAGCTGCCCTCATGACCGGTTTCGCCCCCGTCGAGCCCGCCACCGCCACCGGCAAGGCCGCCGATCTGCTGGCCGACGTGCGGAAGACCCTCGGACTGACGCCGAACATGACCAAGGTGATGGCCAACAGCCCCGCCCTGCTCAAGGGCTATCTGGCCCTTAACGGCGCCCTCTCCGGTGGAGTGCTTCCCGCTCCGGTCCGCGAGCGCCTTGCGCTGGCCACCGCCGAGTACAACGGCTGCGAGTACTGCCTGTCGGCGCACACCTACATCGGCGCGAACCTCGCCAAGGTCGATGCCCTCGAGCTGGAGGCGGCCCGTGAAGCGAAGGCGACCGACCCGCACATCCAGGCGTTGCTGACCCTCTCCGACGCCGTCGCACGCGGCCGCGGCCAGGTCGGCGACGCCGCCCTGCAGGCCGCGCGGGACGCGGGCGCCACCGACGAGGAGATCGGCGAGGTCGTCGGCCACCTGGCCCTGAACGTCCTGACCAACTACTTCAACATCCTGGCCAAGGTCGACAACGACTGGCCCGTGGTCGCGCTGCGTACCGCGGCCTGACCCTCGCCGACCCCGCCGGCCCGGCCCCCCCGGCCAGGGGCCAGGCCGGCAGCCCCATCCTCTGCCCACCCGACGTCGGCGCATCGCAGACGGCTGCGGAAGGAAGAGAAGGAAGAGCCATGACGAATCCGGTACGCAACACTCCCGCGGGCTTCCACGAGGGGGAGATGGCCGTGCAGCGCCAGGCGGGCGTGGCCCAGGAGGCGGCCCGGCTCACGGGGATGCTGGCCCCCGCCCAGCTGCGCGGAGGCGTGAGCCGGTTCCTGACGGAGAGGAGTTTCGCCGCGATCACCGCCCGCGACGCCGACGGCGCACTGTGGATCTCCCCACTCGCCGGGCCGCCCGGATTCCTCCGGGTCGCCTCGCCGACCGCACTCGATGTGCGAACCCGGCCGGCCGAGGGCGACCCGCTCCATCACCTGGCGGCCGATCAGCCGGTCGGGCTGATCGTGGTCGACTTCGCCACCCGCAGACGCCTGCGGCTCAACGGAACCTTGTCTGCGGTCGGCCGTGACGGGCTGCGCGTCGACGTGGAGCAGGTGTACGGCAACTGCCCCCAGTACATCCAGAGTCGGCACCTTCACGCGGCGCCCGTCACGGCTCCCGGCGGTGCCGAGCCGGTGCGGCGCGGATGCAGCCTCACGCCGGACGACGTCGACCTGGTCAACCGGTCCGACACCTTTCTGATCGGCACCAACCACCCCACACGCGGCAACGACGCCTCGCACCGCGGCGGGCCGTCGGGATTCGTCCGGGTCGAGGACGGGCGGCTGTGGTGGCCCGACTACTGGGGCAACAACATGTTCAACACCCTCGGCAACCTCACCATCGACCCGACGGCCGCGCTGCTCTTCTGCGACTTCACCACCGGACGCTCGCTGCACCTGTCCGGCCGGGCCGCCCTGGAATGGACACGCACCGGCATTCCCGGTGACGACGACCGCACCGGCCGACGCGTCCACTTTCGCCCCGAGCATCTGGTGGCCGGCCGTCTCCTGCCGCTGCAGGCCGACACCGTCGCCGCAGCTCCCGACAACCCGCCGCTGACCGACCGACCCTCCGCGCGATGAAGGACAGCTCCGCCATGACCGACGCACGCCCGCTCGTCCCGCCGTTCGACCTCGACAGTGCCCTGGCCAAGGTCCAGGCCGCCGAGGACACCTGGAACACCCGCGACCCGCACCACGTCGCCCTCGCCTACACCGAGGATTCCGCCTGGCGTAACCGGGATGTGGTCCTCACCGGCCGCGACAGGATCGTCGAGTTCCTCACCGGCAAGTGGGAGCGCGAACTCGACTACGTCCTGCGCAAGAGTCTGTGGGGCTTCCGCGGAAACCGCATGGCCGTCCGCTTCCAGTACGAGTGGCGAAACACCGAGGGGCAATGGTTTCGCTCCTACGGCAACGAACTGTGGGAGTTCGCCGACAACGGCCTGATGCGTCGCCGCGAGGCCAGCATCAATGACGTACACATCAAAGAGACCGACCGCCGCTACTTCGGCCCCCGCCCCGAGGCGGAGCGTGGCCCCGGGCACGACATCCCCCTCAACTGAACAGCAGATGGGTCGAGGTTGGCCTCGTTCGAGGGTGCTGTCGGTACGCGCTGACACGGGGCCAAGGATTGTTCTTGAATGATTGCTCATGTATGTTTGTCCCATGCCCAGACCCCGAGAGTTCGAGCCCGACACCGTCCTGAACGCGGCCATGCTGCGGTTCTGGGAGCGTGGGTACCGGGCCACGTCCATCGAGGATCTGGTGAAGGCGACCGGGGTGAAGCCCGGCAGCCTCTACAGCGCCTTCCCGGGCGGTAAGCACGCGCTGTTCCTGAAGTCCTTGGAGCGTTACTCCAGGCTGGTGGTCCCCCAGAAGCTGGGCGAGTTGGAGGCTTCGGACGCGTCGGTGGCCGAGATCCGCGGCTACTTCGACGGGCTGGTGCGCGACCTGCTCAGCCCCGAGGGCCGGCAAGGCTGCCTGCTCGTCAACACGGCGATCGAGAAGGCCGCCGAGGACGACGAGGCGGCCGCCGTCGTGCGCGGCCATCTGGCCCGGCTCGAACGGTGCATGACCCACGCGCTGGAGAACGCGACGCGCAGAGGCGAGGTGCGCGCCTCGCTGGACTGCACCGGTAGTGCCAAGCTGCTGGTCGCGACATGCCAGGGGCTCATGGTGGTCGGAAAGGCGAATCCCGACGAGGCGCTCCTGCGGGCGATCGTCGCCAACGCCTTCAACGCGCTCGACTGACGTTCGGTCACACGGGCCACCGCTCGCGGTGGCTCTCTTTTTTCGCCAATATTTGAATGCATGCTCAAGAATGGAGTCGTGACATGGAAGCCATCGTCATTTCTGCCTACGGCGGCCCCGAGGTGCTCGTCCCCACTGAACTGCCGGACCCGGTGCCCGCCGACGGCGAAGTGCTGATCCGGGTCAAGGCGTTCGGTCTCAACCACGCCGAGGCCTACATGCGTGCCGGGGCTTGGGGAGAGGTGGCGGCCGTCCCGGGGGTCGAGTGCGCCGGGGTGGTCGAGGCCGACCCATCGGGTGGACTCCCCGTCGGGACCCCCGTGGTGGCGATCCTCGGCGGCATGGGCCGGACCCGCAACGGCAGCTATGCGGAACTGGTGACCGTGCCGGCGACCAACGTGGTGGCCGTGAACTCGTCGCTGGACTGGGCCGACCTGGCCGCGGTTCCAGAGGTGTACGCGACAGCGTGGAGCGGCCTGTTCGGCAATCTGGACCTGCGGCCGGGCGAGACGATCATGGTGCGGGGAGCGACATCCTCGCTCGGTCAGGCCGCCGTCAACCTCGCGGTCGACCACGGCGCGACCGTGCTCGCCACGACCCGGAAGCCGGCACACGTACCGCTGCTGAAGGAGCTCGGGGCCACCGACGTGCTCATTGACGACGGCGCGCTCGCCGCCCAGGTCAGGGAGCGGGAGGTCACCATCGACGCGGTGTTCGACGTCGTCGGCAACAGCGTCCTGCGCGACTCACTGGCCCTGGTCCGACCCCGCGGCCGGGTGTGCCAGCTCGGCTTCCTGGGCGGCTTCGAGCCGGTGCGGGACTTCGACCCGATCACTGATCTCCCCAGCGGGGTCCAGCTCAGTTTCTTCGGCAGCGCCTTTGTCCTGGGCACGCCCTCATTCCCGCTCACCGACGTGCCGTTGGAGGAGATCTACGGCAAAGTCGCAGCCGGTGCCCTCCGGGCCCGTCCCACCCGGGTCTTCCGGTTCGACGAGATCGTCGAAGCCCACCGGGCCATGGAGGCCGGAGAAGCCCTCGGCAAGATGGTCGTCACCCTCGACTGAACTCCCGGGCTCTCTGTCGGCCGCCAAGGGCTTCTGCCGCGCGGGAGGAAATCGTTTGCCCACCGGATCGGCCTGCCCTCGTTGCGTCGAGTCCTGGGCTGTCAGGTCAGAACGGACCGTGGAGACTGCCGAGGCGGTCGGTCAGGCGCAGGTTCTCGGAGTAGTCCACGGGGCAGGCGATCACGGAGACCGCGTCGTCGTCGAGGGCGCGGCGGAGCACGGGCAGGAGTTGGTCGGCGGCTTTGATCGCGTAGCCGCGAGCCCCGAAGCTTTCGGCGTAGGCGATCAGGTCGGGGTTGGTGAACCGGGTATGGCTGTGACGGCCGATCTCGAGTTCCATCTTCCAGGTGATCAGGCCGTACTCCTGGTCCACCAGAACGAGGGCGACCAACGGAACGCGTTCGCGGACGGCGGTCTCCAGCTCCTGGGAGTTCATCAGGAACGAGCCGTCGCCCATCATCGCCAGCACGCGCCGGTCCGGCCGTGCCAGTTTCGCGGCGATCGCGCCCGGCAGCGCAAACCCCATGGTCGACAGGCCGTTGGAGACCAGGCACGTGTCGGGCTCGTAGGTCGGGTAGAGGCGCGACATCCACATTTTCCCGGCACCGGTGTCGGCGAGGACGATGTCGCGGCGGTCCAGCGCGGTGCGTACGTCAGCCACGACGCGCTGCGGCACCAACGGGAATGCCTCGTTGTCGCGCCCGTACTGAAGCTCTTCGTCGAGCAGCGTCCGGATCTTCTCGTTGCTCTCGAAGTCGTAGGTGAGTCCGTCGGGCAGTGCTGTCGCAAGTGCGTCCAGCGCCTGAGAGGGGTCACCCTGGACGCCCACCGCGACCGGGTAGTGGGCGTCCACCTCGGCGGGGGAACGGTGCACGTGGATGATTCGCTTGTCGCCATTCGGGTTGATCTTGGCTGGGTCGAATTCCTGGATCTCGTAGCCCACGCAGATCAGCACGTCGGCCGTATCGAAGCCGAAGTTGGTGTAGTCGTGCCGCATGAATCCGACCGCGCCGAGGGCGTTGGGGTGGTCGTCGGGGAAGACACCCTTGCCGTGGAACGTGGTCGCGACCGGGATGTTCAGGCGTTCGGCGAACCGCGTGAGGGCGGCTGTGGCTCCGGCTCGGGCAGCGCCGTGGCCTGCCAGCACGACCGGGTGCCGTGCAGCGGCGAGCACCTCCGCTGCACGTGAGATCTGCGAGGGTGACGGCGCATCAGTGTGCACCGCGTCGATCTGCAAGGGCGCCAGGGGCTCGGCGGGCCGCTCTGCTTCGATGTCTTCCGGCACTGCCAGGAACACAGCTCCGGGCCGCTCGCTCTGCGCGGTCTTGAACGCCTTGCGGGTCATCTCCGGCACCGCGTCGGGACACTCGATGCGGGCCGACCACTGAGTGACCGGGACGAACATCGACACCAGGTCGATGACCTGGTGCGACTCCTTGTGGACACGGCGCAGGGAGCCTTGGGCGGCCAGGGCGACCATCGGGGAGCTGTTGGTCATGGCGTCCGCGGTGCCGAGCAGCAGATTGATCGCACCAGGTCCCAGCGTGGCCGAGCACACCCCGGCCCTGCCGGTCAGCCGCCCGTAGATCTCCGCCATGAACGAGGCCGCCTGCTCGTGGCGCACCAGGATGTACCGGATCCCGGAACCGTTCAGCGCGTCGACGAAGCGGATGTTCTCCTCCCCGGGAATACCGAAGACGTACTCCACGCCCTCGGCCCCCAAGCAGCGCACCAACAGATGCGCGACATCCTCCACTGCTTCCGTGTTCCGCGACTCACTCGCGCCCTCGGTACCCATGAGACGAACGTAGGCACGCCCGCATACCCCGGCCACTCGTCAGCCGCCGATCGAGCCGTGCGAGCGGCGGGCTCGCCGATACCGTTCGGCGGCACTGTGGTGGCGGCTCGCATGGCCGTTGCGCACGCTGGAGTCGGATGCGGACGCGCGCCGCCGAGCATCGTGCTGCGCAGAGGGTTCTGGGAGGACCGTGTGACTGCTTCGTCGCCCGCCACCGACACACCGCCGGCCCGCTACGACGACCTGCGGGCTCTGGTGATCAACTGCACACTCAAGCGTTCACCGGAGACGAGCAACACTCAGGGGCTGATCGACCGGAGCACCGCCATCCTGGACGCCCAGGGGGTGCGCGTCGACGTCGTACGGGCCGTCGACCACGACATCGCCACCGGCGTGTGGCCCGACATGACGGAACACGGCTGGGAGACGGACGCCTGGCCGGACCTGTACCGACAGGTCATGGCGTCCGACATCCTCGTCCTTGCGGGCCCGATCTGGCTGGGCGACAACAGCTCCGTGATGAAGCAGGTGATCGAACGCCTCTACGCCTGCTCCAGCCTGCTCAACGAAGCCGGCCAGTACGCCTATTACGGCCGTGTCGGCGGCTGTCTGATCACCGGTAACGAGGATGGCGTCAAGCACTGTGCCATGAACGTCCTCTACAGCCTGCAGCACCTGGGTTACACCATCCCCCCGCAGGCCGACGCCGGATGGATCGGTGCGGCGGGTCCCGGCCCCTCCTACCTCGACCCCGGCTCGGGCGGACCGGAGAACGACTTCACCAACCGCAACACCACCTTCATGACCTGGAACCTGCTGCATCTGGCCCGGGCGTTGAAGGACGTCGGCGGCATCCCCGCCTACGGCAACCAGCGGACCGCCTGGGACGCCGGCTGCCGACGCGACTACGAGAACCCCGAACACCGGTAGGCACGCCAACGGCTGCACAGATCGTGAGCCGCTGACCGCAGCAGCGGTGTCGGACCGCGTGGAGGTCGCTGTCCCTTTTTGGGCTCGGCTCGAGGAGTGGAGGAGACGGCCGATGGCAAGTGGCGAACGGCCGTCGGGTTCGGCTCCAAGCGGTGGGGCGCGACGCCGGAGGTCGGAAGAGAGGCCGACGCTGAAGCGAGTGAAGCGCGTTCGTGGCGCTGTGGTTGCCGCCGCGGCCGCGGGTCGTACTCGGACTCGCGCGACGGCACGCCGTGTCGGGGAGCTGCCCCCGCCTCCGGGGCCGTTCCGTCCTGGATTCTGGCGCAGCCCGATCCGCGGGCCTTGGCTGACCTCGGTGTTCGGTCTGGTCCTCCTGATCGGTATTCCGCTGCTGTTCATCACCGGCTTGCTCTCCTACGCTTCCTACAACCCGGATCTGAGTCCCATCAACGACGAGACTCCCGACAAGGGCGTCCTGGGCTTCTACCTCTTCAGCTGGCCCACCCACCCGTACTGGCTGTACCGGCTCCTCCAGGGCGTGCACGTGACGCTGGGCGTGGCCCTCGTGCCGGTACTGCTGGCCAAGTTGTGGTCGGTAATCCCGAAACTGTTCGAATGGCGGCCGGTGCGCTCCGTCGCCCACGGGCTGGAGCGGCTCTCACTGCTGATGCTGGTCGGCGGCGGGATCTTCGAATTCGTCACCGGCATCCTCAACATCCAGCTCTACTAGGTCTTCCCGGGCTCGTTCTACCGCCTGCACTTCTACGGTGCCTGGGTGTTCATCGCCGCCTTCGTCGTCCATGTGTGCCTCAGACTCGGCCGGATGACGCGGGCTCTGCGCTCGCGCAGCCTGAGCACCGAGCTGCGCACCGATCTCGCCCACACCGTGCCCGAACCCCCCGATCCCGACGGCCTGGTGGCGGCCGCCCCCGCCCCACCGACGATGACCCGCCGCGGCGCGGTGGGCATGGTGGGAGCGGGATCGTTGCTTCTCCTCGTCGTGACCGCCGGACAGAGCATCGGCGGCTGGATGCGCGCCACCGCGCTCCTCGCACCCCACAACCGGGACCCCGGCACGGGCCCGAACGCCTTCCAGATCAACAAGACGGCGGCGAAAGTGGGCGTCACCCCCGCACTCGTCGGCCCCACCTGGCGGCTGGAGGTCAACGGGCGCGGAGCGCCACAGGTCTTCACCCGCGAGCAGCTCCTGGCGATGCCGCAGCACGCCGCCGCACTCCCGATCGCCTGTGTGGAGGGATGGTCGACCGAAGACCAGCAATGGAGCGGCCTACGGTTGGCCGACCTCGCCGCCATGGCCGGTATGCCCGATGCGGGAAGCGTCCTGGTCCAGTCGATCCAGCCTCCTGGTCCCTTCACCAGGGTGGTGCTGCGGGGCAATCAGATCCGCGACCCCCGCGCGCTGCTCGCCCTCCGCGTCAACGGCGTGGATCTCTCGCTCGACCACGGCTATCCGGCCCGCATCATCGTCCCGGCCAACCCCGGCGTGAACAACACCAAGTGGGTGCACCGGCTCACCTTCAGGGCGTGACCATGGCACGATTCGTCCGCTGGTACGGCTCCGGACCCCTGCACCTGCTCGTCCTGATCACCTCGTTCACCCTCACCGGCTATGCCATGGTGCGCCTGTTCGCCGTCCGGCCCTGGGAGGTGGCGATCTGGTTCGTCGGTGCGGCGATCCTCCACGATCTGATCCTGCTGCCCCTGTACTCGCTGGCCGACCTGTCGGCCCTCTCCGTACTCCGTCACCGCGCCGCCGACGGACCGACGGTGCCATGGATCAACTACCTGCGTGTCCCCGCCTTCCTGTCAGGTCTGCTCCTGCTGGTCTGGTTCCCCCTCATCCTCCGCCTCGCGGCCCCCTACCCCGGAGACACCGGGCTGTCCGACAGCGTCTACCTCGGCCGATGGCTGGCGATCACCGGCGTGATCTTCGCTGCCTCCGCGGTGGCCTTCGCGGCGAGACTGCGCCGCATCCGGCGGCCCGCCCGCTGCGACGAGAGCCGACCCGCCTCAGGTGACGGCGCCGCACCGTGACCACCGACGAGGACGAGTCGTACGGCGCCGATGGGGCCCCCTTCACGCTGGCTCTGGGACCCGGCAACGGACCGGTCTACCTGCGGTTGGTCGACGGGCATCGGATCCGGATGCCGGTCCACCGCTGGCACGAGAGGCCCACGGCGGCCGACAAGACCGTGCTCGAACGCTGCACCGGCCCCGTCCTCGATGTCGGCTGCGGACCGGGCCGCATGTGCAGGACACTCCTGAGCCGAGGGGTCTTCGCCCTCGGGGTCGACATCACACCTCGCGCGGTGGCCCTGACCACCGCCCTCGGGGGCATCGCACTCTGCCGATCGGTCTTCGACCGGCTGCCCGCCGAGACCGGCTGGCGGACGCTGCTCCTCATCGACGGAAACATCGGCATCGGAGGCGACCCCCAGAGCCTGCTGCGCCGCTGCGCCGGACTCGTCGCCCCCACCGGGCGTCTTGTCGTCGAAGTCGACCCCCACGACATCGAAGTGCGGTGCACCGCCCGGTTCGAGGACCTTCACGGACGGCGCGGTCCGTACTTTCCCTGGGCGCGGTTGGGGCGACGGGCGCTTCACGGAATCGCGGCTGATCTTGCCCTCAGCGTCACCGACCAGTGGACAAGCGGGCACCGCAGCTTTGTCACCCTCGCCCACCGAGGATCACCCTCGGACTGACGTGAGTGGAATCACCGCGACGCGACGGGTGCGGCGTTCCCCTCGTCCCAGCCAGCCGATCACTGCCGACCCCGTCGTGCGCTGAGGCTGGGCAGGCTCTCTCTCGAAGTCGTGGGGGAAGAGGCCGTGCCTGTGTCCGCGAGGCGATGTCCGGCATATCGGGGCGCGGGCATGAGGGTCGCGCCCGTCGGGGCCTGGCCGAAACTTCCGTACCGCGATGCTCGGCATCATCCCTAGAGTGCGGGCACCGGTACCGGCCACGACCGCATCAGGAGCAGACGGGGCCGCACAGCGTGCTGCCCCCAAAGGCTGCTGTACCGCCGGACCGCGTGCACACCCCTTCCCCTTGGAGAGGACCCCGCCATGTCGAACACAGCCCCGCCCGCTGCCCGTACAAGACCCCGCGGCTCCCTGCGCAGGGTGATCGCCGTGCTCTCAGGCGCTGCGGCGCTGGCTGCGGCGGCCCTGCTCCCGGCGGGACCGGCCGCTGCCGCGACCGCCCCGGCCCCGAGGTCAACCGTGCTGACCGTCATCAGTGCCGTGAACCTCGACGCCTACTGCCGCTCGGTGGGACATCCCAACGCCGTCCAGAACTCCGCGAGCGCCTCCGGCTGGGACTGCAGCGGCGGCGGCCCGGTGAACATCACCTCGGCGTGCCAGTACCAGTACGCAGACGCGGTGGCCAAGGGCATCGGTGTCTACGAGGAGCACGAACGCTCCGGCCCCACGGGATGGGTGTGCCAGGGGGCGGTGAACAAGCGGATCGATCTGAGCGGCGGCCTCGACCTCTCCGGCTACTGTCACTCCATCGGGCTGGGGGACGCCTACAACACGGTGCGCAACGTGGACGGCTGGATGTGCGGCAACGGCGGCGCCGGCTTGCGCATCGATCTGAGCAGGGTGTGCCGCAACCAGAACCTCGGGTACGTGCAGGCCGGATATGCCGTAGTACACGGCTACCGGGACTTCACGTCCTGGACCGGCATTGGCTGCGTGGCCCTGGCGTGACCGCGTTCTGCGGCGATGACGTCACGCTCTCCGTGCGCCCGCGAATCCTCCGGGCGCTGACGGGCGGCGTCGCCGGTTGGGTGCCGCGATCCCGACGCCGCCGACGAGGTCCTCGGCGGCCGTGTGCGGGCGCAGCAGCATGGTCGCCGGAACGGCTGCGGCGACGAGGGCGCACTTGGCGGCGGCTGCCCGGAAGACGGACAGGTGCGGCGCCGCCTCGCGCCCGCGGTTGCGCCGCCGCTGCTGGAAGCGATGCACCAGTGGGGGCACCACGATGACGAAGGCCAGCAGCCGGGCGGCTTGTTCCCGGACGGGCGCGTCCCGGTTCAGGCTCCAGACCGCCCCGAGGATCAGACCGGTCAAGGCGTACCCGAGCCGCAGGGCCGCGGGCCTGCGCCTGCTTCCGGCGCGTCGGAACGGTCCCACATCGCGAGGGTCCGGCGTCGACGCCGCCTCCGTCTGCTTCGGTGGCGTCATGCGGGGGCCTCGACCTCCAGCATGCGGGTCTCCCGTGGGAGGTGTTCGCGCAAGTCGGCGACGAGGTCGTCGCGGAGGGCGGTGAGAGAGCGGTCGTTCCAGCTGTTGTGCCACTGGTGGGAGTCGTCGTGGACGTTGTAGAGCTCGCCCTCGGTGCCGTCGTACTGGATCCAGGCGGTGGTCAGCACCCCCTCGCCCCAGGTCTTCTCCAGACCGTTGGGCCGGCCCGCGGTGGACTTCTCGTACACGGTGCAGAGCCAGCCGCCGCGGTAGATGGTGCGCAGGTGCATGCCGTAGCCGGGGAACTGACTGTCCCATTCGCACAGCACCCGCTCGTGGCGGCCCTGCCCGTCGGAGGTGGGGGCGCTGCCCCCTGCATCAGGGCGGGTTTGCCGGTGAGGATCCTGCGGATGGCCTCGTCGTCACCCGGGTGGCCCGGCGGGAGGTCCAGATCGCGCCAGTCGACGCGGGACATCTCCGACGAGGGTGGGTCCCAGGAGTGGTGCGGGTCGGGGAAGCTGACCCAGCAGAAGAATGGGGCGGCGGGGTCCTGGGTGCGTGACCAGTCGACGGCACGGTCGGCGACCCATTCGGTGTGGTAGAGATCGCGGGGGATGGGGTTGTGCTTGGCTTCCGGGGCGCCGGTGTCGCCGCCGGGATGCGCGCCTGGGAGATCGGCGTACGCATGGAGGTACTGGGGGTGCCGCTCGGCGATCCACTCGCCGTAGTGGCCGATCCGGAAGTCGTTGAACGCCGCGGCGTGCGCGGCCTGGACGGCGTGGTCGAAGCCGCGCCAGGGGCCGGTGGTGCCGGTGGAGGCGCGCCGGGTCTCGGTGTATCGGTACTGGGGGGTCGAATGCCGGCTCGAAGTGGGCCTTGCCGATCAGCGCCGTACGGTACCCGGCCCGGTCGAGTAGGTGCGGCCACCGACGGGGCGTCCTCGGGCAGTGGGATGCCATTGGCCACGACGCCGTGCGTGCGCCCGTACTCCTCGGGGTGGTGGCTGAACTTGAGCAGGTTGAGCATGACGATCTCCCCGTCCGTCTCGCTCGCCAGGAGTTCGGCGACCTGGTCGGAGGTGGGGACGAGGCCCGAGGTTCGCTTCATGAGGTCTCCTCGATGAACGACGCGATGAGGTCGGCCACTTGGGACGGGGCGTCCTCCTGCAGGCAATGGCCGGCTCCGGCCACGTTGGTGCGGCGGGCCGCGGGGAAGGTCGCGAGAAAGCGTTCGTCGCCGCCGCGCGTGATGGGGTCCGCGTCGCTGAAGGCGGTCAGAACCGGGCGCTGGAAGTCCTTGAAGGCGCGCCAAGCGCTGCGCTGGTCCTCGGCCGCGGGGTCACCGGGGCGGGTGGGGACCAGGGAAGGCATCGCCCGTGCGCCGGCCTGGTAACTGCCGTCCGGGAACGGGGCGTTGTACGCGGCCTGCACCTCGTTGTCCACCGGACGTGTCGTGCCGCGCTCGACGACGGCTCCGGCGTCGAAGACCGGTACCGTCGCGGCGAACTCCTGCCAGGCCAGGAAGTGTTTGGACGGCTTGGCGGCACCCGTGGGCAGACCGGTCTTGGCGAGGACAGCCCGGACGAAGCGGCCGGGCTCCTCGGCCAGGAGCCGCAGGCCGATCATGCCGCCCCAGTCCTGACCGAAGAGGTGGCCTCCCGCAGGCCCAGCCCGTCGAAGAGCGCGTGGGACATCCACGCAACGTGGCGAGCGAGGGTGTGGTCCGAGCATTCCTGATGGGGCGCCAGCGCTGACTGGTTCCGGTACGGCATGCTCGTCGGCCTCTTTCAAACGACACCGCACCTACTGCCGAAGGTTGGCCTGCCTGAACCCCGACGGGGCGAACACCCAGAATGCGGCCACTCAGAGGGCCGGTCACCCAAGTCCCGGTACTTCCCCCGACGGCCGGACGGTCCACAAGCACAAGGCCCAGCAAAAGGCCCACACGCGTCCAAAGAACCGCGGTGCCAAGGCCGTCAAGGCGCCCACCAAGTCGAATGCCGGCCCCACGGCCAAGGCCGTGCAGCTGGTCAACAAGGAACGTGCCAAGGTCGGACGCCGACCGCCGCCACCGCGGTTGTTGCCCAGGTCGCCGTTCATGGCGGTCGCGGTGTCCAGCGTCAACGACGTGGAACCGACCTCGAAGATCCGGGACAGGGCGGTGGCCGAGGGAGTGCGGCGGATGGTGGCGTGATTGCCGTGGACCACCAGCGGCTGTGTGACCAGCGGCAGCTGGCCCTGGAGGTTGGTGAGGTCGTAGAGGCAGTACGCGGCCAGGTCGAGCGCGTCACCGCCCATGACCGAGTTCGAATTGGTGATCGCGGTGAAGAGGTCGTCCGTGGAACTGACGTGCGCGGCTCGCGCCTGCGGACCGGCGGCATCAACGTAACTGGGACGTATTGGCTGAATATCTGACATGCCGATGCCTCGTCGGACCATCAGCCGATCGGCTTCTGTCGGGACGGCCTTGCGGGAGACGGTCGCGCAGGGGCCGGCCCGGGTCGAGAACGTCGTTTTCTCCGTCCTGCCCGGCCACAGCCCGACCGGCCGGCGGGACTACTTCCCCGCGCTTCTGATGCTGAACCACGTCGTCTTGCCCTCGTCCGTCGGCCGGACACCCCAGGCGTCGGCGAGTGCGCGGACCAGCAGCAGGCCCCGGCCGGACTCGGCGTCCTCGGCCGCGACGCGGGGCTGCGGAAGGTGGGGGCTGTGGTCGGCGATCTCGATCGTGAGTTCGGTGTCCGTGCGGCAGATGTGCAGCCCGATCGGGCCCTGGGCGTGCTGCACGGCGTTGGTGAGGACCTCGGACAGCAGGAGGCATGCGTCGTCCCGCCGGTCCGCCACCCGCCAGTCGTCGAGCACCTGGCCGAGGAAGCTCCGGCCAGCCGGGACGGACCGTGGCTCCGCCGGCAGCTCCGTCGTCGCGGTGGCCAGCGGGGCGGCGGGCAGCTGTGTCAGCAGCAGGGTGACGTCGTCATGGCCGTCCGCGTCCGGGAGCAGGGCCGCCAGCACGTGGTCCACGACGTCCTCCAGGACCGGGGCCTTGTGCGCGAGGGTGTCGAGGGTGAGGATCAGCTCCGCGAGCTGGTCCTCGATGTCACTGCCCGGCGTCTCGATCAGCCCGTCCGTGTAGAGCACCAGGGTGGCACCGCGCGCGATCCTCGTTGCGGTCTGCTCGTAGACGACGTTGCCGACACCGAGCGGCGCGTTCACCGGAGCCGGCAGCGTGCGGGCGCCCTCGCCGGGGACGGTTACCAGGACCGGCAGATGCCCGGCGGAACAGATGGTCACCTCGCCGGTGTCGGCGGCGATCACCAGATAGCAGCAGGTCACCAGCTGGTCGGGGACGTCCAGGTCGGCGACGACGGTGTCCAGGGCCTGCATCAGCTGCCGCGGCTGCATCCCGGTCTTCGCCAGGGCGTGCGCGGCGGACCGGAGCTGGCCCATGACCGCGGCGGCCTCCAGGCCACGGCCCATCACGTCACCGATCAGCACGCCGACCCGCCCGGCCCCCAGCGGGATCAGGTCGAACCAGTCCCCGCCCACCCCGGCCCCCTGGGTGGCCGGCAGATAGCGGCTCGCGGTGGCGAGGCCCGGGATGGCGGGCGGTGTACCCATGAGACTGCGTTGCAGCGTCAGGGCGATGTGCCGCTGCTGCTCGTACAGCTCCGTCAGCTCCGCCTCCGCGCGCTTGCGGTCGCTGATGTCGCGGACGATCGCGCACGCTCCGATGACCGCGCCGTCCGGGGACCGGGTCGGCCACAGGGTGACGTCCACGTCCAGCATCCGGCCGGAACGGGTGACGCGCAGCGTCTCGAAGTGCTCCACCTTCTCGCCCTGGCGCAGCCGCTCCAGGAGCACATTGATGTCGTCCCGAAGCTCCGGCGGGGCCAGTATCGACACGTGCTGCCCGACCGCCTCCGCCGCGGTGAACCCGTACAGCCGCTGCGCCGCCGCGTTCCAGTACGTGATGTGACCGTCCAGCGTATTGGCGAGGATCGCGTCCTGCGACGACTCCACCAGCGCGGCGAGTTCGTTGATGCGTTCCTCGGCGGCCTTGCGTTCGCTGACGTCGCGGACGGCGGCGGAGACGAGGAGGCCGTCGGTGGTCTCCAGGGGGCTGAGGCTGATCTCGACGGGGAACTCGGTGCCGTCCTTGCGCAGGCCGTAGAGGTCGAATCCGGCGCCCATGGGCCGTACCTGCTGGTTGTGCGCGTAGCTGTTGCGGTGCTCGGTGTGGTGGCCCCGGAAGCGGCCGGGGACGAGGAGCTCGACGGGCCGGCCGAGGAGTTCCTCCCGTCTGAAGCCGAAGAGGGCCTCGGTCTGGGCGTTGACGAGCCGGATGGTGCCGGTGTCGTCGACGATCACCATGGCGTCCGGGGCCGCCTCCAGCAGCCCGCGGAAGCGTTCCTCGGCGGCCTTGCGTTCGCTGACGTCGCGGACGGCGGCGGAGACGAGGAGGCCGTCGGTGGTCTCCAGGGGGCTGAGGCTGATCTCGACGGGGAACTCGGTGCCGTCCTTGCGCAGGCCGTAGAGGTCGAGCCCGGCGCCCATGGGCCGTACCTGCTGGTTGTGCGCGTAGCTGTTGCGGTGCTCGGTGTGGTGGCCCCGGAAGCGGCCGGGGACGAGGAGCTCGACGGGCCGGCCGAGCAGCTCTTCACGTCCGTAGCCGAAGAGGGCCTCGGTCTGGGCGTTGACGAGCCGGATGATTCCGGTGTCGTCGACGATCACCATCGCGTCCGGGGCCGCCTCCAGCAGCCCACGGAAACGCTCCTCCGCGGCCCCCGGGCCGCTCGCCGACGGGTTCGCGCCGCAGTGGCACATCTGCTCCACCACGTCGGCGCAACCGGGCGTAACCACCTCGGCCAAGTCGCTCATGTTCATCCCCGATCCGCGGCTCACGATGAGGTGGGCCATCTCAGCGCAACTCGGACTCTTCCGCACCGGCATGTCGTCAACTGGCCGCACCCCGTTCGAACCTGCTCGCGCGCGATGCCGGGCGTGACTGGTCCGCGGCCACGGGTGGTCCGTCCGGGTGATGGCGGTGGTTGCTACGGGCTGTGCGCCCCGTGGGCCATTCGGCAGGCATTCGGGCGGCTTCTGGCCCAAGCTGTAGATGTCGTACGCGGTCACCTGAGCACTCTGGAGGTCGCCATGAACGGCACACGGTATGCCCGGGGCGCGCTCGGAACACGGCGCCCTACGGACCTCGAACCCGGCCTTCCGGACACCGGAAGGACCCGGCCCGCCTGAGACCGAGGACGGCCGGAGCGCGGGAAGGAGG
Source organism: Streptomyces sp. NPDC086787 (assembly GCF_044745865.1). Taxonomy (NCBI): domain Bacteria; kingdom Bacillati; phylum Actinomycetota; class Actinomycetes; order Kitasatosporales; family Streptomycetaceae; genus Streptomyces; species Streptomyces sp. NPDC086787. The sequence goes on along the minus strand of NZ_JBIVBC010000016.1, from coordinate 8,389 downwards.
CGACGGCCGATGGCGAGGTCACGTCGTACGAAGACGATCGAAGGACGCGAAGGACTTTTCCGGCGCTGGCGGTGGCGATGGCGGAGCAACCCGTTGCGGCGGCGCAGCGACGCCGTCGAGGCCTGGATCGTGCTCGCCATCTGGCTGCTCGCCCTGCTCGGCGGGGCGTGCGTGGCCGTGGTGGCGGCCATGACGGTGGACGGGGACCTCGCGGCGCGGCGGGCGCAGGCGCAGCCCGTCTCGGCCGTGCTGGCCGCGGACGCGGTGGACGCCATGCCCGCGGCGGCCGGCGGCTACGACGACAGCCGGGTGTGGGCGACCGTGCGCTGGACGGCCCCGGACGGCTCCGGGCACACCGGCCGGGCGAAGGTCGCCCCCGGCGTGGCCGCCGGCTCCCGGGTCACTGTCTGGACGGACCGCACGGGCCGCATGGTCTCCAAGCCGCTCGGCGTGACCGAGTCATGGCTCCAGGCGGCCGTCACCGGGATACTCGTCGCCCCCGCCGTCGGGGCCGTGGTCTGGGGCGGAGGCCGACTGGTGTGCGGCCACCTGATCCGCCGCCGCCTCGCGGAGTGGGACGAGGAGTGGAAACGGGTGGGACCGCAGTGGCGGAACCGGAGCGGGGGACGGGGGTGAGGGGTGGAGGAGCGGTGCGCGGCCTCGGCCTGGCGGATGCCTTCCGGCCGGGGCGCCGCTTTGTGACGGGGCGGGCAGTCTTCTGTGGCAGTCGTCCGTGATGGGGCAGGCTGCGGGGCCGTGCTGCGGGGGTTCTCGCCGCGTTGCCCGTCGGCCTGCGTCGGCCTGCGTCGGCCTGCGTCGGCCTGCGTCGGCCTGCGTCGGCCTGCGTCGGCCTGCGTCGGGTGGGTTTGGGCGGCTCGTCGCCGGTGGATTGCTAGGGCTCGCTTCGTGCGGCGGTCGTCGGCGCCAGTGGCCCGCGGCCCCGAGGCCGCCTTCCCCGCGAGCCGCTACGCTCCAGGCATGCGGATCTCCGTCTCCTCCGACATGGACGAACCCGTCGCTCGCCACCTCGTGGACGAGCTGCGTCGGCGCGGTCATGAGGTGCGCACGTACGGTGCGTTGCGACCGGAGGCGGACCGGCAGTGGGCGGTGTGTTCCGAGGCGGCGGCTCGTGACGTGGCCGTCGGACGGGCGGATCAGGCGGTCGTCTGCTGCTGGACCGGGACGGGCGCATCGATCGCCGCGAACAAGGTGCCGGGAATCCGGGCGGCCCTGTGCACGGACGCGTACACGGCGGACGGTGCCCGCCGCTGGAATGATGCCAATGTGCTCGCCCTCGGCCTGCGCCTGACCTCCGCACCCGTCCTCACGGAGATCCTCGACGCCTGGTTCGCCGCCTCGCCCAGCGAGGACGCCGATGACCGGAGCAATGTCGCCCACGTCGGCCGTATCGACGCCGACAGGGCCGCCGCGCGCGACTGAGTCCGCCGGAGCTGCGCCGCCGGAGCAGGCGCGCGATCAGTGGGCGCCGAGCCCGCCTCCGCCGAACGAGCCGCTGGAGCCCTTGCTCCAGCGCGGACGGTCCGTGGAGGTGCTGGGCCGGGTCGACATGTTGCTCAGCTCGTACGGCGTGAGGGGGCGACCGCCCTTGGGCATCCGGGGAACCTCCTGGGACTCCCGGTTCTCCATGACCTCACGCACCGCGCCCTCGGGCGGCAGGTGCGGCTGCTCCTCGGGGCGCGGCCGGGGCGACTCGCGGTACTTCACCCGCGAGGTCAGCCAGAAGCCCCCGCCCAGCACCGCCAGCACGGCCATGGCCACGAGGAAGAAGACGAGCCCCATCAGGCCGCTCGCCGCGGCCAGCTGTATCGAATCGGTAGTCATACGTGAGGGATACCCCACGCATAACGGGGCGAACCGGACGTATTCCGTGAGCGGTCGTCGACGTTCGGCGAGATCGGCGGCCGGGGTTTGATCCGTCGGGTCGCGGCAACCCGGCGCGTGTGACGTCGACGGAATCGATGAGTTCGGCGGATGCCCGCCAGGAGCCCTACCGGTTTCTGGAGGACCGCTTCACGTGTGCGCAGGCGTGCGCGGAATGTGCTCGGGCCTGCGCCCTTGGCGCGAGCGACATGGACCCCGACGGTGGGGACGGCCAGGAAAAGGTGCGGCGGCAGGCCATCATGTGCGCGGAAGTGTGCGACGCGACCTGCCGGGTGCTCGACGAGTGTCAGGACGAGGACGGCATCCGCGTCCAGCTGGAATGGTGCCGGGACGTCTGCCTCGACTGCGTGCGCGCGCTCGACGGCCGGACCGGCACCGACGGCGCGGCGGCGGCGTGCCGGGACTGCGCGCGAGCCTGCGACTACTTCGTCGGCACGCTGAACTAGCGCGTGCCATTCCGCGCGTGCTACCCCGCGTGCATTCCCAATTTCTGTAACACGTTCTACGGTGTGCGCCGTCAGGACCGGCCACCGCGAGCCTGGAGGCGCCGTGCATCTCGACCACACCCCCGAGCAGCTGCGGCTGCGCACCGAACTGCGCGCCTACTTCGCCGACCTGGTGCCGGACAACGCCTACGCCCGCTACGCCGACCCGGCCGCGCAGAAGCGGTTCTACCGCGACACCGTTCGGCGCCTGGGCACGGACGGCTGGCTGGGCGTGGGCTGGCCCGAGGAGTACGGCGGGCGGGGTCTGACACCGATGGAACAGTTCATCTTCTTCGACGAGGCCGCGCAGGCCGGGGTGCCGTTGCCGCTGATGGCGCTCAACACGGTCGGGCCCACGATCATGCAGTTCGGCACGGACGAGCAGAAGGACTATTTCCTGCCGAAAATCCTCTCCGGCGAGATCGACTTCGCCATCGGCTACAGCGAGCCGGACGCCGGCACCGACCTGGCCTCCCTGAAGACCCGGGCCGTACGCGACGGCGACGAGTACGTCGTCAACGGCCAGAAGATATGGACGACCAACGGGGACACCGCCGACTGGGTGTGGCTGGCCGTGCGCACCGACGTGGACGCTCCCCAGCACAAGGGCATCACCATCCTCCTCGTGCCGACCTCCGACCCCGGCTACTCCTGCACCGTCATCAACACCCTCGCCTCGCACGACACCACGGCCAGCTACTACGAGAACGTGCGCGTCCCGGTCTCCCGCCGGGTGGGCGCCGAGAACCAGGGCTGGCGACTGATCACCAACCAGCTCAACCACGAACGCGTCACCCTCGCCGCGCACGGCACCATGGCCATCCGCGCCCTGCGTGACGTCCAGAACTGGGCGATGGAGACCAAGCGCGCCGACGGCCGCCGGGTGATCGATCTGCCCTGGGTGCGCGGACGGCTCGCCCGGACCCACACCAGGCTCGACGCGATGAAGCTTCTCAACTGGCAGATGGTCAACGCCGTCCAGGAAGGCACGCTCACCCCGCAGGACGCCTCGGCGGTCAAGGTGTACGGCTCCGAAGCCCGCCGCGACGCCTACGCCTGGCTGATGGAGATCGTCGCCGCGGCGGGCTCGCTCAAGGAGGGGTCCGCGGGCGCCGTACTCCACGGCGACCTGGAGCGTGGCTACCGCTCGGCGGTGATCTTCACCTTCGGCGGCGGCAACAACGAGATCCAGCGCGAGATCATCTCCTGGATCGGCCTCGGCATGCCTCGGGTGCGGCGTTAGCCTGCTGTGACTACCGACTTTAGTTGTCACATACCGGGGATAGTTGGCACCACGGGTCTGTAGGGTCGATGTCAGCTGAATGACGACGCGAGAGTGGAAATCAAGTGGTTGAAGTGGTTGCCGCCCATCGGGCCGCCGACTTCTTTAGGTCGTCAACGAGCCGCGCGTTCGCATACAACCCGTGCTCGGCTACGGCGGCTCCTGGCTCGCCCTGCGCCTGGTCCCGGACGCCCAGTCCGCCGTGACGGCGGCGACGGACGGCGGCTCGGCCGCGTCCGCCTGGTGGTCCGACACCGTGGGTGATCCCACCGACTTCACCCCGTACTGGCTGCTGGTGGCCGCGCCGCACAGCCGACTGTGTGCCCTCCCCGTCGTCGCCAAGTGGCTGCTCGTCGGCCGCTTCACCCGCCGCCGGATACGGGTGTGGAGCCTCGCCTACCTGCGTTTCTGGTGCGTGAAGGCCCTCATACGCACCAGCCCGGCAAAGATCCTTCGGTTCACCGCTCTACGGGCTCTATTTGCGAGCCCTCGGCGCGCACATCGGCAAGGGCGTCGTCATCCTCTCCCGGACCGTTCCGGTCCGCACCGACCTGCTCTCCGTTGGAGAGGGCACGCTCATCCGCAAGGACGTTCACCTGTCCTGCTACCGGGCGCACGACGGCTGGATCGAGACGGGCTCCGTCACCCTCGGCGCACAGGTGATCGTCAGCGAGCAGACGGTGCTCGACATCGACACGGCGATGGGCAACGGCGCCCAGCTCGGCCACGCCTCGTCCCTGCAGCCAGGCCAGAACATTCCGGCCGGTGAGACCTGGCACGGCTCGCCTGCCGAGGTGACGACGAGCGACTACGGCGGCGTCCCGCCCGTCGCGTGCGGCACTCTGCGCCACGCCACGTACAGCCTGGGGCAGCTCGCGGCCATGCTGCTGGTGCACCTGCCGATGTCGGTGGCCGGCGTGAGCATCGTGCTCTCCGCCGTACCGCAGCTGAACGCGGTGCTGAGCCCGGAGTCATCGGCCCTCACCGACCCGATGTTCGTCCTCACCGCCCTGCTTGCCTCCCTGGTGGCGTTCATCGGTCTCGTGCTGGTGGGCAGCATCCACCGGCCATGAGCACGGAAGGCGGCAGCACGCCGTGCGAACGCCGGGGCGCCGGTCACGGGCGTCGTCGGCCATGTGGCCGAGGACGCCCGGCCGGTCGGCGGGGCGAGGCCGGACACATGACAGATGGTTGAAACCGGCGCTCTTCCGGATCCTGGAAACGTGGGAAACCGCGCATCTCTGGGCATGCCGTCCGAGTCGCCGACCTCGGACGCCCCTTCCTGCCGTGCGTCGCTCGCCCGCTTTGCTCCGCATCTCCGAGCCGGGCTCCGGATCTGCGTCTATTGCTCTGTACTCGGCAATGACCTGGCGACAGGACGTTTCGGTGGCTGTCAGACAGGCGCCTGGCCTGACTGGAGGTGAAGGCACATGCACTCCAAAACCACCGCCGCAGACACGAGCGGCGCGACGGCCTCCACCGAGATGAAGATGGCTGAGGTCCTGGCTGGTGTCCTGCGCACGGAGCGGGTGCCGGTCGACGGTGACTTCTTCTCGGAGCTGGGTGCTGATTCGCTGGTGATGGCGCAGTTCTGTGCGCGTGTGCGCAAGCGTGAGGATCTGCCGACGGTGTCGATGAAGGACGTCTACCTGCATCCCACGCTCCGGGGCCTGGCCGCCGCGTTCAGCGACAGCGCTGCACCCGGGGCGCGGGCCGCAAGCGGCACCGATGCACTGCTGGCGGAGGTGTTGGCCGGTGTCCTGCGCACGGAGCGGGTGCCGGTCGACGGTGACTTCTTCTCGGAGCTGGGTGCTGATTCGCTGGTGATGGCGCAGTTCTGTGCGCGTGT
>NZ_JBIVBC010000016.1:0-2772 GCF_044745865.1 Streptomyces sp. NPDC086787 | reverse complement strand
TGCGCAAGCGCGAGGATCTGCCGACGGTGTCGATGAAGGACGTCTATCGGCACCCCACGATCCGGGGCCTGGCCGCGTTCACGGAGCATCCCGCCGTTGATCCGCCCGTGCCAGCCTCACCCGCCACCTCACAGTCCGCCATGCAAGCCTCTGCAGAGAGCGACGACCTGTCCGGCGTGCCGGACGCGCCCCGGTGCGGCCCGTGGCGGTACGCGCTGTGCGGAGCGGCCCAGCTTCTGGCCTTCCTCGTCTACTCCTCCGTCGCCGCCTCCGTCGCCGTGCTCGGCTACGAGTGGACCGTGGAGGGCTCGGGCCCCGCCGGTGTCTATCTGCGCGCGGTGCTGTTCAGCACGGCACTCTTCATCGGCGCGTGCGCGTTGCCGATCGCCGCCAAGTGGATACTCATCGGCCGCTTCCGCCCCGCCCGGTTTCCCCTGTGGGGTTTCGCGTACCTGCGCTGGTGGTGCGTCAAGATCCTGATCCGGACCAGCCCGATACGGCTGTTCACCGCTTCTCCGCTGTACGTGCTGTACCTCCGGGCACTCGGCGCGCGCATCGGGACGGGTGTCACCATCCTCGCCCGACAGATGCCCGTCTGCACCGACCTGCTGTCCATCGGCGACGGCACGGTCGTCCGCAAGGACGTACTGGTGTCCTGTTACCGGGCGCACGACGGCTGTATCGAAACGGGCCCTGTCACCCTCGGCGCCGATGTGACCGTCGGCGTGCAGGCAGTCCTCGACATCAACACGTCGATGGACGACCACTCCCAGCTGGGCCATGCCTCCTCCCTGCATCCCGGGCAGAGAATCCCGGCCGGAGAGTCGTGGCACGGCACACCTGCGCGGCCGACGACGACCGACTTCAGGACTGTCGAACCCGCAGCGTGCGGGCCTCTTCGCAGGGTCTTCTACAGCCTGTCGCAGCTGCTCGCCTTCCTCCTGGTGTACCTGCCCCTGACCCTGGTCGGGGTGAGCCTCGTGTTCATGGTGGTGCCGCAGCTCAACTCGGCCTTCACGCCCGGCCCGCAGGCGTTGACCAGCCCCAGGTTCTATCTTGAGGCGCTGGTCGCGTCCCTCGTGGTCTTCTTCGGCGGCATCGCGGCGGGACTGGTGGCGGTGAGCACCATCCCGCGGCTGCTGAGCCTGGCGGTCGAACCGGGCAGGGCCTACCCGCTGTACGGCTTCCACCACGGCATCCAGCGGGCGATCACCCGGCTGACGAACGTCAGATTCTTCACCACGCTCTTCGGCGACAGCTCCGCGATCGTCCACTACCTGCGCTGCCTCGGATACGACCTGTGCCGCGTCGAGCAGACCGGGTCGAACTTCGGCGCGCTGGTCAGACACGACACCCCGTATCTCAGCACCGTGGGCCGGGGGACGATGGTCGCCGACGGCCTCTCGATCGTCAACGCCGACTTCTCCAGCACGTCCTTCCGGCTGTCCCGCACCGCGATCGGGCCGAACAACTTCATCGGTAACCACATCGCCTACCCGGCACACGGCCGCACCGGCGAGAACTGCCTGCTCGCGACCAAGGTCATGGTCCCGATCGACGGCGAGGTACGCGAAGGCGTGGGCCTGCTCGGCTCACCCAGCTTCGAGATCCCACGTACGGTGCTGCGCGACACCCAGTTCGAGCAGATCTCCCACGGTGACGAGCAGCACCGCCGCCTCGCCGCCAAGAACAGGCACAACGCAATCACCGCGAGCCTGCACCTGCTGTCGCGCTGGTTCCACTTCTTCGTACTCGTCCTCATCACCATGACCGCCATAGAGCTCTACGATGCCATCGGCATACCGGCATACGCGCTGGCGGGCCTGCTCACCCTCGTGTTCACCGTCCTCTACTTCACGCTGATCGAAAGAGCCGTCACGGCGCTGCGGCCATTGAGGCCGCTGTACTGCTCGATCTACGCCCCCGACTTCTGGGGCCACGAGCGCTACTGGAAGCTGACCTCGCACGACTACGTGCACATCTTCAACGGCACCCCGTTCAAGACCATGATCTGGCGCTGGCGGGGCGCCAAAATCGGCCGCCGCGTCTTCGACGACGGCTGTGTGATCTCCGAACGCGGCCTCACCACCATTGGGGACGGCAGCACCCTCAACGCGGGCTGCATCATCCAGTGCCACTCCCAGGAGGACGGTGCCTTCAAATCCGACCGTGTCACGATCGGCGCGGACGTCACCATCGGCGTGGGGTCCCTCGTCCACTACGGCACGACGCTCGGCGAACGGGCGCAGCTCGCCGCTCACTCCTTCCTGATGAAAGGCGAGGAAATCCCACCTGACGCACGGTGGGAGGGAAATCCCGCCGGGGAAGCAGACACCGTCAGAGACTGATGGGCCACGGAGTCTCAGTCGAGTTGCAACGAGGCGCCGGCTGTTCAGTCAAAGGGCGGAACCGCAGCGGAGATCGCCCGGGCCGACTCCGGCCGCGTCCATCGGAATCGTGAACGCGGCCGGGTGCTTGCATCTGCTTGTCGAGCACCCGCGCACACGGTGTGCCCGCCGGTCGCCGTTTACTGCTGCCTGGTCTGCTTGTTCTTCTTCTGCTCTTCGCGTCGCTCCTGCCTGCTGGACCACAGCTGCAACAGCAGCAGTACAAGCGCGAGCAGTCCGGCCACCAAGGTCAACGCGAGTTGTACCGAGTTCGCCCAGGCGACAAAGCCGGGTCTGTCCAGTGAACGGTGTAACTGGGTTGGTGTCGTGGGTCAGATTCGGTTGTGGGTGAGGCGGCCGTCGAAGGCGATGTCGAATGCCTGGA
>NZ_JBIVBC010000015.1:0-164711 GCF_044745865.1 Streptomyces sp. NPDC086787 | reverse complement strand
AGGAGATCACCCAGAACGGCCTCGGCGGCGCCGACGTGCACGCCGAGACCTCCGGGGTGTGCCACTTCGCCTACGACGACGAGGAGACCTGCATCTCCGAGGTGCGGTACCTGATGTCGCTGCTGCCGCAGAACAACCGCGAGAACCCGCCCCGGGCGGAGGCCTCCGACCCCGCCGACCGGCGCGGTGACGCCCTGCTCGACCTGGTCCCGGTCGACGGGAACCGGCCCTACGACATGACCAAGGTCATCGAGGAGATCGTCGACGACGGCGAGTACCTCGAGGTCCACGAGCGCTGGGCCCGCAACATCATCTGCGCGCTGGCCCGGCTCGACGGCCAGGTCGTCGGCATCATCGCCAACCAGCCGCAGGTCCTCGCGGGTGTCCTGGACATCGAGGCGAGTGAAAAAGCTGCGCGTTTCGTCCAGATGTGTGACGCTTTCAATATCCCGATCATCACGTTCCTGGACGTACCGGGGTTCCTCCCCGGCGTCGACCAGGAACACGGCGGAATCATCCGGCACGGCGCCAAGCTGCTCTACGCCTATTGCAACGCGACCGTTCCGAGGATCTCGCTCATCCTGCGCAAGGCCTACGGCGGTGCCTACATCGTGATGGACAGCCAGTCCATCGGTGCCGACCTGACCTACGCCTGGCCCACCAACGAGATCGCCGTCATGGGTGCGGAAGGTGCGGCCAACGTCATCTTCCGCCGTCAGATCGCCGAGGCCGAGGACCCCGAGGCGACGCGGCAGAAGATGGTCAAGGAGTACAAGGCCGAGCTGATGCACCCGTACTACGCGGCCGAGCGGGGTCTTGTCGACGACGTGGTCGATCCCGCCGAGACCCGCGAGGTGCTCATCAAGTCGCTGGCGATGCTGCACTCCAAGCACGCCGATCTGCCGTCCCGCAAGCACGGCAACCCCCCGCAGTAACCCCGCGGAAACCTCTCTCACGGAGACTGACACCCATGGACAACGCTGACATCCGCGTCGAGAAGGGCCACGCCGAGCCCGAGGAGGTCGCCGCCATCACGGCGGTCCTGCTCGCCCGTGCCGCCGTCCGCGGCTCGGAGCCGACGCCGGCCCACCGCGGCCGCGCCAAGGCAGGCTGGCGCCGCCTGGAACGTGAACCCGGCTTCCGCGCCCCGCACAGCTGGCACTGAGCCGGAACCCGTACGACTCGAAGGGCCCCTCTGGAAACAGAGGGGCCCTTCGGCGTGCCCGGAGGCGGGGGACATGCGCCCGTTTCGGTGCGGCCACATGCCCGGTATGACGGGTGTGAACCGGCATTACCGCAGGTAACGTGCCCGAGTGCGAGACAAGCGCGCCCGTATCGCCCTGAAAGTGTGCCCGGTTGCGGTGGGCTTGTACTGGAGGTGTGACAGACACGTGCTTGGATACGCCTCGTGTGCGCCCCCACTACGACCGAAGTTTGGCCGAATGCGACTGGAAGGGGCGCCCTTCCGACCGAAGGGCGCCCCTTTCCACGCGTATGGCTCCCGCTAGCGCAGCCGCGCCATCAGCGCGTGCTCGACCAGCGTGATCAGCGCCGACTTCGCGTCGGCGCGGTGCCGGGCGTCCGTGGTGATGATCGGCGTGTCGGGGCCGATCTGGAGGGCCTCGCGGACCTCGTCCGGGTTGTACGGCTGGTTGCCGTCGAAGCCGTTGAGGGCGATCACGAACGGCAGGCCGCTGTTCTCGAAGTAGTCGACGGCGGGGAAGCAGTCGGCGAGGCGGCGGGTGTCGACCAGGACGATCGCGCCGATGGCGCCGCGTACCAGGTCGTCCCACATGAACCAGAAGCGGTCCTGGCCGGGCGTGCCGAACAGGTACAGGATGAGGTCCTGGTCCAGGGTGATGCGGCCGAAGTCCATGGCGACCGTGGTGGTCGTCTTGTCCCCGGTGTGGGTGAGGTCGTCGATGCCCGCCGAAGCTGACGTCATGACGGCCTCTGTGCGCAGCGGGTTGATCTCCGAGACGGCGCCCACGAACGTGGTCTTGCCCACGCCGAAGCCGCCCGCCACCACGATCTTCGCGGACGTGGTGGAGCGGGAAGGACCGCCGCTAGAGCTTGCGAAGTCCACTGAGCACCCTTTCGAGCAGTGTCACGTCTGGCTGGCCGCCGGCGTTCTCGTCGCCGCCGGGCTGATGGATGGCGACCAGGCCCGCCTCCGCCAAGTCGGCGACGAGGATCCTGGCCACGCCGAGAGGAATGGTCAGCAGTGCCGAGATCTCGGCGACCGACTTGATCTCCCGGCAGAGGTTGCAGATCCGCTGATGCTCGGGCAGCTGGCCCTGCATCTGGTGCGGCTGCGCGGTGGTGTGCACCAGCGCCTCGATGGCGAGCTGGTACCGCGGGCGGGTCCGGCCACCTGTCATGGCGTACGGACGCACCAGGGGGTTGTGCGACGCGGCGGGCGCCGGCTCAGGACGACGCTGGGGCTGCACCGGCTGGATGCGCGGCGCCGACGGCTGGTCGTACGGCGAGGGTCCGGGACCCTGCGGCGAGTACGGCTGCCGGTGGCTCGGGGCGGAGGGGAAGTTGTACCGGTTCGAGCCGTCGCCCTGACCCTGGGCAGGGCCGTACGACCAGTTGCCCGAACTCGAACCGCCTGGGGGTGTGTCCACTTTTTCTCCTCCTCCGACCCTGCCGGGCACCCATCCCTGTGGAGCCGCGTCCCGAAACCTTAAGGCCCCGGGACGCGAAACCGCACCGTCTGTCTGTTAGTTGAGAAGGCTTCCCTGGAGTTCCGCACGCAGGTCCGGAGTGAGGACCGTGCCCGCGCGGTCGACCAGGAGTGCCATTTCGTACCCAACGAGGCCGATGTCCGCCTCCGGGTGCGCCAGGACCGCCAGCGAGGAACCGTCGGAGATGGACATGAGGAAGAGGAATCCCCGTTCCATCTCCACAACCGTCTGGTTCACGCTGCCCCCCTCGAAGATCCGGGAGGCGCCTGCCGTCAGAGACGTCAGACCGGAGGCGACGGCCGCGAGCTGGTCGGCGCGGTCGCGGGGGAAGCCTTCGGACATAGCCAGAAGGAGTCCGTCGGCGGAGACCACCACCGTGTGGGACACACCAGGGGTGTTGTCCACGAAGTTGGTGATCAACCAGTTGAGGTTCTGCGCCGCCTGGCTCATCGGGCTCACACTAACGCTCCTGGTTGTAGGTGCTGTCAGGGCCGAAGCCCTGGCCGTTCGTTTCACTGCCTGCGCTGCGTCCGCGCTGGACGCCTCGACGCAGGTTGCTCAGCCTGCCCCGGACGTCCTCCGGGGCACGGGAGACCTGGGGTCCGCCCTGGGGGGTGCTCTCCGCCGTGCCCTCGACCAGGTTGGCCTTGGGTACCCGGCGCGGCAGGCCGGAGGAGGTGACTCCGCCCGCCTTGGGCTTGCGAAGCTGCGACGCCTGCTGCCAGCGCTCGTCGTTGGCCGAACGCCAGCTGCTGTCGCCGTTGCTCTCCGGTGCGGAAGCCGGCGGTTCCTGGCGGCCGCGCGCCACACCGTTCGAGCCGTTGGTGCCGTTCGCGGTGGATCCGCGGCGGGGCAGCCCGGCGTCGGTCAGCTGGTGCGGGGCGCTGGAAGCCGGTCCCGGACGGTCGAAGCCTACGCGGTCCGGCTCGCCCACGTCACGGGCCTGCGCGGATTCCGCTTCGGGAGCGTACTGGGGGGAGTACCCGTTCCGGTAGGTGTCCTGCTGCGGCCAGTCGTCCTGGTGGGACGGCTGCTCGTAGGCCTGGTACGCCTCGGAGGCACCGTTGTGCGTCGGGGCGGGAGCCTCCTGGGCGGATTCCGCATAGGTGGACTCCGGGTAACCCGCGCCCGCGGAGAACGTGTCGTTCTGCGACAGGCCGCCGTTCGGCGCGAAGTACTGCTCGTCGTACGCCGACTGCTGCTGTCCGTCGTACGCCGACTGCTGGTGACCCTCGTACGACGACTGGGTGTCGTACGCCGACGGCTGCTCCTGGTACCCCGTGGGTCCGGCGTCGTAGCCCTGACGGGTGTCGAACCCGTCGCCGTACGCCGGATTCTCGGACGCCTCGACGCCCTCCTGCCCGTGGGCCTGGGCCTCCAGGGCCGCCCGGCGCTCCTCGCGCATCAGCGAGCGACCCACCGGGTCCAGCTCACGGATGTCGTCGGGGACCTCGGTGTACCGGCTGTCGTCGAAGCCCAGCTCGGCCGCGGTACGCATCGGCGGCTGCTGCTGCTGAAGGGCGAAGCTCTCACCCTGGAACTGCTGCTCCGGGATGATCTGGGAGACCGTGAACTCCTCACGGTCCAGCTGCTGCTCGCCACCGCCACCGTGCGTGATCGCGTCCGGCAGCATGACCAGCGAGGTGGTGCCGGCCTGCTCGCCCGAGGGGCGCAGCTGGACGCGGATGCCGTGCCGGTCCGACAGTCGGCCGACCACGAACAGGCCCATGCGCTGGGATATCGCCGCGTCCACCGTGGGCGGGTTGGCGAGCTTGTGGTTGATGTCCGCGAAGTCCTCGGCCGTCAGACCGATGCCCTTGTCGTGGATCTCGATCATGACGCGGCCGTCGGGGAGACGGGTCGCGGTGACGCGCACCTTGGTCTGCGGGGAGGAGAACGTCGTGGCGTTCTCCAGCAGCTCGGCCAGCAGGTGCACGAGGTCGGTCACGGCGCGGCCGTGGATCTCGGCCTCCGGAACGCCGGAGAGCTCGATGCGCTCGTACTGCTCCACCTCGGAGGAGGCGGCGCGCAGCACGTCGACCAGCGGTACCGGCTGGTCCCAGCGGCGGCCGGGCTCCTCACCGGCGAGGACCAGGAGGTTCTCGCCGTTGCGGCGCATACGGGTGGCGAGGTGGTCCAGGCGGAAGAGGTTCTCCAGCTGGTCCGGGTCGGCCTCGTTGTTCTCCAGGTCGGTGATCAGGGTCAGCTGGCCCTCGATCAGCGACTGGTTGCGGCGCGACAGGTTGGTGAAGATCGCGTTGATGTTGCCCCGGAGCAGAGCCTGCTCGGCGGCGAGCCGGACCGCCTCGCGGTGGACCTGGTCGAAGGCGCGGGCGACCTCGCCGATCTCGTCCGTGGTGGTGATCGGGATCGGCGCCACGCGGGTGTCGACCCGGCCGGGGTCGGTACGGGAGAGCTGGTCGACCAGCATCGGCAGGCGCTGCTCGGCGATGCCGAACGCGGCGTTGCGCAGCTGGCGCATCTGGCGGCTCATCTGGCGGGCGACCAGACCGGCCAGGATGAACGCGGCGAGCAGGGCGATCACGACGACCGCACCGGTGATGAACGCCGAGGTCTTGGCGTCGTCGGCGATGTCGGAGGCCTCGTTCACCGCCTTGTCCGCGAGGTCGAACTCGAGCTGGCGGTAGGCGTTGTACTTGAGCGTGTTGAACGCCCACCAGTTCTGCGCGGTGATGCCCTTCGCGGCGAGGTCGGCACGCGTGGAGTTGCTGGTGTCGCTCAGCGTGGACAGGGCCACGACCATTTTGGTCGGGTCGGACGGCGGGGCCACGTAGTCCGGGTTCTTGCCCTTGGCCTGCTCGATCAGGTCCTTGCCGTCGGACTTGATCTTGCTGATGGCCTCGACGAGCTTCCGCGCGTCGGCGGTGGTGCCACCGCCCTTGTACTCCTCGATGGCAATGCCCTCGAGGTAGGCGTACGAGGAGAGGGAGACCCGCTGGGTCGCCAGGTTCGGCTGGTCCGGACCGGGCTTGACCAGCAGGTGCATGCCGATCGACCGCTCCAGCGACGTGGCGGCCTTGGTCAGCGAGATGGCGTAGACGGTACGGCCGTAGGACGTGATGTTGCCGGTACCCAGACCGAGCTCGTTGGCGAACTCCATCAGGGGGTGGGCGACCGCGACGTAGCCCTCCTCGGTCTTCACGCCGGTCAGCTTGGTGGTGTAGGCCGCCGTGCGCAGCGTCTCGAGCTGCGGCTCCGCGTCGTGGACCAGGTCCAGCCGACGCTTCAGGCCCGAGGTCTGCGGCATGTCCTTCGCCGCCTCCTCGAACCCGGCGGAAGCCTTGTCGGTGAGCTTGCGGGCGGCCACGACGTCGCCGTTGTCCTGGCCCTTGCCCTGGAGGAGGGGAGCGGCCGTGACGTCACGCTCGTTGTAGAGGGCGTCGGCGTAGTTGAGGGCGGCACGCACCAGGCGGGCGGTGTTCTCGGCGTCCCGGGCTTCCTGCCAGGTGTCGATCGAGCCCTTCACCTGGAAGCCGCCCATCACGAGGCCGACCAGCACGGGTATGAGCAGGATCGCGTTCAGCCTCGCCGGGACCCGCCAGTTGCGCGGGGAGAACCGGCTCCCGCTCGGCGCGGGGGCGGCCGCCGGCTCCGAGCCGGGTACGGGGGAGGGCGCCGCAGCGCGCGGCGGCGGGGTGAAGTTGCCCCGGGCCGACGGCTCGGGACCGTTCTTGCTTCGCCTCACTCGACCAACAACCTCTCGGCGGCGGGCACCTTACGTCGTGCCGCAGTCTCTCAGAGCCCGGTGTGTCATCGACAGTTACTTACGTCTTTGACTATTGGGTAGTTCAGGCATTCCAGCACGACGACCAGCGCACTTCCAAACAGTGCGAATGCCGGAGAAGGGCCGCTGGCCGCCACAGATAAATCGGTCATAAAGAGCGAGGCGCGTCAAAAGGCGGGGCCTTCGTGAGCACAGGGGCACCACGTGACAGCGACGCGTGGTGAGGTCGGCCGAACTCTCTGCTGAAACGTTATGAACACCGAAGCCGGCCGTGTCCAAGGCCACAGCCGGCTCCGTAAACGTATACGACAACTGCCGTATCGCGCTCCACACTTATGTACTAGCGCAACCGTGCCATCAGTGCGTGCTCGACCAGCGTGATCAGCGCCGACTTCGCGTCCGAGCGGTGCCGGGCATCCGTCGTGATGATCGGGGTGTCCGGTCCTATCTGGAGGGCCTCGCGCACCTCTTCGGGCTGGTACGGCTGCTGTCCGTCGAAGCCGTTGAGCGCGACGACGAACGGCAGGCCGCTGTTCTCGAAGTAGTCGACGGCGGGGAAGCAGTCGGCGAGGCGGCGGGTGTCGACCAGGACGACGGCGCCGATGGCGCCGCGTACCAGGTCGTCCCACATGAACCAGAAGCGGTCCTGGCCGGGCGTGCCGAACAGGTACAGGATGAGGTCCTGGTCCAGGGTGATGCGGCCGAAGTCCATGGCGACCGTGGTGGTCGTCTTGTCCCCGGTGTGGGTGAGGTCGTCGATGCCCGCCGAAGCTGACGTCATGACGGCCTCTGTGCGCAGCGGGTTGATCTCCGAGACGGCGCCCACGAACGTGGTCTTGCCCACGCCGAAGCCGCCCGCCACCACGATCTTCGCGGACGTGGTGGCCCGGCCCGCGTCAGAGCTTGCGAAGTCCACTGAGCACCCTTTCGAGCAGCGTCACGTCAGGTGCGCCGCCGTTGTTCTCGTCGCCACCCGGCTGGTGGATGGCGACCAGGCCGGCCTCGGCGAGGTCGGCGACCAGGATCCGGGCCACACCGAGCGGCATGGCGAGCAGCGCCGACACCTCCGCGACGGACTTCACCTCACGGCACAGATGGCAGATGCGCTGGTGTTCCGGGAGCAGCCCCATGAGCGCTGCCGGGTCGGCCGTGGTGCTGATCAGCGCCTCTATGGCGAGCTGATAGCGCGGCCGGGTCCGGCCGCCGGTCATCGCGTACGGACGTACCAGCGGCTGGTCGCCCTCGTCCCCGTACGGCTCCGCGTACGGATCATGAGAGGCGGTGGGCGGGGTCATGAATCCTCCGGGCTGGACAGCAGGTCGGTCAGTCTTGCCGTCAGATGGGGCCGGTGGGGGGATTGTGGCGGCCGGACGGTGGTTTGGTGAGACGGGTGGTGCCGGGGTCGGTCAGTGGAGCAGACTGCCCTGGAGTTCGGCGCGCAGGTCGGGCGTGAGGACCGCCCCGGCACGGTCGACGAGCAGGGCCATCTCGTAGCCGACGAGGCCGATGTCGCACTCGGGGTGAGCCAGCACGGCCAGGGACGAGCCGTCCGAGATGGACATGAGGAAGAGGAAGCCGCGCTCCATCTCCACGACCGTCTGCGCCACATTGCCGCCCTCGAAGATCCGGGAGGCCCCGGCGGTCAGCGAGGTGAGGCCGGACGCGACGGCCGCCAGCTGGTCGGCGCGGTCCCGCGGGAACCCTTCCGACATCGCCAGAAGGAGACCGTCGGCGGACACGACGACGGTGTGGGACACACCAGGGGTGTTGTCCACGAAGTTGGTGATCAACCAGTTGAGGTTCTGTGCCGCCTGGCTCATCGGGCTCAACTAACGCTCCTGCTGGTGAGTGGGGCTCGGGTAACTCCCGGTCTGCGGACCGTTGCCGGCCTGCCGACCCTGAGCGATGCCCCGACGGAGATTGGTCAGCCGGCCGCGTACGTCGTCAGGCGCACGCGAGACCTGCGGACCTGCTTGGTGCTGTTGCTGCTGAGCCGTGCCCGGGACGAGGTTCGCCCGGGGCACCCGGCGCGGCAGGCCGGAGGTGGTGACACCGCCCGCGGCAGGCTGCCTCACGCGCTCGGCCTGCCGGACGAGTTCATCGTTCGGCGAGCTGCGCCAGGAGCTTGCGGCGGGACGCTCGGGGGCCGCCGGAGGGGCGGCGGGGGCCGGTGCGGGAGCCTGCGGCTGCGCCGGGACCGGAGCCGTGCCGTTGTTCTGCGGCTGCCGCTCCTGCTGGCCGTGGCCCTGCTGGCTGTGGCCTTGCTGGGCCTGCCCCTGCTGACCGTGCTCCTGCTGGGCGCCGTGGAACCAGTTGGTCTCCAGGGTGTCGTACAGCGGGGTACGGCCGTCGCCCGGGCTGGTCGCCGGCGGCAGCGCCTCGGGCTCCTGACGCACCGGTCGCTGCTGCTGTTGCGGCTGCTGCGCCTGCTGCTGTGGCTGCTGCGGGGCCGGGATGCGCGGCATCTCCGCGGCGCCGTACCCGCCCGCCTGCGTCCGCTCGAACTGGCCCGTCTGCTGGGCGTCGTGCTGCGGACCCTGCTGGCGTCCCGGCAGGGAGTGCTGCCCGGTGTTGCCGGAGCCGTTGTCGTAACCCGGCGTCGTGAACTGGCCGGTGGAGCCGTTGTCGTAGGCCTGCGGGGCGGCGAACTGGCCCGTGGTGGAACCGTTCTGCTGCCCGCCCGGGGTGCCGTAGACGTCGGAGCGGACGAACGAGCCGGTGTTCTGCTGGCTGTTCGTGCCGGGGCGGGCGAACTGGCCCGTGTTCTGGCCGGTGTTGTTCTGGGCGCCGTTGGCGCCACCGTTGGCACCGCCCAGGTCAGGACGGGGGAACTCGCCGGTGTTGCCGGGGCCCTGGGCCTGCGCCCGGGGTATCGCCGGCCGCTGGGCCGTCGCGTCCGGCCGGTCCTCGATGCGCGGCATGGGCGCGGTCTGCGCCGTGTCCGGCTCGTCGTGGCCGCGCGGGGTGTCCAGCGAGGCGCGGGACCCCTGCGGGCGCGCCTGGTCGTCGTGCCAGCCCGGGTTGGGCTGCTGCTGGCTGGGGCCACCGGGCAGCTCGGGCCGGGCCCCGCCACGCGGCGGGAGCTGCGGCCGGCGGCCCTGGCCGGAGGCGTTGTCGCCGCGCTTCGCGGTCACGGGGCCGCGGCCGCCGAACAGGTCCTGCTGCGGTGCGGCCGTACCCGCGGCCTGAAGGTCCTGCGGAGCGGCCGGCGTCTGCCCGCCGCCGAACATACCGGCACCCGCGCCGGCCGGAGCGGGCCGACCTTGCTGGTTCGTCGTGGGGCCCTGCTGGTTCGTCGTGGGGCCCGGCTGCTGCGGGCCACGGGGTCCGCCCTGGCCGGTGCCGGGCAGTGCGGCCCGCGGGCCCTGGCCGGCGCCGACCTGGCCGCGCGCACCGGCGGCCGCGCCGAGACGTCCGCCGGACGCCGATCCGCCGGCCGGGGCGCCGCCGAAGGCACCGCCGCCGAACGCGCCACCGCCCTGGCCGCCGGACTGGCGGGCCGCAGCCGCACCGGCCGCGGCCTGCGCGGCGGCCGGGCCGCCGGTCGGCAGGGAGGGGCCGGGCTTGCCCGGGGCGGGCTTCTTGCCGCCCTGGGCGACGTCCACGGGCAGCATGACCAGCGCGGTCGTACCACCGGAGTCGGAGGGGCGGAGCTGGATGCGGATGCCGTGCCGCTGGGACAGCCGGCCGACCACGAACAGACCCATGCGGCGGGACACCGACACGTCCACGGTGGGCGGCGAGGCGAGCCGCTCGTTGATCGCCGCGAGGTCCTCGGGGGAGAGGCCGATACCGGTGTCGTGGATCTCGATCAGCACCCGGCCGTCGGGCAGCGCGTGACCGGTGACCTTGACCTTGGTCTGCGGCGAGGAGAAGGAGGTGGCGTTCTCCAGCAGCTCGGCGAGCAGGTGCACGAGGTCGTTGACCACGCGGCCGGCGACCTCGGTGGTCGGCACGGAGGCCAGCTCGATGCGCTCGTACTGCTCCACCTCGGACGCGGCGGCGCGGAGCACGTCGACCAGCGGGACCGGGCGGGTCCACCGGCGACCGGGCTCCTCACCCGCGAGGACGAGAAGGTTCTCACCGTTTCGGCGCATACGGGTGGCGAGGTGGTCGAGCTTGAAGAGGGAGGACAGCTGGTCCGGGTCGGCCTCGCGGGACTCCAGTTCGGAGATGAGCGACAGCTGACGCTGGATGAGGCCCTGGGAGCGGCGCGAGAGGTTGGTGAACATCGCGTTGACGTTGCCCCGCAGCAGGGCCTGCTCGGCGGCGAGGCGGACCGCCTCGCGGTGCACGTCGTCGAAGGCCGCGGCCACCTTGCCGATCTCGTCCCGGGAGTGCACACCGACCGACTCCACGGACGTGTCCACGTCCTGCGGGTCGGACTCGGACAGCTGCTTGACCAGCTCGGGCAGACGGTCCTGGGCGACCTTGGTGGCGGTGTCCTGGAGGCGGCGCAGCGAGCGGATCATGGAGCGGGCCACGACGAAGGCGCCGACCAGCGACACGCCGAGGACGAGGAGGATCAGCGCACCGGAGATGATCGCGTCGCGCTCGGTGGCGTTGCGCAGCTCGCGGGCCTTCTGCTCCATGTCCTCGAGCAGCGTGTGCTCGATCTTCTTCATCTGCTCGATCTTGGTCGAGCTGTCGTCCACCCAGTCGCGGTAGGAACGCTTCGGCTGGTCCTTGATGCCGTTCGTGGCGGCGAGGCTTCGCCTGGCGTACGTGTCCGAGGCCGTGATGGTCGGATTGCCGCTGGCGATGGGGTCGAGCAGCTCCGCGGCGTTGCCGCTGTAGATCTGCTTGAAGATGGCGACCTCGGAGTCCTGGCTGTCGAGCGCCGAGTTCGCGTAGAGGCGGTCGTTCTCGGAGAGCCTGCCGGCCTCGGTGTTGTTGTCGGGCAGGGCCGCGGCGATCACGGCGCGCTGCACGGACGCCCACTCCTTGGCGGTGGAGAACGCCGCCAGGGCGCGGGTGCGCTGGATCATCTCCGGGTTGCTGGACGCCTCCGCCATGTCCTGCGAGAGGTCGATCAGCTGGGTGATCAGGCGGTGGTACTCGTCGACGGTCTGCGTCGAGTTGTTCGTGGACTGGTACGCGGACTTGCGGATCTTCGCCAGCCGCTCCAGCTGGGCGCTGATGCCGACGATGCTGGCGCGGACGCCGCGGAGCTGGCCGTCCTTGCCGGCTTCGGTGATCGCCTCGGAGGTGTCCTTGAAGTTCTGGGAGGCGCGGTCGGTCTTGTCCTGGTAGCCCTTGACCGTGTAGTCGGTCGCCTTCAGGCCGTGCGACAGGGGACCGGCGGACTGGTCGCGCTCCTCCTGGAGTGCGGCGGCCAGCTCGGTGGCCTGCTTGGTGATGTCCGTCAGCAGCTTCATGTTGTCGAGCTGCTGGATGTCGTCCAGGTTGTCGCCGATGCGCAGCGCGCCCAGCGAGGTGGCCGCGACGACCGGCAGCGCGAGCAGCGACACCAGGCGCGTGGAGATGCGCCAGTTGCGCAGTGCCAGGCGCGAGCCGGTGCCGGTCGGGCCGGCGGCGGGCTTCACCTCGGGTTCCGGGTTCGCCGGTCCGGCCGCTCCGACCGCTCCGACCGCGCCGGGACGCCCGGAGCGCTCGCCGCTGTCGCCGGCCGTGGCCGGGCCTGGGTTCTGGGCGTGCTGGGGCGAGGAACCGCGGTCGGTCCCGCCGTGCGGCTCCGGCTCGGCCGAAGCGCTGCCATTCCTCTTGAAACGTCCCTGCACTAGCGTCGCAACCTCTGGACCAGGCACCCCTCCGCAGGAACGGAGGGACACGGTGTCGGCGTTTTGGGGAGCGTCCTGAATACGCGCCCCTGGGTGTTACTTGAGACCGGCGCCGGCTCCCCCCTGCTCGGCCGCCACTCGGCGCTGCGTTGCGCCGTTGCGCCCCGGCTCGTTCCCGCGGCGGTCCGTGGAATTCCAGCACAGTGCCGGATCTCCAACAAGGCCCGTGGACCGAGCTGTGACCTGAGTGACGGTATGTGAGGGACGTGTCACGAGACGTGGAATATGATCTCGTACATACCGGACTTAACCGTGCGAGTGAAGGGTCACGAGGGGGTGCTCGGACGGTGTCCCAGTCGCCATGATCAGGAGCGGAATGATGGCTTCAGGGGGCCAATGTCCGTTTCGTTGCGGTGATTTGTAGGCCTGAATTGACCATTTTGTTCCCATGTTCGTGAGCAAACTCACACGCTAATCATGGGTAGTTCACGACCCCGGCGGGGAATCCGCTGTCTAGCCTGGCGCTTTACAAGAGGGCGCCTTCTGTCAACCCGGCGGAGGTGCCCACCCACCACCACGACAGGGCTCTCTCCACCGTGAAGACGATGATGTTCCGCACCATAGCCAACCCCCGTCGCACGACTCTGGTGCACCTCGACGACGCCGGCGAGCTGATGACCGCGGAGCTGCCGGAACACTCCATCGATCTTCCCGCCCAGACCGCCAACCCCCGGCGCACCATCCTCATGGAGGCTCCCCTCGCCTCCTCCGCCGTGCGGTAGTACGGCCCACGCCTGCCGGGCGTTCAGGACGACCGACGCCCGGCCCCGATGGGCGGGGCACCGCCTCCTTGCCGCGTTAGCCTGGAGCGTCAGACTCCAGCTCAGTTAAGGGGCGCAAGGATCCCGTGCGCATCGCCAGGTTCTCCATCGACGGGAATGTCGCCTTCGGCGCCGTCGAGGGCGACAAGCAGGACGAACTCGTTCTCGACATCATCAAGGGCATTCCGTTCGCGGATTTCGAGCTCTCCGGCATCAAGGTGCCGCTGAGCAAGGTCAGGCTGCTCCCGCCGGTGCTCCCCAACAAGGTCGTGGCCTTCGGCCGGAACTACCCGGAACACGCCAGGGAGCTGGGCAACGAGGTGCCCGACGCCCCGTTCGCCTTCTTCAAGCCGTCCACCTCGGTGATCGGCCCCGGTGACGAGATCCAGTACCCCTCCTTCTCCGAGGAGCTCCATCACGAGGCCGAGCTGGCCGTGGTCATCGGCCGTATGTGCCGTGAGGTGCCGCGCGACCGGGTCAAGGACGTGATCTTCGGCTTCACCTGCGCCAACGACGTCACCGCCCGCGACGTCCAGCGGCGCGAGAAGCAGTGGGCCAGGGCCAAGGGCTTCGACACCGCCTGCCCGCTCGGCCCCTGGGTGGAGACGGACCTGGACCTCGCCACCGCGAACGACCTGACCATCCAGCTCACCGTCAACGGCGAACAGCGCCAGCTGGGCCGTACGAGCGAGATGAGCCACCCGGTCGAGGACCTGATCGTCAACATCTCCGAGGCCATGACGCTGCTCCCCGGCGACGTGATCCTCACCGGCACACCCGCTGGGGTCGGCCCCCTGCACGTCGGCGACGAGGTCGCCGTCACCATCGAAGGCATCGGCACTCTCACCAACAAGGTTGTCAAGCGTGGCTAGCGCACCCGGCTCTCACATTCGCCTGCGTTTCTGTCCCTCCCCCACCGGTAACCCCCACGTGGGCCTGGTCCGCACCGCCCTGTTCAACTGGGCGTACGCCCGGCACCACCAGGGCACGCTGGTCTTCCGCATCGAGGACACCGACGCCGCCCGCGACTCCGAGGAGTCGTACCAGCAGCTGCTCGACGCGATGAGCTGGCTGGGCTTCGACTTCGACGAGGGCCCCGAGACCGGCGGCCCGCACGCGCCGTACCGCCAGTCGCAGCGGATGGACATCTACCAGGACGTCGCCCGGAAGCTGCTCGACGGCGGCCACGCGTACCACTGCTACTGCTCCCAGGAGGAGCTGGACAGCCGCCGCGAGGCCGCCCGCGCCGCCGGCAGGCCCTCCGGCTACGACGGCCACTGCCGCGACCTGAGCGACGGGCAGGTCGAGGAGTACCGTGCGCAGGGCCGCGAGCCCATCGTCCGCTTCCGTATGCCCGACGAGACGATCACCTTCACCGACCTTGTCCGCGGCGAGCTGACCTTCACCCCGGAGAACGTCCCGGACTACGGCATCGTCCGCGCCAACGGCGCCCCGCTGTACACCCTGGTGAACCCGGTCGACGACGCGCTGATGGAGATCACCCACGTCCTGCGCGGCGAGGACCTGCTCTCCTCCACCCCGCGCCAGATCGCCCTGTACAAGGCGCTGATCGAACTCGGCGTCGCCAAGGACGTCCCGGCCTTCGGCCATCTGCCCTACGTGATGGGCGAGGGCAACAAGAAGCTGTCCAAGCGCGACCCGCAGTCCTCGCTGAACCTCTACCGCGAGCGCGGCTTCCTGCCCGAGGGCCTGCTCAACTACCTCTCGCTCCTCGGCTGGTCGCTCTCGGCCGACCAGGACATCTTCACGATGGACGCGATGGTCGCGGCCTTCGACGTCGCCGACGTGAACCCCAACCCGGCCCGCTTCGACCTGAAGAAGGCCGAGGCGATCAACGCCGACCACATCCGGCTGCTCGACGTGAAGACCTTCGCCGAGCGCTGCCGCCCCTGGCTCCAGGCCCCCGTCGCCCCCTGGGCGCCGGAGGACTTCGACGAGGCCCAGTGGCAGGCGGTCGCGCCGCACGCGCAGACGCGTCTCAAGGTGCTCTCCGAGATCACCGAGAACGTCGACTTCCTCTTCCTGTCCGAGCCGGTCCACGACGAGGCCAGCTGGACCAAGGCGATGAAGGAGGGCTCCGACGCGCTGCTGCGCACCGCCCGCGAGAAGCTCGACGCGGCCGACTGGGCGTCGGCGGAGTCCCTGAAGGAGGCCGTCCTGGCCGCGGGCGAGGCGCATGGCCTCAAGCTCGGCAAGGCCCAGGCCCCGGTCCGGGTGGCCGTCACCGGCCGCACGGTCGGCCTCCCGCTCTTCGAGTCCCTGGAGATCCTGGGCAAGGAGAAGACGCTGGCCCGCATCGACGCGGCGCTGGCCAGGCTCGCCGCCTGACCGGCCCGAACCCCGAGGGGCGGCAACCGGAGTTCCGGTCGCCGCCCCTCGGGCGTGATGCCCGTCACCGGCCGTGACGGCCGCCCCTCGTGTGCGGAGCCCCTCCGGGCGCTACCGTCGGTGTCATGGCGATCCGAGCCGTCGTCTGGGACATCGACGACACCCTCTTCGACTACACGTCCGCCGACCGGGCGGGCATGCGCGCACACCTGGTGGCCGAGGGGCTGTTCGGCGGGTACGCCACCGCCGAGGAGGCGCTGACCCGG
This sequence comes from Streptomyces sp. NPDC086787, assembly GCF_044745865.1. Taxonomy (NCBI): domain Bacteria; kingdom Bacillati; phylum Actinomycetota; class Actinomycetes; order Kitasatosporales; family Streptomycetaceae; genus Streptomyces; species Streptomyces sp. NPDC086787. The sequence goes on along the minus strand of NZ_JBIVBC010000015.1, from coordinate 149,099 downwards.
TGGCGCCAGGTCACCGACCAGCAGTGGGCGCGGTTCTCGGCGGGGGAGGTCTCCTTCGGAGGGCAGCGCCGCGACCGTGTACGTGCCTTCCTGGGCCGGGAGATGGCCGACGCCGAGGCCGACGCGTGGTTCGAGCGCTACATCGGCCACTACGAGGCGGCCTGGGCGCTCTTCCCGGACGTGCTGCCGGCCCTGGACGTGCTGGCCGCCAGCCACCGGCACGCGGTGCTGTCCAACTCCAGCATCGCCGTGCAGGACCGCAAGCTGCGCACCCTCGGTGTGCATCACCGCTTCGAGGTCATCCTGTGCGCCGCCGAGCTGGGCGTCTCCAAACCCGATGCCGGTGCCTTCCTGGCGGTCTGCGACGCCCTGGAACTGCTTCCGCGCGAGGTGGCGTACGTCGGCGACCACCCGGAGATCGACGGGCGGGGCGCCGCCGAGGCCGGTCTGCTGTCCGTGTGGATCGACCGCGGCGGGGTGTACGCGGACGGCACGGCGGCGGCCGTGACGCACCGGATCTCGACCCTTGCCGAACTACCCGCGATCGTCGGCACGGATAGTCGTTTTGGAGCCCCGTCCACCTTCGGGTAATGTTCTTCCTGCGCCCAGGGAAGCAGGCCGAAAAGCCGGAAGCCCGGGGCGCGAAACTAGAACGACATCCCCTCAGGGACTTGCGTTCCAGTGGCCTATGGTGTAATTGGCAGCACGACTGATTCTGGTTCAGTTAGTCTTGGTTCGAGTCCAGGTAGGCCAGCTCGCAGAGCTCATCTGCGCCCAGCGGATCACATCCGCGAGCCCCCGTTGTGTAGCGGCCTAGCACGCTGCCCTCTCAAGGCAGTAGCGCCGGTTCGAATCCGGTCGGGGGTACTGGTTCCGATCAACTCGGAATCGCTAGGGCCCCCGTTGTGTAGCGGCCTAGCACGCCGCCCTCTCAAGGCGGTAGCGCCGGTTCGAATCCGGTCGGGGGTACTGAACTGGTCTAAACCATCATTGGTCTATGGTGTAATTGGCAGCACGACTGATTCTGGTTCAGTTAGTCTTGGTTCGAGTCCAGGTAGACCAGCTCGGACCTGCGGAAACGCAGTGTCCAGGCCCCCGTTGTGTAGCGGCCTAGCACGCCGCCCTCTCAAGGCGGTAGCGCCGGTTCGAATCCGGTCGGGGGTACGCACGGATGAAGGCCCCCCACTTCGGTGGGGGGCCTTCGTCGTTGTCCGGGACGGTTTCCGCCGGGCGTCACGTCACTCGAAGCCGTACCGTCGGGCGGACTCCTCCTCCTGGGCCAGCCGGTGCAGCGCCTGGAGCATCGGCTCGATGAGCACCGCCGAGACCACCGCGCATTCCGCCTTCTCCGCCTCCGAGGGCTGCGACTCGACGAAGTCCAGGTCGAGCCCGGCCGCCTCGTGCATCAACCGGGCGTAGAGCAGGAGCCGTTGGGCGTCCCAGTCGTAACCGAGCCGACGGAACGCCGCGATCGCCACCACCAGTGAGCGGTACGCGGGGGAGACCGTCGTCAGCATCATGGAGTTGGTCCAGCCCAGCGACTCCAGCAGTGCGCCCGCCTCCCGGTGCGCGGCCCGGACGAAGGCGTCGTCCTCGTCCGGCTCCGGCACCTGCGGCAACGCCCACAGGGCCGCCCCCAGCCGGATCGTGCGGCCCAGGGAGTCGTCGTCCACATGGCGCAGTACCTCGCGCGCCGTCGCCACCGGCATCCGGCCGACCTGGATCATCGCCCGCACCAGCCGCAGCCGGCGCACATGCTCCGCGTCGTACTCGGCGGTCGTCGCGTTGACCTGGCGGCCCGGCGGCAACAACCCTTCGCGCAGGTAGTACTTGATCGTCGCGGTGGACACACCGCTGTGCTCACTCAGCTCGGCAAGCCGCATGTCTTGCGCCCCTCCTTGGACAGTGCGACTATCCAAGCATCACTCAAAGGATAGCGGCGCTATCCGACAGGAGCAGGGGGCCCTCATGTCCGCGAAACCGGTACTCGGACGCACCACCGCAGCCGCCGACGGCGATGTCGTCGTCCTGCTGATCGGCATGCGGGTCAACCGCTTCCGGGCGGTGCACCAGTGGCCGTTCGTGTTCACCGCGATGTCCCGCATGCTGCGGGAGCTGTCCAAGGCGCCGGAGCGGGGCATGCTCGGCCACGTTCTGCTCACGGCGTCGCCGCGGACGTACTACGTCGTCCAGTACTGGGAGTCCAAGGAAAAGCTGTACGCCTACGCCGCCGCACCCGACGCCTTCCACCACAGGGTCTGGCAACTGGTCAACCGCAAGGACCGGGCCGGAAAACTGCGCGGACACGTCGGCGTGTGGCACGAGACGTACGTGGTGCCGGAGGGCTCGTACGAGTCGGTCTACGGCGACATGCCGCCCTTCGGCCTGGCGGCGGCCCACGGCCAGATCCCGCTGGAACGCCGCGGCCGCTACGCGAAGGACCGCTTCGCGTACCGCTCGGGCCGGACGGCCGAAGCGGAGAAGACGGGCTGACGGGGTCGCGGTGCGGCGATGCGGCGGACCCCGCGGGTCGGGGGAGGGGGCGGACGTGCCCTGAGGCTGAGAGCTCTCGCCGGCGCCGGGCTTCCGGCACTCGGCTTCCGGCGCCGGGTTTCCGGCGCCGGGTTTCTGGCACTCGGGCTCCGGCATTGAGCCTGCGGCGGGCTCCGGCCCCGGGTTTCCGGCACTCGGGCTCCGGTATTGGTCCTGCGGCACCCGGCACCCGGCACCCGGCTTCCGTCGCCCGCTTCCGGCGCTCGGGCTCCGGCATTGAGCCTGCGGCACTCGGGCTCCGTCGCCGGGTTTCCGGCGCTCGGGCTCCGGCACCGGGCCTCGGGCACCGGCACGGAGCCCCGGAGGCGACGCCTGGCGTCGAAAAGGGCCCGCCGCGGCGTTGAGGCGGGCCCCTTTCGGTGCTGTTGTCGTCTCTGAGGGCCCCGAAGGGGCCGAGGGGGTCGAGAGGGCGGGGGGTCAGCCCGAGCGGCGCAGGGCCTCGGAGAGGCGGCCGGCGGCGTCGATGACCGCCTGGGCGTGCATACGGCCCGGATGGCGGGACAGGCGCTCGATGGGGCCGGAGACGGACACCGCGGCCACCACACGGTTGGACGGACCACGCACCGGCGCGGAGACCGAGGCGACGCCCGGCTCGCGCTCGCCGATGGACTGGGCCCAGCCCCGGCGCCGTACACCCGAGAGGGCCGTGGCCGTGAAGCGGGCGCCCTGGAGACCCCGGTGCAGCCGCTCCGGCTCCTCCCAGGCGAGCAGGATCTGCGCCGACGAGCCCGCCTTCATCGTGAGCGTCGAGCCGACCGGAACCGTGTCCCGGAGACCGGACAGACGTTCCGCCGCGGCCACGCAGATCCGCATGTCGCCCTGGCGCCGGTAGAGCTGCGCGCTCTCGCCGGTGATGTCGCGCAGGTGCGTGAGCACCGGGCCCGCCGTCGCCAGCAACCGGTCCTCGCCCGCGGCCGCGGCCAGCTCGGCCAGCCGGGGTCCGAGGATGAACCGGCCCTGCATGTCCCGCGCCACCAGCCGGTGGTGTTCCAGTGCCACGGCCAACCGGTGGGCCGTGGGCCTTGCCAGTCCGGTGGCCCCGACCAGACCCGCGAGGGTGGCCGGACCGGACTCCAGAGCGCTCAGGACAAGGGCTGCCTTGTCCAGAACGCCGACGCCGCTACTGTTGTCCATGCAACGATACTCGCGTCTCACTCTGTGAAACGCAAGTTCAATTTTCCGCGAGACGCGCAACCCTGGTTATGCACAGCAGGCCGCACAGCCGAAGGGAATGCGATGGGTAGGACACTCGCGGAGAAGGTCTGGGACGACCACGTCGTCCGGCGCGCCGAGGGCGAGCCCGACCTCCTCTTCATCGATCTGCACCTGTTGCACGAGGTGACCAGCCCGCAGGCCTTCGACGGCCTCCGCAAGAACGGCCGCCCGGTGCGCCGCCTCGACCTCACCATCGCGACCGAGGACCACAACACCCCGACCCTCGACATCGACAAACCCATCGCCGACCCGGTCTCCCGCGCCCAGCTGGAGACCCTGCGCAAGAACTGCGCCGAGTTCGGGGTGCGCCTGCACCCGCTCGGCGACGTCGAGCAGGGCGTCGTGCACGTCGTAGGCCCGCAGCTGGGCCTGACCCAGCCCGGCACGACGGTGGTCTGCGGCGACTCCCACACCTCCACGCACGGCGCCTTCGGCGCGCTGGCGTTCGGCATCGGCACCTCCCAGGTGGAGCATGTGCTGGCCACCCAGACGCTGCCGCTGGCCCGCCCGAAGACCATGGCCATCACGGTCGACGGCGAGCTGCCCGACGGCGTCACCGCCAAGGACCTGATCCTGGCGATCATCGCCAAGATCGGTACGGGCGGCGGCCAGGGCTACATTCTGGAATACCGCGGCTCCGCCATCGAGAATCTCTCGATGGAGGCCCGGATGACCATCTGCAACATGTCGATCGAGGCCGGCGCCCGCGCGGGCATGATCGCCCCCGACGAGACCACCTTCGACTACCTCAAGGGCCGCCCGCACGCCCCCGAGGACGCCGACTGGGACGCGGCCGTCGCCTACTGGAAGACCCTGCGCACCGACGAGGACGCGGTCTTCGACGCCGAGGTCGTCATCAACGCCGCCGAACTGTCGCCGTTCGTCACCTGGGGCACCAACCCCGGCCAGGGAGCGCCGCTTTCGGCATCGGTCCCCGACCCGGCTTCGTACGAAGACGCATCGGAGCGGCACGCCGCCGAAAAGGCCCTGGAATACATGGGGTTGGCGGCCGGCCAGCCGCTGCGCTCCATCGGTGTGGACACCGTCTTCGTAGGTTCCTGCACCAACGGTCGTATCGAGGACCTGCGCGCCGCCGCGGACATTCTGCGCGACCGCAAAGTCGCCGACGGCGTAAGGATGCTGGTCGTCCCGGGCTCCGCGCGGGTGGGCCTCCAGGCCGTCTCCGAGGGTCTGGACGTGGTCTTCAAGGAAGCCGGCGCCGAATGGCGGCACGCGGGCTGCTCGATGTGTCTCGGCATGAACCCGGACCAGCTCGCCCCCGGAGAGCGCTCCGCCTCCACCTCCAACCGCAACTTCGAGGGCCGGCAGGGCAAGGGCGGACGCACCCACCTGGTGTCGCCGCAGGTCGCGGCCGCCACCGCCGTCCTCGGCCACCTGGCCTCCCCGGCCGATCTGACCGCGCAGACCGCCGCCCCCGCGCCCGCTGGAGTCTGAGAGCCATGGAAGCATTCACCACCCACACCGGCCGGGCCGTCCCGCTGCGCCGCAGCAACGTGGACACCGACCAGATCATCCCTGCTCACTGGCTCAAGAAGGTGACCCGGGACGGGTTCGAGGACGGGCTGTTCGAGGCCTGGCGCAAGGACCCGGAGTTCGTGCTCAACCGTCCCGAGCGGCAGGGCGCCACGGTCCTGGTCGCAGGCCCCGACTTCGGTACCGGCTCCTCCCGTGAGCACGCCGTCTGGGCGCTCCAGAACTACGGCTTCAAGACCGTGATCTCCTCCCGCTTCGCCGACATCTTCAGGGGCAACTCGCTGAAGAACGGCCTGCTCACGGTGGTTCTGGAGCAGTGGACCGTGGACGCGCTGTGGGATCTCGTGGAGAAGGACCCGCAGGCCGAGATCACCGTCGACCTGGAGGCCCGCGAGGTGCGCGCCGAAGGCGTCACCGCCGCCTTCGAGCTGGACGAGAACTCCCGCTGGCGGCTGCTGAACGGCCTGGACGACATCTCCATCACCCTCCAGAACGAGGGCGACATCGCCACTTACGAGGCCAAGCGGCCGTCGCACAAGCCGCGGACGCTCCAGGCCTGATTCCTGGACCCGCCGGGGTCGGTATCCGGCCACCGCAACCTCCTCTCCGTACCCCCGATCGCCACGATTGGGGGTACGGCCATGTCTGCACCCGAACGGCCCTGGGCGTTCCCGCAGGTCCGCTCAACTTGGCGCGTTAGCAGGGTGATTACTGGGGTACGTGAGTACTGTGATCACAGTCTTGGCAAGTGCCTGGAAGGCCATTTGAGCGGCAGTTGCACCCTGCGCAGGCGACAACTCGCCCCAGATGGCACAATCTGTGCATGGAACGTGACGGCCAACTCGAGCTCCACGCGGTGGTCGCGGACCAACTCAAGGAAGCGCACACAAGAGTGCGCGAACTGCAAGTCCCGGAGGGCGTACGGATGGCGCTGACCCGGAAGCTGCTGGTCATTACGGCCGCGGCCAAACACGATCTCGCCGCTGCGGCAAGGCGTCTGGATCGGTTCCTGGCGGACCTCGACGAGGGGCGAATCCCCGGCGGGGAACGCTGAACCGCCCGAGCCGGCCGAGTCCGTTGCGGCACAAGGGTGATTAGGCCGTTTCGTGTTTGATTTGCGGTATATATCTGCCTAACGTGCGAAAAAGCTTGAACACTTTCGTTCTGGCGATGTCTCCGAAGGGGAAGACGTGAACAAGGCGCAGCTCGTAGAAGCGATTGCCGACAAGATGGGCGGCCGCCAGCAGGCCGCCGATGCTGTCGACGCGGTCCTGGACGCCATCGTCCGCGCGGTCGTCGGCGGGGACCGGGTCTCGGTCACCGGCTTCGGGTCCTTCGAGAAGGTGGACCGTCCCGCTCGCTACGCCCGCAACCCCCAGACGGGCGAGCGGGTTCGGGTCAAGAAGACCTCCGTTCCGCGCTTCCGCGCCGGTCAGGGCTTCAAGGACCTGGTCAGCGGTTCGAAGAAGCTCCCGCGCGGTGGAGAGGTCGCCGTCAAGAAGGCCCCCAAGGGCAGCCTGACCGGGAGCGCCGCCGCGACGGTCAAGAAGGCCGCCGCGAAGAAGACCACCGCCAAGAAGGCCACCGCCGCGGCGAAGAAGGTCACGGCGAAGAAGACGACCGCCAAGAAGACCACCGCGGCCGCCAAGAAGGTCACGGCGAAGAAGACCACCGCCAAGAAGGCCACCACCGCGAAGAAGGCCACCGCGACAGCGAAGAAGACCGCCGCGAAGAAGGCCCCCGCGAAGAAGGTCACGGCCAAGAAGGCCCCCGCCAAGAAGTCGACCGCGCGCAAGACCACCGCCAAGAAGGCCACGGCCGGCCGCTAGAGCTTCTCTTTCGGATCCTTGTCCGATCCGAAGGACTCGGGGCAATCACACGCCGGGTCGGACTCCCGCGGGAGCCCGGCCCGCGGCGCGTCCGGGTTCCGGGGGCCGGTCAGAACGTCTGGAGGGTCACCAGCGTCACGCGGACGTCCGCCGCGGCACCCCGCTCCGGCTCCATCTCGATCCGCACCCGCTGCCCCGGCCGCAGCAGCCGAAGACCCCCCGCGTCGAACGCCGCCGCGTCGAAGGGCACCGGCGTGCCGTCGTCGAGCAGCACCTGACCGCAACGGGTCTCGGGGTCGTACGTGTACGCGGTCGCCTGCATGACGGCAGCGTACTCCCGGCACATCCCTCCCCACCGCCCCCAGCCCCAAGCCCCCCGGGCACCCCACCCCAGCACCGCCCCCGACGCCACTTCCGGTACCGGCCACCTGGCTCGGCCCCGGCACCGCCTGCGGCGCCGACCCCAGTCCCGGGCGCGGTTCCCTGGCTCGGCCCTGGCCCCCGGCCCCGGCTCCGCCCGCGATGCCGACCCCAGTCCCGGGCGCGGTTCCCTGGCTCGGCCCCCGGCTTGGCCCCCGGCCCCCGGCTTGGCCTCCGCCCCCGGCTCCGGAGCTTGGCCTCAGCGTGGGGCTGGTCCCGGCGCCCGCTCCCGGCACCTGGCCGCTGGCCGGGTTCGGCCGCCCGGCTCGGCCTCCGACCTCGACTCCGGCGCCTGGCTCCAGTGGCTGGCCCCGGCCCCAGCTCGGGCCTGGGCTACGGCTCGGCTCACCGGCCCCGGTGCCCGGCCCCCGCCGCCGGTCCTGACCTGGGGCCCTGACCTGACCTGGGGCCCTGACCCCGGCTCTGGCCCCGGCCTGAGTCCCAGCCTCGGCGCCCGGTCCCCAACTCTGGCCTCGGCCCGCGGCTCGACTTCTGGCTCCGGCCCAGCTTCTGGCCATGGCCCTGGATACGGTTCTGGGCCGGTCTCGGCTCTGACTCCGGCCCGGTCGGGCCCCTGATTCCGCCTTGGCTCTGTTTTTGGCCCCGGCCAGGCTCTGTTCCGGCGTCGGGCCTTTTGCCCGGCCACCTGGCCTCTGGGCCTCCGCTCCCGCGCGGCACGTGCTTCCGAGGGCCCACACCCGCCGAGCACCAGACGTCGTGATGGGCAGGGCCGAGCAACCGGGCGTGACAGCCCGGTGATAGCCCGCTGACCTGTCTCACCTCCACCGCTCCGGGCTCCGAGTCTGGGTCCCCTGAATCGGCTCCGGTTCCGGCCCGGCCTCGCACCCGGCTCCCGCTTCGGCCCCAGCCCTAGCCCTGGCTCGGCTCGGCCCTGCCCCTGGCTCGGCCCCGGTCAGGTCCCGTTCCCGCCTCGGCCCTCAGCCCTGGCTCGGCTTCAGCCACGGTTCGGCTCCGGCCAGGGCCCTGCTCCGGCCTCGGCCCCAGCCTTGGCTCGGCTTCAGCCACGGTTCGGCCCCGGTCAGGGTCCTGCTCCGGCCTCGGCCCCAGCCATGGCCCGGCTCCGGCCAGGGTCCCGCTCCGGTCGCGGTCGGCACCTCCTCGGCCGTCCTGGCGGCTCAGGATCCCGGGATCAGGAGTCCCGCCGTTGCCGTCGACGTATGAGGCCCCACGCCCAGGGTCAGGGCCGCCCGGAGGTCTTCGCCGGTGTCGACGTCCTGGCGTACCGAGTCGACGTCGGCGAGGGGCAGCTCCGTGGCGCCGGAGGCGTGGTGACGGGAGCGGGAGTCGCCGCCGAAGAGCGGGCGCAATTCCGTGCCCGGGATCGCCGCCAGCAGCGTGGTGCCGATTCCTGCCGCGTCCGGGAGAAAAGCGCGCGGGAATTCCGCCGCCGAGTTCAGCACCCGGGACAATTCCGCGGGGCGCAGGGCCGGCAGGTCGGCGTTCAGGGCCGCCACCGCCGCCGCGGGATGCCAGGAACGCACGACGCGTGCCCCGTGCGCCAGGGCGGCGTTCAGCCCGCCGCCCGGCTCGTCCGGGACGATCCGGGCGCCCAGCGCCGCCAGCTCACGGCCGGCCAGTGGGTCGTCCGTGACGACTGCCACATCGCCAACCTCCGGGCAGGCCAGCGCCGCGGCCACGGTGTCCTGCGCGAACGCGAGGGCCAGCCCCGGGCGAACCCCCTCGGCGGCCGTGTCCGCGAGCCTGCTCTTGGCCCGCGCCAAGGGTTTGAGGGGTATGACCAAGGTCCACCGCACCGTCGTACCGTCCCTCCCGCGCCCTCCCGTGTCGCCGTCATTGTCCCCCGGGTCCCGCGGCGGTCCCGGTCGCGGGGCGTACGGTGTTCTCGACAGACCGGCTGCCCGGGGCGACACTTGTGCGGCTCCCGGTCCGGGGAAACCCCCGGAGGAAGTCCTAGAGGAAGGTGTCCGCGTGTCCCGCCGCAGAATCGGGTTCTGGTACCGCTTCGCAGCGGTCCTGTGCAAACCCCCCCTGGTGGTTCTGATCAAGCGGGACTGGCGCGGAATGGAGAACATTCCAGCCGACGGCGGATTTATCACCGCGGTGAACCACAATTCACACGTGGACCCCTTCGCGTACGCGCACTATCAGTACAACACCGGACGGGTTCCGCGTTTCCTGGCGAAGAGCGGGCTTTTCAAGAAGGGATTCGTCGGGGCCGCGATGCGCGGCACCGGACAGATCCCGGTCTATCGCGAGAGCAGCGACGCGCTCAGCGCGTTCCGCGCCGCGATCGACGCCGTGGAACGCGGCGAGTGTGTCGCCTTCTACCCGGAGGGCACCCTCACCCGCGACCCGGACGGCTGGCCCATGACCGGCAAGACCGGTGCCGCGCGCGTCGCGCTCCAGACCAGGTGCCCGGTCATCCCGGTCGCCCAGTGGGGCGCCAACGAACTTCTGCCGCCGTACGCCAAGAAGCCCAACCTCTGGCCGCGCAAGACCCACCGCGTCCTGGCCGGCCGGCCGGTCGACCTGACCCGTTTCTACGGCCAGGAGATGACGCCTGAGCTGCTCAAGCAGGCGACCGAGGCCATCATGGCCGACATCACCGGCCTGCTGGAGGAGATCCGCGGCGAGAAGGCCCCCGAGGCGGCCTACGACCCGCGGCGGGAGCGGATCGAGCAGCGGCGCCGGACGGCGGAGCAGACGCACAGCGGTCAGGTGGGCAGCCAGCCGGACAGGCAGGCGGAAGGGCAGAGCAAGTGAGCAAGCCGGTCAAGGCGGCGGTCTTCAGCGCGGGTTCGTGGGGCACGGCCTTCGGCATGGTGCTCGCCGACGCGGGCTGTGAGGTCACCGTCTGGGCGCGCCGCCCGGAGGTCGCCGAGGCGATCAACTCCACCCGGACGAACCCCGACTACCTGCCGGGTGTCGAGCTCCCGGAGAACCTGCGGGCCACCACCGACCCGGCCGAGGCCGCGGCCCTCGCCGACCTCACCGTCCTCTCGGTCCCCGCCCAGACGCTGCGCGCCAACCTCGCGCAATGGCGGCCGCTGCTCGCCCCCGACACCGTCCTCGTCTCCCTGATGAAGGGCGTCGAGCTGGGCTCCGCGATGCGGATGAGCGAGGTCATCGAGGACGTCACGAAGGTCGGCGCGGACCGGATCGCCGTGGTCACCGGGCCCAACCTGGCCCGCGAGGTCGCCGCCCGCATGCCCGCCGCCGCCGTGGTCGCCTGCACCGACGAGACGGTCGCCCAGCGGCTCCAGGCCGCCTGCCACACGCCCTATTTCCGCCCCTACACCAACACCGACGTCGTCGGCTGCGAACTCGGTGGCGCGGTCAAGAACGTGATCGGGCTCGCGGTCGGCATCGCCGACGGCATGGGGCTCGGCGACAACGCGAAGGGCTCGCTGATCACCCGGGGCCTCGCCGAGACCACCCGGCTCGGCCTGGCGCTGGGCGCCGACCCGCTGACCCTCTCCGGACTCGCGGGCCTGGGCGACCTGGTGGCCACCTGCTCCTCACCGCTCTCCCGCAACCACACCTTCGGCACCAGCCTCGGCCGGGGCATGACCCTGGAGGAGGCGAGCGCGGTCACCAAGCAGACCGCCGAGGGCGTCAAGTCCTGCGAGTCCGTGGTGGATCTGGCCCGCAGGCACGGGGTCGAGATGCCGATCGCGGAAACCGTGGTGGACATCGTGCACGAGGGCAAGCCGCCGGTCGTCGCGCTCAAGGAGCTGATGTCGCGCAGCGCGAAGCCCGAACGACGCTGAGCGACCCGGCCAACCGAACGCTGTATCGAGGTTGTACCACCGGGTACTCTCAACCCGATATGAGCACCGAGAACCTCCCCCAGAGCCCTGAGCAGCAGACTCGCAAGCCGCGCGTGGCCGTCGTGTTCGGCGGCCGCAGCTCCGAACACGGGATCTCCGTGGTCACCGCGGGCGCCGTACTGCGCGCCATCGACCGGACCAAGTACGACGTCCTGCCCATCGGCATCACCAGTGACGGCCGGTGGGCGCTCACCGCCGACGAGCCGGACCGTATGGGCATCACGGACCGCCGTACCCCGGAGGTGACGGATCTCGCCGAGTCCACCGAGGGCGCCGTGGTGCTCTCCGTCGACCCGGCCAACCGCGAGGTCGTCTACAGCGAGCCCGGATCGGTGCCCAAGGCGCTCGGCGAGGTCGACGTGGTCTTCCCGGTGCTGCACGGCCCCTACGGCGAGGACGGCACACTCCAGGGGCTCCTGGAGCTGTCCGGGGTGCCGTACGTGGGTTCCGGTGTGCTCGCCTCGGCCGTCGGCCAGGACAAGGAGTACATGAAGCGGGTGTTCACCTCCTTCGGGCTCAAGGTCGGCCCGTACGTGGTGATCCGGCCCCGCGAGTGGCAGCTGGACGAGTCGGCCGCCCGCAAGAAGATCGTGGACTTCGCCGGGGAGCACGGCTGGCCGCTGTTCGTGAAGCCCGCGCGCGCGGGTTCCTCGATCGGCATCACCAAGGTCGACGACATCTCCGGCCTGGAGGAGGCGATCGCCGAGGCACAGCGCCACGACCCCAAGATCCTCGTGGAGGCCGCCCTGCGCGGCCGGGAGATCGAGTGCGGTGTCCTGGAGTTCGAGGACGGCCCACGCGCCTCCGTGCCGGCCGAGATCCCGCCGCCGGACGCGCACGCCTACTACGACTTCGAGGCCAAGTACATCGACTCCACGCCCGGTGTCGTCCCGGCGCCGCTCAGCGGCGAGGAGACCGCCGAGGTGCGGCGGCTCGCGGTGGACGCCTTCGAGGCGGCCTCCTGCGAGGGCCTGGTCCGCGCCGACTTCTTCCTCACCGAGGACGGCGAGTTCGTGATCAACGAGATCAACACGATGCCCGGCTTCACGCCGATCTCGATGTATCCGGCGATGTGGCAGGCGACCGGGATCAGCTACCCGGAGCTCATCGACCGGCTGCTGTCGGCGGCGCTGCGCCGCTCGACGGGGCTGCGCTGACACCGCGCGGAGTCACGGAAGTCGGGCCGGCCAGGTCGTTCCGGCCGGTCAGTTCATGGAGGCGATCCCGGTCGGGATCGCCTTCTTGACGCCGGGCGCCATCCCGGTGAGGACCCGTGCGCTGTCGTCCTGACCCGACAGTTCCTTCGGCAGGGTCAGCTGTACATAGGCTTCGCGCTCGGTCGTGGTGAACCGCCACGTTCCGTCGTCCCGCTTCTCCATGAGCCAGCCGACGCCGTCGACGTCCCCGCCGATCGCGTTCGGGTCCTCGCCCTTGGCCACCTCGGGGTCGATCATCTTCGGCGGCCGGGTGACACCGCAGCGCAGTATGATCGCCGGGCTTCCCCAGCCCGCCGTGTAGGCGGACCGGGGCTCGGGGTCGTTACGGCTCCGTCCGTCCAGCTTCCGCGGCAGGGCCTCGTGCAGGTCCCGGCAGATCCTGGCCGTCTTGGCGTCGGGGGTGGGAACCGCGACGTCGGCACTGTCGTCTGCCGAGGAGCAGCCCGCGACGGTGACCAGCAGGGCGAGTACGGACGACCCCGCGAGAGTGCGGCGCCGGTGACGGAAGATGTTCACCGGCCAAGGGTAGACGGGGGCTACAGATGCACGACCGGGCAGGTCAGGGTGCGGGTGATGCCGTCCACTTGCTGGACCTTGGCGACCACCATGCGGCCGAGGCCGTCGACGGTGTCGGCCTGTGCGCGCACGATGACGTCGTAAGGTCCCGTCACGTCCTCGGCTTGGAGGACTCCGGGGATCTTGCCGATCGTCTCGGCGACGGTCGACGCCTTGCCGACCTCGGTCTGGATCAGGATGTACGCCTGTACCACGGAACCTCCAAGGCGGCCACGAGGATCATGTGGGGAAAAGGAACGCCACGGTATCGCGTCGCCGCCCACCACGGGGAGACCCCGGGCGACCGGGGCCCCCGCCCCAGGGTAAAGGCGCGGCACAGGTTGACGGTCACCTCGACCGTATCGGGGACGATGAAGACACGCGAGCCGGTCGACAAGGTACGGACAGGTATAGAAGGGGCGCCAGGACATGAAGGGCACTGTTGGTGAGCTGGGGGAGTTCGGGCTCATCAGGGAGCTCACCTCCCGTCTGACGACCACCCCGGTGGTCCGGGTCGGCCCCGGTGACGACGCCGCGGTGATCGCGGCGCCCGACCGCCGGGTCGTGGCGAGTACCGACATCCTGCTGGAGGGGCGGCACTTCCGCCGCGACTGGTCCACGGCGTACGACGTGGGACGCAAGGCGGCCGCGCAGAACCTCGCGGACATCGCGGCCATGGGCGCCGTACCGACCGCGCTGCTGCTCGGCCTGGTCGTGCCCGCCGAACTCCCGGTCGCCTGGCCCAGCGAACTGATGGACGGCCTGCGCGACGAGTGCCAGGTGGCGGGTGCCGCGGTGGTCGGCGGCGACGTGGTGCGGGGTGACACGATCACGGTGTCGATCACCGCGCTCGGCGATCTGCGCAACCAGGAGCCGGTCACCCGGGGCGGTGCCCAGCCCGGCGACCTGGTCGCGGTGACGGGCTGGCTGGGCTGGTCCGCTGCCGGGTACGCGGTGCTGTCCCGGGGTTTCCGCTCACCGCGCGCCTTCGTCGAGGCCCACCGCCGCCCCGAGCCGCCCTACCACGCGGGTCCGGCGGCCGCCGCGCTCGGCGCCACGGCGATGTGCGACGTGAGCGACGGGCTGATCGCCGACCTCGGGCACATCGCGGAGGCCAGCAAGGTCCGCATAGACATCCGCTCCGGCGCGATCGACATCCCGTCGCAGATGAACGACATCGGGCAGGCCGTCGGCGTCGACCCCATCCAGTGGGTGCTGACCGGCGGAGAGGACCACGCGATCGTGGCGACCTTCCCGCCGGACGTGAAGCTGCCGGCCCGCTGGAAGGTGATCGGCGAGGTCCTCAACCCCTCGGCGCTGCCCCAGGTGACCGTGGACGGGGCGCCGTGGACGAGCCGGGGCGGCTGGGACCACTTCGGGAGCATCGAGTCGTGAGCGCACCGCTGCCCGGGTCCGGCACTCCGGACCCGGGCAGCGGCACTTGTGCGAAAAGGCCCGGCCCACCGTGAGGTGGACCGGGCCTTTTCGAGCGAACCAGCAGTGGCCGCGCGCTTAGCGATTGGTCAGCGCGAGACCTTGCCGGCCTTGATGCACGAGGTGCAAGCGTTCACGCGCTTCGGCGTCCCGCCCACCACGGTACGAACGCGCTGGATGTTCGGGTTCCAGCGACGGGGCGTACGGCGGTGAGAGTGCGAGATGTTGTTGCCGAAGCCCGGGCCCTTGCCGCAGACGTCGCAGTTGGCAGCCACGGGTCACTCCAAAGACTTCAGATGCATTTACGGTCGATCCCGGCAGGCCGGGGTCGAGATCCTAGAAGCTGAGATCTTGAGTGGCGTTGCCAGGGGGAATGGCCCGATCAGATCGGGCAACCGGAGCAGCATACAACGCCTGCTCCGGTACCGCGAAACTATCACGCAGCTCAGGGCCCCGACCTCGGCCCTCCTCCGGCGGCGACCCGTCCGGGGGCTACCCTGCGATGCGACGGCCGAGGCGGCTCAGGGAGGCTCAGGTGGCGCGGGTGCCGCGGACATTCGACGCTGTCGCGGTGCGCACCTGGTGCGCTCTCGCGCTGCGGGCGCTGGGGCAGGCGCGCGAGGAGATCGACGCGATCAACGTCTATCCGGTGGCCGACGGTGACACCGGCACGAACCTGTATCTGACCCTGGAGTCGGCTGCGGCGGCGGTCGAGGCCGTGTTCGCCGGACACGAGGCGGGCCCGGCACAGGGCGCGCAGCCTTCGCTGGCCGACGCCGTGCACGCCATGGCGCACGGCGCTCTCATCGGGGCCCGGGGCAACTCCGGGACCATCCTCGCCCAGCTGCTGCGTGGCATGACCCAGGTGCTCACCGCCGACGCCGGGACGGCCCACGCGGACGGGCCGCTGCTGCGGCTGGCCCTGCGGCACGCGGCGGATTCCGCCCGCCGGGCGGTGGCCCACCCCGTCGAGGGCACGGTCCTGTCCGTGGCCTCCGCCGCCGCCGAGGCCGCCGAGGCCGCCGAGGCCGCCGAGGCCGCCGAGGGGGACTGCGGGACGGTCGCCCGGGCGGCCCACCAGGGGGCCTGTACGGCCCTCGCGGCCACCCCCGGGCAGCTCGCCGTCCTGGAGCGGGCGGGAGTGGTCGACGCCGGCGGGCAGGGCCTGGTGGCGGTGCTGGCGGCCCTGGTCGAGACGTTCACGGGGGAGGCGCCCCGGGACGATTCCGCGCCGTACGCGCGCGTGGAGCCCGCGGCCGGTCCGGAGGGCTGCGCCGACCGGGACGCCACGACCGGCCCCGCCTTCGAGGTGATCTACCTCCTGGACGCCGACGACACCGCCGTGGCGCGGCTGCGGGAGCGTCTCGACGCGCTCGGGGACTCCCTGGTCGTGGTCGGCGGGGACGGCCTGTGGAACGTCCATGTGCACGTCGACGACGCGGGTGCCGCCGTGGAGGCGGGCGTCGAGGCCGGACGGCCGCACCGGATCCGGATCACGCACTTCGCGACCGCGGGCGAGCCCACCGGAGGCGGGCGGCCGCCCCGCGAGCGAGTACAGCGGGCCGTCGTGGCCGTGGTGCCCGGGGAGGGCCTGGCCGGGCTGTACGCCGAGGCCGGCGCGACCACCGTCCTCGCGCGCCCCGGAGAGCCGCCCGCCAGCGGGGAACTGGTCGAGGCCGTACGGCGCGCCCACGCGCGCGAGGTGGTGCTGCTGCCCAACGACGCCGAACTGCGGCACACGGCGGCCGCGGCGGCCGAGCAGGCCCGCACCGAGGGCATCCGCGTCGCCCTCATCCCGACCCGCTCCGCGGTCCAGGGAATGGCGGCGCTGGCCGTGCACGAACCGCAGCGCCGGTTCGACGAGGACGTCGTCCAGATGACCTCGGCGGCGGGCGCCACCCGCTACGCCGAGGTCACCGTCGCCGAGCACCAGTCCTGGACCATGGCCGGCATCTGTCAGGCCGGAGACGTCCTGGGCCTCATCGACGGCGATGTGGCGGTCATCGGCACGGACGTCATCGCCGCCGCCGAGACCGTCCTGGACCGCATGCTCCAGGCGGGTGGTGAACTGGTCACCCTCGTCCTGGGCGACCAGGCCCCCCAAGCCGTCACCGACCGCCTGGAGTCCCGCGTCCGCGAGTCCTACCTGGCCGTCGACACGGTCGTGTACCAGGGCGGCAGGCAGGGGTCGCTCCTCCTCATCGGCGTGGAGTGACCCCTTCGCCGGTGCGCTCCGCGGCGGCCGTCACCGTGCGCCGAGCCGCAGGATCCTCTGTGCCTCGGCCCGGCGCGACCGAACCGTCTCGTCCGAGGCGTCGGCGTCCTCGTAGGCGTTGAGCACCTCGCGCGCGCGTGCGGTCGCGTTCTCCCGGTGGCCCAGTTCCTCCTCCAGCCAGCCCGCGACCAGCAGGGCCGCCGTGCGGTCGGGCAGGGCGGCATCGCCCAGGGTGCCGAACACCGCGGCCGCCCGGGCCAGCTGGTCGAGGGCCTGCTCGGCCGCCCCGGCGTCCTCGGGTGCCGAACGGGCCAGCAGCTCACCGAACTGGCGGTGCGTGTGGCCGAGTTCGGCGGTCATCCGCTGCCGCTCCGCCGGATCGTCGCAGTCGGCCGCCACCGCGCACTCCTCGACCGCGCCGGCCATCAGCTCCCGCGCCCCGGCCGTCCCGCCCTCGGTGCGCAACGCCAGCCACGCGCGGGCGCGCAGCGAGCGGACGAGGCCGAACACACTGCCCAGTGAGCGCCACAGATCGCCCGCGCGCGTGTAGGCACGGTCCGCGTCGTCCGCGAGCCCCGCCTGTGCGAGCGACTCGGCGGCGAGATGGGCGAGTGTCGCGTGGTCGTCCTGCTCCGGCCACAGCCGGGCGATCTCGGCGGCCCGCAACCGCTGCTGGGCGGCCTCACGGTGCTCGCCCAGCTCGCCGAGGCAGTCCCCGAGCCACCACCGCGCCTGTACGACCGCCCCGTCCCCGTGCGTCTCGGCGGTCAGGTCGGCCAGCGAGGCCTCCAGCACCTCGGCCGCCTCCGCGAACCGCCGCTGCCCCAGCAGGAAGCCGCCCAGCAGATGCCGTGCCCAGGCGCCCAGGGTCGTGCTCTCGCCCGCCGCGTCGGCCCAGTGCGCGGCCTCCAGGGCGTGCTCGGCCGCCTCCGGCACCGCGCCCCGGGCACCGACCACCTCGGCGAGCTGGAGGTGCAGCTGGGCCCGCCCGACCGGCTCCAGATGGGGCCCGCCGTGTTCCAGGGCCGCCCGCAGCGCACGCTCCGCCCCGGCCGGGTCGCCGAGCCGATGCGCGAGGGCGGCGACCCGCACCTCGTACTCGACCGAGAACCACGGCAGCCCCGCCGCCACGAACCCGCGCACCGCCGCCCGGAACAGCTCCGTTGCCCGCTCCGGCTCACCGGCCCGCTCCGCGAGTTCGGCGAGCATCGCCCGCCCCTCGGCGGCCCGCGCGGCCAGCCGTACATCGTCCCCGGCGCGTCCGTCCACCAGGGCCAGCAGCTCGCGTACGGCCCCCTCGGCTTCGGAGTCCGCGCCCGGGGCGTCCGCGTGCACCGCCCGCATCAGGATCCGCGCCCGCCCGATCAGCACGGACGCGGTCTGCCGTACCCCGGTGCCGTCCGCCGCGTACAGCGCGAGGATCCGCTCGTACGGCTCCGCGACCGCCGCCAGCGCCTCCCCGACCTCACCCGCCAGCGCCCGTACGTATGCGGCACGCGCGCGTGCGGCGAGAGCCTCGCCGGGATCGCCGGCCTCCGCGTACAGTTCCGCGGCCCGCTCGAACAGGCCCGCGCCCCCGGGCCCCAGGTCCATCGCCCGGTGATCGGCGATCTCCGCCCGGTCCCGGGCGTCCAGGGCCACGCCCTCGGCCGCCCGCGCGACCGCCGCCCACGCCTCCACCGCGTTCGGCTGGAGAGTGTCCGACAGCCGACGGGCCCCGGCGAGCAGCGCGGGCAGGTCCGGCGCGTCCGCCTCGGCCGACGTCACCGGGTCCTGCGGGGACGGCACGGCGGAGCCCCCGGTGCGCACGGCACCCGTCCGCACCCCGAGCGGCAGCCGCTCCACCAGCGGCGGCTGGTCCATCCGGGCGCGCGCCATCTCACCGACGTACGAGGAGCCGTTGCGCAGATCGAACCGTCCCGCCAGTTCCAGGGCCTCAGCGCGCGCGTGGACGGCGAGTTCCCGCGCGGTCCACGCCCGGCCGGCGGGGCCGGGCACCCGCTGCTCCCCGTGCCCGAGCCCGGTCAGCCGGTCCATCAGCAGCGCCACCACACCCATGAAGTCCACCCGGCTGCGCGGCTGCCCGGTGTCCGTGAAGTACGCGGGCCGCTCCGCGAGCAGTTCGAGCCCGCGTGCCTCGTTGCCGGTCAGCGCGCAGAACTCCACATGGTCCGCGTAGGCGCCGCGCATGCTCTCCATCGGCCGTACCAGCCGGAAACCGCGCAGATGGTGGGCGCGGGCCTCGTCCACGCGGCCCAGCCGCAGCAGGGGCGTCAGGGACGACGCGAGGACGTTGTGCGGTTCGTGGGCACAGGAGTACTCGCCCGTCAGCACCGGCCGCCACAGCTCCAGCGCCTCGGCGTCCCGGCCCTGCCGCACCTGCCAGGTGCCCTGCCCGTGCAGCTCGCACGCGTGGCAGTCGGCCATCCGGTCCCGGTCGGCGGCGAGCCACGCGTCGTACGCCCGTCCGGCGCGCGCCAGGTCCCCGATGTGCTCGCCCACGTTGAACTCGGCGCTGCGCACCGCCCGTTCCGAGTGTCCGGCCAGCCGGTAGCGGTGCTCCATCTCGCCGAGCCACTTCTCGACCGAGGCGAGCGGGATGTGCGGCTGGTCCAGCATCCCGGCCGTCACCCACTTGAACACCCAGTGCAGCGAGTGCGTCTCGTACTCGTCGAACTCCTCGGGCCGCTCGTCCCACATGCGCAGCAGTCGCGCGAACGGGACGAACATCCTGTCCTTCTCGGAGCTGTAGTTGTAGACCTTCAGCTGGTGCCCGAGCGCCTCGATCACGGCGAGCGGTATGCCGAGCCGCTCCGCGTCGGCGAGCAGCTGCTCCGCGCGCGCGTTGCGCGCGGGTCCCTCCGGCTGTTCGCCGTTCTCCGCCATGGCACGGCGCAGCGAGTCGAAGTCGGTGATCCCGGTGTTCCCGGTCATCGGCGGCCGTCCTCCCCGTGTGTGGCCCACTCCAGGAGCCCGATGAAGGCGCGGTTGAGCAGCGCCGAGTCCGCCGGCCGCAGCGGGCGCTGCGCCATCAGCAGCGCCTGCCCGTACAGCGACTCGGTCGCGGTGCCGATCAGCTCCGGGTCCTTCAGTGAACTGATCCGCCGGATCAGCGGGTTGAGATGGTTGAGCACCAGACGCGCACGCGGGGCGCTGCCGCGCAGCGAGCCGAGGATGCCGGCCCACAGGTCGTCGGCCTGCTCCTCGGCGTCGGCCCGCGCCTGCTCGTGCCGGGCCGACCGGTCGTCCAGGTGCAGCACCGGCACCGACAGCGGATGAAAGGCACGCAGCACGACATCACAGCCCAGGGGGTCGAGTTTCGCCCGCGCGGTCGCGAGGAAGCCGGACAGGGCCAGCTCCTCGGCCGCGTCGACCGCGTCCAGATGGGCGGTCACGGTGTCCGCGTCCAGCTCGGCGACCACCGTCCCCGGGCGCACCGACGGCAGCGCCTCGACCAGCTCGCTGTCGTACGTGTAACCGCCGTTGACCACGCCGATGCCCTGCGCGGAGGCGATCGGCGCGACCTGCCGGTACTCCTCCACCGTCCGCGTGAAGTGCACGACGGGGTGCCGCTGCGCGAACTCCTCCAGGGACAGCCGTCCGTCGGTGGTCTCGAACGGCAGCCACGGCAGCATCGTGCGCAGCATCTCGCCGTCGTGCCGGGCCAGCGACTTCACGCCCAGATGGTGCACCGACAGGAACGCGGCCAGCCGCTCCGGATCGCCCGCCGCCAGCCCCGTCAGCCAGGAACGGATCCGCTCGCCGAGCGCCTCCCGCACGGCGGCGAGGGTCTCGTCCTCGTACAGGGACTCGCGTGAGGCGGTGGGCCGCAGGCTGTCCGTGTCGAGGACGCAGCGCACGAAGAACGCCCAGTCCGGCAGCAGCTGTTCGGCCCGCTCGGTGAGCAGCATGCCCTTCAGGTGCACCCGGTGCGTGGCCCGCTGCGCGGGACTGACCGCCGCGGGCAGCACGTACGCCACGCCGCGGATCCCGGCCAGCGGCACGTCCAGGCCGATCGAGTCCAGCGGTGTGAACCCGAACAGTTCATGGCAGTGCCGGGCCAGCGCCACCCGGCGGGTGGCGGGGGAGGGGTAGGGACGGTCCCAGGGCGCCGGCAGGTCGGTGACCGGCTCGCCGCCCACGCGCACGTCGTACGGCAGCAGCGACCCGAAGTCCCGCGCCAGCGCGCGCACCCGTTCGGGCGAGAGCCACTCGGCGGCCCCGGCCCGCGCCTCCAGGTGCACGGTGGTGCCCGGTTCGGGCCGTGCCTCGTCGGGAAGCGTCCGCACGGTGTAGGAGCCGTCGTCGCGCGCCGTCCACTCCACGGGCGGCGCGCCGGGCGTACGGGCGCTGCGGCTGACGACCCGGATCCGCTCGGCGACCACGAAACAGGCGAGCAGTCCTATGCCGAACTGGCCGAGGAAGTCCGAGCGGGCCTCCTGCAGACCCTCCGCACGCTTGGAGCTGCGGCCGATCGTCGCCAGCAGGCTGTGCACGTCGGACTCGGTCAGCCCGACGCCGGTGTCCTCCACCCGCAGGGCACCGTCCTCGGCGTACAGCCGCACCCGGGCCGGGGCGCCGGGCTCCTCGCCCCGCCGGGCGGTGATGGCGTCCACCGCGTTCTGGAGCAGTTCGCGCAGGTAGACCTTGGGGCTGGAGTACAGGTGATGGGACAGCAGGTCCACCAGACCACGCAGGTCGACCTGGAACGAATGAGGGGACGCCGGTGAGGCCGGGGATGACTGAGAGGTCTGGAAGTCCATCGTCGCAGCGCCGGTGGGGGGAGGTGCGTCGGCGCGGGGTCGGGCGGTCCCGGACTGGGGCGGTGACCGCGGGGATGGCCGGAGCGAGTCATCCTAGGGCTGGAACAGTCCGTGCGACCAGGGGTTTCCCGGCGCGTATACGGCGATGTCGGTGGCGTGGTGTGCAATGGATCTCGTGCCCGCACCGGAAGAACCACTGACCCGACCGCTGAAGTCGGTGCTCGGCCCCGCCACCGCGAAGGTGATGGCCGAGCACCTCGGCCTGCACTCCGTCGGCGACCTGCTGCACCACTACCCGCGCAGATACGAGGAGCGCGGCCAGCTCACCCACCTCGCCGACCTCCCCATGGACGAGCACGTCACGGTGGTCGCCCAGGTCGCCGACGCCCGGCTGCACAGCTTCGCCTCCAGCAAGGCGCCCCGAGGCAAGGGCCAGCGGCTGGAGGTCACCATCACCGACGGCAGCGGCCGTCTCCAACTGGTCTTCTTCGGCAACGGTGTTCACAAGCCGCACAAGGAGCTGCTGCCGGGCACGCGCGCGATGTTCGCGGGCAAGGTGTCCGTGTTCAACAGGCGCCTCCAACTGGCACACCCGGCGTACGAGTTGCTGAAGAGCGACACCGAGGAGACGGCGGAGAGCTGGGCCGGGGCGCTCATCCCCATCTACCCGGCCACCGCCAAACTGGAGTCCTGGAAGATCGGCAAGGCGGTCCAGACGGTGCTGCCGAGCTCCCAGGACGTCCTCGACCCCCTGCCCGCCCCGCTCCGCGAGGGCCGCGGCCTGGTCACCCTCCCCGAGGCCCTGCTCAAGATCCACCGCCCGCACACCAAGGCCGACATCGCCGACGCCCGCGCCCGCCTCAAGTGGGACGAGGCCTTCGTCCTCCAGATCGCCCTCGCCCGCCGCCGGCACGCCGACGCGCAGCTGCCGGCGGTGTCCCGTGCACCGAAGGCCGACGGGCTGCTCACCGCCTTCGACGACCGCCTCCCGTTCACCCTCACCGAGGGCCAGCGGAAGGTCTCCGCGGAGATCTTCACCGACCTGGCCACCGAGCACCCGATGCACCGGCTGCTCCAGGGCGAGGTCGGCTCCGGCAAGACACTGGTCGCGCTGCGCGCCATGCTCGCCGTGGTCGACGCGGGCGGTCAGGCCGCGATGCTCGCCCCCACCGAGGTGCTCGCCCAGCAGCATCACCGCTCGGTGGTCGAGATGATGGGCGATCTGGCCGAGGGCAGCATGCTCGGCGGCGCCGAACACGCCACCAAGATCGTGCTGCTCACCGGGTCCATGGGCGCGGCCGCGCGCCGTCAGGCACTGCTCGACCTCGTGACCGGTGAGGCCGGGATCGTGATCGGCACGCACGCGCTGATCGAGGACAAGGTCCAGTTCCACGACCTCGGGCTGGTGGTCGTGGACGAACAGCACCGATTCGGCGTCGAGCAGCGGGACGCCCTGCGCGGCAAGGGCAAGCAGCCGCCGCACCTGCTGGTCATGACCGCCACGCCGATCCCGCGGACGGTCGCCATGACCGTCTTCGGCGACCTGGAGACCTCCGTCCTCGACCAGCTCCCGGCCGGCCGCTCGCCCATCGCCACCCATGTCGTCCCGGCCGCGGACAAGCCGCACTTCCTGGCGCGGGCCTGGGAGCGGGTGCGCGAGGAGGTGACGGGCGGACACCAGGCCTATGTGGTCTGCCCGCGCATCGGGGACGACGCCGACGAGGCCGCGGAGGCCAAGAAGTCCCCGGAGGGCGACGCCGAGAAGCGCCCCCCGCTCGCCGTGCTCGACGTGGCCGACCAGTTGGCCAAGGGCCCGCTCCAGGGCCTCGCGGTGGAGGTGCTGCACGGCAGGATGCACCCCGACGACAAGGACGCCGTGATGCGCCGCTTCGCGGCGGGGGAGACCGACGTCCTGGTGGCCACCACCGTCATCGAGGTCGGAGTCAA
Organism: Streptomyces sp. NPDC086787; assembly: GCF_044745865.1. NCBI lineage: Bacteria > Bacillati > Actinomycetota > Actinomycetes > Kitasatosporales > Streptomycetaceae > Streptomyces > Streptomyces sp. NPDC086787. Next base: position 125,645 of record NZ_JBIVBC010000015.1, on the reverse strand, counting down.
CGTCCCGAACGCCACCGCGATGGTGATCATGGACGCCGACCGCTTCGGTGTCTCCCAGCTGCACCAGCTGCGCGGGCGTGTCGGCCGTGGCTCCGCCCCCGGCCTGTGCCTCCTGGTCACCGAGATGCCCGAGGCGAGCCCGGCCCGCCGGCGTCTCAACGCCGTCGCCGCCACCCTCGACGGCTTCGAGCTCTCCCGCATCGACCTGGAACAGCGCCGCGAGGGCGATGTCCTCGGCCAGGCCCAGTCCGGCGCCCGCACCTCGCTGCGCGTCCTGGCCGTCATCGAGGACGAGGAGGTCATCGCGCAGGCCCGGGACGAGGCGGTGTCCGTGGTGACGGCGGACCCCGACCTGACGTCCCACCCGGGCCTGCGCACGGCCCTGGACGCACTTCTGGACGCGGACCGGGAGCAGTATCTGGACAAGGGATGAAAGGGAGGCAACGGAGACACGGGAGGCAAGCGGGACAGGAGGCCGCACGGGGTGTCCCGGCGAAAGCCGCGTGTGCCTGACAGACTGAACCGGTGACCGCCCAGAACACCCGGACAAGGACCCCGAGATGACCCGCGTGATCGCCGGCACGGCCGGCGGACGTCGCCTGGCGGTGCCGCCAGGAACCGGCACCCGCCCCACCTCCGACCGCGCGCGTGAGGGTCTCTTCGGCACCTGGCAGTCCCTGCTCGGCGGCCCCATGGACGGTGAGCGTGTGCTCGACCTGTACGCCGGCTCCGGCGCCGTGGGCCTGGAGGCGCTGTCCCGCGGCGCGGGCCACGCCCTGCTCGTCGAGGCCGACGCCAGAGCCGCCCGCACCGTCCGCGAGAACGTGCACAGCCTCGGCCTGCCCGGAGCCGAGGTCAGGGCGGGCAAGGCGGAGCAGGTCGTTCGGACCTCGGCGCCCGCCGAGCCGTACGACATCGCCTTCCTCGACCCGCCGTACGCGGTGACCGACGACGATCTTCGCGAGATTCTGCTCACACTCCGCACGCAGGGGTGGCTCGCGGAGGAAGCCCTCGTCACCGTGGAGCGCAGCACCAGAGGCGGCGAATTCCACTGGCCGGACGGCTTCGAGGGACTCCGGTCCCGTCGTTACGGCGAGGGAACGTTTTGGTACGGTCGCGCCGCCTCTACGTGCGAAGACGCACGATGACCGGACCGGAGAGCGAGGGATCACAAGTGCGCCGCGCCGTCTGTCCCGGGTCGTTCGACCCGATCACCAACGGACATCTCGACATCATTTCCCGCGCCTCCCGTCTGTATGACGAGGTCTATGTCGCGGTGATGATCAACAAGTCCAAGAAGGGCCTGTTCGAGATCGAGGAGCGGATCGAACTGATCCGCCGGGTCACCGCCGACTACGGCAACGTACGGGTCGAGGCCTTCCACGGCCTGCTCGTGGACTTCTGCAAGCAGCGCGACATCCCCGCCATCGTCAAGGGCCTGCGCGCCGTCAGCGACTTCGACTACGAGCTTCAGATGGCCCAGATGAACAACGGCCTCTCGGGCGTCGAGACCCTCTTCGTGCCCACCAACCCCACCTACAGCTTCCTGTCGTCCTCCCTGGTCAAGGAGGTCGCGACCTGGGGCGGCGACGTCTCCCACCTGGTCCCGCCCATGGTCCTCGAAGTGCTCACCGAGCGCCTGAAGCAGGACGGGAAACAGGACTGAGGGCATGACGGGAAACAGGACTGAGGGCATACAGTCGTCCCGTCCGTCTCCAACCAGCTGTAGAGAGTGGCGAGCACAGGTGGACGTACAGAAGAAGCTCGACGACATCGTGGCCGTCGTCTCCGGCGCCAGAGCCATGCCGATGTCGGCGTCGTGCGTGGTCAACCGCGCCGACCTGCTCGCGCTGCTCGAAGAGGTGCGCCAGGCACTGCCCGGCTCTCTCGCCCAGGCCCAGGAGCTGATCGGCGACCGCGACCAGATGGTCGAGCAGGCCCGACAGGAGGCCGAGCGGATCATCGAGCACGCGCACACCCAGCGCGGCTCGCTGATCTCCGACACCGAGGTCGCCCGCCGCTCCCAGGCCGAGGCCGACCGGATCCTCGCCGAGGCCCGCAAGGAGGCCGAGGACGTGCGCGCCGAGGCCGACGACTACGTCGACTCCAAGCTCGCCAACTTCGAGGTCGTGCTCACCAAGACCCTCGGCTCGGTCGGCCGCGGCCGGGAGAAGCTCCTCGGTACCGGCCCCGGCCTGGACGAGCAGGGCTACGAGGACGAAGACGCCCCCGAACGCAGCCACGACCCGGAGACACTGCGCCGCGACGCCGACGCCTATGTGGACGTCAAGCTCGGCGCCTTCGAGGCCGTCCTGGCCAAGACCCTGGACGCCGTCGGCCGCGGCCGCCAGAAGCTGCACGGCCGGATCGCGAGCGACGACCTCGGCGCGCTCTCCGCCGACGGCGCCACGTTCCAGCACTCGAGCGACGCCGACTACCTGGCCGACCTCGCGGCCCTCGCCGACCGGGACGCCGCCCGGGAGGCCGCCCCGGCCGAGCAGCCCGCGCAGCAGCAGCCCGTCGTACCGCACCAGTACGAGCCGCAGGCCGCCTACGGCTACCAGCAGCAGGACGTCTACGGCGGCTACCCGCAGCAGCCCGACTACGCCCCCCAGGCGCAGTACGGCTACCAGCAGGACCCGTACGCCTACCAGGCCTATGACGGCGGGCAGCCGGCGTACGACCCGCAGCAGGCCGTGAACCAGCAGCAGCAGGGCTACGCCCTGGACGAGACCAGCCTCTTCGACACCAGCATGATCACCCCCGAGCAGCTGCGCGCCTACGAGCGGGAACGCGGCCTCTAGGGTCCGAAGACCCCGGATTGGGCCGACAGCGAAAGGTCCAGTATCCTGGCTCTTCGGTCGCGTGTACGTCCGCGATCAACGCTGCCCCCAGAACATCGAGGGGCAGGGTTCCCTCTGAGCTCAGAAGACCGAAAGCAGGATGACCTCCAACGCACGCCTTGACCATCGCGACCCTCTCGTGTTCGACACACACGAGCTGGGGAGGCGTCCCGGTGCGCTGCGGCGGCTGACCCGCACGGTCGACGCTCCTGTGGATCTGGGGATCCCCGGGGTCGTCGGAGTGCCGGAAGGCACCCCGCTGGAGCTCGAGATCAGGCTTGAGTCGGTCATGGAAGGTGCGCTTGTCACAGGCACCGCCCGTGCACTGGCCAAGGGGGAGTGCGTAAGGTGTCTGGAGCCGCTCGGCCTCGATGTCGAAGCGGACTTCCAGGAGCTGTTCTCGTACCCTGACGCCGACGACCGGGGCCGCACGATCGCGGAACCGGGCGACGACGCCGAGGACGACGAGGACAGGTTCTTCCTCGAGGACGGACTTTTCGACCTCGAACCGGTGCTGCGCGATGCGGTGGTGCTCGCACTGCCGATGCAGCCGGTGTGCCAGGAAGACTGCCCGGGACTGTGCGCCGAGTGCGGTGCACGCCTTGCGGATGACCCGGACCACCACCACGACGCCGTCGACATCCGTTGGGCGGCATTGCAGGGACTCGCCGAGACCATGACGGACGGCGAGAAGGACGAGATGAGCGGCGATGCGCCTCGATCAGCGCACGCCGCCGAGAAGCAGGAGAAGTAGCCGTGGCTGTTCCGAAGCGGAAGATGTCGCGCAGCAACACGCGCCACCGCCGGTCGCAGTGGAAGGCTGCGGTCCCCACCCTGGTTGCGTGCGAGCGCTGCCACGAGCCCAAGCTGCAGCACATCGCGTGCCCGTCTTGCGGCACCTACAACAAGCGCCAGGTCCTCGAAGTCTGAGCGGCCGGTGACAGGGACCGTGTCCACTGCGAAAAAGACGGAGAACGCCGAAGTCGGCAGCACCCGCAAGCGTGGCGCTGACTCGGCGGACAGCACGGCCTCGTCCCACACGCTTCTGGAAGGGCGGCTCGGCTATCGGCTCGAGTCCGCCCTTCTGGTACGCGCGCTGACCCATCGTTCCTACGCGTACGAGAACGGCGGTCTGCCGACGAACGAGCGGCTGGAGTTCCTTGGTGACTCCGTCCTCGGCCTCGTCGTCACGGACACGCTGTACCGCACTCACCCCGATCTGCCCGAGGGCCAGCTGGCCAAGCTTCGGGCCGCGGTGGTGAACTCGCGGGCGCTCGCGGAGGTGGGTCGTGGCCTCGACCTGGGTTCCTTCATCCGGCTCGGCCGTGGTGAAGAGGGCACGGGCGGCCGGGACAAGGCGTCCATCCTTGCCGACACCCTGGAAGCGGTGATCGGCGCGGTCTATCTCGACCAGGGCCTCGAAGCGGCGTCCGAGCTGGTGCACCGGCTCTTCGACCCGCTGATCGAGAAGTCCTCGAACCTCGGAGCCGGCCTGGACTGGAAGACCAGTCTCCAGGAGCTCACCGCGACCGAGGGGCTCGGCGTGCCCGAGTACCTGGTCACGGAGACCGGCCCCGATCACGAGAAGACCTTCACTGCTGCCGCCCGCGTCGGAGGCGTCTCGTACGGCACCGGCACCGGCCGCAGCAAGAAGGAGGCGGAGCAGCAGGCCGCCGAGTCCGCCTGGCGGGCCATCCGGGCCGCAGCCGACGAGCGGGCCAAGGTGGCCGGGCAGGCTGTCGACGCGGCACATGCGGCCGTCGGCGACCCTGTGCCGCCGCCCGCCTCCGCCTGAGGCGTCGCCTGAGGCGACACAACAGCGTGACCCGAGCGCCCGTCCCCGCCCCGGGGGCGGGCGCTCGGTCCGTACCTGGTCCGTCACGGGGGTACCCATGCCAGAGTTGCCCGAGGTCGAGGTCGTACGGCGCGGTCTTGAGCGGTGGGTCGCCCATCGCGTCGTCGCCGACGCCGTGGTGCTGCACCCGCGCGCCGTACGCCGGCACACCGCGGGGGCCGACGACTTCACGCACCGCCTGAAGGGGCACCGCGTGGGCGTCCCCCGCCGCCGCGGCAAGTACCTGTGGCTGCCGCTGGAGGACACCGACCAGTCGGTGCTGGCCCACCTGGGCATGAGCGGCCAGCTGCTCGTGCAGCAGCACACGGCCCCGGACGAGAAGCACCTGCGCATCCGCATCCGCTTCGCGGACACCCTGACATCGGTCGCCACCGAGGCGGTGGGCACCGAACTGCGCTTCGTCGACCAGCGCACCTTCGGCGGGCTGTCCCTGCACGCCAACACCCCCGACGGGCTGCCCGACGTCATCGCGCACATCGCCCGCGACCCCCTCGACCCGCTGTTCGACGACGAGGCCTTCCATCAGGCCCTGCGCCGCAGGCGGACCACTGTCAAACGGGCGCTTCTCGACCAGTCGCTGATCAGCGGGGTCGGCAACATCTACGCGGACGAGGCCCTGTGGCGCTCGCGCGTCCACTACGAGCGCCCCACCGCGAACTTCACCCGCCCGCGCACCGCCGTGCTCCTCGGTCATGTGCGGGACGTGATGAACGAGGCGCTGTCCGTCGGCGGCACCAGCTTCGACAGCCTGTACGTCAACGTCAACGGCGAGTCGGGCTACTTCGACCGTTCACTCGATGCCTACGGGCGCGAGGGCCTGCCGTGCCGGCGGTGCGGCACGCCGATACGCCGGCGTCCCTGGATGAACCGGTCCAGTTACTTCTGCCCGGCGTGTCAGAGGGCGCCGCGCGTCTCGTCGTAGCGCCCGCGCGCCGCCAGTACGTCGTCCATGTTGCCCTCCACCAGGTGGATGAGGGCCAGCAGCCGCTCGGCGACCTCGCGGCCGAGTGCGGTCAGTTCGTAGTCCACGCGCGGCGGGTTGGTCGGCTGGGCCTCGCGGTACACCAGTCCGTCGCGCTCCAGCGCGTGCAGCGTCTGGGACAGCATTTTCTCGCTGACGCCCTCCACCCGGCGGCGCAGCTCGTTGAAGCGCAGGGAACCCTCGTACAGCGCGCCGAGCGTGAGCCCGCCCCAGCGGCCCGTGACGTGCTCCAGCGTGCCGCGTGACGGGCAGCTCTTGGCGAACACGTTGTAGGGGAGGTCCTGGTCCTCCGTGCGCTCCGGGGTGCTGTTCATGACATGAGGGTACTGGAGTACGACTCCGAAGCGCAGCGCTCGCCGACAGGTTGCGCTAACTTCTGGTTAGTGCTTTCCTGTGGTTATCGCTTTCGAGCTGCCCGCCTTCCCCAGGTTTCCCGAGGAGTTGCATCATGACTGCCCCCGTTGCCCCCCGTGTTCCGGTCGTCGCCATCGCCTACCACTCCGGATACGGCCACACCGCCGTGCTCGCCGAGGCGGTGCGGGCCGGAGCGGCCGAGGCGGGTGCCGAGGTGCACCTGATCAAGGTCGACGAGATCACCGACGAGCAGTGGGCGACCCTCGACGCCGCCGACGCGATCGTCTTCGGCTCGCCCACCTACATGGGCACGGCGTCCGGCGCGTTCCACGTGTTCGCGGAGGCGTCCTCGAAGCGCTGGTTCGGGCAGGACTGGAAGGACAAGCTGGCCGCCGGCTTCACCAACTCCGGCTCCAAGAGCGGCGACAAGCTGCACACCCTCCAGTTCTTCCAGATCCTCGCCGCCCAGCACGGCATGAACTGGGTCAATCTCGGCCTGCACCCGGGCTGGAACAGCAGCGAAGCCTCCGAGCACGACCTGAACCGACTCGGCGTGTTCGCGGGAGCGGCCGCCCAGACCAACATCGACGAAGGCCCCGACGGCGTCCACAAGGCGGACGTCGCCACGGCCGAACACCTGGGCCACCGGGTCGCCGAAACGGCGAAGGTGTACCTCCGCGGCCGGGCGGAAGCGGCCGCCTGAGCGGCCTGATGCTCGCGCGGGAGCGCCCCGCAGCGCGTGGCTGCGGGGCGCTCGGCGGGGATTAGTCGACCATCTGCCCGTCGTACGAACCGCCCTTGCACGTGTTGTTGGCCCAGTTGACCGTTCCGCCGCCCTGCTCGCACTCACCCGGGGTGAGGCTGGCGGCGGATGCTGTGGCTGCGCTTGAGAGGCCGAGTCCGGCGAGGGCTGCCGTGGCGATGACGGCGGCGAGGATTCGTCGAATGCGCATGTGGTTCCCCTTTCACGGATTGCCTCAATCGGGGCACTAGCCAGCTTGATCTTCACCCATCCGGGTGGCACGCCATATTGCGCCATTCGGGTGACATCGCCGGCGGCTGCGGGGCCGTCCTGCGGTTGTCTCAGTAGCCGAAGTCCTGCGTCCACCAGGGGCCGCCGGAGCCGAGGTGGACTCCGACGCCCAGGGTCTTGAAGTCGCAGTTCAGGATGTTGGCCCGGTGGCCGGGACTGTTCATCCAGGCGTCCATGACGGAGTCCGCGTCGGTCTGGCCCCGGGCGATGTTCTCGCCGCCGAGACCGCTTATCCCGGCGTCCTCGGCCCGGTCCCACGGGCTCGCGCCGTCCGGGTCGGTGTGGTCGAAGAAGTCCCGCGCGGCCATGTCGTCGCTGAAGGCCCTGGCCAGTCCGGTCAGTGAACCGCTCGCGGACAGCGCGTCGCAGCCCACCTTGGAACGCTCCTGGTTGACCAGCTTCAGCACCTCGGCCTGGGCTGCGGCCTGCGCGGAGATCGGCGCCGGGATGGCCGCCCGCGCCGGTGGCTTCGATGCCTGTCCGGTCGGCTCGGGCGTCCGCTGGGACGGGACGACGGCCGGTGCCGACGGCTCGGCGGGTGGGGCGGTCGACGGAGTGGGCGTGGGAGCCGGGGCCGCCGGAGCGGACGATGCCGGCGGGACCGAGCGCCCTGAGCCGCGACTCGTCGAGGAGTCGGCCGAGCCGTCGGCCCGGCCGCCGTCGGTGCTGCCGGAGGTGCCGCCCTGCTCGGCGGCCGCGTTGCCGGTCCCGTCCGCGGCCTGCACCTGGCCGCTGCCACCGCCGGTACCGCCGCCGAACCGGTAGTTGTCGAGGCCGGGCACCGCTCCCGCGGCCACCGCGACCGTACCGAGCGCGACCGCGGCCGAGACCCCGAGCAGTCCCGTACGCACCGGGGTGGCGGCCTTCCTACCGCGGCGCCGGTGCCCGCCGCCCGCGGGGGAGAACCCGGTGGCGGGGAAGGCGGCCGTCTCCGTGACCGGCGGATACGCCGAACCGTGCGTGTGCGCGTTGGCCTTGGCGTAGGCCTCCGGGTTCAGATACGGGGCGATACCCATCGGGGCGGGGGGTGCCGCGTACGAGGCCCGCGAGTCGTGAGCCGCGTCGGCACGGCCGGCGGAGCGTCGGTGGCGTCCCATGTCGTTGCCTTCCCGCTCATACGACCTTGCAGAGCAAGCCAACCCACTCGATCGAGTGAGTTTCATATGAGATTCACTTGGGTGGGGACGGTACCGCATGACGCCAGGGGAGGAAGTGCCCCCCGGGAACATTGACCGGTTGGGCCGGTTAGGTTGCACCCATGAGCGAGGATGTGCGGATGGTCGCCTGGGTGCGCGGCCGTGTCCAAGGTGTGGGTTTTCGTTGGTTCACACGTGCCAAGGCCCTGGAGATCGGCGGCCTGCGCGGATTCGCTCTCAACCTGGGCGACGGACGGGTCCAGGTGGTCGCCGAGGGGCCGCGCGACGACTGCGAAGGGCTACTCGACTGGCTCCAGGGTGACGACACGCCCGGCCGCGTTGACGGTGTCACCGAGATATGGGACACACCCCGTGGCGGTTACGACGGCTTCGCGATTCGCTGACCCCGCTCCGCCGAGGCCCCGCGGGCCCACCTGCGGAGGTCCCGGCCGACCGCCGTCCGGGACGGAAACTGGCTGGTGGTTGCCAAGAACCGCGCATCGTGGCAGGCTCCGCCGTTAAGCGTGATCGCCGTGCCCCGAGGGCCCCGCGGAACTCGAAGTGCCGCCGCCTCTCCGGCCGCGCACGCCCGGGACGCCCGCCGATACGGGGTGTGATCGTGTTGACCGTCAAACTTTTTGGTGAGACGCTGAAAGCCCCGCGCACCTTAGCTGTTTGGCATGTAGCAACGCCAGAGAAACACTCGACTGTGCCAGGCACCGCGGGTGCGAATCCCTCACGACCCACACCGCTTCGGTCGGTCACTCAGTGTGGAGGACCATCCATCATGGCAAAGGCGCTTCTCGGTTACGTCGGCGGCTCCGACCCTCGACTCCTCGCCGAGATGCGACGGCTCCAGCAGCGCGTCCAGGACCTGGAATCCGAGCTCGTACGAATCCAGGCGGAGAACGACGCGCTGGCGGCTGCCGCTTCTCACGACAGGATCATGGAGAGCATCGACGCACACCAGGCGGAGCCTGCGCTCACCTGATCGCTGCATCGCTCCACGACAGCACACGCAGTGGTTGGGCTGCCCGTATCAACCGCTAAGTTGTCAGAGTTGCAAGGGACGCTTCGGCGTCCCTTCCTTTTTGTACTGCGCACATCCTTTCACTCTCTTTAACGTCTGATGTGCCCTGCATGTTCATGGGCGAAACCGCATGGTCGTGACGGTTCCTGCGGTGGGCAACCGGTGGAAGGTAGAGTCCAGCGCCGTGCACCTCAAGGCCCTGACCCTTCGCGGGTTCAAGTCGTTCGCCTCGGCCACCACGCTCCGGTTCGAGCCGGGGATCACCTGCGTCGTGGGACCGAACGGCTCGGGCAAGTCCAATGTCGTGGACGCGCTCAGCTGGGTCATGGGCGAGCAGGGAGCCAAGTCGCTGCGCGGCGGCAAGATGGAGGACGTCATCTTCGCCGGCACCACCGGGCGCCCCCCGCTGGGCCGTGCCGAGGTGTCCCTGACCATCGACAACTCAGACGGGGCACTCCCCATCGAGTACGCCGAGGTCACCATCACGCGGATCATGTTCCGCAACGGCGGCAGCGAGTACCAGATCAACGGCGACACCTGCCGGCTCCTCGACATCCAGGAACTGCTCTCCGACTCCGGCATCGGCCGCGAGATGCACGTCATCGTCGGCCAGGGCCAGCTCGACTCCGTTCTGCACGCCGACCCCATGGGCCGCCGCGCCTTCATCGAAGAGGCCGCGGGCGTCCTCAAGCACCGCAGGCGCAAGGAGAAGGCGCTCAGGAAACTGGACGCGATGCAGGCCAATCTCGCCCGCGTGCAGGACCTGACGGACGAACTGCGCCGCCAGCTCAAACCGCTGGGCCGGCAGGCGGCGGTGGCCCGTCGGGCCGCCGTGATCCAGGCGGACCTGCGCGACGCGCGCCTGCGGCTGCTCGCCGACGATCTCGTACGGCTCCGCCAGGCCCTGACGGCCGAGGTCGCCGACGAGGCCGCGCTCAAGGAGCGCAAGGACTCCGCCGAGCAGGAGCTGAAGAAGGCGCTCCAGCGCGAGGCGCTCCTGGAGGACGAGGTACGGCAGCTCACCCCGCGCCTCCAGCGCGCCCAGCAGACCTGGTACGAGCTGTCCCAGCTCGCCGAGCGGGTACGCGGCACGATCTCGCTGGCCGACGCCCGGGTGAAGAGCGCCACCTCGGTGCCCGCCGAGGAACGGCGCGGCCGCGACCCCGAGGACATGGAGCGCGAGGCCGCCCGTGTCCGCGAGCAGGAGGCCGAGCTGGAGGCCGCCCTGGAAGCGGCCCAGCGGGCACTGGACGACACCGTCGCCCACCGCGCGGACCTGGAGCGCGAACTGGCGGTCGAGGAACGACGCCTCAAGGACGTCGCCCGCGCCATCGCCGACCGGCGCGAGGGTCTGGCCAGGCTGGGCGGGCAGGTCAACGCGGCCCGCTCGCGCGCCGCCTCCGCCCAGTCCGAGATCGACCGGCTGGCCGCCGCCCGGGACGAGGCACAGCAGCGGGCCGTCACCGCACAGGAGGAGTACGAGGCCCTGAAGGCCGAGGTCGACGGCCTCGACGCGGGGGACGCCGAACTCGCCGAGCGGCACGACGAGGCCAGGCGTGCGCTCGCGGATGCCGAGTCCGGCCTCGCCGCGGCCCGCGAGGCGGTCACCGCCGCCGAGCGCGCCCGGGCCGCGACCCGGGCCCGCCACGAGGCACTGTCCCTGGGCCTGCGACGCAAAGACGGTACCGGCATACTGCTCGGCGCCGGTGACCGGCTGACCGGACTGCTCGGCCCCGCGGCCGAACTGCTCACGGTGACACCAGGTCACGAGGTCGCGCTCGCGGCCGCGTTCGGCGCGGCCGCCGACGCCATCGCGGTGACCACCCCCGCGTCCGCCGCCGAGGCGATCCGGCTGCTGCGCAAGCAGGACGCCGGACGGGCCTCCCTACTGCTGGCGGGAGCACCGGACCAGCCGGAGGACGGCCGCCCGGAGGCCGGTACGGGTCGGGGTTCCCCGGCGGGCGGTCCCCCCTACGCGGCCGACCTGGTGCGCGGACCCGCCGAACTCATGCCCGCCGTACGCCGGCTGCTGCGCGGCATCGTCGTCGTGGGCACCCTCGAAGACGCCGAGGACCTCGTGTACGGCTGCCCCGGTCTCACCGCCGTCACCGCCGAGGGCGACCTGCTCGGGGCGCACTTCGCGCACGGTGGGTCGGCCGGGGCGCCCAGTCTGCTGGAGGTACGGGCCTCCGTGGACGAGGCCGCCGCCGAACTGGCCGAACTGGCCGTGCGCTGCGAGGAACTGGCCGAGGCACAGGACCGGGCCGCCGCGCGCCGCGCCGAGTGCGCCGCGCTGGTCGAGGAACTGGGGGAGCGGCGCCGGGCCGCCGACCGGGAGAAGTCCGCCGTGGCCCAGCAGCTCGGCAGGCTCGGCGGGCAGGCGCGCGGCGCGGCGGGGGAGGCCGAGCGGTCCGCCGCGGCCGCGGCACGCGCACAGGCCGCGCTCGACAGGGCCGTACAGGAAGCCGAGGAGCTGGCCGAGCGGCTCGCCGTCGCCGAGGAGATGCCGGTCGAGGAGGAACCGGACACCTCCGCGCGCGACCGGCTCGCCGCCGACGGTGCCAACGCCCGGCAGACCGAGATGGAGGCCAGGCTCCAGGCCCGTACGCACGAGGAGCGGGTCAGGGCGCTCGCCGGGCGGGCCGACGCGCTCGACCGGGGCGCCCGCGCCGAGCGCGAGGCACGCGCACGTGCCGAACAGCGGCGGGCCCGGCTGCGCTACGAGGCCACGGTCGCGGAGGCCGTCGCCGCGGGCGCCCGGCAGCTCCTCGCCCATGTCGAGGTGTCGCTGGGCCGGGCCGACGAGGAACGGACGGTGGCCGAGGCGGCCAAGGCCCGCCGGGAGCAGGAGCTGACCGCCGCGCGCGGTGCCGGACGTGACCTCAAGGCCGAGCTGGACAAGCTGACGGACTCGGTGCACCGCGGCGAGGTGCTCGGCGCCGAGAAGCGGCTGCGGATCGAGCAGCTGGAGACCAGGGCGCTGGAGGAGCTCGGCGTCGAGCCTGCCGGACTCGTCTCCGAGTACGGCCCGCACCAGTTGGTACCTCCCTCCCCGGCCGCCGAGGGCGAGGAGCTGCCGGAGGACCCCGAGGACCCGCGCAACCAGCCGAGGCCGTTCGCGCGCGCCGAGCAGGAGAAGCGGCTCAAGGCGGCCGAGCGGGCCCACCAGCAGCTCGGCAAGGTGAACCCGCTGGCCCTGGAGGAGTTCGCGGCGCTGGAGGAGCGGCACAAGTTCCTCAGCGAGCAGCTGGAGGACCTGAAGAAGACCCGCGCCGACCTGCTCCAGGTCGTGAAGGAGGTCGACGAGCGCGTCGAACAGGTCTTCACCGAGGCCTACCGGGACACCGCCCGGGAGTTCGAGGGCGTCTTCAGCCGGCTGTTCCCGGGCGGCGAGGGACGACTCGTGCTGACCGACCCCGACAACATGCTCACCACCGGCGTGGACGTGGAGGCCCGGCCGCCGGGCAAGAAGGTGAAGCGGCTGTCCCTGCTCTCCGGCGGCGAGCGCTCGCTGACCGCCGTGGCGATGCTGGTGTCCATCTTCAAGGCGCGGCCCAGCCCGTTCTATGTCATGGACGAGGTCGAGGCGGCACTCGACGACACCAACCTCCAGCGGCTGATCCGGATCATGCAGGAACTCCAGGAGTCCTCGCAGCTGATCGTGATCACGCACCAGAAGCGGACCATGGAGGTCGCCGACGCGCTGTACGGCGTCTCCATGCAGGGCGACGGTGTGTCGAAGGTCATCTCGCAGCGCCTGCGTTGAAATCGCGGTTTGCGGTTACCCGAACTGCACTTCTATGACACGCAATTCTTGATTCCTTCACTTCTTGAAGTCAGTGACCTTGTTCGCCTGGTGAATGTCATTGGATCCCCCCTCTTGACTTCGAAACTTGAAGGCATAGTCTCTGCAACGTTACTTTTACCTTCAGGTCTCACCTGTAAGGGCTGACCCCCACCTCGGCAGCGCTGCCGAGGGCCCGAGGAGTACACGTGACCAGCACAGCGCAGGCACCCCAGCCAGGAGCCAGGTCGGCTCACCCCGAGCATCTCGGGCACGTCATCTTCATCACGGCGGCCGCCGCGATGGGCGGCTTCCTGTTCGGCTACGACAGCTCCGTCATCAACGGCGCCGTGGAGGCCATCCGGGACCGCTACGGCATCGGCTCCACAGCGTTGGCCCAGGTCATCGCCATCGCGCTGATCGGCTGTGCCGTCGGCGCCGCGGTGGCCGGCCGCATGGCCGACCGCCTCGGCCGTATCCGCGTCATGCAGATCGCCGCCGTGCTGTTCACCGTCAGCGCCGTCGGCTCGGCGCTGCCCTTCGCGCTGTGGGACTTCGCCCTGTGGCGCGTCGTCGGCGGCTTCGCCATCGGCATGGCCTCGGTCATCGGCCCGGCCTACATAGCCGAGGTGGCACCGCCCGCATACCGCGGCCGCCTCGGCTCCTTCCAGCAGGCCGCGATCGTCATCGGCATCGCCATCTCCCAGCTGGTCAACTGGGGCCTGCTCAACGCGGCCGACGGCGACCAGCGCGGCGAGCTCATGGGTCTCGAGGCCTGGCAGGTCATGCTCGGCGTGATGGTCGTACCGGCCGTCCTCTACGGCCTGCTCTCCCTCGCCATCCCCGAGTCCCCGCGCTTCCTGATCTCCGTCGGCAAGCACGACCGCGCCCGCGAGATCCTCGCCGAGGTCGAGGGTCGGCACGCCGACCTGGACGCCCGCGTCACCGAGATCGAGCACGCCATGAAGCGTGAGCACAAGTCCGCCTTCAAGGATCTGCTCGGCGGCGGCTTCTTCTTCAAGCCGATCGTCTGGATCGGTATCGGCCTGTCGGTCTTCCAGCAGTTCGTCGGCATCAACGTGGCGTTCTACTACTCCTCGACGCTGTGGCAGTCGGTCGGCGTCGACCCGACGGACTCGTTCTTCTACTCCTTCACGACGTCGATCATCAACATCGTCGGCACCGTCATCGCGATGATCCTCGTGGACCGCGTCGGCCGCAGGCCGCTCGCCCTCGTCGGCTCGGCCGGCATGGTCGTCGGTCTCGCGCTGGAGGCCTGGGCGTTCAGCTACCACCTGGTCGACGGCAAGCTCCCGAGCACCCAGGGCTGGGTCGCCCTGATCGCCGCCCACATCTTCGTCCTCTTCTTCGCCCTCTCCTGGGGCGTGGTGGTCTGGGTCTTCCTCGGCGAGATGTTCCCGAACAAGATCCGTGCCGCCGCCCTCGGCGTGGCCGCCTCCGCCCAGTGGATCGCCAACTGGGCCATCACCGCGAGCTTCCCGTCGCTGGCCGACTGGAACCTGTCCGGCACCTACATCATCTACACCGTCTTCGCGGCCCTCTCCATCCCGTTCGTCCTGAAGTTCGTCAAGGAGACGAAGGGCAAGACGCTGGAGGAAATGGGCTGAGTTACCCCCGGAAAAGACCCGGAAAGACCGGGAAAGTCCGGCAAAGACTCGGGGGGAGGGGCCAAGTCCCCGCTGCCCCTCCCCCCGTAACCCCTCCACCGCTCACCAGATCAGAACGCCGCCGCCGGCCTCGAGGGCCTTGTCGAGGCTCTCCTCGATGATCCGCAGCCGGACGTCGATCTGGTGGCGGTGCTCCACGACCGTCCGCGGCCGCTCGGTGCCGTGGGCGATCTCGTCGAGACGGGAGCGCAGCAGAGCGACCTCACGCCGGAACTCCGGCACGTCGACGGCCTCCACATACAGGTCCCGTTCGGACAGCACGGGCAGGAAGCGGGCGCCCAGTGAGCGTACGAACTCCGATCCCCACACCGTCGTACGCCACGACTCGAAGCCACCGGACCGGTACACCTCGACCGGCACGTCGAGAATTCGCAGTTCACCGTCCGGCTCCCGGACGAACACATCCAGCAGCAGACTCATGGCTCGAGTCGATCACCGACGGTTCCGGCTGAGCAATCGGATATCGCCGCAGGTCAGCCCTCCAGCCGCGGGACCACCCGCTCCGCGAACAGCCGCAGGCTCCGCCATCCCTCCTCCACCGGCATCCCGCCGGCCAGCGGGTGGAGCACCACGCTGTCGAGGCGCTCGGCCACGCACTGCTCCGGTGTGAGGATCCGGTACACGCCCTCCGCGCGCAGCTCGTCCACGGTGGTGGACCCCGACCGCACCGCCGACGTGATGTCCCCGGACTGCCAGGAGGCGTAGGTGCGCGCCTCGTGCAGGAAGTGCTCGCCGTACTCGGCCCACGCCCGGTCCGGGTCCTCGGCGAGGTGCAGCAGGGGAGTCTCGGCCGCGGGCATCATGACCCAGCCCTCGGTGCCGTACTCCGTGAGCCGCTCCTTGTAATACGACTCCAGCTCCGGCAGGTGCGCGCTGGGGAAGAACGGCAGACCCAGCCGGGCGGCCCGCCGGGCGGCGGCCTTCGAGGAGCCGCCGACCAGCAGCAACGGGTGCGGATCGGTATACGGGCGGGGGGTGAGCCGTACGGTACGGCCGCGGTACGTGAACTCCTCGCCGGACCACGCCCTCAGCAGCGTCTCCAGCAACTCGTCCTGGAGCCTGCCGCGCCGCTTCCAGTCGACACCGAACAGGTCGTACTCCTCGGGCCGGTAGCCGATCCCGGCCACCGTCACCAGCCGTCCGCCGCTGAGCAGATCGAGCACGGCGATGTCCTCCGCCAGCCGCAGCGGGTCGTACAGCGGGCCGATCACCGCCGACACGGTGACCGCGATCCGGCGGGTCGCCCCGAACACCGCGCCCGCGAAGGCGAACGGCGACGGCAGCCAGTTGTTGGCGGCCCCGTGGTGCTCCTCCGTCTGCACGGTGGTGATTGCGTGCTCGTCGGCGTACGCGGCCATCTCCACGGCCGCCCGGTAGCGGGCGGACAGCGAGGCGGGGGTCGCGCCGGGTTCGACGAGATTGAAGCGTACGACCGTCACGGGCATGGGACGCCCCCTTCGCAGGCGGGTGGGGTACCGGCGAGCGGGGAGGTTAGCTGACGGCGCGTCAGATGGCCATACGGCCACCCACTCGGAGGAACCCACGAAAAATCGCTTCCGCAGGAGCAGAGGGTGCCCCGGGGGAGGGATGGATACTGGACGCGTTATGGAAACCGTCATCCTTGCTGTAGTCATCGCCGTGATCGTGCTCGGTGCGCTCGGCGGGCTCATCGTCGGCAGCCGGCGCAAGAAGCACCTGCCCCCGCCGCCTCCCGCAGCGCCCGACATCACCGCACCTCCGGCCGAGCCGCACGTCGGCGAAGAGGCCGAGACGCCGCGCGACGAAGCGCGCCGGACGATCGAGGAAGTGGACCTTCCCGGCGGCGCCCCGACCGCCGTCGAGGAACCCCCCACCGCCGAAGCCGTCGAAGCTCCCGAGATCGAGATCCCGGAGCCCACCGCGGGACGCCTGGTCCGCCTGCGCGCCCGCCTCTCCCGCTCGCAGAACGCACTGGGCAAGGGTCTGCTCAGCCTGCTGTCCCGTGAGCACCTGGACGACGAGACCTGGGAGGAGATCGAGGACACGCTGCTCACCGCCGACGTCGGCGTCCAGCCCACCCAGGAACTCGTGGACTCCCTGCGTGAGCGCGTCAAGGTGCTCGGCACCCGCACCCCCGCGGACCTGCGCGCACTGCTGCGCGAGGAACTCCTCAAGCTGGTCGGCACCGATGTCGACCGCACCGTGAAGACCGAGCCCGACGACCGCAAGCCGGGCATCGTGATGGTCGTCGGCGTCAACGGCACCGGCAAGACCACCACCACCGGCAAGCTGGCCCGGGTCCTGGTGGCCGACGGACGCACCGTCGTGCTGGGCGCCGCCGACACCTTCCGTGCCGCCGCCGCCGACCAGCTCCAGACCTGGGGCGAGCGGGTCGGCGCCTACACCGTGCGCGGACCGGAGGCCGGGGACCCCGCCTCCGTCGCCTTCGACGCGGTGAAGGAGGGCAAGGAGATGGGCGTCGATGTCGTGCTCATCGACACCGCCGGCCGGCTGCACACCAAGACCGGCCTCATGGACGAGCTCGGCAAGGTCAAGCGCGTGGTCGAGAAGCACGCGCCGCTGGACGAGGTGCTGCTCGTCCTCGACGCGACCACCGGACAGAACGGCCTGGTCCAGGCCCGGGTCTTCGCCGAGGTCGTGAACATCACCGGCATCGTCCTGACCAAGCTGGACGGCACCGCCAAGGGCGGCATCGTGATCGCGGTGCAGCGCGAGCTGGGCGTCCCGGTCAAGCTGATCGGTCTCGGCGAGGGCGCGGACGACCTCGCCCCCTTCGAGCCGGAGGCGTTCGTGGACGCCCTGATCGGCGACTGAACCAGGCGACTGATCCAACCGCACACGGCAAGGCGCCCGGCCCCGAGGTCCAGTGGGAGGCGGGCGCCTTGTCGTATGACTCCCAACCCCGGGTGACTCCCAACCCCGGGTGACTCTCAGACCCGCGACCGATGGGCCACGTAGGCCAGCGTCCCGAGGAGCAGTCGTGCCGCCGGGGGGTGGGACACCGAGTCGATGGCGGGGGCCCTGAGCCATCGCACCGGGCCCAGGCCGCCCCGGTCGGACGGCGGGGCCGTGATGTACGTGCCGGGGCCGAGGCCGCGCAGGTCCAGGGAGGTGTGGTCGTCCCAGCCCATGCGGTAGAGCAGGGCGGGCAGCTCGGCGGCGGCGCCCGGGGCGACGAGGAAGTGGGCGCGACCGTCCGGCGTCGCGGTCACCGGGCCGATCGGGAGACCCATCCGCTCCAGCCGGGCCAGGGCGTGACGGGCGGCCGGCTCGGCGACCTCGATGACATCGAAGGCGCGCCCTACCGGCAGCATCAGCGAGGCGCCCGGGAACTCGCCCCAGGCCCTGGTCGCCTCGTCGAGCGTGGCCCCGGCGTGAATCCGGGGCGCGAAGTCCAGCGGGTGCGCCCCCGGTGCGCCGCAGTCCGCCAGACCGCAGGAGCAGACGCCCGCCGCGGCCCGTGCGCCCGGCACCACGTCCCAGCCCCACAGCCCGGTGAACTCGGCGACAGCCGTGCACTCGGAGGAGCGGCCGCGTCGACGCGTACCGGTGCGGATCTCGCGAATGCCGCCGATCGTGAAGCCCATGCCCCCTCCAACGGGTCCAGCGCGCCGGTGGTTACGTCGCGGAGCGACGGGGATGCGAAGCGTGACTCCGGGTAGCCGTGGGGGGTGGTGCATCCGGTCATGCGCGCCCCTGAATGCGCTGCTGCATCCACTCGCAATCGCCCTGTGTCAAGTGAATCGCGCCTGGGCAAGCGTGAGTTCATTCGAAGGGGTGGCGAATGGTGGCGTTTTCGGGATCGCCGTGGCCCTGCCCGTGATCGTAGGATTACGTTGAGTGCACGAGGCCTGGGGGCACATGCCCCTGTGGGTATGCCGGAGGCAAGTCGGCATCCCGTTCGAAGAGTGAGAAGTACCGGACGGGCAGCCGTATTCAAAGGCACTCTGATAGGGCTTGGCGCACTCGGCGACAAGTGGTCTCAGGGATGGGGGCGTTCCAGTGGGCGGCAACGGCGGTGGCGGTACAAACGCTGACAAGCGCCCCAATGAGCTGCTCAGCTCGTGGTTCATGCGCAGTGGCTGGTCCAAGGGCGAGCTGGCCCGGCAGGTGAACCGCCGGGCGCGCCAGCTGGGCGCCAACCACATCTCCACGGACACCTCACGGGTACGCCGCTGGCTGGACGGCGAGAACCCGCGCGAGCCGATCCCCAGAATCCTCTCCGAGCTGTTCTCCGAGCGGTTCGGATGCGTCGTGTCGGTCGAGGACCTCGGTCTGCGCGCCGCCCGCCAGACACCCTCCGCGTCCGGCGTCGACCTGCCCTGGACGGGTCCGCAGACCGTGTCCCTGCTCAGCGAGTTCTCGCGCAGCGACCTCATGCTGGCGCGACGCGGCTTCCTCGGGACCTCGCTGGCGCTGTCCGCGGGCCCCTCCCTCGTCGAGCCCATGCAGCGCTGGCTGGTCCCCACCCCGTCGGGCCCGCAGCCGCTTCGCGAGCCCGAGCCGACCCTCGACCACGGCAGCCCGGGCCACCTCTCCAGGCCCGAGCTGGACCTGCTGGAGTCCACCACCCGGATGTTCCGGAAGTGGGACGCCCAGTGCGGCGGCGGCCTGCGCCGCAAGGCGGTCGTCGGACAGCTCCACGAGGTCACCGACCTGCTCCAGGAACCCCAGCCCGAGGTCATCGGCCGCAAACTCTTCAAGGTCGCCGCCGAGCTGGCCGAGCTGGCCGGCTGGATGAGCTACGACATCGGGCTCCAGCCCACCGCCCAGAAGTACTTCGTGCTCGGTCTGCACGCCGCCAAGGAGGCCGGTGACAGACCCCTCGGCTCGTTCATCCTCTCCAGCATGAGCCGTCAGATGATCCACCTGGGCAGGCCCGACGACGCCCTGGAACTCATCCACCTCGCCCAGTACGGCAGCCGCGACTGCGCGAGCCCCCGCACCCAGGCCATGCTGTATGCGATGGAGGGCCGGGCCTACGCGAACATGGGACAGCCCGGCAAGTGCAAACGGGCGGTCAGAATGGCCGAGCACACCTTCGCCGAGGCCGAGGACTGGGACGAGCCGGAACCCGACTGGATCGGCTTCTTCAACGAGGCCGAGCTGTACGGCGAGAACTCCCACTCGTTCCGCGACCTCGCCTACAACGCGGGCCGCAGTCCCGCCTACGCCTCCATGGCCGAGCCGCTGATGCAGCGCGCGGTCGAGCTGTTCGCCAAGGACAGCGTGCACCAGCGGTCGTACGCACTGAACCTGATCGGCATGGCCACCGTGCACCTGCTCCAGCGAGAGCCCGAGCGCAGCACCGAGTACGCCGCACAGGCCATGCGGGTCGCCAAGAAGGTCCGCTCCGAACGGGTGACCACCCGTATCCGCAAGACAGTCGACTCGGCCGTACGCGACTACGGCGACCTCGGCGCCGTGATCGACCTCGCCGAGCAGCTCGCCATCGAGCTGCCGGAGACCGCCGAAGCGGTGTAACCCCTGAACCCCGGCCGCGGCCGGTCCTCCCGAACTGCCCGACTCGGCTCCCCCATGCCAGGTCATCGGAAGGCCGGCCGCGACCGGTCCGCGTTTCACCTCCGCGTAACGCGCTGGATGGCTTCGTCACATCCAGGAAACACTTCCACGCGCTGGGCGAAACCGGCCTGCGTCAGTCTCCTGAGCACAGTCGGCCCATGTCACAAGGCATCCGCGCAG
Source organism: Streptomyces sp. NPDC086787 (assembly GCF_044745865.1). Classification (NCBI taxonomy): domain Bacteria; kingdom Bacillati; phylum Actinomycetota; class Actinomycetes; order Kitasatosporales; family Streptomycetaceae; genus Streptomyces; species Streptomyces sp. NPDC086787. The sequence goes on along the minus strand of NZ_JBIVBC010000015.1, from coordinate 105,237 downwards.
GGCCGTTCCGCAGAAGGAGTCTCAGGCCTTGAATGTTGGAGATACCGGATTCGTGCTGATCAGCGCCGCGCTGGTCATGGTGATGACGCCGGGCCTCGCCCTCTTCTACGGTGGCATGGTCCGTACCAAGAGCACTCTGAACATGCTCATGATGTCCTTCGTCTCTCTCGGCATCGTCAGCGTGCTGTGGGTCCTCTACGGCCACTCGCTCGCCTTCAGCGGTGACGTCGGCGGCTTTGTAGGCAACCTCGACCTCGTCGGCCTGAAGGGCGTGCACTCGGACACGCTGATGGACAACTTCGCGGGCCGCAAGATCCCGGTGTTCGCCTTCTCGCTGTTCCAGATGCTCTTCGCGATCATCACGCCCGCCCTGATGAGCGGTGCGCTCGCCGACCGGGTGAAGTTCAGCTCCTGGATGGTCTTCGTCGCCCTCTGGGTCACCGTGGTCTACTTCCCGGTCGCCCACTGGGTGTGGGGCGGCGGCTGGCTCGCCAAGCTGAACCCCGCCGTCATCGACTTCGCGGGCGGTACCGCCGTCCACATCAACGCGGGCGCCGGCGCCCTGGCCGCCGTCCTGGTGGTCGGCAAGCGGGTCGGCTTCAAGAAGGACCCGATGCGGCCGCACAACCTGCCGATGGTCCTGATCGGCACCGCCCTGCTGTGGTTCGGCTGGTTCGGCTTCAACGCCGGCTCCGAACTCGCCGCCGACGGCACCGCCGCCAGCATGGCCCTCAACACCCAGATCGCCACCGGCGCCGCCATGCTCGGCTGGCTGGCCTACGAGCGCATCCGGCACGGCGCCTTCACCACCCTCGGCGCCTGCTCCGGCGCCGTGGCGGGCCTGGTCGCCATCACCCCCTCCGGCGCGAACGTCAACGTCTTCGGCGCGCTGCTGATCGGCGTCGTCGCCGGCGCGGTCTGCTCCTGGGCCGTCAGCCTCAAGTTCAAGCTGGGCTTCGACGACTCCCTCGACGTGGTCGGCGTCCACATGGTCGGCGGTGTGCTCGGCACCCTCCTGGTCGGCTTCCTCGCGATCAACGGGGCCGGCGGCTGGAAGCAGTTCGGTTCGCAGGCGATCGGCGCCTTCTCCGTCATGGGCTACACCTTTGTGGTGACCTTCATCCTGGCCTATGTGATCCAGAAGACGATCGGGTTCCGCGCAGGCGAGGAGGACGAGGTCACCGGCCTCGACCAGACCGCCCACGCCGAGACCGCCTACGACTACAGCGGCTTCGGCAGCGGCGGGGCCGCCATGGCCTCCCTGGCCGCCAAGCAGACCAAGAAGGTGGACGCATGAAGCTCATCACCGCCGTCGTCAAGCCCCACCGGCTGGACGAGATCAAGGAAGCCCTCCAGGCCTTCGGTGTCCACGGCCTGACGGTGACCGAGGCCAGCGGCTACGGCCGCCAGCGCGGCCACACCGAGGTCTACCGCGGCGCCGAGTACACCGTCGACCTGGTTCCGAAGATCCGAATCGAGGTACTCGCCGAGGACGACGCCGCCGAACAGGTCATCGATGTGATCGTCAAGGCGGCCCGCACCGGCAAGATCGGAGACGGCAAGGTCTGGTCCCTGCCGGTCGACACGGCCGTACGTGTCCGCACCGGCGAGCGCGGCCCGGACGCGCTCTGAGCGGACACCGCGAAATCCGCCAGGACGCACGGCAGAGAACAGGAGTCGCTGGGTGACGGGTACACATGTGCGGAACGAAGCGGACGACACGGGACCCAGCGGCTACGCGGCGGCCCGGCTGCGCCTCCTCACCGAGGAGGCGCGGTCCGGGCCGCCGCGCCGTACCGCGCTCGCCGGACTCACCGACGACTGGCTCACCGGCCTGTTCACCACGGCGGCCGCGGGCGGCCTGAAAGGTGTCTCACTCCTCGCCGTCGGCGGGTACGGCCGCGGTGAACTCTCCCCGCGCAGCGACCTCGACCTCGTCCTGCTGCACGACGGAAGCGACCCCGGCGCGGTCGCCGCACTCGCCGACCGCCTCTGGTACCCCGTCTGGGACCTCGGTCTCGCCCTCGACCACTCCGTGCGCACCCCCGCCGAAGCCCGCAAGACGGCCGCCGAGGACCTGAAGGTACAGCTCGGCCTCCTCGACGCCCGCCACCTCGCCGGCGACCTCGGACTCACCGCCGGACTGCGCACGGCCGTACTCGCCGACTGGCGCAACCAGGCCCCCAAACGCCTGCCCCAGCTCCAGGAACTCTGCGCCGAACGCGCAGACCGCCAGGGCGAACTGCGCTACCTGCTGGAACCCGACCTCAAGGAGGCCCGCGGCGGCCTCCGGGACGCCACCGCACTGCGCGCCGTCGCCGCCTCCTGGCTCGCCGACGCCCCGCGAGAGGGCCTCGCGGACGCGCGTCGCCACCTGCTCGACGTGCGCGACGCACTGCACCTGACCACCGGCCGCGCCACCGACCGCCTCGCCCTCCAGGAACAGGACCAGGTCGCCGCCGAACTCGGCCTGCTCGACGCCGACACACTGCTGCGCCAGGTCTACGAGGCCGCGCGTGTCATCTCCTACGCCAGCGACGTCACCTGGCGCGAGGTACGGCGCGTGCTGCGCTCGCGCGCGGTCCGTCCCCGGCTGCGCGCCATGCTCGGCGGCGGCAAGCCGGCCCCCGACCGCTCCCCGCTGGCCGAGGGCGTCGTCGAACAGGACGGCGAAGTGGTGCTGGCCCGCACCGCACGCCCCGAACGCGACCCCGTACTCCCGCTGCGCGCCGCGGCGGCCGCCGCCCAGGCCGGCCTCCCGCTCTCCCCGCACGCCGTACGGCACCTCGTGGCGACCACCCGTCCCCTGCCCACACCCTGGCCCGCCGAGGCCCGCCAGCACCTGGTCACCCTGCTCGGCTCGGGCCGTTCAACCGTCGACGTCTGGGAGGCACTGGAGGCCGAGGGCCTGATCACCCGCCTCCTGCCCGACTGGGAACGCGTCCGCTGCCGCCCGCAGCGCAACGCCGTCCACGTCTGGACCGTCGACCGCCACCTGATCGAAACGGCCGTGCGTGCCTCCGAGCTCACCCGCCGCGTCAGCCGACCCGACCTGCTCCTCGTCGCCGCCCTCCTGCACGACATCGGCAAGGGCTGGCCCGGCGACCACTCCACGGCGGGCGAGATCATCGCCAAGGACGTCGCCACGCGCATCGGCTTCGACCGCGCCGACGCCGAGGTGCTCGCGGCCCTCGTACGACACCACCTGCTGCTCATCGAGACGGCCACCCGTCGTGACCTGGAGGACCCGGCCACCGTCCGCAAGGTCGCCGACGCCGTGCGCACTCACGGCACCCTGGAGCTCCTGCACGCCCTCACCGAGGCGGACGCCCTGGCCACCGGCCCGGCCGCCTGGTCGTCCTGGCGCGGATCCCTCGTCACCGACCTCGTCGAACGGGTCTCGGCGGTCCTCGCCGGCGAAACCCCCGGCGAACCCGAGCCCCTCGCGACCACCGCCGAACAGGAACGCCTCGCCGTCGAGGCCTTCCGCACCGGAGGCCCCGTACTCGCCCTGCGCGCCCAGACCGAGCCCCCGGCCGGTGCCGAACCCACCGGGGAACCCGAGCCGCTCGGCGTGGAGCTGGTCATCGCCGTACCGGACCAGCCCGGCGTGCTCCCCGCCGTCTCCGGAATCCTCGCGATGCACCGTCTGACCGTCCGCACCGCCGAACTGCGCACCCTGTATCTGCCCGACACCGTGGACGACGGCTCCGTGCTGCTGCTGAACTGGCGCGTCTCGGCGGAATACGGCTCCCTGCCCCAGGCGACCCGCCTCCGCGCCGACCTGGTCCGGGCCCTGGACGGCAGCCTGGACATCGCGGCCCGCCTGGCCGAGCGCGACGCGGCCTACCCGCGCCGCCGCGGCCGGACGGCGCCCGCCGCACGGGTCACGGTGGCCCCGGCCGCCTCCCGGCACGCCACGGTGATCGAGGTCCGGGCGCAGGACGCGCCGGGGCTGCTGTACCGGGTCGGCATGGCCCTGGAGAAGGCGAAGGTCAGGGTGCGCAGCACACACGTGTCGACGCTGGGGTCCAACGCCGTGGACGTCTTCTACGTGACGAGCGGCACCGGCGAGCCCCTGTCCGGGGAGGAGGCGGCGTCCGTGGCCGGGGAGCTGGAGGACGTACTACGGGCGTGACCCCACGTGCGCGCGGGGCCAGATACCCTGGAAGGCGCTCATACTGCCGCCGACACCGAGGACCGACGACGCCGTGTTCGATACTCTCTCCGACCGCTTGTCAGCCACTTTCAAGTCACTTCGGGGCAAAGGTCGGCTCAGCGAAGCGGACATCGACGCCACGGCCCGCGAGATCCGTATCGCGCTCCTCGAGGCCGACGTCGCCCTGCCGGTCGTCCGGACGTTCATCAAGAACGTCAAGGAGCGGGCCCTCAGCGCCGATGTCTCCAGGGCCCTGAACCCCGCCCAGCAGGTCCTCAAGATCGTCAACGACGAGCTGGTGACGATCCTGGGCGGCGAGACCCGTCGCCTCCGCTTCGCCAAGCAGCCCCCCACCGTGATCATGCTGGCGGGTCTCCAGGGTGCCGGTAAGACCACCCTCGCGGGCAAGCTCGCCAAGTGGCTCAAGGAGCAGGGCCACTCCCCGCTGCTGGTCGCCTGTGACCTCCAGCGCCCCAACGCCGTCAACCAGCTGAGCGTCGTCGCCCAGCGCGCCGGTGTCGCGGTCTACGCGCCGGAGCCGGGCAACGGGGTCGGTGACCCCGTCAAGGTCGCCAAGGACTCCATCGAGCACGCGAAGACCAAGGTCCACGACATCGTGATCGTGGACACCGCCGGCCGCCTGGGCATCGACCAGGAGATGATGCAGCAGGCCGCGGACATCCGGGACGCCGTCAGCCCCGACGAGATCCTGTTCGTCGTCGACGCGATGATCGGTCAGGACGCCGTCAACACGGCGGAGGCCTTCCGCGACGGCGTCGGCTTCGACGGTGTGGTGCTCTCCAAGCTCGACGGTGACGCCCGCGGTGGTGCCGCCCTCTCCATCCGGCAGATCACCGGCAAGCCGATCATGTTCGCGTCGAACGGCGAGAAGCTGGACGACTTCGACGCGTTCCACCCCGACCGGATGGCCTCCCGCATCCTCGACATGGGTGACCTGCTCACCCTGATCGAGCAGGCGGAGAAGACGTTCAGTCAGGAAGAGGCCGAGAAGATGGCCTCGAAGCTGGCGTCCAAGAAGGGCCAGGACTTCACCCTGGACGACTTCCTGGCCCAGATGGAGCAGGTCAGGAAGATGGGCAGCATCAGCAAGCTGCTCGGGATGCTGCCCGGCATGGGCCAGATCAAGGACCAGATCAACAACCTGGACGAGCGGGACGTCGACCGCATCGGCGCGATCATCAAGTCGATGACCCCGGGCGAGCGCCAGGACCCGACGATCATCAACGGTTCGCGCCGCGCGCGTATCGCCAAGGGTTCCGGCGTCGAGGTCAGCGCGGTCAAGGGGCTCGTGGAGCGGTTCTTCGAGGCGCGCAAGATGATGTCCCGCATGGCCCAGGGCGGCGGTATGCCGGGCATGCCGGGGATCCCGGGCATGGGCGGTGGCCCCGGCCGCACCAAGAAGCAGCCGAAGAAGGCCAAGGGCAAGCAGCGCTCCGGCAACCCGATGAAGCGCAAGCAGCAGGAGATCGAGGAGGCGCAGCGCCGTGAGGCGGCCGCGCAGGGCGGCGGCGCGCTGGGTCTGCCGCAGCAGGGCGGCAAGGACTTCGAGCTGCCGGACGAGTTCAAGAAGTTCATGGGCTGACGCCGCGGGGTGGTCGTACGACAACGAGGGCGCTCTCCCGCCGGGAGGGCGCCCTCAGCGCGTGCCGTGGTGCGCTGTGTGCCGTAACGTCCAGATATGAGCAATGCTCCGCCACCTCGTAAGGCACCTGACCAGCCGTGGCGTTGTGAGGGCACTCCTGACGACCAGTCGCCCCAGCGGCCCGGCGGCCGGCGAATACGCGCCAGATGGTGGGGGCTGGCCGTCACCGCGGTGATCGTCTTCCTGCTGGCCTACATCGGGCTGAACTACCTCGGCCAGAGCACCGAGCCGACGATCGCGTACACGGAGTTCAGCAGGCAGGTCGATGCCGGGAACGTCGCCAAGATCTACGCCAAGGGCGATGCCATCCAGGGCGAGCTGAAGAAGGCCGAGCCCAAGCCGGGGGGTGGCGGTGACTACCGCGAGTTCCGCACGCAGCGTCCGGCCTTCGCCGACGACACGCTGTGGCAGAGCCTGCGCGGCCACGGGGTGACGGTGACCGCCAAGCCGGTCGTCGAGGAGCGGAGCGTTCTGTCCAACCTGCTGATCTCGCTGATCCCGATCGTGTTGCTGGTGGCGTTGTGGATCTTCTTCGCCCGGCGGTTCGGCGGAGGCGGGGGAATCGGCGGCGGGGGCGGCCTCCTCGGCCGCAAGACTCCGCCGCGGCCGGTCGGCCTGACGCCGGGTACCCAGCGCACGACGTTCGCCGACGTGGCCGGCATCGACGAGGTCAAGGGCGAGCTGGACGACGTCGTGGACTTTCTCGAGCACCCGGACGCCTATCGCAAGATGGGCGCGAAGATGCCGCGCGGAGTGCTGCTGGCGGGCCCGCCGGGCACCGGCAAGACGCTGCTGGCGCGCGCCGTGGCGGGTGAGGCGGGGGTGCCGTTCTTCTCGGCGTCGGCGTCCGAGTTCATCGAGATGATCGTGGGCGTGGGCGCGTCACGTGTGCGTGAGCTGTTCACGGAGGCGCGCAAGGTGGCGCCGTCGATCATCTTCATCGACGAGATCGACACCATCGGCCGGGTCAGGGGCGGCGGGGCGTCGGTGAGCGGCCATGACGAGCGTGAGCAGACGCTGAACCAGATCCTCACCGAGATGGACGGGTTCTCCGGTTCGGAGGGCGTGGTCGTGGTCGCGGCGACCAACCGCGCCGACATCCTGGACCCGGCGCTGACCAGGCCTGGCCGCTTCGACCGGGTGGTGCACGTGTCCCCGCCGGACCGCGGCGGGCGTGAGTCGATTCTGCGGATCCACACACGGGACATCCCGCTCGATCCGGATGTCGACCTGACCCAGGTGGCCCGCACGACCCCGGGAATGACGGGTGCGGATCTGGCCAATCTCGCGAACGAGGCGGCGCTGATCGCGGTGCGGCGCAAGCAGCAGACGGTGACCAGGTCCGATCTGTCCGAGGCCCTGGAGAAGGTGCAGCTGGGGGCCGAGCGCACGCTGGTGATGCCGGAGGAGGACCGCAGGCGTACGGCGTTCCACGAGAGCGGTCACGCGCTGCTCGGCATGCTGCAGCCCGGTGCCGACCCGGTCCGCAAGATCACGATCGTGCCGCGCGGACGGGCACTCGGCGTGACGATGTCGACCCCGGAGGTGGAGCGGTACGCGCACTCGGAGGGCTATCTGCGCGGCCGGATCATCGGCGCGCTCGGCGGGATGGCGGCGGAGCAGGTGGTCTACGGCGTGGTGACCACGGGTGCGGAGAACGACCTGGAACAGGTCACGGCGATCGCGCGGGGCATGGTGGCCCGGTGGGGGATGAGCGAGAGGATCGGCCGGCTGTCCGCGCTGCCGAGCGACGCCCAGCAGGCGTACGGGCTCTCGGCCGCCCCGCAGACGCTCGACGCGATCGACGAGGAGATGCGCCGGATCGTGGACGGGTGTTACGAGGAGGCCTGCCGCAAGCTGCGCGATCACCGCAGCCAGCTGGACGCGCTGACGGAGGCGCTGCTGGAGAACGAGACGCTGGAGGAGGCGGACGCGTACCGGATCGCGGGGATCACTCGTCTGTCGAAGGAACCGGAGGCGTGAGGCCGCTCAGGGCGTGCGGGCGATGAGGTAGCGGAAGACGTTCGGCATCCACACGGTCCCGTCGGGCCGTTGGTGGGGATGGAGTGCTTCCGTCACTTCCTTGTCGACCCGCTCCTGGTCGGTGGCCGTGATCGCGGCGTCGAACAGGCCGGTGGAGAGCAGACCGCGCACCGCGCTGTCGAGGTGGGCGTATCCGAACGGGCAGGAGACCCGGCCGGAGCCGTCGGGCCTGAGCCCGGCGCGTTGGGCGACTTCCTCCAGGTCGTCACGGTGGGCGGGGCGCCAGCCGCGGGCGGTGCGACGTGGTTCGGCCAGTTTCGTGGCGACGCGCAGGACGGACGAGGTGGCGCAGCGCTCGGGCGGGCCCCAGCCGGTCAGGACGACGGCCGTGCCGTGCCGGGCGAGCGGCGTCGCGGCGGCGAGCAGTTCGGCGAGCCGCGCGGCGTCGCCGGCCTGGCATCCGACGGGCTCGAACGCGGTCAGCACGTCGAACGGCTCCGCCGGGTCGGGCAGGGTGTCGGTGAGGGTGCGGTCGGCCGTACGCACGCGTGTGCCGCCGGTGTCGGGCCGCAGGCGTTCGCGGGCGAGGGCGAGCCGTTCGGGACGGGTGGCCTCGACCCCGGTGACCGAGGCTCCTGCGGAGGCCGCCATCAGCAGGGCGAGCCCGGAGCCGCAGCCGAGGCCCAGCAGCCGGGTGCCGGGGCCCACTTCAAGTCGCTCGTAGACGGCCTCGTAGAGCGGGACGAGCATCCGCTCCTGGATCTCCGACCAGTCACGCGCGCGTGCGTCCAGGTTCACGCGGGGTGTGGCTCCCGCGTGAGACAGGGTGTGCCGCACGAGCGTAGGAGTCATAGGAAAGCGCCCCATTCCGCGGAGAGTTGGTGGTGTGCCCGATCCGTGGCCCCCGTGCCGTGCCCTCGCACCCACGTATGCCAGGTAACTCCCGGCTCGCGGTGGCGTCCAGGGGTCGAGGGGCCCGGTTTGCCGCCTGTCCGCGGACGTGGCGAGATTTCACGCTCCCGTAATCCGGGCTCGTACCATCACGCCATGGACGTTCTCGGTGACAGGGCGCGTCCGGGTAACACCACGGGCCTCGCGCACGCTGACTTGGACAGTGGCTCCGATACGGTTGCGGCCGAAACATCTCTTGCGCGACCGCCGAACACGGCCGTCGCGGCATGCGTAGGAGGGCTACGCGCCGGGTCGTACGTCAGGCTACGCACCGGCTTGTGCGGAGGTGTGGTGGCTTCTCCGCAGTTCGGCGCACCCGCCCTCGTCGGGACGCATCAGTGCCAACTGACCAGTAAGTGCAAATTATTTGGGATGCCCCGGAATCGGAACACAGGGGCACCCAGGCTCGTTGTCATTACGTGAGCACGACACAGACACCACCTGTTCTCGCCGCAGAGCTGGCGCAGGCGTGGGCCGACATCCAGCGGTACCACCCCGAGCTGCCCGACCTTGCCGCGCCAGAGTCCCTGATCGGAGAGTCGTCGTCCGCCTGCGGTCACGAACTCTCCTTCGAACGACTGCTCCATGAGGCAGTCCATGGCATCGCCGCCGCCCGAGGGATCCGCGACACCTCCCGCGCCGGCCGCTACCACAACCGCAGGTTCCTCGCGATCGCCGAGGATCTCGGTCTGGATCACCCCGACGAACCGCACCCCAGCAGCGGCTTCTCACTGGTCACGCTCAACCCCGAGGCGAAGCGCCGTTACCGGCCGACCATGGAGCGGCTCCAGCGCGCCCTCAAGGCCCACACCGCGGCCACCTCCGACGACACCTCCCGCAGCTTCCGGGGCCCGGCCGCCCGGCACGGCTCATCCGGCGGTGGCGTCCGGGTCAAGGCGGTCTGCGACTGCGGGCGCAATGTCCGGGTCGTTCCGTCGGTTCTGGCGCAGGCCCCGATCGTGTGCGGCGGCTGCGGGAAGCCGTTCCGCATCCCGGAGGTAGTGGGAGTGGCGGTGGGCTGAACCGCGACTGCTCGTGGCAGCCGCGGTCCGCTCGCCATAAATGGCCGGCAGCGCGCCGGCGCCGAGAGGCGCACCCGACGTACGGTCACCTCCACGCCGGGTGCCCCTCAGGCATGCCCGGGGCCGTCCGGCCCCTCGGCCGGAGCGGTCCGCGGCGTATGGCACAATGGCTAGCTGTACTCGACAGTCGCACAGGACCCCTCTCTCCTCCGGCTGACGCGTCCGTCGGGCACTCGGGTACCGCAACCCCACGCGGCAATCTCGCCGTGCCCAACCACGTCAAATCCAGGAGAATTCACTCCCGTGGCAGTCAAGATCAAGCTGAAGCGTCTGGGCAAGATCCGTTCGCCTCACTACCGCATCGTCGTCGCCGACTCCCGCACCCGCCGTGATGGCCGTGCGATCGAGGAGATCGGCAAGTACCACCCGACCTACAACCCGTCGGTCATGGAGGTGGACGCCGAGCGTGTGGCGTACTGGCTGGGTGTCGGCGCGCAGCCGACCGAGCCGGTTCTCGCCATCCTGAAGAAGACCGGCGACTGGCAGAAGTTCAAGGGCGAGCCCGCCCCGGCGCCGCTGCTCGTCGCCGAGCCGAAGGCCACGCGTCCGTCGTTCGAGGCTCTCGGCGGTGACGACGAGGGCAAGGGTGAGGCCATCACCCAGAAGAAGAAGGCTGAGAAGAAGGACGAGGCTGCGGCTGAGTCCGAGTCGACCGAGGCCTGAGCACCATGCTCGAAGAGGCGCTTGAGCACCTCGTGAAGGGCATCGTCGACAACCCCGACGATGTGCAGGTCGCCTCGCGCGATCTGCGCCGCGGGCGCGTTCTCGAGGTTCGGGTCCATCCCGACGACCTCGGCAAGGTGATCGGCCGCAACGGCCGCACCGCGCGCGCCCTGCGCACCGTCGTGGGTGCCATCGGTGGCCGTGGTGTTCGCGTCGACCTCGTCGACGTGGACCACGTCCGCTGACGCTCATCGCAACACCGGCTCGGGCCGGGGAGGGCCACTGGGCCGTCCCCGGCCCGTAGTCGTATGACAGGAGATCAAGCACAGTGCAGCTGGTAGTCGCACGGATCGGCCGTGCCCATGGCATCAAGGGCGAGGTCACCGTCGAGGTGCGCACCGACGAGCCGGAACTCAGGCTCGCGCCCGGTGCGGTGCTCGGCACCGACCCCGCCTCCGCCGGACCGCTCACCATCGCGACCGGCCGGGTGCACAGCGGCCGGCTGCTGCTGCGCTTCGAGGGCGTCGCCGACCGAACCGCCGCCGAGGAGCTCCGCAACACCCTCCTGATCGCCGACGTCGATCCGGAGGAGCTGCCCGAGGAAGAGGACGAGTACTACGACCACCAGCTCATCGACCTCGACGTGGTCACCCGGGACGGCACCGAGGTCGGCCGGATCACGGAGATCTCGCACCTGCTCTCCCAGGACCTGTTCATCGTGGAGCGCCCCGACGGCAGCGAGGTGATGATCCCCTTCGTGGAACAGATCGTCACCGAGATCGACCTGGCCGAGCAGAAGGCCGTCATCGACCCGCCACCGGGCCTGATCGACGACCGCGCGGAGATCGCCACGTCGCGGGGCGAGGACGAGGGCGAGCCCACATGAGGCTCGACGTCGTCACGATCTTCCCCGAGTACCTGGAACCACTGAACGTCTCCCTGGTCGGCAAGGCACGCGCACGCGGGCAGCTGAACGTCCATGTGCACGACCTGCGCTCCTGGACGTACGACCGGCACAACACGGTCGACGACACCCCGTACGGCGGTGGCCCCGGCATGGTCATGAAGACCGACCCCTGGGGAGACGCCCTCGACACCGTCGTCGCCGACGGCTACGAGACCGGCGCCCACGGCCCTGCCCTCATCGTCCCCACCCCGAGCGGCCGCCCCTTCACCCAGGAACTCGCCGTCGAGCTGTCCGAGCGCCCCTGGCTGATCTTCACCCCGGCCCGCTACGAGGGCATCGACCGCCGTGTCATGGACGAGTACGCCACCCGCGTCCCGGTGTACGAGGTGTCCATCGGCGACTACGTCCTCGCCGGCGGCGAGGCGGCCGTACTGGTGATCACGGAGGCCGTGGCCAGGTTGCTGCCCGGCGTCCTCGGCAACGCCGAGTCCCACCGCGACGACTCCTTCGCGCCCGGCGCGATGGAGAGCCTCCTGGAGGGCCCCGTCTACACCAAGCCGCCCCTGTGGCGCGGCCGGGACATCCCCGACGTGCTGCTTAGCGGCCACCACGGGAAGATCGCCCGCTGGCGCCGGGACGAGGCGCTGCGGCGCACGACGGCCAACCGGCCCGACCTCATCGAGCGCTGCGACCCCAAGGCGTTCGACAAGAAGGACCGTGAGATGCTCTCCATCCTCGGCTGGTCCCCGGATCCGGAGGGCGAGCCGTACGGCCGATTTTGGCGCAGGCCAGAGGGCATGGAAGAATAGACCGCTGTTGTGTGTCCGTCCGGCGTGCGCCCCTGCCACAGGGGGAAACGACGCCCGTTCCGACCCGCACGGCAGTCCTTGTGAAAACCTAGTTGCCGTTGATGACCTGTGGCATCAGCGAAGAAAGCAGACGAAATGTCTCACCTGCTCGACACCGTCGACTCCGCGTCGCTGCGCACCGACATCCCGCCCTTCCGCCCGGGTGACACCGTCAACGTCCACGTCCGCGTCATCGAGGGCAACCGCTCCCGTGTGCAGCAGTTCAAGGGCGTTGTCATCCGTCGCCAGGGCGCCGGTGTCCGCGAGACCTTCACGGTCCGCAAGGTCTCGTTCTCCGTCGGCGTCGAGCGCACCTTCCCGGTGCACACCCCGATCGTCGAGAAGATCGAGCTGGTGACCCGCGGTGACGTGCGTCGCGCCAAGCTGTACTACCTGCGCGAGCTCCGCGGCAAGGCCGCGAAGATCAAGGAGAAGCGCGACAACTGAGCGCGTCCCGGTCGTCCCGCCGGAGCCGGATAACATCTGGCTCCGATGGACACCGAAGTACAGCAGACGGAACGCGACCGCTCCTCCCTCCCCGGCCAGCCGGGTACGGAGGGCCGGTCGCGTTTCGCGTTGCCGTCGCGGATCACCGCATGGGTGCCGGGCGGACGGATCACCCTCACCGTCCTCACCGGCCTGCTGTTCCTGTTGCTCGTCAACGCCTTCGTGGCGCAGCCCTTCCAGATTCCCAGCGGATCCATGGAGCGGGGATTGAGGATCGGGGACCGCGTTCTCGTAAACAAGTTGGCGTACCGTTTCGATGCCGGGCCGCGGCGCGGTGACGTCGTGGTGTTCGACGGCACCGAGTACTTCGGGCACGCCGACTACGTCAAACGCGTTGTGGGTGTGGGGGGAGACCACGTGGTGTGCTGCGACAGGAAGGGAAGGATCGAGGTGAACGGCCGGCCGGTCGACGAGACGTCGTTCCTCTATCCGGGGGACAGTCCGTCCACCGTCACCTTCGACGTCCTGGTGCCCGACGGCACGCTGTTCGTCCTCGGCGACCACCGCGGCCGGTCCAGCGACTCCCGAGACCACCTCGGCGCCCCGGGCGGCGGCATGATCCCCGTCGGCCGGGTGATCGGCCGCGCCGACTGGATCGCGTGGCCCGTCGGCCACTGGACGCGCCTGCGCCGCCCCGCCGCCTACGCGCGCGTGCCCGCGCCGCGGTCCACCGGGGCGGACGCCCATGGGTAACCGTGGCAAACCCCGCGGGGTGCCCACCGACGCCGCCGCCAACCTCCTTCCCACCGGGGTCCGTCGCGCCACCGGTCCGGCCGGCGGCCGCACCCGCGCGGAACGGCGCAAGCTCCAGCGCAAGGTCAAGCGCAAGCGCAGGCGCAGCGCGGTCCGGGAAATACCGCTGCTCGTAGGCGTCGCCGTCCTCATAGCTCTGGTGCTGAAGACGTTCCTCGTCCAGGCATTCGTCATCCCTTCGGGATCGATGGAGCAGACGATCCGGGTCGGCGACCGCGTGCTGGTCGACAAGTTCACCCCGTGGTTCGGCTCCGAGCCGAAGCGCGGGGACGTCGTCGTGTTCCGCGACCCGGGCGGCTGGCTCAAGGACGAGAAGACCACCAAGAAGAACGACCCGGTCGTCGTCAAGCAGATCAAAGAAGGGCTCAGCTTCATCGGGCTGCTGCCCTCCGACGACGAGAAGGACCTCATCAAGCGGGTCATCGGAGTCGGCGGAGACCACGTCAAGTGCTGTGACACCCAGGGCCGGGTGACCGTCAACGGCGTGCCCCTGACCGAGGGTGACTATCTGTTCCCCGGCAACGCCCCGTCGGATACGCCCTTCGACATCACCGTCCCCCAGGGCCGACTGTGGGTGATGGGCGACCACCGGGGCAACTCCGCCGACTCCCGTTTCCACCAGGACACCGACTACGGCGGCACGGTCTCCCTCGACTCGGTGGTGGGCCGGGCGATGGTGATCGGCTGGCCCGTCGGTCACTGGACCAGGCTGTCGGAACCTAAAACCTTCGCAAGCGTGTCGAACTCCGTGTCGGGGTCGACCGCCGCTCCCTCGTTGTCGCATAGGGTTGCCTCGGACGAACCGAACGGAAACATCCAACTCCCGACCCCTGCGGAACTCCCGCTCGTTATGGGAGTGGTGGGCCTGCACCGCAGATGGGGCAGGCGGCGGCACGGAGTAAGGAGCTGGCGTGGGGGATGTGGCGGTTGGCGCACGGTCGGGACACGACGGCGAGGAGCACCACGGGCATCCCGCGGACGAGAGTCTCCCCCTCCAGGACGGCGCGGTGAACGGGTCCGGGAGTGACGGGAGCGACCAGCCCGGAGCGGACGACGGCGGACAGGGCGGTTCGACCGCCAGGCCCAGCAATACCCGCTCCTTCTGGAAGGAACTGCCGATCCTCATCGGGATCGCCCTGGTGCTGGCGCTGCTGATCAAGACGTTCCTGGTGCAGGCGTTCTCGATTCCGTCCGACTCGATGCAGAACACTCTCCAGCGGGGCGACCGGGTCCTGGTGGACAAGCTCACCCCGTGGTTCGGCTCCGAGCCCGAGCGCGGCGAGGTCGTCGTCTTCCACGACCCGGACAACTGGCTGCAGGGCGAGCCGACGCCCAATCCGAACATCGTCCAGAAGGCGCTCAGCTGGATCGGCCTCATGCCGTCCGCCGAGGAGAAGGACCTGATCAAGCGGGTCATCGGCGTCGGCGGCGACACGGTCGAGTGCAAGGGCAGCGGCCCGGTGAAGGTCAATGGCCTCGCGCTGAACGAGCAGTCGTACGTCTACCCCGGCAACACGCCGTGCAGCGTCGACGAGGGCGGCCAGTTCAAGGTGAAGGTCCCCGAGGGCTTCCTCTGGGTGATGGGCGACCACCGCCAGGACTCCCGTGACTCCCGGTACAACCGGAATGACAAGAACCACGGCATGGTTCCGGTCGACAAGGTCGTCGGCCGTGCCATCGTCAAGGCCTGGCCGATCAACCGCTGGGGCACGCTGCCGGTCCCGTCCACCTTCGACCAGCCCGGCCTCGACCAGCACTCCTCCGCCGCGCTCCTCCCGGCGGCCCCGCAGACCGTCGCCCTCGCGGGCGTGGTGCCGGTGGCGCTGTGGCGGCGCAGGCGGATCTCCTAGGGTCTGTCGTTCGGATCAGGTCGCAGGATTCCGGCGGTGCTTGTCTGCGGGGGTGAGCGGGGTCCGGTGCCTGCGGCTGCAAGGCGGGAGGAGGGAGTCGACGCGGCGCGTCGGCGATCGACGACAACGCGGCAGACGTGCGTGCCGGGCCCCGCGTCTGCGGCCTGATCCAAACGACAGGCCCTGTCCTTCCGCTGGCGTCCTTCGAGCCCCCGGCTGCCCACCGGGGGCTTCGCTCTGTGAGCCGAGTCGCGGAAACGGGGCTCCCCCCGTCGCGTACCGCCGGGTAGGGTGCGGGTCCATGGGTGGCGAGAGCTCGACAAGTACGGCCCCGCGTGGCGGCGGCGCAGGCACGGCGCGGACCGGAAGCAGCCTCGGACAGCGCTTGTCCGGTGTGGCGGTTGCGCTGGGTCTGGTGCTGTTCCTCGGCGGGTTCGGATGGGCGGCGGTGGTCTACCGGCCGTACACCGTCCCCACCAGTTCGATGTCGCCGACGATCGGTGTGGGCGACCGGGTGGTCGCCCAGCGGATCGACGGCGACGAGGTGCGCCGCGGAGACGTCGTCGTCTTCAAGGACACGGCCTGGGTCAGCGGCTCGAAGGTGGTCAAGCGCGTGGTCGCGGTCGGCGGCGACACCGTCTCCTGCTGCACCAACGGCAAGCTCACCGTCAACGGCAAGCAGATCGACGAGCCGTATCTGCCCGAGGGCAGCCTCGCCGAGATCAAGAACTTCCCGACCGTGAAGGTCCCCGAGGGCCGGCTCTTCCTCCTCGGCGACGAACGCCAGGGCTCCCTGGACTCCACCGCCCACCTCACCGACGCGGCCGGCGGCACCGTCTCACGGAACGCCGTGAGCGCCCGCGTCGACGCCGTCGTGTGGCCGATGAACGGCATGCTGAAACGCCCCACCGGTTTCGAGGCCATCGGCACCCTGTCCCAGCCCGGCCCGCTGCGCGTCATCGTGTACCTGATCGTCGGCGGTGCGCTCCTCATCCTCGCCGGCAGTCTGTACGGCCCGGTCGCCAAGCTGGCGGGCCGCTCCGGCGCCCGCGGGCGCGCGGAAGCCGTCCGTGCCGGCTGAGTCCGCCGGTACGGCCGGTACGGGCGGTCCGCGCAAGGTCGCCCGCGTGGTCCTGCTCGACCACGAGGACCGCATCCTGCTCCTGCACGGCCACGAACCGGACGATCCGGCCGACGACTGGTGGTTCACACCGGGCGGCGGTCTGGAGGGCGACGAGACCCGTGCGGAGGCGGCTTTGCGGGAACTCGCCGAGGAGACCGGCATCACCGAGGTCGAGCTGGGGCCGGTGCTGTGGCGGCGCAGGTGCTCGTTCCCGTTCGCCGGCCGTCGCTGGGACCAGGACGAGTGGTACTACCTGGCCCGTACGGCCCACACGGTGCCCGTCGCCACGGCCCTCACCGAGCTGGAGCGGCGCAGTGTCGCCGGAGCGCGTTGGTGGACGTGCCGGGAACTGACCCGGGCGCATGAGACGGTGTATCCGACCAGACTCGCCGAGCTACTGCAGACGCTGCTCGACGAAGGTCCCCCGGCCAGGCCGGTGACCCTTGACCCGGAAATCGTCTAGGGGCCCGCGGGACTGGCGCACAATGGTGGGATCGCACGGCTGAAGGGGAACATGCCATGAGCGCCGAGGACCTCGAAAAGTACGAGACCGAGATGGAGCTGAAGCTCTACCGGGAGTACCGCGATGTCGTCGGTCTGTTCAAATACGTGATCGAGACCGAGCGGCGTTTCTACCTCACCAACGACTACGAGATGCAGGTGCACTCGGTCCAGGGCGAGGTGTTCTTCGAGGTGTCCATGGCCGACGCCTGGGTGTGGGACATGTACCGGCCCGCCCGCTTCGTGAAGCAGGTACGGGTCCTCACGTTCAAGGACGTGAACATCGAGGAGCTGAACAAGAGCGACCTGGAGCTCCCGGGAGGGTGACGGGGTTTTCCACAGAGGCCCCGCCGTCCACCAAGATCCACTTCTTGGGGGCGGGTGAGTGACCGTTGGCACCGGAGGTGGTGCCGACATGAACACAAGCACTGCACGAGGGGCGCTCGGCGCGTACGGGGAGGACCTGGCCGCGCGACGGCTCACGGACACCGGAATGACGGTCCTGGAGCGCAACTGGCGCTGCGGCCGGTCCGGGGAGATCGACATCGTGGCCCGGGACGGCGACGCGCTGGTCGTCTGCGAGGTGAAGACACGGCGCGGCGGGGCGTATGAGCACCCGATGGCCGCGTTGACGCCTGTGAAGGCGGCACGCCTGCGGGACCTGGCGGAACGCTGGATCCAGACGCATGGGGGCGCCCCGCCCGGCGGCGTCCGCATCGACTTCGTCGGTGTGCTCGTGCCCGACCGCGGCGCTCCCGTGGTCGAGCACGCCCAGGGGGTGGCCTGACCATGGGATTCGCACGTACGTGTGCGGTGGCGCTGGTGGGCGTCGAGGGCGTGGTGGTGGAGGTCCAGGCCGACCTGGAGCCCGGTGTCGCGGCCTTCACTCTGGTCGGTCTGCCGGACAAGAGCCTCACGGAAAGCCGTGACCGGGTGCGGGCGGCCGTCGTGAACTCCGGCGGCGACTGGCCGCAGAAGAAGCTCACGGTCGGCCTGAGCCCGGCCTCCGTGCCGAAGGCCGGCAGCGGCTTCGACCTCGCCGTCGCGTGCGCGGTGCTCGGCGCCGCCGAGCGGATCGACCCGAGGGTGATCGCCGACATCGTGATGATCGGTGAACTGGGACTGGACGGCCGGGTACGCCCGGTCCGGGGCATCCTGCCCGCGGTGCTGGCCGCCGCCGACGCCGGATACGAGCAGGTGGTGGTGCCCGAGTGCGCCGCCGCCGAGGCCGCCCTGGTACCCGGCGTCTCGGTGCTCGGCGTGCGCAGCCTGCGTCAGCTGATCGCCGTCCTCGCCGACGAGCCGGTGCCCGAGGAGGAGCCCGACACGCAGGGCCGCCCGGATCCGCTGCTGGCCGGCCTGCGGGTGCCCGGCACCGGTGCGGCCACCGGCATGCACAGCCTGGGCTCCGCACAGCCCGACCAGGGCCACGACCTGGCCGACGTCGTCGGCCAGCGGTCCGCCCGCACCGCGCTGGCGGTCGCCGCCGCGGGCGGCCACCACCTGTTCCTCGAAGGGCCGCCCGGGGCCGGAAAGACCATGCTCGCCGAGCGGCTGCCCCATGTGCTGCCCAGGCTCACCCGACAGGAGTCCCTGGAGGTCACGGCGGTCCACTCGGTGGCCGGACTCCTGCCGCCGGGCAAACCGCTCATCGACGTCGCGCCGTACTGCGCCCCGCACCACTCGGCCACCATGCAGTCCCTCGTCGGCGGCGGCCCCGGCATCGCGCGGCCGGGTGCCGTGTCGCTGGCGCACCGCGGGGTGCTCTTCCTGGACGAGGCGTGCGAGTTCCACGGCCAGACGCTCGACGCCCTGCGGCAGCCCCTGGAGTCGGGGCATGTCGTGATCGCGCGCAGCGCGGGCGTGGTGCGGTTCCCGGCGCGGTTCCTGATGGTGCTCGCGGCCAACCCGTGCCCCTGCGGCCGCCTCTCGCAGCGCGACACCCTGTGCGAGTGCCCGCCGTCGGTGATCCGCCGCTACCAGGCCCGGCTGTCCGGCCCCCTGCTCGACCGGGTCGACCTGCGGGTGGAGGTGGAGCCGGTCACCCGCGCCGAGCTCACCGCGCCCGGCGCCGGGGGCGAGTCCACCGCCCTGGTCGCCGACCGGGTCCTGGCGGCCAGGGAGCGGGCGGCGGCACGGCTGGCCGGCGGCCCCTGGCGGACCAACAGCGAGGTGCCGGGACACGAGCTGCGCAGCCGCTGGCACGCGATGCCCGGCGCCATGGACGAGGCCGAGCGAAACCTCGAACGGGGCGTGCTGACCGCCCGGGGACTCGACCGCGTCCTCCGGGTCGCCTGGACGATCGCCGACCTGAACGGCCACGACCGCCCCGACGCCACGGACGTGACCCTGGCACTGCAACTGCGCACCGGAGTTCCGCGCGGGGTACCCATGACCATCGGAGCGCCGGTGTGAACGGAGCGGGGGAGGACGATGGCGTCGCCGGGGCGGAGAGGGCCGCCCGTGTGGATGGAGCTGCGGAGGGCGTCGGCGTCTCCGGAACCGGGGAGGGCGCTGGTGCGGCCGGAGCGTGGAGGGCCGCCCGTGTGGCCGGAGCTGCGGAGGACGTCGGCGTGCTCGGCGCCGGGGAGGGCGTCGGTGTGCCCGGAGTGGCGAGGGGCGTGCCCGGAGCTGCGGAGGATGTCGGCGTCTCCGGAGCCGGGGACGGCGCTGGTGCAGCACCGGTCGGTGGAGTCGGTGGTGTGCCCGGAGGCGGGGTGGTGGACGGTGATCTTATTGCCCGGGTGCTGCTCACCCGTGTGTTCGAACCCGGGGACGAGACCGCCGGTCGGTGGCTGCGGGAACAGGGGGCGCCGGAGGTCGCCCGGCGGCTGCGAGAGGGCGGAGCGGCCCTTCCCGGGGTGAGCGGGACGCGGTGGGCGGGGCTGCTGGCGCGGGCCGGACGGGCCGAGCCACGGCGCGATCTGGACCTCGCCCACGAGGCCGGTGTGCGGTTCGTCCGTCCCGGGGACGGGGAGTGGCCGGCCCAGCTCGACGACCTCGGCGACGCCCGGCCGCTCGGGCTCTGGGTGCGCGGGCGGCCCAGCCTGCGGGTCTGGGCGCTCGGCTCGGTCGCCGTCGTCGGCGCCAGGGCCTGTACGGAGTACGGCGCGCACATGGCGTCCGTGCTCGCCGCGGGGCTCGCCGAGCGCGGGTGGGTGGTGGTGTCCGGCGGCGCCTACGGGGTCGACGGCGCCGCCCACCGGGCGGCCCTGGGCGCGGGCGGCGCCACCGTCGCCGTGCTGGCCTGCGGTGTCGACCGGCCCTATCCCCGCGGGCACACCGAACTGATCGCCAGAATCGCCGAACAGGGACTGGTGATCGGCGAGCTGCCGCCCGGCGACCATCCGACGCCATGCCGGTTCGTGCAGCGGAACAGGGTGATCGCCGCGCTCACCCGGGGCACCGTGGTCGTCGAGGCCGCGCTGCGCAGTGGCTCGTTGGTGACGGCGCGGGCGGCACTGCGCCTGGGCCGGCACGCCATGGGGGTTCCCGGGCCCGCCACCAGCGGCCGCTCGGCGGGCGTGCACGAACTGCTGAGAGGGGAGGCGGTGCTGGTCACCGACGCCGCGGAAGTCGTCGAGCTGGTCGGCGCCATGGGCGAGCTGGCGCCCCCGAGGCGCGGCCCGGTTCTGCCCCGCGACCTACTGGATCCGGCCGCCCGGCGGGTCCTGGCGGCCCTGCCCGGAGCGCGCGCGGCACGGCCCGCGGAGATCGCGTTCGGCGCCCGGACCACCGAGGACGAGGCGATCGCGAGACTGTACGAACTCCGATCACTTGGTTATGTCGAACGACACGGCGATGGCTGGAAGTTGACACGCCAGGCGGTGATCTCGGTCCGGACGGACCGCGGCCCGTGTTGACCGAGTGTGTTCGGCCGTCCGGGGGAATCCCGGAAGTCCTTGGGATTTCCCGGAGTTGACACCACCTGCCAGTCACACTGCGCGACGTACGAGGTGCGGTGGAACGCCCCGGCGAGGGCGCCCGCGCAAGGGTGGTGCCTTGTTGTTCGCACACCGCGACTCCTCAGTCACGCTACGCTCACGAAGACCCCGACGCAGACCGCGCCAACCCGACACTCTTCATCCCTGTTCACGGCACTTCACTGCAGAACGGCACAAGGCGACGAATGCCCCAGCACACCTCCGGGTCCGACCGGGCGGCCATCCCCCCAGCCGCCCGCGACGGCGGCAGCGTGCGGCCGCCCGCTCCGTCGACGCTCGACGAGCTGTGGCGGTCGTACAAGTCGACGGGGGACGACCGGCTGCGGGAACAGCTGATCCTGCACTACTCACCGCTGGTGAAGTACGTGGCCGGGCGGGTGAGCGTCGGTCTGCCGCCCAACGTGGAGCAGGCCGACTTCGTGTCCTCGGGGGTCTTCGGCCTGATCGACGCGATCGAGAAGTTCGACATCGAGCGGGAGATCAAGTTCGAGACGTACGCGATCACCCGGATCCGCGGCGCCATGATCGACGAGCTCCGGGCGCTGGACTGGATCCCCCGCTCCGTGCGGCAGAAGGCGCGGAACGTGGAGCGCGCGTACGCCACGCTGGAGGCCCGGCTCAGACGCACGCCCACAGAGGGCGAGGTGGCCGGCGAGCTGGGTATCGAGGTCGAGGAACTGCACGCGGTCTTCAGCCAGTTGTCGCTGGCCAACGTGGTGGCCCTGGAGGAGCTGCTGCATGTGGGCGGCGAGGGCGGGGACCGGCTGAGCCTCATGGACACGCTGGAGGACACCGCCGCGGACGACCCGGTGGAGGTGGCCGAGGGCCGGGAGCTGCGGCGCTTTCTGGCGCGGGCGATCAACACGCTGCCGGAGCGGGAGAAGACCGTGGTCACCCTCTACTACTACGAGGGGCTCACGCTGGCCGAGATCGGGAACGTACTCGGGGTCACCGAGAGCCGGGTCAGCCAGATTCACACCAAGTCGGTGCTCCAGCTGCGCGCGAAACTGGCGAGTTTCGGCAGGTGAACGTGCGGAAACGCGGTGCGCCGGACGGAGTGCCTCCCGTCGCGGGCGACGCCTCCGTAGAGTGGTGGACGTGCCAAGGATTCGAGCGGCCTCCGTGGCCGAGCACCGGTCGATGCAGCGAGCCGCCCTGCTGGACGCGGCACGGTCCCTGTTGTCCGAGGGCGGGACGGAGGCGCTGACCTTCCCCGCGCTCGCCGAGCGGACGGGGCTGGCGCGGTCGTCCGTGTACGAGTACTTCCGGTCACGGGCCGCCGTGGTCGAGGAGTTGTGCGAGGCCGACTTCCCGGTGTGGGCGGCCGAGGTCGCGGCGGCCATGGAGCAGGCGGAGTCCGCCGAGGGCAAGGTCGAGGCGTATGTGCGCCGACAGCTGGCGCTGGTCGGGGACCGGCGGCACCGGGCCGTCGTGGCGATCTCGGCGAGCGAGCTGGACGCCGGCGCCCGCGAGAAGATCCGCGCCGCTCACGGCGGACTCGTCGCGATGATCGTCGAGGCGCTGGCCGACCTGGGTCACGGGCAGCCCCGACTCGCGGCGATGCTTCTCCAGGGAGTCGTGGACGCCGCCGTGCGCCGCATCGAACTGGGCGCGGCGGAGGATCCCACGGCCATCACCGACGCGGCCGTGTCGATGGCCCTGCGGGGCGTACTCGGCTGAAGGCGGCTGAAGGTTCCGCGCCAGGCGCCCTGCCGCGCGCTCAGGGCGGCTGGGGCACTCCCAGCACCGGCAGCAGCCTCGACGGGCCCCCGTTCAGCAGCCGGGGCGGCAGCAGGGACAGCGGGTTGAGGTAGGTCCCGCCCCGGAGCAGGCCCCAGTGGAGGCAGGCGGACGCGCAGTGCCAAGCCGCCGGTTCCACCGTCCCGACCACTCCGATCACCTCGCCCGCCGCCACCTCGGCGTCCTTCGTCACGGACGGTTTCACCGGCTCGTACGTCGTCCGCAGGTCCGTTCCCGTCAGCTGCACGGACACCACGCCTCGGCCCGCCACCCGGCCCGCGAAGGACACCCGGCCCGCCGCCACCGAGCGGACGGGGGTCCCGGGCGCCGCCGCGAGATCCACGCCCCGGTGGCCGGGACCGTACGGTGTCGCCGGAGGCTCCCAGCCCCGCAGGATCGCGGGGCGGGTCCCCGTCGGCCAGCTGCGGCCGATCGCGGGCACACGGTCCGGCCCGGCCGGCGGCGGGACATCCGCACCGGCGAGCGGGGCGAACGCCACCATCGCCGATCCCAGCAGCAGGACCGGCCACGCCGTCCACGGCCGGCCGCGTCGCATCACCTGTCGCATGACAGAACCGTGCCGCACCCCGCCGATCCCCGATGATCATGGCCGGCATCTGTGGACGACCGTCTTGTTGTGGACAGCGGCGTCATCCGGGGGCCTCCGGGTCCCGTACACTTCACTTGGCGATCCGGGTCACCGGGTCGACTTCGCACGCCCCGACACCGGGCCCTCACCGGGCCCCGAGTCAGCGCCTCTCGGTCCTTAGCGGCACGGCGCAAAACGGGCGTCAGGCGCGGAAGCCGTCCGGCATCCGCGGCACAACCGAGAAACTCAAGGAGAACGGCCATGGCCGTCGTCACGATGCGGGAGCTGCTGGAGAGCGGCGTCCACTTCGGTCACCAGACCCGTCGTTGGAACCCGAAGATGAAGCGCTTCATCTTCACCGAGCGCAACGGCATCTACATCATCGACCTGCTCCAGTCGCTGTCGTACATCGACCGCGCCTACGAGTTCGTCAAGGAGACCGTCGCCCACGGTGGCACGGTGATGTTCGTCGGTACGAAGAAGCAGGCGCAGGAGGCCATCGCCGAGCAGGCCACCCGCGTCGGCATGCCCTACGTCAACCAGCGCTGGCTGGGCGGCATGCTCACCAACTTCTCGACCGTCTACAAGCGTCTGCAGCGCCTCAAGGAGCTCGAGCAGATCGACTTCGAGGACGTCGCCGCGTCCGGTCTGACCAAGAAGGAGCTTCTCGTGCTCTCGCGCGAGAAGGCCAAGCTGGAGAAGACCCTCGGTGGTATCCGCGAGATGCAGAAGGTGCCCAGCGCCGTCTGGATCGTGGACACCAAGAAGGAGCACATCGCGGTCGGCGAGGCCCGGAAGCTCAACATCCCGGTCGTCGCCATCCTCGACACCAACTGCGACCCCGACGAGGTCGACTACAAGATCCCGGGCAACGACGACGCGATCCGCTCCGTCACCCTGCTCACCCGCGTGATCGCCGACGCCGTCGCCGAGGGACTCATCTCCCGCTCGCGCGTCGCCACCGGTGACAAGGGCGAGAAGGCCGCCGCCGAGCCGCTCGCCGAGTGGGAGCGCGACCTGCTCGAGGGTGAGAAGAAGGACGAGGCTCCGGCCGCCGAGGCTCCCGCCGCGGAGGCCGCTGAGGCTCCCGCCGCGGAGGCCACCGAGGCTCCGGCCGCGGAGGCTCCGGCCGCCGAGGCCACCGAGGCTCCGGCCGCCGAGGGCGAGCAGGCCTGACCTCGTCGGCGTCAGCGTTGACGGCGGGGGCGGCTGCATGAAGCACGCCCCCGCCGTTCACCCGTGGATCAGCGGAGCGTCAGCGGTCCTGGACAAATGGGAACCGCGGAACCCCTGACCCCTGATCTTCGATCCTTCAGACTTCGAGAAAGATTCACAGACTCATGGCGAACTACACCGCCGCCGACGTCAAGAAGCTCCGCGAGCTCACCGGCGCCGGCATGATGGACTGCAAGAAGGCGCTGGACGAGGCCGAGGGCAACGTCGAGAAGGCCGTCGAGGCGCTGCGCATCAAGGGCCAGAAGGGCGTCGCCAAGCGCGAGGGCCGCTCCGCCGAGAACGGCGCCGTGGTCTCCATCATCGCCGACGACAACTCCTCCGGCGTCCTCGTCGAGCTGAAGTGCGAGACGGACTTCGTCGCCAAGGGCGACAAGTTCCAGGCCGTGGCCAAGGCCATCGCCGAGCACGTCGCCAAGACCTCCCCGGCCGACCTGGAGGCCCTGCTCGCCTCCGAGATCGAGGCCGGCAAGACCGTTCAGGCGTTCGTGGACGAGGCCAACGCCAACCTGGGCGAGAAGATCGTCCTGGACCGCTTCGCGCAGTTCACCGGCGGCTACGTCGCCGCGTACATGCACCGCACGATGCCCGACCTGCCGCCGCAGATCGGTGTCCTCGTCGAGCTGGACAAGCCGAACGCCGAGGTCGCCAAGGGCATCGCCCAGCACATCGCCGCCTTCGCGCCGAAGTACCTCGCCCAGGAGGACGTCCCGGCCGAGGTCGTCGAGTCCGAGCGTCGTGTCGCCGAGGAGACCACCCGCGCCGAGGGCAAGCCCGAGGCCGCGATCGCCAAGATCGTCGAGGGTCGCCTCAACGGCTTCTTCAAGGACGCCACGCTGCTCGGCCAGCCGTACGCGCTCGACAACAAGAAGTCGGTCCAGAAGGTCCTGGACGAGGCCGGTGTCACCCTGGCGCGCTTCTCGCGCATCAAGGTCGGCATCTGAGTCCGTACCGCGATCGACGGACGACCCCGATAGGGTCGACAGCAGCCGGTCGTGACGTACGCGTGTGCCGATCCGCACATGCGCGCCACGGACGACAGCAGATCTGACGAGGAGGCCATTGCCGCGCATGGGAGCGAAAAACGACCCCACCGGCAATGGCCTTCTTTGTATGTGCACCACGTGAAAGAGGCGGGATCTCGATGACCACCAAGTCCCAGAAGAGCGACGACGGCAAGGCAAGCGGCCGGTTTCTGCTGAAGCTGTCCGGAGAGGCTTTCTCCGGTGGCGGCGGCCTGGGCGTCGACCCCGACGTGGTGCACGCCATCGCCCGTGAGATCGCGGCCGTCGTCCGGGACGGCGCGGAGATCGCGGTCGTCATCGGCGGCGGCAACTTCTTCCGCGGCGCCGAACTCCAGCAGCGCGGCATGGACCGGGCCCGCTCCGACTACATGGGCATGCTCGGCACCGTGATGAACTGCCTCGCCCTCCAGGACTTCCTGGAGAAGGAGGGCATCGACAGCCGGGTGCAGACCGCCATCACCATGGGCCAGGTCGCCGAGCCGTACATCCCGCTGCGCGCCGTGCGTCACCTGGAGAAGGGCCGCGTGGTCATCTTCGGCGCCGGTATGGGCATGCCGTACTTCTCCACCGACACCACCGCCGCCCAGCGTGCCCTGGAGATCGACGCCGAGGCGCTGCTCATGGGCAAGAACGGTGTGGACGGGGTCTACGACTCCGACCCCAAGACCAACCCGGACGCCGTCAAGTTCGACTCCCTCGGCTACGGCGAGGTCATCACCCGCGAGCTCAAGGTCGCCGACGCCACCGCCATCACGCTGTGCCGCGACAACAAGCTGCCGATCCTGGTCTTCGAACTCCTGGCCGCCGGCAATATCGCGCGCGCCGTCAAGGGTGAGAAGATCGGCACGCTCGTGGGCGAGCAGGACAGCCGGGACTGACCGCACGACCGCACGACCCCGGCACCGGCCGGGTGATGGACAATGTCCTGCCGGTCGGGAACCGTGCAGGAAGAAGACGCGACGCAGCCGGCCGCCGCCTCCGACAGGGAACCGCAGCCGGGCCTACTCAAGACGCAGGAGCAAGTGGTGATCGAAGAGACCCTCCTCGAAGCCGAGGAGAAGATGGAGAAGGCCGTCGTGGTCGCCAAGGAGGACTTCGCCGCGATCCGCACCGGCCGTGCGCACCCGGCGATGTTCAACAAGATCGTGGCCGACTACTACGGTGCGCCGACGCCGATCAACCAGCTGGCCTCGTTCTCCGTGCCGGAGCCGCGGATGGCGGTCGTGACCCCGTTCGACAAGAGCGCCCTGCGCAACATCGAGCAGGCCATCCGCGACTCGGACCTTGGCGTCAACCCGAGCAACGACGGCAACATCATCCGCGTGGTGTTCCCCGAGCTCACCGAGGAGCGTCGCCGCGACTACATCAAGGTCGCCAAGCACAAGGCCGAGGACGCCAAGGTGTCCATCCGCTCCGTGCGCCGCAAGGCCAAGGACGCCATCGACAAGCTCGTCAAGGACGGCGAGGTCGGCGAGGACGAGGGCCGCCGTGCGGAGAAGGAGCTCGACGACACCACCGCGAAGTACGTCGCGCAGGTGGACGAGCTCCTGAAGCACAAGGAAGCGGAGCTGCTCGAAGTCTGATGAACGACTCATCCTGGGGGGCGCCGCCGCAGACCGGGTACTGGGAACCCACCGACCAGGGGCCCGGCCACGGACACGGTCACGGGCATGTCCACGGACACGTCCACGGCCACGTCCACGTCCACGCCCGGGGAGCCGCCCCGGCGGGTCCCGCGTACGATGCGCATGACGCGCAGCACACTCGCCCCATGCCCATCGTGCCCGACGACGTACCCGAGTACGGCGGAGACCAGGATGAGGACCGGGGGGCCGCTCGGCTGGGCGGCCCCTTGTTCCGAGACAAGACCCCGTCGGCGAGGCCCCACCCGGCCGCGTCGCAGAATCCGGAGCCCATGCCCGACGCCCCGCACCCGGCGCCCGCGCCCGCGCCTCAGAAGAAGAGCGCGGGCCGCGACCTCGGCGCGGCCATAGGCGTCGGCGTCGGACTCGGCGTGGTGATCATCGCGTCCCTGTTCATCGTCAAAGCGGTGTTCGTCGGCGTGATAGCGGTCGCCGTCGTGGTCGGCCTGTGGGAGCTGACCAGCCGGCTCCAGGAACGCAAGGACATCAAGGCGCCCCTGGTCCCGCTGGCGGTCGGCGGTGCCGCGATGGTCGTCGCCGGGTATGTCCGGGGCGTCGAGGGCGCCTGGGTGGCCGTCGCCCTGACCGCGCTCGCGGTCCTGGTCTGGCGCATGACCGAACCGCCCGAGGGCTATCTCAAGGACGTCACGGCCGGTGTCTTCGCCGCCTTCTACGTGCCGTTCCTCGCCACCTTCGTCTCGCTGATGCTGACGGCGGACGACGGTCCCTTCCGCGTGCTGACCTTCCTGCTCCTGACCGTGGTCAGCGACACCGGCGCCTACGCCGTCGGCTGGCGCTTCGGCAGGAACAAGCTCGCCCCACGCATCAGCCCC
Organism: Streptomyces sp. NPDC086787; assembly: GCF_044745865.1. Classification (NCBI taxonomy): domain Bacteria; kingdom Bacillati; phylum Actinomycetota; class Actinomycetes; order Kitasatosporales; family Streptomycetaceae; genus Streptomyces; species Streptomyces sp. NPDC086787. The sequence continues at coordinate 77,240 of NZ_JBIVBC010000015.1, read as the reverse complement.
GGCAAGACCCGCGAGGGCCTGTTCGGCGCCATCGCGTTCGCCATGGCCGCGGGCGCCCTGTGCATGCAGTTCCTGATCGAGGGCGGCATCTGGTGGCAGGGTCTGCTGCTCGGCCTCGCGGTCGCGGCCAGCGCCACGCTCGGCGACCTCGGCGAGTCCATGATCAAGCGGGACCTGGGCATCAAGGACATGGGCACCCTGCTCCCCGGTCACGGCGGCATCATGGACCGCCTCGACTCCCTGCTGCCCACCGCCCCCGTGGTGTGGCTGCTCCTGGTGGCCTTCGTCGGCTCGGCCTGACCACGCCGACCGCCCCCGCCGCCCGACCCACCCGGGCCCCCGACCGAGCACGGCCGGGGGCCTGCGGTTCCGACCGCCCATGACCGCCCGCGGCCCGACCGCCCGCGGCCCGACCGCCCGCGGTCCCGACCGGCCGCGGTCCGGGGTCACCCAATTGGATCTGCGACACTGGTACCGCCATGCCTAAGCCCGGAGAACTCACTTTCGTCGCCCCCCGCGGAGCCAAGCAGCCGCCGCGGCACCTCGCCGACCTTTCGCCCGCCGAGCGCAAGGAGGCCGTCGCCGCGATCGGGGAGAAGCCGTTTCGCGCCAAGCAGCTCTCGCAGCACTACTTCGCGCGGTACGCGCACGACCCGGAGCAGTGGACCGACATCCCCGCCGCCTCGCGGGGCAAGCTCCGGGAGGCGCTGCTTCCCGAGCTGATGACGGTCGTACGGCATCTGTCGACCGACCAGGGGACCACCCGCAAGACCTTGTGGCGGCTGTTCGACGGCACGCTCGTCGAGTCGGTGCTGATGCGCTACCCGGACCGGGTGACGATGTGCATCAGCTCGCAGGCGGGCTGCGGCATGAACTGCCCGTTCTGCGCCACCGGGCAGGCGGGGCTGGACCGGAACCTGTCCACCGCCGAGATCGTGCACCAGATCGTGGACGGGATGCGCGCACTCAGGGACGGCGAGGTGCCCGGCGGGCCTGCCCGGCTGTCCAACATCGTGTTCATGGGCATGGGCGAGCCGCTCGCCAACTACAAGCGGGTCGTGACGGCCATCCGGGCGCTCACCGACCCGGAACCGGACGGCCTCGGGCTGTCCCAGCGCGGCATCACCGTGTCGACCGTCGGACTCGTCCCGGCGATCCACCGCTTTGCCGACGAGGACTTCAAGTGCCGTCTGGCGATCTCCCTGCACGCGCCCGACGACGAACTGCGCGACACCCTGGTCCCCGTGAACACCCGCTGGAAGGTGCGCGAGGTGCTCGACGCCGGCTTCGAGTACGCCGCCAAGTCCGGGCGCCGGCTCTCCATCGAGTACGCCCTGATCCGCGACATCAACGACCAGGCGTGGCGCGGTGACCGGCTCGGCCGGATGCTCAAGGGCAGGCCCGTGCACGTCAACCTGATCCCGCTCAACCCCACGCCCGGGTCCAAGTGGACCGCCTCGCGGCCGGAGGACGAGAAGGCGTTCGTGGAGGCCATCGCGTCCCACGGAGTTCCGGTCACCGTCCGTGACACCCGAGGTCAGGAGATCGACGGTGCCTGTGGCCAGCTGGCGGCCACCGAGCGGTAACCTGACCCGGTCAGTACATCTTCATATTCCGACAGGGGAGCGCCACAGCGCTGAGAGTGCGGCAGACGGGCCGCAGACCCTCTGAACCTCGCCCAGGTCATTCTGGGTAGGAAGTTCGGTCGTTACTCAAGCTGTTGCGCCCTGCCCGGGCACCCCGGGCAGGGCCGCGTCTCTTCCTGGACACCCAGGAGGAAATCCAGTGCACCGCAAGACCTTCGTGGCCGTCGCCGCCGGGCTCGGCCTGCTCACGCTGTCCGCATGCGGTTCGTCCGCGGACAAGGGGGCGGCGGACTCCAAGACCGTCGTCCTCGTCAGCCACAGCTCGTGGGCCGTCTCGAAGAACGTGCTCAAGGACTTCGAGAAGCAGTCCGGCTACAAGGTCAGGGTCCTCACGGACGGGGACGCCGGCCAGGCCGTCAACAAGGCGATCCTGACCAAGGACAACCCGCAGGGCGACGTCTTCTTCGGCGTCGACAACACCCTGCTGTCCCGCGCGATCGACAACGGTCTGTTCCAGCCGTACGAGGCCAAGGGGATCGGGACGGTCGACGCCGAGTACCAGCTCGACAAGGGCAGGCACCGGGTCACGCCCGTCGACTACGGCGACATCTGCGTCAACTACGACAAGGCGTACTTCGGCGAGCACGGGCTCACCCCGCCGCGGACGCTCGACGACCTGGTGAAGCCCGAGTACAAGAACCTCCTCGTCACCGAGAACGCCGCCACCTCCTCGCCCGGCCTCGGATTCCTCCTCGCGAGCGCGGCCCGGTACGGCGACGACAGCTGGCCCGAGTACTGGACGAAGCTCAAGGCCAACGGCGTCAAGGTCGTCGACGGCTGGGAGCAGGCGTACAACCAGGAGTTCTCCGGGTCCGCCGGCGGAAAGAAGGCCAAGGGCGACCGGCCGCTCGTGGTGTCCTACGCCTCTTCACCGGTCGCCGAGGTCGTCTACGCCAAGCCACGGCCGGCCACCGCCCCGACGGGTGTCGCGGACGGCACCTGCTTCCGGCAGACCGAGTTCGCCGGGCTGCTGAGCAACGCGAAGAACACCAAGGGCGGCAAGGCGCTCATCGACTTCCTGGTCGGCAAGGAGTTCCAGGAGGACGTACCGCTCAACATGTTCGTCTACCCGGTGGTCCGGGGCGCCAAGGTGCCTGCCGAGTTCACGGAGTACGGCCCGGCCGCCAAGGCCCCCGCGACCCTGACGCCCGGCAGGATCGCCGACAACCGCGACCAGTGGGTCAAGACGTGGACGTCGCTCGTACTGAAGTAGCCGGTCGACGGCGCCGTATGGAGAACGTGGCACGGCTCGCGCTGATGGCCGGGCCGGTCGCGTTCTTCGCGCTGTTCTTCGCCTACCCCGTCACCGCCATCGTCGCCCGTGGCCTCAGGGCCGACGGGGTCTGGCGGCTCGGCCCGATCGCGGACGTCGTCGCGCGGCCGGACATCCGGCACGTCCTGTGGTTCACCACCTGGCAGGCGCTCGCCTCCACCGCGCTCACCCTGCTGGTCGCGCTGCCCGCCGCATATGTCTTCGCGCGCTTCGCCTTCCCGGGAAAGCAGGTCCTGCGCGCCGTCGTCACCGTCCCGTTCGTGCTGCCGACCGTCGTGGCCGGTACGGCGTTCCTCGCGCTGCTCGGCCGTGGCGGGCTGCTCGACGAACTGTGGGGCGTACGGCTGGACACGACCGTGTGGGCGATCCTGCTCGCGCACGTCTTCTTCAACTACGCCGTCGTCGTACGCACCGTCGGCGGCCTGTGGTCCCAGCTGGACCCGCGCCAGGAGGAGGCCGCGCGGATGCTGGGCGCCTCACCGCTCGGCGCCTGGCGCAAGGTGACCCTGCCGGCCCTCGCGCCCGCGGTGGCCGCCGCCGCGCTGATGGTGTTCCTGTTCACCTTCACCTCCTTCGGCGTGGTCCAGACCCTTGGCGGCCCCACCTTCTCCACCCTCGAGGTCGAGATCTACCGGCAGACCTCGGAGCTGCTCGACCTGCCCACCGCCGCGGTCCTCACCCTCGTCCAGTTCGCCGCGGTGGGCGCGATCCTCGCCGTGCACGCCTGGACGGTACGGCGCCGGGAGACCGTGCTGCGGCTGGTGGACCCGTCGGTGACGGCGCGCCGGCCGCGCGGGGCCGGGCAGTGGGCGCTGCTCGCGGGTGTCCTCGCCACCATCGCCGTACTTCTCGTCCTGCCGCTCGCCGTGCTGGTCCGGCGCTCCCTCGACGCCCCCGGCTTCGGCTACTACCGGGCGCTGACCAGCGAGGACGGCAACATGTTCCTGGTGGCGCCGATCGCCGCGATCGGGAACTCCCTCCAGTACGCCGCCGCGGCCACCGCCATCGCCCTGCTGGTCGGCGGGCTCGCCGCGGCCGCGCTCGCCCGGCGCGACGCGGGCCGGCTCGTCCGTGGATTCGACGCGCTGCTGATGCTGCCGCTCGGGGTGTCCGCGGTGACCGTCGGCTTCGGCTTCCTCATCGCGCTCGACAGGCCACCGCTGGACCTGCGCCAGTCCTGGATCCTCGTACCGCTCGCGCAGGCGCTGGTCGGGGTGCCCTTCGTCGTGCGGACCATGCTGCCCGTGCTGCGCGCGGTGGACGGGCGGCTGAGGGACGCGGCGGCCGTGCTCGGGGCGTCGCCCTGGCGGGTGTGGCGGGAGATCGACCTGCCGCTGGTGCGTCGGGCGCTGCTGATCGCGGCCGGCTTCGCCTTCGCCGTGTCACTGGGGGAGTTCGGAGCCACCGTGTTCATCGCGCGGCCCGACAGCCCGACGCTGCCGGTCGCGGTGGCCCGGCTGCTGGCCCGGCCCGGCGACCTCAACTACGGGCAGGCGATGGCCCTGTCCACGATTCTCATGGTGGTGTGCGCGGTGGCGCTGCTGGTCCTGGAGCGGCTGCGCACCGACCGGACGGGGGAGTTCTGATGCTGCTGAGCCTCGCGGCCGCGACCGTGCGCTTCGGCGGGCGGCCGGTGCTGGACGCCGTCGACCTCGACGTGGCCGAGCACGAGACGGTGTGCGTGCTCGGGCCGAGCGGCAGTGGCAAGTCGACGCTGCTGCGCGCGGTGGCCGGACTCCAGCCGCTGGACGCCGGGCGGGTGTCGCTCGACGGACACGACCAGACGAGGGTGCCCGCGCACCGGCGGGAGGTCGGGCTGATGTTCCAGGACCATCAGCTGTTCCCGCAGCGCGACGTGGGCGGCAACGTGGCGTTCGGGCTCCGGATGCGTGGGGCGGCCAAGGCTCGGCAGCAGGCCGACGTACGGGAGTTGCTGGAGCTCGTGGGGCTGCCGGGCGCCGAACGCCGGGCCGTGGCCGCCCTCTCCGGCGGTGAGCAGCAGCGGGTGGCGCTGGCCCGCGCCCTCGCACCCCGCCCCCGGCTGCTGATGCTCGACGAGCCGCTCGGCCAGCTGGACCGCTCGCTGCGGGAACGGCTTGTCGTCGAACTGCGCGAGCTGTTCTCCCGGTTGGGCACCACCGTGCTGGCCGTGACGCACGACCAGGGAGAGGCGTTCGCGCTCGCCGACCGGGTGGTGGTGATGCGGGACGGCAGGATCGCCCAGTCCGGCACGCCACTTGAGGTGTGGCAGCGTCCGGCGGACGAGTTCGTTGCCCGCTTCCTCGGCTTCGGGAACGTGGTGACGGCGACCGTCACGGGCACCGCTGCCGACACGCCGTGGGGCAAGCTCCCGGTGCCCGAGGGCGCGCCGCAGGGGAAGCGCTCACTGCTGGTCCGTCCCGCCGGAGTACGGCTCGTGCCACCCGGCGCGGGTCTGCCCTGCACGGTGACCGCCCGCACCTTCCGGGGCACGCACGTCACCGTGCACCTGCGCCCCGGGCACGACGGCCCCCGACTGGAGGCGGCCTGCGCGCTGCGCGAGGCGCCGGAGGCCGGGGCGGCGGTCGGGGTGGAGTTCGACCCGGCCGAAGTAGTGGTGCTCGGCTGATCGCGCGCGGCACGGTGCCGGAGTCCAGGCCGGAGCGGCCCCGGGCCCGGCTGAACGGCGGTGGCCCGCCCCCGGTGGTACGGGGACGGGCCACGGCGATGTGCGGGTACGGCTCAGCGGCCGCTCTTCGCTCCGCGCCGGCGCATGCCGAGGAACACGGCACCGCCGCCGACGACGACCAGGGCGGCCGCGACACCGGCGATCAGACCGGTGTTGGAGTTGGCACCGGTCTCGGCGAGGTTCGACTCACCGACCGCCGGGGACGGCTCGTTGGGCGCGGTCTTGGCCGGGGTGGTGCTCTCCGACTGCGACGGGGTCGGCGTCGCGGTCTTCGGCGGCTTCGAGGTGGGCGGGGTGGTCTTCGGGGGCTGGCTGGCCGGCGGCTTCGACGGCACGTCGGCCTTGCAGGCCGTGGACGGCGTGGTCAGGTCGGGCTTGATGTCCGCGTCGACCTTGCCGTCGTCGGTCCTGACGTGGATGCGGTACGTCGCGTTCGGCTTCCAGGCCTCGGCGAAGCTGACCTTGGTGCCTTCCTTGGAACCCTTGACCGGCTGCTCGCCGACCTTCTTCGCGTCGGCGCCGTTGTTCTCCAGGAAGACGGAGATGGTGGCCGGGGTGGCGGCGGCGTCCTCGTCGGTGACGACGATGAAGCCCTTCGCGCCGTCGCAGCCGGCTTCGGCGGAGAACTCACGGATGTTGCAGGCGAGAGCGCTGCTCGACAGGCCCAGGACCAGCGCGGCGGACGCGGAGGCGACGCCCAGGATGCGAACGGAACGACCTGCGCTGCGGCGAGTTATGGACACGTTTGTCCTTTACGTATTGCACAAAAGCGGGGGCGTCAGGGCCGGTGGGACGTCAATCGGAGGTGAGGCCCCTCCGCCTCAGGGGAATCACAGGTTTATAAGCGGTCCATGACGGGTGTCAACGTATCCGCCGCCCACAGGCGTTGACTTTGCCTACTTGTTAACCGCCGAGACGTTTCAGCGCGTCCGGAGCCTCCTCGATCCGGTCAACCAGGGCTATTCGGGCCTCCATCGGCCGCTCCTCCGCCAGCGCCCGCAGCAACGGCCAGGCGGGCAGCCGCTTCGTCCAGTGCTCCCGGTCCACGAGCACCATCGGGGTGGGCTCGCCACGCGACTCGTAGTAGTTGGGGGTCGCGTTGTCGAATATCTCCTGTACGGTCCCCGCGGCGCCCGGCAGGAACACCACCCCCGCGTTGGAGCGGGCCAGCAGGCCGTCCTCGCGGGTGGCGTTGGCGAAGTACTTGGCGATGTGCGAGGCGAACGCGTTCGGCGGCTCGTGACCGTAGAACCAGGTGGGGATGCCCACCGACATGCCGCCGCCCGGCCGGCGGCCACGTACCTCGAACGCGGCGCGAGCCCAGTCGGTGACCGACGGCCGGAACGACGGAGCCCCGGCGAGCAGTTCGAGCGCCTCGGTGAGCATCGCGTCCTCGAAGGGGGCCGCGTACGCGCCGAGGTTGGCCGCCTCCATGGCGCCAGGGCCGCCGCCGGTGGCCACCGTGAGACCGGCGCGCGCCAGTTCGCGACCGAGCCGCGCGGCACCGGCGAACTCCTCCGTCCCGCGCGCCATGGCGTGCCCGCCCATGACGCCCACCACGCGCGCCCCCGCGAGGAGTTCGTCCAGCGCGTCCGAGACGGCGTCGTCGTGGACCGCGCGCAGCATGGAGCCGAACACGTCCCCGTCGGCCTTCCTCCGCTGGAACCAGTCGTACGCCAGCGCGTCCGGAGTGCTCTCGTATCCCTCGGCGAGCGAGTCGAACAGCTCGTCGGGGGAGTAGACGAATCCCCGGTACGGGTCGAAGGGCAGACCGGGCACCGGCGGGAACACCAGCGCCCCGGACGCGCGCACTCGCGCGGCGGCCTCGGCGTCCATCGGGCACCCGAGGAACACGGCGCCGTCGGCGTCGACGGAGAGCAGGATGTCCGTGCGGTCCGTCAGGTCGACGGCCTGGACGCGGAACCGGGCGAGCGAGCCGTGTTCGGCGACGACCTGGTCGAACTCGGCGAGCGTCTCTATCTCGTGGTCGTGGGCGGCGCGGTGCGGCTGGGCGGGTGTCGGATTCACCCGCCCATGCTGGCACAGGGGTTCGGCCCGGTGGCCCTGCGGTCCGAAGGCCGGTGAAGCGGTCGCCGAATCAGCCCTGGACGGCCGCCGGGTCCATCCACATGACCTCCCAGGTGTGGCCGTCGAGGTCGTCGAACGCGCGGCCGTACATGAAGCCCTGGTCCTGCGCCTCGCCGCTCGCCGTGCCGCCCGCCGCGACCGCCTTCCCGACCAGCTCGTCCACCTTCTCGCGGCTCTCGGCGCTCAGACACAGCAGCACCTCGCTGGACTTGGCCGAGTCGACGATCTCCTTCTTGGTGAAGTCGGCGTAGCGCTTCTTGCTGAGGAGCATCGCGACGATGGTGTCGCTGATGGCCACGCAGACGCATTCGTCGGTGCTGAACTGGGGGTTGATGGTGTAGCCGAGCGCGGTGTAGAAGCTCCTGGACGCCGCGACGTCGTTGGTGGCCAGGTTCACGAAGATCATCTGCTGGTACATGGGGGCCTCTCCCTGTGGGGTTGTGCGGTTCGCCGGGGTAGACCTGGGGCCGCCGGGAATCTCATCGCCGGCCGGCGGACTTTTTCCGGCGGACTTTTCCGTCGGACTTTGTTCCGTGTGGTTTCTCAGGACGCCAGCGGCAGGGCGGCGAGCCGCGCGATCAGCAGGGTGAGCGGGCCGAACAGGGCCAGCAGGGCGCCCGCGCGCAGGGCGGCGGCGCCGCGCAGCACCTGTGCGCGGGCGCCCAGGCGGAGCAGCGTGGCCGTGGTGTCGGCGCGGGACTGCCTGGCCTCCACGGCGGCGGTGAGCAGGGCGGCCACGGCGCAGCCGGTGACCTGGAGGGCGCCGAGCGCGCTCAGCGGACCGAGGGCGGCCGAGGCGCCGCCGTACAGCGCGGTCATCGCGTACGCGCCCGAGCCGACCGCGCAGACCACGCCGAGCGGGCGTCCGATCCGGGTGGCCTCCGCCATCAGCCCGCGGCCCGCGAGGAGCCGGAGTGCGCCCGGCCGCGCCTCCTGGAGCAGGCGGCCGCACAGATGGGTGAGGCCGGGAGCGGCCAGCACCAGGCCCAGAGCCGTCAGCGCCCAGCCGCCCAGCATTCCGGCGGTACCGACGGCGCTGCCATCGGCGGCGGACCGGCTCGCGTACGCCTCCACGGCGAGACCCGCCGCGAGGACCGCGACACCCCACGGGAGACCGGACGGCGCGGCGGACGGGGCCGGGGCGGCGCCGTCGGCGGAGCCGGACCGACCGGCGGTGTCCGCGGTCCCGGTCGCCTGGCCCGGGGCAGGCTGTGACTGTGACTGTGACTGTGACTGTGACTGTGACTGTGACTGTGACTGTGACTGCGGGGCGGGCAGGCGGGCGGCCGTGGCGGCGCCCCGGGCCCGTCCGCCCCGGCGGCCGTCCGCCGCGAAGGTCCCCCGTGCACCGCGCGATCCCGTGGGCGAGGGACGGGGGTCCCGGGGGCGCAGGGCGACGGCCACCGCGGCCGACGCGATCACCGGGGCCAGCACCAGCAGGGTGAGCGCGGCCGGCAGCGGGAGGGGCTCGCCCACCGCCAGGAACCCGGAGGCCGCGCCGTCGAAGGACAGGCCGGGGAGGTCGCCCCGCAGATGCAGGAAAAGCAGCAGCGCCAGCGTCGAGCCCAGCGCGCAGGACAGGACCGTGGTGAGCGCCGAGACCGCCATCAGGCGGCCCGGCCCCAGCCCGAACGCCGACAGCCCGGTGCGGGGCCGGGTGCCCGGGTCGGTACGGGCGACGGCGACCGCGAGATACGCGGTGGCGGCCAGCGGCACCGCGCACCACGCCAGCCGCACCCCCGAGTCGGCGGGCAGGTCGGGGTGGCCCAGCGCGAAACCGAGCGCGGACAGCAGCAGGAAGCCCGCGGCCGCCGCGGCCGCCGTCACGGTGAGCCGGCGCAGATGGACGGCGGGACGCGCGATTCGGATCAGACGGAGAGCGAGCACGCGGCCCGGCCTTCCGGTTCATGCACCGGTGGCAGGTGCACGGTGTTCACACAGCGGCCGTCCAGCAGCGACACCGCGCGGTCCGCCTGGGCCGCGGTGTCGGGGTCGTGCGTGGCCAGCAGCACCGTGATGCCGTGCGAGCGGGCCGCGGTCGTCAGGGTGCGCAGCACCTGGGCCCGGTCGGCGCGGTGCAGCGGAGCCGTGGGCTCGTCGGCGAAGATGACCGTCGGGCCGGTGGCGATGGCCCGCGCGATCGAGATGCGCTGGCGCTCGGACTGACGCAGTTCGTGCGGGCGCCTGCGCGCGGTGTCGCCGATGTCGAGGCGCTCCAGCCACTCCAGGGCGGCTGTCTTGGCCCGGCGCCGGCCGGTGCCGCGCAGCATCAGGGGCAGGGCCGCGTTCTCCCAGGCGTTCAGCTCCGGGACGAGCCGGGGCTCCGGGTCGATCCAGGCGAAGCGGTCCCGGCGCAGCCGTTCCCGGGCGAGCGGACCCAGGGTGTGCACGGGCACGCTGTTGAACCAGACCTCGCCGCGCTGCGCCCGGAGCAGACCGGCCAGGCAGCGCAGCAGGGTGGTCTTGCCGCTCCCGCGCGGGCCACCGACGGCGAGGATCTCGCCCTCCCGTACGCCGACCGAGACGCCGGCGAGCGCGGGTGAGCCGTCGGCGTGCTGGAAGTGCAGGGCGCGTGCCCAGAGCACGTCGTTGTCCGGCGGGGCCTCCATGGGCGTACACCTCGGTTCTGATCCGTTTCCCGTGCCTGGTCCCTCGTGGGCCTTCCGGAGGAACGAAGACCGGGCCGATCGGTCACTGGCACGCTAGGCAGGTCCCGGCGGGGGTCCGGACAGCACACGGCCCCGGGCATCCGTTCTCACTCGAACGGACGACACCGGGGCCGGTGTTGATCATCCAGGCGGATGATCGGAGCGGCGAATGCCGCGCAGACGGTCAGAGCTTCGTCCACGCCTCCGTGAGCGTCGCGCGCAGGATCTGCTCGATCTCGTCGAACGTCTCCTGGTTGGAGATCAGCGGCGGGGCGAGCTGCACGACCGGGTCGCCCCGGTCGTCCGCACGGCAGTAAAGGCCGTTCTCGAACAGGGCCTTGGAGAGGAAGCCGTACAGGACCCGCTCGGTCTCCTCCTCGTTGAAGGACTCCTTGGTGCTCTTGTCCTTCACCAGCTCGATGCCGTAGAAGAAGCCGTTGCCGCGGACGTCGCCGACGATCGGCAGGTCGTGCAGCTTCTCGAGGGTGGACAGGAAGGCGGACTCGTTGTCCAGCACGTGCTGGTTGAGGCCCTCGCGCTCGAAGAGGTCCAGGTTCGCGAGACCCACGGCCGCGGAGACCGGGTGGCCGCCGAAGGTGTAGCCGTGCAGGAAGGTGTTGTCACCCTTGTAGAACGGCTCCGCGATGCGGTCGGAGACGACACAGGCACCTATCGGGGAGTAGCCCGAGGTCATGCCCTTGGCGCAGGTGATCATGTCCGGGACGTAGCCGAACTTGTCACAGGCGAACATCGTGCCGAGGCGGCCGAAGGCACAGATGACCTCGTCCGAGACGAGCAGCACGTCGTACTTGTCGCAGATCTCGCGGACCCGCTGGAAGTATCCGGGCGGCGGCGGGAAGCAGCCGCCCGCGTTCTGCACCGGCTCCAGGAAGACGGCGGCGACGGTGTCCGGGCCCTCGAACAGAATCTCCTGCTCGATCTGGTCGGCGGCCCAGCGGCCGAACGCCTCCGGGTCGTCGCCGAAGAGCGGCGCGCGGTAGATGTTGGTGTTCGGCACCTTGTGCGCGCCCGGCACCAACGGCTCGAAGGGGGCCTTCAGGCCCGGCAGGCCGGTGATGGACAGGGCGCCCTGCGGGGTGCCGTGGTAGGCGACCGCGCGGGAGATGACCTTGTACTTGGTCGGCTTGCCGGTGAGCTTGAAGTACTGCTTGGCGAGCTTCCAGGCGGTCTCGACCGCCTCGCCGCCACCGGTGGTGAAGAAGACCTTGTTCAGGTCGCCCGGGGCGTAGTCCGCGATGCGCTCGGCCAGCTCCACGGCCTTGGGGTGGGCGTACGACCACACCGGGAAGAACGCCAGCTCCTGGGCCTGCTTGAAGGCGGCCTCGGCGAGCTCCACGCGGCCGTGGCCGGCCTGGACCACGAACAGACCCGCGAGACCGTCCAGGTAGCGCTTGCCCTTGTCGTCGTAGATGTAGGTGCCCTCGCCCCGGACGATCGTGGGAACGGGGGAGTTCTCGTACGAGGACATGCGGGTGAAGTGCATCCACAGGTGGTCGTACGCGGTCTGGCTGAGGTCCTTTGAGCTCACGGTTATCGGGTTCCCCACATGTAGGTCTGCTTCTTGAGCTTGAGGTAGACGAAGCTCTCGGTGGAGCGCACTCCGGGCAGGGCCCGGATGCGTTTGTTGATGACGTCCAGCAGGTGGTCGTCGTCCTCGCAGACGATCTCGGCGAGGATGTCGAACGAGCCCGCGGCCATCACCACGTACTCCACTTCCGACATGGCGCTCAGCGCGTCCGCTATCGACTCGACATCGCCCTCGACGTTGATCCCGACCATCGCCTGCCGGCGGAACCCCACGGTGAGCGGGTCCGTGACGGCGACGATCTGCATCACGCCCTGGTCCAGCAGCTTCTGGACGCGCTGGCGCACGGCCGCCTCGGACAGGCCCACGGCCTTGCCTATGGCGGCGTACGGCCGGCGGCCGTCCTCCTGGAGCTGCTCGATGATGGCGAGGGAGACGGCATCCAGCTGGGGAGTGCCGTTCCTGGACTCGCGGGACGAGTCCCTCTTTTCTGCGCTTCGACTGCCCACGACCTCACTGTGCACGAGGTCTCGACAGTTCCGCAAGGCTGTATCGATGAAATTCGTTGTCTGGGCGATCCATATCTGCGGATTCCGCAGTACGGACTCCGGTGGGGCTGTTGAAAACGTGGTACGGCGGATTAGGGTGGGTGTCTCAGAGACTGGACAGCACGACATCTTGATCAGGAGGCCGGCAGTGAGCACCGAGCCGCGTGGGCTGCGCACACTCCGCAACTACATCGACGGTGAGTTCCGGGACGCCGCGGACGGACGGACCACCGAGGTCGTCAACCCCGCGACGGGCGAGGCGTACGCGACCGCGCCACTGTCCGGACAGGCCGACGTCGACGCCGCCATGGCGGCCGCCGCCGCCGCGTTCCCCGGCTGGCGGGACACCACGCCCGCCGAGCGGCAGAAGGCCCTCCTCAAGATCGCCGACGCGTTCGAGGAGCGCGCCGAGGACCTGATCGCGGCCGAGGTGGAGAACACGGGCAAGCCGACCGGGCTGACCCGCTCCGAGGAGATCCCGCCGATGGTCGACCAGATCCGCTTCTTCGCGGGCGCCGCCCGCATGCTGGAGGGGCGCAGCGCGGGCGAGTACATGGAGGGCATGACCTCCATCGTGCGCCGTGAGCCGGTCGGCGTCTGCGCGCAGGTCGCGCCGTGGAACTACCCGATGATGATGGCCGTGTGGAAGTTCGCCCCGGCGCTCGCCGCAGGCAACACGGTCGTCCTCAAGCCCTCGGACACCACTCCCGCCTCGACCGTCCTCATCGCCGAGATCATCGGCTCGGTCCTGCCCAAGGGTGTCTTCAACGTCATCTGCGGCGACCGCGACACCGGTCGCCTGATGGTCGAGCACCGGACCCCGGCGATGGCCTCCATCACCGGCTCCGTGCGCGCGGGCATGTCGGTCGCCGAGTCGGCGTCCAAGGACCTCAAGCGGGTCCACCTGGAGCTCGGCGGCAAGGCACCGGTCGTGGTCTTCGAGGACCTCGACAGCGAGGCCATCGCCAAGGCCGTCGAGGACATCTCGGTCGCGGGCTTCTTCAACGCGGGCCAGGACTGCACCGCCGCCACCCGCGTGCTGGTCCAGGAGTCCATCCACGACGAGTTCGTGGCCGCCCTCACCAAGGCGGCCGCGGAGACCAAGACCGGTCAGCCGGACGACGAGGACGTGCTGTACGGCCCGCTCAACAACCCGAACCAGCTCAAGCAGGTCGCCGGGTTCATCGAGCGGCTGCCCGCCCACGCCAAGGTCGAGACGGGCGGCCAGCAGGTCGGCGACAAGGGTTACTTCTACGCCCCGACCGTCGTCTCCGGTCTGAAGCAGGACGACGAGATCATCCAGAACGAGGTCTTCGGGCCGGTCATCACCGTCCAGTCCTTCCGCGACGAGGACCAGGCCGTCGAGTGGGCCAACGGCGTCGAGTTCGCCCTCGCCTCCTCGGTGTGGACCAAGGACCACGGCCGCGCGATGCGCATGTCCAAGAAGCTCGACTTCGGCTGTGTGTGGATCAACACCCACATCCCGCTCGTCGCCGAGATGCCGCACGGCGGCTTCAAGAAGTCCGGCTACGGCAAGGACCTGTCGGCGTACGGCTTCGACGACTACACCCGCATCAAGCACGTGATGACCTCGCTGGACAGCTGACGCCTCCTCGCCGGCGGCTCCGGTGCGCCGTTCCCCGTGACCGCGTGAAGCACGCGTCGCGGGGAACAGCGTGTGGACGGAGATCATCGACAGGGTGTCGGATCCCCGCCGTCGCGCTCGACGCAGCGTCGATTGCCCGCCGAGTGACCGGAACGGCATCCTGAAGAGGTGCCCCAGACCCGTCCCGGCGCGTTCGCGCCCTCCCGCCGCTCCGTGTTGCGCGCGCTCGGTGGCGCCGCGGCGCTCGGCGCCCTCGCGGGCTGTGGCGTGCCCGCCGCGTACGTCGAACCCGGTGACCGGGCCGTCACGGACAGGTCCGCTCAGGAGAAGAGACTGACCTGGGCGAGCTGGCCGCTCTACATCGACACCGACGACGACCACCCGAACCGGCGGCCCACGCTGGACGGCTTCGAGAAGCACAGCGGGATCTCCGTCGAGTACGTCGAGGAGATCAACGACAACGACGAGTTCTTCGGCAAGATCAGTCCCTCGCTGATGAACCACCAGTCCACGGGGCGCGACCTCGTCGTGATCAGCGACTGGATGTGCGCCCGGTTCGTGCGGCTCGGCTGGGTCCAGAAGATGGACCGCGCCGCCCAGTCCAACGTGGCCGAGCACCTGGACCCGCTGCTGCGCTCGCCCCGGTTCGACCCCGGCCGCCAGTACACGGTGCCCTGGCAGTCGGGCATCACCGGCATCGCGTACAACCGCCGCAAACTCGGCCGCGACATCCACCGTGTCTCCGACCTGTGGAACAGCGACATCAAGGGCCGGGTGACCCTCCTGTCCGGCCTGGACGAGGCCTACGCGCTGCTGATGCAGGGCAACGGCGTCGACGTCACCAAGTGGACGGCCGACGACTTCCACAACGTCTGCGACCAGGTGGAGCGGGAGGTGCGCCGGGGTCAGATACGCCGCTTCACCGGCAACGACTACACCAAGGACCTGGTCAGCGGTGACGTCCTGGCCTGTCAGGCGTACTCCGGCGACGTCATCCAGCTCCAGGCCGACAACCCCGACATCCGCTTCGTCGTCCCCGAGGAGGGCGCCGAACTCTGGTCGGACTCCCTGATGATCCCCGACCGCGCCCGCCACAAGGCCAACGCCGAGCGTCTGGTCGACTACTACTACACCCCCGAGGTCGCCGCCGAACTGGCCGCCTGGGTGAACTACGTCTGCCCCGTCCCGGCCGCCCAGGGCGTCCTCGCCGACTCCGACGACAAGGAGACCGCGGCCCTCGCCGACAACCCGCTGATCTTCCCGGACACCGAGATGCGCAAGCGGCTGGTGATCTCGCGGGACATCAGGCAGTCGGAGCTGCCGGAGTTCTCGAAGCGGTGGAACCGGATCGTGGGGCTGTAGGGCAGGCCTTTCGGAGCCCGCGGGGTTCATGCGCTCCGTGGGGCCGAATTTTGAACGTGTTCAATTTCAGGCGTAGGCTCGGATCATGAGCGACAGAGTGGCCCTGTTGAAGGGCATCCGTGTCTGGCTTGCCCTGTTCGTCGTGTGTCTGGTGCTCAGCGGATCGACCGCCTTCGCGCTGGTGCACGAACTGCGCTGGACCGAGAGCGCGTTGCGGTCCCTGTCGGTGCCCGAATACCTGCCCGCCCTGTCGGACTGGATCACCCGTGTCCGGCAGGGGCTGGACACCGCCGACGCCGATTACCCCTTCGTGCTCTACGGCACGGACTGGCTGGCGTTCGCCCATCTCGTCATCGCGGTCGCCTTCATCGGTCCCTACCGCGACCCCGTCCGCAACATCTGGGTCGTCGAGTTCGGGATGATCGCCTGTGCGGGGATCATCCCGCTCGCGCTGATCTGCGGGCCGATCCGGGGCATCCCCTTCTGGTGGAGCGTGCTCGACATGTCCTTCGGGGTGTTCGGAGTCGTCCCGCTCCATGTCGTACGGAAGAAGATCAAGCGACTGGAGGCGCTGACCCCGGCCCCCACAGCCGTGCTCGTCTCAGGCTGAGGGGCGTCGCCGGGGGAGGTGTCATCGGAGCGCGCACAGCACGTCGACCCGGTTCGTGGTGATCGAGTCGACGCCCAGGTCGAGGAGCCGGCGAAGGGAGCGGCCGGTGTCGGGAGTCCACACGGAGAGCAGACGGCCGTCGCGGTGCACACGGGCGGCGAGGTCGCGGTCCACCAGCGTGAACCGGTAGTTGAGCCAGCGCGGGCGCACCGCGTCCAGCAGCCCGGGACGCGGCGGCGCCAGGCTCTTCCAGGTCAGGGCGATCTCCGCGGACGGGTCGGCGGCGCGGACCGCGAGCATCGCCTCGGCGCCCGCGCAGTAGTGGACGCGGTCCTGTGCACCGCACTGGCGGACGTCGTCCAGTACGGCGTTCACGGTCCGCCGGTCGACGGGCCCCGGCAGGTCGATCATCACCTGGCTGCCGTCGGTCGCGGCGAGCGCCTCCGCCAGCGTCGGCACCCCGCCCGCCGTCAGTCCGCGGACCTCGTCCGCGGACAGCGACCGCAGCGGCCGGTCGTGCCCCCACAGACGCTTCAGCGTCTCGTCATGGAGCAGCACGGGTACGCCGTCACGGGTGAGGCGTACGTCGATCTCGACCGCGTCCGCGCCCTGCTGAAGCGCGGCGCGCAGCGAGTCGGTGGTGTTCTCACGGAAGCGGTAGGGGGCGCCGCGGTGCGCGACGGCGGTCACGGTCTGCATGCGCCCATTGTGCTCACGGGGCGAGCCATGCCTTGGTGTAGGTGTCGATCTCCTCCGCGATCCTGGCCTTGCCGGCCGGGTCCAGGAAGGAGGCCTCGACCGCGTTCTTCGCGAGGCCGGCCAGGCCGTGCTCGTCGAGGTCGAGCAGCCGGGCCGCCACCGCGTACTCGTTGTTCAGATCGGTGCCGAACATCGGCGGGTCGTCGGAGTTGACCGTGACCAGGACACCGGCGGCCACGAACTCCTTGATCGGGTGCTCGTCCAGCCTGCGGACCGCGCGGGTCGCGATGTTGGAGGTCGGGCAGACCTCCAGCGCGATGCGGTGTTCGGCGAGGTGGGCCAGCAGCTTCGGGTCCCGGGCCGAACTGGTGCCGTGGCCGACGCGTTCGGCGCGCAGCTCGGTGAGGGCGTCCCAGACCGTCTCGGGTCCGGTCGTCTCACCGGCGTGCGGCGCGGAGTGCAGCCCGGCGGCGATCGCCCGGTCGAAGTACGGCTTGAACTGCGGCCTGGGCACGCCGATCTCGGGGCCGCCGAGACCGAAGGAGACCAGGCCCTCGGGGCGGATCCGGTCGTCGGTGGCGAGTCGCGCCGTCTCCTCGGCGGCCTCCAGGCCTGCCTCGCCGGGGATGTCGAAGCACCACCGCAGCACGGTCCCGAACTCGGCCTCGGCCGCCTTCCGGGCGTCCTCGATCGCGTCCATGAAGCCGCGCTCGTCGATGCCCCGGCGGGTCGAGGAGAACGGGGTGATGGTCAGCTCGGCGTACCGCACCTGCTGCCGCGCCATGTCGCGGGCCACCTCGTACGTCAGCAGCCTGACGTCCTCCGGGGTGCGAATGAGGTCGACCACGGACAGGTACACCTCGATGAAGTGCGCGAAGTCCGTGAAGGTGAAGTAGTCGGCCAGGGCCTCGGGGTCGGTGGGGACCCGGGAGTCGGGGTGACGGGCGGCCAGTTCCGAGACGATCCGGGGGGAGGCGGAGCCGACGTGGTGGACGTGCAGTTCGGCCTTGGGCAGTCCGGCGATGAAGGCGTGCAGATCGCGGGCGGCGGTGTCGGTCAAGGGTCTCTCCCGGGAACGGCGCCCGTGGACCGTGATCCGGGCGCGGATGATCGGCTGATCGGTGGTTCCGGCCCATCGTAGGGCCGGTCCGCGACGCCCGGACCAGCGCCCGTAGCATGACGAGCACACAAATATGAGGGGATCCCGCACAATGGCCGACGAGGCGCCACAGTCACCGGAAAACTCCACACCGGCCTCCGGCGCACCCTCGGCCGACGCACCCTCGTCGGTGGGTACGCCCGCCGTGGGTACGGCTCCTGCGGTCCCACTGACCAAGCCCGCGGCCGACGCCGGCATGGCGGCCGGTGATTCCATACCCGGCGCTCCGGAAGCCGCGGCGGCCGAGACCGCCCCCGGTGCTTCGGCAACCTCCGCAGGTGACGCCATACCCGCGGCCCCCGCCGGTCTCCCGCCCGGCCCCTGGGCGCCCCCTGCGACCGCCGCGGGTGACGCCATACCCGTGGCCCCGGCGGCCCCCGCCGGTGACGCCGCGACTCCCGCCGGAACCCCGCCCAACCCCTGGGCGCCCCCAGCCGGTGGCGGCCACGGCCCCGGCCCGGGCGACACGGTGTTCGCCGGGGCGAGCGGTGCGCCCGCCGCGCCGACCCTGCACGGTCAGGAGACCGTCACTTCCCTCTCGCCCTTCTCGCCCCACCCGCACACCCCGCCGGCCTGGCCCGCCCCCACCCCGCCCGCCGGCCACACCGGCTTCCCGGCCCCGCCCGTCGGTCAGGGCGGCTTCCCCGTCCCGCCGCCGCCCATCGCCCCGGACGGCCCCGGCCAGATCCCCTACGGCTACCCGGGCGCCCCCGCCCCCGTCCCGTACGGTGCCCCGCCCGGCTACTACGGGTGGCCGGGCTCCCAGCCGGTGCTGAGTGACGGCATGGGTACGGCATCCCTGGTGCTGGGCATCCTTGCCGCGATCCTGTTCTGCCTGTGGCCGCTGGCCATCGTGCTGGGCGTGCTGGGCGTGATCTTCGGTGCGATCGGGCGCGTGAGGGCCCGTCGCGGCGAGGCCTCGAACCCGGGTCAGGCGCTGGCCGGCATCATCTGCGGTTCCGTGGGCGTCGTCCTCGCCCTGGTGATCCTCGCCGCGCAGATCACCGACGCGGCCTCCTGACCCGGCCGGGCAGACCTCGGGGCCCACGCCGGACCGGAGTCCTGGTGGCCCCGGATCAGCCGCCGGAGGCGATTCGTCCGCGCGCCTCCATCAGCGCGAAGCCCAGCAGATTCGGCCCCCGCCACCGCTCCGGATCCTGAGCCGCCTCGTCGTCCGCCGCGAGCCCGATGCCCCACACCCGGTCGACGGGGCTCGCCTCGACCAGCACCCGGGTGCCCGTGTTCAGCAGGAACTCCCGCAGTTCCGTGTGCGCGGAGAACTTGTGCACGCTGCCCTCCACGACGATCCGGAACCGCTCGCGCTCCCAGGCAGCCTCGTCGAAGCCGCGCACCAGCCGCCCCGCCTTCTTGGCCTGGGAGGGGTGACCGGCCGCCAGGATCCGCCGCTCCGCCTCGGCGTCCTCGAAGAGGCGGGCCTTCCCGGCCATCATCCAGTGCTCCGCCGTCGCGTACTCCACCCCGTCCACGGTGAACGGCGACGGCCACCACTGGCTCAGGCAGCTCGCGCCCACGCTTCCGTCAGGTCGCGGCCGGTGCCCCCAGAAGTGCAGGTACTTGACGCGCGTGCCCGAGTGGACCTCCCTGATCAGGGACTCCCGGCTGACGATTTCTCCCATGCACGCGAGTTTCGCAGGCACCACTGACACTCCGTCCTCCCTTTTCCAGGCCGACTCGACACCTGGTCGAAGGAATCCGTTGCGTAACCAAAAGGCAACAACGGAATCACTTGTTGGAGTGCCGTCCCTCTGTCAGGATCGGCACTCAAATCGAGCTGGAGCTACGCCACCCACCCCGGAAAGGGGTGCCGGCGGAGGAGAGCGAGACATGGACAACCCGGGCACCGCCACCCCGGACCGGTTCCCCGCGCGGGAGCGATTCGCGGACGGCGCGCAGTTCATCGCCGGCCGTCTGACCAAGGGCACGTCCGGCCGTCACCACAGCGTGGTCGACCCCGCCACCGGCGCGGACGTGTACACGTACGAGCTGGCCGGAAAGGACGACGTCGACGCCGCGGTCGCGGCGGCCCGGGACGCCTTCCCGGGCTGGGCGTCCGCCACCCCGGGCGAGCGCTCGGACGCGCTGCACCGCTTCGCCGCGGTGGTCGCCGACCGGGCCGAGGAGTTCGCCCGCGCCGAGTCCCTCCAGTGCGGCAAGCCGCTCAAGCTGAGCCGGGAGTTCGACGTCCCGGGGACGATCGACAACATCGCCTTCTTCGCGGGCGCGGCCCGGCACCTCCAGGGCCAGTCCGCCGGGGAGTACTCGGGCGACCACACGTCGTACATCCGCCGCGAGCCCATCGGGGTCGTCGGGTCCATCGCCCCCTGGAACTACCCGCTCCAGATGGCCGCCTGGAAGATCCTCCCGGCGATCGCCGCGGGCAACACCATCGTGCTGAAGCCCGCCGAGCTCACCCCGCTGACCTCCCTGCTGTTCGCCGAGGCCGCCACGGAGGCCGGGATCCCCGACGGCGTGATCAACATCGTCACCGGCGCGGGCCGTGAGGCCGGAGAGCACCTCGTCGGTCATCCCGACGTGGCCATGACCTCCTTCACCGGCTCCACCGCCGTGGGCAAGCGGGTCGCCGAGATCGCCACCGCGACCGTCAAGCGCCTCCATCTGGAGCTCGGCGGCAAGGCGCCGTTCCTGGTCTTCGACGACGCGGACGTCGAGGCCGCCGCCCACGGCGCGGTCGCCGGTGCGCTGATCAACACCGGGCAGGACTGCACGGCCGCCACGCGCGCGTATGTGCAGCGGCCGCTCTACGAGGCCTTCGTGGAGAAGACCGCGGCCCTGATGGCGACCGTCCGGCTGGGCGACCCCTTCGCGGCCGGCACCGACCTCGGCCCGCTGATCTCGCACACCCAGCGCGACCGGGTCGCCGGTTTCGTGGACCGCGCGCGGGCCTACGCAGACGTGGTCACCGGTGGTGAGGCCCCGCAGGGCGAGCTGAAGAACGGCGCCTTCTACCGCCCCACCCTGATCACCGGCGCATCCCAGGACAGCGAGGTCGTCCAGTCGGAGATCTTCGGGCCGGTACTGGTCGTTCTGCCGTTCGACAGTGATGATGAAGGGATCCGGCTGGCCAACGACACCCCGTACGGTCTGGCCGCCTCCGCGTGGAGCCGTGACGTCTACCGGGCGAACCGCGCCACCCGCGAGATCAAGGCGGGGTGTGTGTGGGTCAACGACCACATTCCGATCCTCAGCGAGATGCCGCACGGCGGCCACAAGCAGTCCGGCTTCGGCAAGGACATGTCGGCGTACTCGTTCGAGGAGTACACACAGATCAAACACGTCATGTTCGATAATACGGCGGTGGTCCGCAAGGACTGGCACCGCACGATCTTCGGGGACCGCTAGCGACAACAGGCCGCACGACCGCGGCCGCATCTCCCGAAAGGGCACCACGCGCATGGACCAGTACGAGCCCGACCGCCCGACGGCGGCCCAGGCGGCCGCCCTGCGGCGCAGTCTGCGCAATGGCAGGGCAGCCATGAACCGGCGGTCGCTGCTGCGCGCCTCCGCGGGCGGCGCGCTCGCGGCGGGCGGACTCGGGGCGCTCAGCGCCTGCGGGATCCCCGCCGCGGGTCAGACCAAGGGCGGCACCTCGGCCCAGGACCACTCGAAGGTGGAGAAGACCGTCAACTTCTCCAACTGGACCGAGTACATCGACCTGGACGACGGCGGCAAGCACCACCCGACGCTGGACACGTTCCGCAGGCGGACCGGCATCCAGGTCAAGTACACCGAGGACATCAACGACAACAGCGAGTTCTTCGCCAAGGTCAAACCGCAGCTCGCCGCGGGCCAGGACACCGGCCGCGACATCATCGTCGTCACGGACTGGCTGGCCGCCCGGCTGATCCGCCTGGGCTGGGTCCAGAAACTGGACGCCTCCAACCTGCCGAATGCCTACACCAACCTGTCGCCGCAGTTCCGCGACCCCGACTGGGATCCGGGCCGCGCCTACTCGTACCCGTGGCAGGGCATCTCGACCGTCATCGCCTACAACAAGAAGGCCCTCGACGGCGTCGAGGTGAAGTCGGTCTCCGACCTGCTCGACAACCCCAAACTCAAGGGCCGCGTCGGCTTCCTGTCGGAGATGCGCGACAGCATGGGCATGACCCTGCTCGACATGGGCAAGGACCCCGCGAACTTCACCGGCGACGACTACGACGCGGCGATAGCCCGGCTCCAGAAGGCCGTCGACAAGGGCCAGATCCGCCGCTTCACCGGCAACGACTACACGTCCGACCTCACCAAGGGCGACCTGGCGGCCTGTGTCGCCTGGGCCGGTGACGTCGTACAGCTCAAGTCGGACAGCCCCGACGTCGACTTCGTCATCCCCGACAGCGGCTACATGACGTCGACCGACAACATGCTCATCCCCAACAAGGCGCGGCACAAGACGAACGCCGAGCGGCTGATGGACTTCTACTACGAGCCCGCGCAGGCCGCCGCCCTCGCCGCCTACATCAACTACGTGACTCCGGTCGACGGCGTGAAGCCCTACCTCGCGAAGATCGACAAGGATGCGGCGGACAATCCGCTGATCGTTCCCGACAAGGCCATGCAGGCCAAGTCCCATGCCTTCCGCTCACTGAGCCAGAAGGAAGAGACGGCCTACGAAGCACAGTTCGCGAAGCTCACAGGGGCGTGACGATGATGACGAAAGACACCAGCGGCGACGTCCGCCTCACCGGGATCGGCAAGACCTACGGCTCCTTCACCGCCGTACAGCCGCTCGACCTGACCGTGCCACAGGGCTCCTTCTTCGCCCTGCTCGGCGCCTCCGGCTGCGGCAAGACCACCACCCTGCGCATGATCGCCGGTCTGGAGGAACCTTCCTCCGGCACCGTGCACCTCGGCGACCAGGAGGTGACCCACCTGCCGCCGTACAAGCGGCCGGTGAACACCGTCTTCCAGTCCTACGCCCTCTTCCCGCACCTGGACATCTTCGAGAACGTCGCCTTCGGCCTGCGCCGGCGCGGCATCAAGGGCGTGAAGAAGCAGGTCGTGGAGATGCTCGACCTCGTCCAGCTCGGCGAGCAGGCGCGCAAGAAGCCGCACCAGCTCTCCGGCGGCCAGCAGCAGCGTGTCGCGGTCGCCCGCGCACTGATCAACCACCCGAAGGTGCTGCTCCTGGACGAGCCGCTCGGCGCCCTCGACCTCAAACTGCGCCGCCAGATGCAACTGGAGCTCAAGCGCATCCAGACCGAGGTCGGCATCACCTTCATCCACGTCACGCACGACCAGGAGGAGGCCATGACCATGGCCGACACGGTCGCCGTGATGAACGCGGGCCGCGTCGAGCAGCTCGGCTCGCCCGCCGACCTCTACGAGGCCCCGCAGACCACCTTCGTCGCCAACTTCCTCGGCACCTCCAACCTCATCGAGGCCGAGGTCGACACCAAGAACGGCGAGGACATCATCGTCAGGGCGGGCGGCGGCAAGCTGGTGCTGCCCGGGGCGCGCTGCTCCGCGCCGACGACGACCGGCGGCAAGGTGCTGGTGGGCGTCCGTCCGGAGAAGATCTCCCTCACCCACGCCGACGACGCGGGCGCGATCGCCGAGGGCCGCAACCGCATCACCGGCAGGATCGCCGACTCCAGCTTCATCGGCGTCTCCACCCAGTACGTCATCGACAGCCCGGTCTGTCCCGAGTTCGAGGTCTACGTGCAGAACGTCGACCGTGACGCCCGGCTGGTGCCCGGCGCCGAGGTCGTCATGCACTGGAACCCGGCCCACACCTTCGGTCTCGACGCGGCCCAGGACATCGACGCCGGCGTGGAGAGCGTCGAGGAAGAGGCCGCGTAGACATGTCGACGCTCACCGAGGCGCCCCCGCCGCTCGCCCCCGCCGAGCCCGAGAAGAAGCCCCCGCGCAAGCGCGGCAGATGGACCCCCTACCTTCTGCTGCTGCCCGGCATCCTCTGGCTGATCGTCTTCTTCGCGCTGCCGATGGTCTACCAGGCCTCCACATCCGTGCAGACGGGTTCCCTGGAGCAGGGCTACAAGGTCACCTGGCACTTCGCGACCTACTGGAACGCGCTGACCGACTACTGGCCGCAGTTCCTGCGCTCCCTCTACTACGCCGCCGCCGCGACCGTGCTGTGCCTGCTGCTCGGCTACCCGCTGGCGTATCTGATCGCCTTCCGCGCGGGCCGCTGGCGGAACCTGATCATGGTGCTGGTGATCGCGCCGTTCTTCACCAGCTTCCTGATCCGCACCCTGGCCTGGAAGACGATCCTCGCGGACAACGGCCCGGTCGTCGGCGCCCTCAACTCGCTGCACGTACTGAACGTCACCGACTGGCTCGGCTGGACCGCCGGGGACCGGGTGCTGGCCACACCGCTCGCCGTGGTGTGCGGACTGACGTACAACTTCCTGCCGTTCATGATCCTGCCGCTCTACACCTCGCTGGAGCGCATCGACGGCCGGTTGCACGAGGCGGCGGGCGACCTGTACGCCCGGCCGTGGACGACCTTCCGCAAGGTCACCTTCCCGCTGTCGATGCCGGGCGTGGTCTCCGGCACGCTGCTCACCTTCATCCCCGCCGCCGGTGACTACGTCAACGCCGAACTCCTCGGCTCCACCGACACCCGGATGATCGGAAACGTCATCCAGACCCAGTTCCTGCGGATCCTGGACTATCCGACGGCGGCCGCTCTCTCCTTCATACTCATGGCCGCGATTCTCCTCATGGTCACCCTCTACATTCGCCGGTCCGGGACGGAGGATCTGGTTTAAATGCCCTTCGTCAACTGGCTCAAGCGCCGCCTTGTCGTCATCGCTGGACTGGTGACACTCGGCTATCTGCTGCTGCCCAATGTCGTCGTCACGGTGTTCTCCTTCAACAAACCGAAGGGGCGCTTCAACTATGAATGGCAGCAGTTCTCCACGGACGCCTGGAAAGACCCCTGCGGTGTCGCCGACATGTGCGGCTCGCTGTCCCTGAGTCTCCAGATCGCCGTGTGGGCGACGATCGGAGCCACCGCCCTCGGCACGATGATCGCCTTCGCACTGGTCCGCTACCGATTCCGCGCGCGCGGCGCCGTGAACTCGCTGATCTTCCTGCCGATGGCGATGCCCGAGGTCGTCATGGCGGCCTCGCTGCTCACCCTCTTCCTCAACCTGGGCGCCCAGCTGGGCTTCTGGACCATCCTGATCGCCCACATCATGTTCTGCCTCAGCTTCGTCGTCACCGCGGTCAAGGCGCGTGTGATGTCGATGGACCCGCGCCTGGAGCAGGCGGCCCAGGACCTCTACGCCGGCCCGGTGCAGACGTTCCTCCGGGTCACCCTGCCCATTGCGGCCCCCGGAATCGCGGCGGGCGCGCTGCTCTCCTTCGCGCTCTCCTTCGACGATTTCATCATCACCAATTTCAACGCGGGTTCGACCGTCACCTTCCCCATGTTCGTATGGGGCTCGGCGCAGCGCGGCACGCCCGTCCAGATCAATGTCATCGGTACGGCCATGTTCCTGGTCGCCGTACTGTTCGTGCTGACCTCGATGGTCATCACCCATCGCCGCAACAAACAAAAGGCATGACCGCAAGAACTCTGTAGGGAGTTGAAATCATGGCCCCAAGCGCCATGACCCGTTGGACCAAGTCTCTCTCCGAAGCACAGCCTGTTCCGTACTGGTTCGAAGACCCCGGAAAGCCCCACCCCGAGCCCGCCCTCACCGGCGCCGAGACCTGCGATCTGCTGGTCGTCGGCGGCGGGTACAGCGGACTGTGGACCGCGCTCATCGCCAAGGAGCGCGATCCCGGGCGGGACGTCGTACTGCTGGAAGGCCGCGAGGTGGGCTGGGCCGCCTCGGGCCGCAACGGCGGATTCTGCGCCGCCTCCCTCACCCACGGACTGGCCAACGGACTCGCCCGCTGGCCCGGCGAGATCCACCAGCTGGAGGAGCTGGGCGCGCGCAACCTGGACGAGATCGAGAAGGCGGTCGCCCGCTACTCGCTGGACTGCGAGTTCGAGCGCACCGGCGAGATCGACGTCGCCACGGAGCCGTACCAGGCGCGGGAACTGCGCGATTGGCACCAGGAACTGGAGAAGCAGGGCCTGGCCGACGGCATCGAGTACCTGGACGCCGACGCCGTGCGGGCCCAGGTGAACTCGCCCACCTTCGTGGGGGGCCTGTGGGACCGCCGGGGCGTGGCCATGATCAACCCGGCCAAGCTCGCCTGGGGACTCAAGCGGGCCTGCCTGCAACTGGGCGTGCGGGTCTACGAGCACACTCCGGCCCTGGATCTGAAGACGTATGGCGCCGGAATGGCCGTACGCACCCCCTACGGCTCGGTCCGCGCCCGTAAGGTCGCGCTCGGCACCAACATCTTCCCGAGCCTGCTCAAGCGGGTCCGCTCGTACACCGTCCCGGTCTACGACTACGCCCTGATGACCGAGCCGCTGACCACCGAGCAGCTCGCGTCGGTCGGCTGGCAGGGGCGCCAGGGACTCGGCGACTCGGCGAACCAGTTCCACTACTTCCGGCTGTCCGCCGACAACCGCATCCTGTGGGGCGGCTACGACGCGATCTACCCGTACGGCGGCAGGATGCGCGCGGAGTACGACGACCGCCCGGAGACGTACGCCAAGCTCGCCGAGCACTTCTTCACCTGCTTCCCGCAGTTGGAGGGGCTCCGCTTCACGCACGCGTGGGGCGGCGCGATCGACACCTGCTCGCGCTTCTCGGCGTTCTTCGGCACCGGCCACCACGGCAGGGTGGCCTACGCGGCCGGCTACACGGGGCTCGGCGTCGGCTCCACCCGGTTCGGCGCCGATGTGATGCTGGACCTGCTGGACGGCGAGGACACCGAGCGCACCCGCCTGGAGATGGTGCGCAAGAAGCCGTTGCCCTTCCCGCCCGAGCCCTTCGCCTGGACCGGAATCGCCCTCACCAAGTGGTCGCTGGCCCGCGCGGACGCGCACAGCGGACGGCGCAACCTGTGGCTGCGGGCGATGGACCGGCTGGGGCTGGGCTTCGACAGCTGAGGAACCGCTGTTCGTGGGGGAACCCGCGTAATGCCCGCACGGAACCTCCCTCTCCCCCTTCGACGCGATCGCGTCACGAGGCAGAGGGAGGTCCTGTGATGGCTGGGGCGAGGACGGCGGTCGAATGGCTGGCATCCGTGGCACCGGATCCCGACGCCTGCCGCTGGGAGTGGGAGCGCAGCCCCCAGGGCATCGCGCTGCTGCCCGCCGGCCGTGCCTGGGACGTCCTCATCCTGCCCGCCGCACTCGGCTACCCCACGCTCGACGTGCTCACCCGGGTACTGGACCGCCCCGGCCCGGTACTGGTCGACTTCGGCGACGAACGCATGGGCTTCCTGGTGCCGCCGGGCACGGCCGCCCGCTGGCTCGGCACCGGCATCCGCACGGCAGGTCCGGGCACCTGGATCGTCGTGCCGTACCCGGGCCGCCCCTCCCGGGGAGCCCGCTGGCTGATCCCCCCGGACGGCTCCGGCACCCTCACGGACCCCGTTCTGCTGGAGCTCGCGATGCACGAGGCTGCGGCGTGCCTGGCGCGGAGACCGGCTACGAAGGAGGACGGCCGCCGGGCCGACGGGTGCCGTGACTGACCACCGGCCACAGCCCGCACAGGAGCACGGCACACAGACACCAGCCGGCCAGCACGTCCAGCGGCCAGTGGTAGCCGTGCCGGACCAGGCCGAAGCCGACGGCGAGATTGACCGTCACACAGGCGGCGAGCAGCAGGCGGCGGGCCCGCGCCGTGCGCGGCCAGGGCAGGAGGAGCAGCGTGGCCGCCCCGTAGGCGAGGGCGGCGGTGGCGGTGTGGCCCGAGGGGTAGTAGCCGACGCCCGGGGGCATGACGGAGGTTCCCCGGCGCGCGGTCCAGTCTTTCAAGGGGACGACCAGCGCCGGGAGCAGAGCCATCAGGGCAGCCGCGGCGGCCGGTGGCAGCCACCACCGGTCCAGTCCGGCGGCCCGTCCGCGCCAGGCCGCGTAGCCCAGGGCCAGGACGAGCACCGGTACCGCCACCTGGACGTTGCCCAGGTCGGCCAGGAGCCCGGAGAGCCGGTCGGGGTGGACGAGGGCGCGGCTCAGCCGCACGTCCGCGCGCAGCAGCGGACCGGCGGCGGCGACCTGCCAGGTGATCAGTGCGAAGAGCAGAGCGGGAACCGCCCCGAGAAACCACGGCCACAGCCGGACGGGGAGCCTCATCGGCCGCGCCCGCTCCCCTTGAGCACCTCGATGCCGCTCAGGTCGGTGTCGTCGGGATCGCCGCCGAGCCGGTGGACGAGCACCCAGCGGCCGTCGTCGGTCGCACCGGCGAAGACCGACGCGTCGCGGGTGGCGCCGTTGTGCCAGTGCAGCGGGCCGGTCCGCTGCCAGGTCGGCGCGGGCTCCCCCAGCCGTCGTTCGACCAGGAGCCGTACGACCAGGTCGGCCGCCGCGCGCGGAGTGGCCCACAGGCCGCCGGCCGGCAGGATCGGACCGCTCATCGTCCAGGGTTTGCGCGCCCTGCCGAACAGGCCGGGCGCCGACAGCCGGCGGGCGGGATCGGGGTCCGCGGATATCTCGGTCACGTCCAGTGGTCCGAGCACGTACGCGTCGACCAGCTCCTCGTAGGTCGTGCCCGAGGCCGCGGTCAGCGCCGCGCCGAGTACGGCGTAACCGAGGTTGGAGTACTCCTCCTGCTGTCCCGCGGGGCGCACCGCGACCGAGTCCAGCCGGCTCAGCACGTCGTGCAGCGCGGCGGTGTCGAACGGTACGTAGGGGTCCCGGCCCGCCGCCTGTGGAGGCAGCCGGGGCAGGCCGGAGGTGTGCTCGGCCAGGTGCCGCAGGGTGATCCCGGTGCCGGGTGCCGCGGGCAGCCAGCGCTCCACGGGGTCGTCGGGGCTGAGCGCGCCGATGGCCGCCAGCCGCAGCAGTGCGGTACCGGTGACGACCTTGGTGAGCGAGCCGATCTGCACGAAGCGATCGAGGGCGTGGCCGTCGCGGACGCTCGGGGGGCCGAAGTCACCCAGGACACATGTAGGAATGCGGCGCATGGCCACCAGTGTCCGGGAAGGAGGTCGGCCGCCTCGGAACAGGGGGGGTGGTTCCGAGGCGGCCGTCCGGACCGGAACGCCGCGCGCCCCGGGGGGTTTGGGGCGGGCGACCGTCCGATCGGTGAGGAGATCCGAAACCGTGGGCTTCGGTTGTGTGCGCGAGGCACGACCAGGTCGAAGCTGGGGAGGCCGCGACCCGATGCCGCCCACAGTCCCCTGTGGGCGGGGTGTATCTCTCATCTGGAGATGAACCTACGGCAGGGTGTGGCTCCGAGACAGACGGAATCGCGTCCCGACATCCACCTCGCACACCTTCTTCACATGCCCTGCCGTTCGCCGGGTCAAAGGACCGGAATCCTGTGCCTGAGCTGGGATCCCATTGTGTGTCAGATTCGCGCGAACGCCTGCTCGATGATGTCGAGGCCCTCGTTCAGCAGGTCGTCGCCGATGACCAGCGGGGGCAGGAAGCGCAGCACGTTGCCGTAGGTGCCACAGGTCAGGACCAGCAGACCCTCCTGGTGGCAGGCCTTGGCGAGGGCTGCGGTGGCCTCGGCGTTCGGCTCCTTCGTCGTGCGGTCCTTGACCAGCTCGATGGCGATCATCGCGCCACGGCCGCGGATGTCGCCGATGATGTCGAACTTCTCGGCCATGGCGGCGAGGCGCTCCTTCATGATCGCCTCGATGTGCTTCGCCTTGCTGTTGAGGTCCAGCTCCTTCATCGTCTCGATGGCGCCGAGCGCACCCGCGCAGGCCACCGGGTTGCCGCCGTAGGTGCCGCCGAGGCCGCCCGCGTGCGCGGCGTCCATGATCTCGGCGCGGCCGGTGACGGCGGCGAGCGGCAGACCGCCCGCGATGCCCTTCGCCGTGGTGATCAGGTCGGGAACGATGCCCTCGTCCTCACAGGCGAACCACTGGCCGGTGCGGCAGAAGCCGGACTGGATCTCGTCGGCGACGAAGACGATGCCGTTGTCGGCCGCGAACTGGCGGACGGCCGGGAGGAAGCCCTTCGCCGGCTCGATGAAGCCGCCCTCGCCGAGCACCGGCTCGATGATGATCGCGGCGACGTTCTCGGCGCCGATCTGCTTGTTGATCATGTCGATGGCCTGG
The DNA here is from genome assembly GCF_044745865.1 of Streptomyces sp. NPDC086787. Classification (NCBI taxonomy): domain Bacteria; kingdom Bacillati; phylum Actinomycetota; class Actinomycetes; order Kitasatosporales; family Streptomycetaceae; genus Streptomyces; species Streptomyces sp. NPDC086787. The sequence goes on along the minus strand of NZ_JBIVBC010000015.1, from coordinate 47,240 downwards.
GCGGACGCCTCGGCGCCCGCGTTCTCCGCGCCGGTCAGCCAGCGGTAGCCGTAGGCGACCGGGACGCGGTAGACCTCGGGGGCGAAGGGACCGAAGCCGTGCTTGTACGGCATGTTCTTCGCGGTCAGCGCCATGGTGAGGTTGGTGCGGCCGTGGTAACCGTGGTCGAACACGACGACGGCCTGGCGCTTGGTGTACGCACGCGCGATCTTGACCGCGTTCTCGACGGCCTCGGCGCCCGAGTTGAACAGCGCCGACTTCTTGGCGTGGTCGCCCGGGGTCAGCTCGGCGAGGGCCTCGGCGACCTCGACGTAGCCCTCGTACGGGGTGACCATGAAACAGGTGTGGGTGAAGTCGGCCAGTTGGGCGCTCGCCCGGCGTACGACGGCCTCGGCGGAGGCGCCGACGGAGGTCACGGCGATGCCGGAGCCGAAGTCGATCAGACGGTTGCCGTCGACGTCCTCGATGATGCCGCCGCCCGCGCGTGCGGTGAACACGGGCAGCACGGAGCCCACGCCCTGCGCGACCGTGGCGAGACGGCGGGCCTGAAGCTCCTGCGACTTCGGGCCGGGGATGGCGGTGACGACGCGGCGCTCCTGCGGAAGGTCGCTCATGGGGGGCTCCTGGGGTATTGCGGACTCTTGTCTTCTTTTATCTCGCAGGCTAGGACCGGTGATGGAGGGTGGGCATGCTCCATGTGGGCGTTGTCAGGACGTCTGCTTGTCCGCCGTGGACATAGCGAGCCGGACCGGCAGGTGGAGCCCGGTCGGTGCTCTCGGCCACGTAAGCGGTGAACTCCCCTTGCCGGGGCGTTAGATTGACTCGCTGATGGTGCACGGAACGGCAGGTCAGGGGGCAACGGCGATGGACGGCGACGGGACACAGGACGCGCGGGGCACGCACGCCAACCCCGTACCCCGTCCGGCGGTGCCACAGGACGCCGCCATCACCCCACGGGAGGCCTCCGCGCCGCCACCGCGGCCCGCGCTGCCACCAGGGGTGCCCCCGCTGCCCGACGGCTCGCAGTTCCTGGCGTGGCTGCGGGCGCCACGGCCGGAGGCGGCACCGGGAGTGTGGCGGTTCGGGCACCGGGCACGGCCGGACCAGGAGCCCGAGAGGATTCCTACGCGCCAGCTGCTGAGCGGTGCGCTGATCGCCTTCCTGGTGGGGTGGCTGGTCTGGTCGCTGCTGTGGAACGGATACCTGGGCGGCTGGTGGCTGCTTCCGCTCTTCGCGATGATTCCCGACTCGTGGGCGCCCCCGCAGTCCACGAGCGCGGCGGTCTTCGGGTACGTCTGGTACGCGATCGTCGCCGCCGCGATCCTGATCACCGTCGGCCGGCTGGGCCGCTGGGGCGACGTGTGGCGCCGGTTCGTCGCCCCCCACGTGAAGCAGAAGGAGCAGCGGGAGGTCGTACCTCCCGTCGAGGAGGACCCCGCCCAGTGGCCCCATCTGCGCGCCGCCGGGGCCGACGCCGCCGCCGACCGGCTCGCCACCGAGGCCCGCGCCGGGCTCATGCGGGACGTGGACCACGCCCGGATCGCCCGCGCCTGGCAGGGCGTGCGCAGTGGCCGGCACAGCCTCACCGCCTTCACCGACGCCGTGGTCAGGGAGGGTGCCGCCGCCTGCCTGCACCCCTCCGGGGAGCGTGACCTGCCGGGCCGGTTCGCCCGGCACGACCTGGTCACCGGGCAGGTGCGGATCGGCACGACGGCGGACGACCCGCGCAACCCCTATCACTACCGTGCCACCGGAATCGCCCTCGGCACCGACCTGCTCGGCACCTCGCTGCTCGCCGTCGGGCCGCCCGGCTCCGGCAAGACCGGGAGCGTCGTGCGCCCGCTCGCCGAGTCGCTGTGCCTGCACGCGCTCGCCGGACGGGCCGCCGTCGTGGTGGTCGGCGCGGCGGGCGCCGGGCTCGGCACGTCCGACGCGTACGACGTCGTCGTACGGATCGCCCACCCCGACTCCGAGTACGACCTCGACCTCTACGGCGGCACCGCCGACCCGGACGAGGCCGCCGCCATACTCGCCGAAGCCCTGGTCGGAGATCTCGCCGACCCGCACCCCGGCGGCGACAGCCGCCGCTCCACCACCGTCCTCGCCCAGCTGCTCGGCCCGTTCCGGGCGGTCCACGGCCGCTTCCCTTCCGTACCGGAGCTGCGGCAGCTCCTCGACGGCGCCCCGGGTCCGCTCACCGCGCTGCGGCAGGCGCTCCAGGACAGCGGCCAGGAGTCGCTGCTGCGCGAACTCGACGCGCGCGAGCGTCAGCTGGGCCACCCGGGGGACGTGGGCGCGGTCCTCGCCGACCGGGTCGCCCTGCTCGACCGGCCCGCCTTCGCCGGGTTCTTCGACACCTCGGGACACTCCCGGCCCTTCTCGCTCAAGGCGCTCGACCATCCGGTCCGGGTCCGTATCGACCTGCCCGAGCGCGGCCACGCCGACGCCTCACGGATCCTGGCCCGGCTGGTGCTCGCCCAGTTCACGGCGAGCGTGTCGGTCCGCGAGGACCGGTCGCTGTTCGCGTGTCTGCTGCTGGACGACGCGACCGGCGCCGTCACCCCGGACGCCGTCCGCGGCATCCAGCGGCTGCGCTCCGCCAACGCCGGCGCCGTGCTCACCCTGCGCACCCTGGACGACGTACCCCGGCCGCTGCGCGGCCCGCTGCTGGGCGCGGCCGGCTGCCGGATGGCGCTGGCCGGACTGACCCCCTGGGACGGGCAGGACTTCGCCGAGGTCTGGGGCAAGGAGTGGACCGAGACCCGGGACGTGACCGACCGGCAGATCATTGCCGAGACCCCGGCGGGCAAGGCCGTGCACATGCTGCGCCGGGTGGTCACCGGCAAGGCGCCGACCGCCCGGGCCGTGACCGTCCGCCAGGTCGAGCGTGAGCGCTGGTCCGCCTCCGAGCTGGCGCACGGGGTGCCGCCCGGGCACGCGGTGCTGTCGCTCACGAATGTCAGGGGCGAGCACGCGCCACCGCTGCTGGTGAACCTTCGCGGCTGACGTGTTTTTCACCCCGTTTCCCCGGTACGTCCATAACACCACCGGGGCACCGTACGGTGAGGCAGAATCGACATAGGCTGTTCATACGAACCGGCCAAATGATCGTGATGATCGCCTGATCTCCCCAGACCTGAAGGCCTCATGCCCCCGACGCTCGCCTCGCTCGTCCACCACTCCGCGCTCAAACTCACCGTGCGCGCGGGCGAGGACCGCCTCGACGTACCCGTCCGCTGGGCGCACGTGAGCGAGCTGGCCGACCCCGTGCCCTACATGGAGGGCGGGGAACTGCTGCTGATCACCGCGCTCAAGCTCGACGCGGCCGACCCCGACACCATGCGGCGGTATGTGAAGCGGCTGGCCGGCGCCGGAGTCGTCGGCCTCGGATTCGCCGTCGGCGTCAACTACGACGAGATCCCCGGCGCCCTCGTCGACGCCGCCGAACAGGAGGGCCTGCCCCTGCTGGAGGTGCCCCGGCGCACCCCCTTCCTCGCGATCAGCAAGGCGGTGTCCGCGGCGATCGCCGCCGACCAGTACCGTGCGGTCACCGCCGGGTTCGCCGCGCAGCGGGAACTGACCCGACAGGCACTGAGCGCGGGCCCCGAAGGACTGCTCGCCGCGCTCGCCGCGCAGGTCGACGGCTGGGCGGCCCTCTACGACGCCTCCGGCGCCGTCGTCGCGACCGCACCGGAGTGGGCGGGCCGGCGGGCGGCCCGGATCACCGCCGACGTGGAGCGGCTGCGGGAACGGCCCGCGCCCGCCTCGTCCGTGGTCGGCGGCGCCGAGAACCCCGAGAACACCGACCGGGTCGAACTCCACACCCTGGGCACCGGCAGGCGTCCGCGGGCCGCCCTCGCCGTGGGCACCGCCGCCGCCCTGGGCACCGCCGAACGGTACGCCGTGCACTCCGCCATCGCCCTGCTCACCCTCACCACCGAACGCTCGCGTTCGCTCCAGGAAGCCGAGCAGCGGGTCGGCGCGGCCGTGCTGCGCATGCTGCTCGCCGGACAGCAGGACCACGCCCGCGCGGTCGCCGGGGACCTGTACGGCGGGCTCCTCGACGCTCCCTTCCGGGTGATCGTCGCCGAGTCGGGGTCGGCGTCCACCGCCCGCGACCCGCTGGGCGGCCTCACGGAGGCCGTCGAGGCCGCCGCCGCCCGCTCCGGCGAGGCCGTACTCGTCGTGCCGGAGGGCGAGCGGCTGATCGTCCTCGCCGCGGACCAGGGCGCGGCGGTCGCCTCCTGCGCCGAGTACGCGGCGGCTCTCGATGCGGCACGGGCCGTACCCGAACCGACCCCCGTGGAGGAGGACGAACTGGTCGTCGGCCTGTCCGCGCCCGCGGGGCCGATCGCCGCCGCCGCCGCGTACAAGCAGGCCGAACAGGCGCTGTCGGTGGCCCGGCGGCGGGGCCGGGTGCTCGTCGAGCACGAGCAGCTGGCGGCCGGTTCGGTGCTGCCGCTGCTCGCCGACGACGCGGTCAGGGCGTTCGCGGACGGGCTGCTGAGGGCCCTTTACGAACACGACGCCACCGGGCGCGGGGACCTGGTCGCGTCCCTGCGCGCCTGGCTCTCCCGGCACGGGCAGTGGGACGCGGCCGCGGCCGACCTCGGTGTGCACCGGCACACCCTCCGGTACCGGATGCGCAGGGTCGAGGAGATCCTGGGACGCAGCCTCGACGACCCGGATGTCCGGATGGAGCTGTGGCTGGCGCTGAAGGCGACCAGCCCCGATTAGTGCCGGGCCACTGGCCAATCCGGCGCATGCCCGCTTCCCACCAGTACGACTCGGACAAGCGCCCTCGGCACACCCCCGTCCTACCGTGGGAAACGAAAGAAAACGAAACAAGACACACCACCCCCAACTCGGAAGGGCCGGGACTCGCACATGACTTCCACCTACGCCTTCTGGCTCGCCGGCCGCCAGGTCACCGGCGAGGACAGCTTCGACGTCACCTCCCCGTGGGACGGACGGCTGGTCGGCAAGGTCAGCGTGCCGACGGACGCCCAGGTCGAGGAGGCCGTGGCCGCCGCGCACGCGGTGCAGGACGAGTTCGCCGCCACCCCGGCCCACGTACGTGCCGCCGCCCTGGACCACGTCAGCAGGCGTCTCGCCGAGCGCACCGAGGAGATAGCCCGGCTGATCTCCGCCGAGAACGGCAAGCCGATCAAGTGGGCGCGCGGCGAGGTCGGCCGTGCCGTGTCCGTGTTCCGCTTCGCGGCCGAGGAGGCCCGGCGGTTCAACAGCGGCGAGGCCCAGCGCCTGGACACCGACCTCGGCGGCCAGGGCCGGCTGGCGCTCACCCGCCGCTTCCCGAAGGGCGTCGTCCTCGGTATCGCGCCGTTCAACTTCCCCCTGAACCTGTGCGCCCACAAGGTCGCCCCGGCCATCGCCGCCGGCGCCCCCATCATCCTCAAGCCCGCCCCGGCCACCCCGCTGTCCGGCCTGATCATCGGCGACCTGCTCGCCGAGACCGAGCTGCCCGCGGGCTCCTGGTCGATCCTCCCGGTCGCCAACGAGAAGATGCCCGCCCTGGTCCAGGACGAGCGCCTGCCGGTCATCTCCTTCACCGGTTCCGAGCAGGTCGGCTACGCGATCATGGACTCGGTGCCCCGCAAGCACTGCACCCTGGAGCTCGGCGGCAACGGCGCGGCCGTCGTCCTCGGTGACTTCGCCGGCGACGAGGACCTCGACTGGGCCGCGACCCGTATCGCGACCTTCTCCAACTACCAGGGCGGCCAGTCCTGCATCTCGGTGCAGCGGGTGATCGCGGACGCAGCCGTGTACGACCGGCTGCTGCCGCGCATCGTCGCCGCCGTCGAGGCCCAGGTCACCGGCGACCCGTCGGAGGACGGGACGGACGTCGGCCCGCTGGTCAGCGAGGCCGCCGCCGAGCGCGTCGAGTCCTGGGTCAAGGAGGCGGTCGAGGCGGGCGCCACGCTGCTCACCGGCGGCGACCGCGACGGCGCCTCCTTCGCGCCGACCGTCCTCGCGGACGTCCCGGCCGACACGAAGGTCGCCTGCGAGGAGGTCTTCGGACCGGTCCTCACCGTGCAGAAGGTCACCGGCGAGGCCGCGGCCTTCGCAGCCGTCAACTCCTCGAAGTACGGCCTTCAGGCGGGCGTGTTCACCCACGACCTGCAGACCGCCTTCCGCGCCCACCGCGCGCTCGAGGTCGGCGGCGTGGTCATCGGCGACGTCCCGTCCTACCGCGCCGACCAGATGCCGTACGGCGGCGCCAAGCAGTCCGGCGTCGGCCGCGAGGGCGTGAAGTTCGCGATGGACGACTACACCTACGAGCGGGTACTGGTCCTGACGGGCCTCGCGCTCTGACCCACCTCCGAGAGAGCCCGGCACCGCTGTCTGCGCTGCCGGGCTCTTTTCACTGCCCTGGACACCGGACCTCCCGCCAACGCGGCGCCTCGTCGTCGGGATCGTCCGGCGAGGCGAAGTGGAACGGCACCCCCAGGTGACGGGCCGGAGCCCGTCCCGCCTCACCGGCGACCACCGCCGGCCCGGGCTCGCCCCGACGCCAGTACACGGTCGCCAGGCAGACTTCCCCCGCCGGCTCCTCCAGTACGGCGACCAGGACCACGAACCAGTCGTGGACCGTGTCGCCGTCCCAGACGGCCTCCACCGCGACCACCCTGCCCGGCTGCGCGGCGGCACGGGCGGCGAGCGAGGCGACGTCCAGCGGATCGGGCGGCGCCCTGCGCACCCGATCACCGAGCACCTCATAACGCTCGTGGACGACCCGCTGCGCGTCGTACAGCCCCACCCCCACCCCCAGCGGGCGCAGCGCCTCCCACACGACCCTGATCGCCTGGACAGGGCGATCGGCCGGCACGTCCGCGTCGACCTCCCCACGGGTCGGCTCGTCCAGGTAGGGCCACCACGTCGTCATGAGCCGGACAGTAACGTCAGGCCCGGTCGACCTCCGCGCGCAGGGCGTTGTAGTCCGCGAACGCCGTCGCGACGTCGGTGTCGGTCAGGCCGTAGCGGGTCAGGTCGTAGCGGTGGGGGCGGGTGCCGTGGGGGCGGGCGGCCACCTTCGGGAGGCGGGCCGCGTCGGCGTCGGTCCAGCGGGCGCCGACGGCCGCGTAGAGCTTCGGGGCGCCCGCCGCGGGGTCGGATCCCAGCCAGGAGTAGGGGACGTCCACCAGTGACTCCGGGGGGATCGCCGCGCGGGCGGCGAGGCCGCGGGTCACGGACCGGCTCAGCAGTTCCAGCCAGGTCGCGCCGATGCCGTGCAGGTCGACGGGGCGGGTGCTCACCGCCATGCCGTGTTCGACCAGGCTGCAGAACGAGGCCACGGCGGTGGCCGGGTCACGGTGCGTCCACACGATCGTGGCGTCCGGAAAGACCGCGCGCAGCGCGTCCAGGTTCTCCAGGTGCAGCGGGGACTTCAGCACCCAGCGGCGGCGCGGACGGCCGTACTGGAGGACCTGGTACACCTCCTTGAGGTGGCGGTAGTCGGGGACGAAGTCCCGTCGGTCGTGCCAGCCCAGGTACTGCGGGATACGCGCCTGGGACAGCGGCATCACGGTGTGCGGCAGCGCGAAGGTGCACTCCTCGGGGCCCTCCGGCCGCAGCGCGTGGATGTCCCGGAAGCCCGGCGTGAACCGGTCGATCGAACCGACCAGCAGCCGCGCGGCCCTGACCGACTTCGCGTCCCCCTCCGGCCCCCGGTCGAGATCCGGGGTGAGCAACTCCCACAGCAGCGGACAGCGGTGCTCCTCGGACAGCGACAGCACCCCGTGGGTGAGTGTGGTGGCGGTGCGCGGCAGACCCACCACGAACACCGGTCGCTCGACCGGCTCGGCCGCGATCCGGGGGTGCTCGGCGATCAGCCGCCGTATCCGGGCCCGGTTGGCCAGATGCCGGCCGACGTGCCCCCGGGCGGACACCCAGCCCACCGGCGTGAGGTTCTCCGCACCGGCCCACCAGCGCAGCAGGGTCCGGAAGTCGTCCGCGAACCGCTCGTCGCCGTCGGCGAGACCCGACTCGGCGAGCAGCCGGTCGAACACCCGGTCGGGGGTGCGGCGGGAGCGGAAGTCGAGCCGGAGCAGCAGATTGGCCAGCGTGAGGGAAAAGGGGCCGGAGGACACGAGGGGGAGTCCCTTCTGCGGGCGGGCGGGGAGAGAGGCGCGGGGGAAGGCGGGGAGAACGCGGGGGAGCGATGCACGGAGACCGACCGAAAGCTACCTCGTGCCCCTCCGGTAACTGACGCTCCATACCGGCCAGTTGAGAGACGTGTACGGCGGAAACCGGACCGCTCCGCACCCGGCCCCGACGACTTGCGCCGCCGCCTCGCCGACACCCGTTCGGCGCAGTGCGTCCCATCCCTCCCGGATCCGCCCCGGGACCGGGCACCGCAGGGGGCCCCAGGGCCCGCCGCCGGCCGCCCCGCGCACCGAACCCTCGCGCGAGGACTGGTGGGGTCGCCCCATTTCGGGTACCAACGATCCAGTAGCACTGGTCGGTAGTGAACGGTCCCCTGACTCCCTATTCGCGGCGAGGTGAACCTCATGTCCGCCCCCACCACCAAACCCACGGTCACCGAGCGCGAGGCACGTCAGGTGGCGGAGGCCGCCCGGGAACAGGACTGGCGCAGGCCGAGCTTCGCCAAGGAACTGTTCCTCGGCCGGTTCCGGCTCGACCTGATCCATCCGTATCCGCTGCCGGCCGACGAGGACGCGCAGCGCGGCGAGGAGTTCCTCGCCAAGCTCCGTGACTTCTGCGAGACCCGCATCGACTCGGCCCGCATCGAACGCGAGGCGCGGATCCCGGACGAGGTCGTGGACGGGCTCAAGGAGCTCGGCGCCCTCGGCATGAAGATCGACACCAAGTACGGCGGCCTCGGCCTCACCCAGGTCTACTACAACAAGGCGCTCGCCCTGGTCGGATCGGCCAGCCCCGCGATCGGGGCCCTGCTCTCCGCCCACCAGTCGATCGGTGTCCCGCAGCCGCTGAAGATGTTCGGCACCCAACAGCAGAAGGAAACCTTTCTGCCCCGTTGTGCCCGCACCGACATCTCGGCCTTCCTGCTCACCGAGCCGGACGTCGGCTCCGACCCGGCCCGGCTGGCCACCACCGCCGTCCCGGACGGCGACGACTACGTGCTCGACGGCGTGAAGCTCTGGACGACCAACGGCGTGGTCGCCGATCTCCTCGTCGTGATGGCACGTGTGCCCAAGTCGGAGGGGCGCAAGGGCGGGATCACCGCGTTCGTCGTGGAGGCGGGCTCGGAAGGCATCACCGTCGAGAACCGCAACGCCTTCATGGGCCTGCGCGGCATCGAGAACGGCGTCACGCGCTTCCACCGGGTCCGGGTCCCGGCGGCCAACCGGATCGGCCCCGAGGGCGCGGGCCTGAAGATCGCGCTCACCACGCTGAACACCGGCCGGCTGTCGCTGCCCGCGATGTGCGTGGGCGCGGGCAAGTGGTGTCTGAAGATCGCCCGGGAGTGGTCGGCGGCCCGCGAGCAGTGGGGCAAGCCGGTCGCGCTGCACGAGGCCGTCGGCTCGAAGATCAGCTTCATCGCCGCCACCACCTTCGCGCTGGAGGCGGTCGTCGACCTGTCCTCGCAGATGGCGGACGAGCAGCGCAACGACATCCGCATCGAGGCCGCCCTCGCCAAGCTCTACGGCTCCGAGATGGCCTGGCTGATGGCCGACGAGCTGGTCCAGATCCGTGGCGGCCGCGGCTTCGAGACGGCGGAGTCCCTGAAAGCGCGCGGCGAGCGCGCGGTCCCCGCCGAACAGCTGCTGCGCGACCTGCGCATCAACCGCATCTTCGAGGGCTCCACCGAGATCATGCACCTGTTGATCGCCCGCGAGGCGGTGGACGCCCACCTCTCGGTCGCCGGTGACCTCATCGACCCCGAGAAGTCCCTGTCGGACAAGGCGAAGGCCGGCGCGAACGCGGGCGTGTTCTACGCCAAGTGGCTGCCCAAGCTGGTCGCCGGACCGGGCCAGCTGCCCTCCGCCTACGGCGAGTTCAAGCACGGGGTGGACCTCTCCCCGCACCTGCGCTACGTCGAGCGGCACGCCCGCAAGCTCGCCCGCTCCACCTTCTACGCCATGTCCCGCTGGCAGGGCCGGATGGAGACAAAGCAGGGCTTCCTGGGCCGAATCGTGGACATCGGCGCGGAACTGTTCGCGATGAGCGCGGCCTGTGTCCGGGCCGAGCGGCTGCGCCGTGACGGAGACCACGGCCGGGAGGCCTACCAGCTCGCCGACGCCTTCTGCCGGCAGTCCCGGATCCGGGTCGACGAGCTGTTCCAGCGACTGTGGAGCAACACCGACGACCTAGACCGCAAGGTGGTCAAGGGTGTCCTCGGCGGTGCCTACGAGTGGCTGGAGCAGGGCGTCGTCGACCCGTCGGGCGAGGGTCCCTGGATCGCGGACGCGACCCCGGGCCCGAGCACCCGGGAGAACCTGCACCGTCCCATCAGGTGACGGTCAGCCGGTGTCAGCGGGTATCAGCAGGTAGCGGTCAGCACCACTTGTCGCTGGGATCCCGCGTCGTCCAGGAGCAGGAGTCGACCTTGGCGCCGTTCGCCTTGGTCAGCGTCGCCGTGTCGCTGGTGTTGTTCCACACGTAGGCGCGCCGGTTCTGGTACTTGTCCGACGTGGTGTCCCGGCCGCTGCCGGTATGGATCTTCATGTACTTCCCCGCGCCGATCGTGACGTTCGGGAAGGCGTACCTGTGGTTGGAGACGTCCTTCAGGACCCAGCCCCTCAGCGAGACCGCCGAGCGGCCGGTGTTCCTGATCTGCACCCACTCGCCGTTCAGGCTCGCGTTGGACCGGGTGTCCGAGCCGGGGCTGTCGAAGTAGACGTGATGGATGGTCACGCCACCGGCGGCCTCGGCCGGGGTGCTGAGTACGGTGCCGGTGAGCAGTGCGGCGCCCGCGAGAGCGGGCAGCGCGGCGCGTATGCGCAGGGTGAGCATGGCGAGATCCCCCCAGGATGTCGTCAGGACGTCGTCCTCGGGCCGGTCGGAGTACCGGCCAGGACTGAAGTGCTATCACATGATCTTCACGTGTACTTCACAAAGGGGATTTCGTCCCATTCGCTCACGAGCCCTGATAAGGCACCCGCGCGGGGGACGCGCTGTCCACCCGGCCTCCGGTTGCGGCAACAATGGGGGAATGACCGACAGTCCCGCCAGTCCGGCGCCGCTCGCCGACCCGCACCTCGTCTACGACCCCGTCGGCACCGACGGCCCCAAGGACGTGGTGATTCTCGGCTCCACCGGGTCCATCGGCACCCAGGCCATCGACCTAGTCCTGCGCAACCCCGACCGCTTCCGGGTCACCGCGCTGTCCGCCAACGGCGGCCGGGTGGGCCTCCTCGCCGAGCAGGCGTACCGGCTGCGGGCGCGGACCGTGGCGGTCGCCCGCGAGGACGTCGTACCGGCACTGCGTGAGGCGCTCGCCGAGCAGTACGGCGCCGGTGAGCCGCTCCCCGAAATCCTCGCCGGACCCGACGCGGCCGCCCAGGTCGCCGCGTCCGACTGTCACACCGTTCTCAACGGCATCACCGGTTCCATCGGCCTGGCCCCGACGCTCGCCGCCCTGGAAGCGGGCCGTACCCTCGCGCTCGCCAACAAGGAGTCGCTGATCGTCGGCGGCCCGCTGGTCAAGGCGCTGGCCAAGCCGGGCCAGATCATCCCGGTGGACTCCGAGCACGCCGCGCTCTTCCAGGCGCTCGCCGCCGGCACCCGCGCCGACGTGCGCAAGCTGGTCGTCACGGCCTCCGGCGGCCCGTTCCGCGGCCGTACCAGGGCGGAGCTGGACCGGGTGACCGTCGAGGACGCCCTGGCGCACCCCACCTGGGCGATGGGCCCGGTCATCACCATCAACTCCGCGACCCTCGTCAACAAGGGCCTGGAGGTCATCGAGGCACACCTGCTGTACGACATTCCCTTCGACCGCATTGAGGTTGTCGTGCACCCGCAGTCGTATGTCCACTCGATGGTTGAGTTCACCGACGGATCCACGCTTGCCCAGGCGACGCCCCCCGACATGCGCGGGCCGATCGCCATCGGTCTCGGCTGGCCCGAACGGGTGCCGGACGCGGCGCCCGCCTTCGACTGGAGCAAGGCGTCCACCTGGGAGTTCTTCCCACTCGACAACGACGCCTTCCCGTCCGTGAACCTCGCCCGGCACGTCGGACAGCTCGCGGGCACCGCGCCGGCGGTGTTCAATGCGGCCAATGAGGAGTGCGTCGAGGCGTTCCGGGCCGGTGTCCTGCCCTTCAACGGGATCATGGAGACCGTCACCCGGGTCGTCGAGGAGCACGGCACTCCGAACACGGGAACCTCGCTGACCGTGCCGGACGTCCTCGAAGCGGAGACCTGGGCACGAGCCCGGGCCCGGGAACTGACAGCGCACAAGGCGACTGCGGAGGCGCGTGCATGACAGCCCTGATGATGATCCTCGGCATAGTCGTCTTCGTGGTCGGCCTGCTGGTGTCGATCGCCTGGCACGAGCTGGGGCATCTGTCCACCGCCAAGCTCTTCGGCATCCGCGTGCCCCAGTACATGGTCGGCTTCGGCCCGACCATCTGGTCACGCAGGAAGGGCGAGACGGAGTACGGGATCAAGGCGATCCCGGCCGGCGGCTACATCCGCATGATCGGCATGTTCCCGCCCGGCGAGGACGGAAAGATCACCGCACGCTCCACCTCGCCCTGGCGCAGCATGATCGAGGACGCCCGCTCGGCGGCCTTCGAGGAACTCAAGCCCGGCGACGAGACCCGCCTCTTCTACACCCGCGCCCCGTGGAAGCGGGTCATCGTGATGTTCGCGGGCCCCTTCATGAACCTCGTGCTCGCCGTCGCCCTGTTCTTCACGGTCCTCATGGGTTTCGGCATCTCCCAGCAGACGACCACCGTCAGCGAGGTCTCCAAGTGCGTCATCTCGCAGAGTGAGAAGCGGGACACCGACACCTGCAAGAAGTCCGACCCCGTCTCCCCGGCCGCCAAGGCCGGACTGAGGGCCGGTGACAAAATCGTCTCCTTCGACGGAGTGCGCACCGACAACTGGAACACGCTCTCCGACCTGATCCGCGCCAACCCGGACAGGACCGTCGCCATCGTGGTCGACCGCAAGGGCCACGAACTGACCCTGCACGCCACTCTGGTCAGCAACACCGTCGCGAAGAAGGACTCGCGCGGACAGGTGATCGACGGGTTCACCCCGGCCGGCTTCCTCGGCTTCAGCGCCGCCAACGGCATCGCCCGGCAGGACTTCGGCCAGTCCGTCACCTGGATGGGCGACCAGCTCAGCCACGCCGTCGACTCCATCGCGGGCCTGCCCGGCAAGATCCCGGCCCTGTGGAACGCGGCCTTCGACGGCGCCCCGCGCGAGGCCGACTCCCCGGTCGGCGTGGTCGGCGCGGCCCGCGTCGGCGGCGAGATCTTCACCCTCGACATCCCGCCGACCCAGCAGCTGGCCATGGCCCTGATGCTGGTCGCGGGCTTCAACCTCTCCCTGTTCCTCTTCAACATGCTCCCGCTGCTCCCGCTCGACGGCGGCCACATCGCCGGCGCCCTGTGGGAGTCGATCCGCCGCCACCTCGCCAGGGTGTTCCGCCGCCCGGACCCCGGTCCGTTCGACGTGGCCAAGCTGATGCCGGTGGCCTACGTGGTGGCCGGGATCTTCATCTGCTTCACGATCCTGGTCCTGATCGCGGACGTGGTTAACCCGGTGAAAATCTCCTAGCCACACCGAGTTCGCGGCGGCCCGGGACGATCTGTCCCGGGCCGCCTTCCATCGAGTGGGTTTGCGGGTGGGGATGTGCTCCGATTCCGCGGTGTGACGTAATCTCGAAGCCTGGAGCCCGCCCGTACGGGACCGGAACCTGATCCACGACATGGGGTTGCACAGCAGATGACTGCGATTTCTCTCGGCATGCCGTCCGTCCCGACCAAGATCGCCGAGCGCCGCAAGAGCCGGCAGATCCAGGTCGGCTCCGTGGCGGTCGGCGGGGACGCGCCGGTGTCGGTGCAGTCGATGACCACGACGCGTACGTCCGACGTGGGCGCGACCCTTCAGCAGATCGCGGAGCTGACCGCGTCGGGCTGTCAGATCGTGCGGGTGGCCTGCCCGACGCAGGACGACGCGGACGCCCTCGCGACCATCGCCCGCAAGTCGCAGATCCCGGTCATCGCGGACATCCACTTCCAGCCGAAGTACGTGTTCGCCGCGATCGAGGCGGGCTGCGCCGCCGTCCGGGTGAACCCGGGCAACATCAAGCAGTTCGACGACAAGGTCAAGGAGATCGCCAAGGCGGCGAAGGACCACGGCACACCGATCCGTATCGGTGTGAACGCGGGCTCGCTGGACCGCAGGCTGCTCCAGAAGTACGGCAAGGCCACGCCGGAGGCCCTCGTCGAGTCGGCGCTGTGGGAGGCGTCGCTCTTCGAGGAGCACGACTTCCGGGACATCAAGATCTCCGTCAAGCACAACGACCCGGTCGTCATGGTCGAGGCCTACCGTCAGCTCGCCGCCCGGTGCGACTACCCGCTCCACCTCGGTGTCACCGAGGCGGGACCGGCCTTCCAGGGCACCATCAAGTCCGCCGTGGCCTTCGGCGCCCTGCTCTCCCAGGGCATCGGCGACACCATCCGCGTCTCCCTGTCGGCCCCGCCCGTCGAGGAGGTCAAGGTCGGCAACCAGATCCTGGAGTCCCTGGGCCTCAAGCAGCGCGGCCTGGAGATCGTCTCCTGCCCGTCCTGCGGCCGGGCCCAGGTCGACGTCTACAAGCTGGCCGAGGAAGTCACGGCGGGCCTGACCGGCATGGAGGTCCCGCTCCGGGTGGCCGTCATGGGCTGCGTCGTCAACGGACCGGGCGAGGCCCGCGAGGCCGACCTCGGTGTCGCCTCCGGCAACGGCAAGGGCCAGATCTTCGTCAAGGGCGAGGTCATCAAGACCGTCCCCGAGTCCAAGATCGTGGAGACCCTCATCGAGGAAGCCATGAAGCTGGCCGAACAGATGGAGGCGGACGGAATCGCCTCGGGCGAGCCGTCGGTCTCGGTCGCGGGCTGAGCCACCGGACCCGGGCTGTGCCACCGGCCCGGGCGGCCCCGGGCCGACGCCGCGTAGTGGGCGTTACCGGGCGGCGCCGCAAAGGCACGCCAGGTACAGTGCGGAGATCAGCAGATCCCAGGGTGAGGCTCCCGCACTTGTTGACGCAGACCACCACCAGGGTGCTCGAACCGGGCGACCTGGATGCCGCGCTCGCGGTCCTCGACCGTGAGCCGGTCACGAACGCCTTCGTGACGTCCAGGGTGCGCGTCGCGGGCCTCGACCCCTGGCGGCTCGGCGGAGAGATGTGGGGCTGGTACGAGGGCGGCATGCTGACCTCACTGTGCTACGCGGGCGCCAACCTCGTCCCCGTCTGCGCCACCCCGCGCGCGGTGCGCGGCTTCGCGGACCGCGCCCGCAGGGCCGGCCGCCGCTGCTCCTCCATCGTCGGTCCCGCCGAGTCCACCGGCGCACTGTGGCGACTCCTCGAACCGCACTGGGGACCCGCCCGCGAGATCCGCGCCCGGCAGCCGCTCATGGTCACCGACCGCATGCCCACCGACATCGCCCCCGATCCCTATGTCCGCCGCATCCGCAAGGACGAGATGGACACGATCATGCCGGCCTGCGTGGCGATGTTCACCGAAGAGGTCGGCGTCTCCCCGATGGCCGGTGACGGCGGACTGCTCTACCAGGCCCGGGTCGCCGAACTGGTCGGATCCGGCCGTTCCTTCGCCCGTCTCGACGACCACGGCAAGGTCCTCTTCAAGGCGGAGATCGGCGCCGCGACCCCCGAGGCCTGCCAGATCCAGGGCGTATGGGTGGCCCCCGAGTACCGGGGCAAGGGCCTCGCCGCCCCCGGCATGGCCGCCGTCCTGCGCTACGCGCTGGCGGACGTGGCCCCGACGGTGAGCCTCTACGTCAACGACTTCAACACCGCGGCCAGAAGGACGTACCGCCGGGTCGGGTTCAAGGAAGTCGGCGCGTTCATGAGCATCCTCTTCTAGAGCAAACGTTCCGGCGTGGCCCGTGCGACCGGCACACCGTGTCGTGTTCCGGCCGCGCCCCACAGCGCACTCCTGAGCCCGCTGCGATCCCTGTAGTCTCCCCGCATGTTGCGCTTTCCCGGTCACGGTCATGGTCACCGCAACCCCGACGACGTCGTGATCGGCCCGCTCGACCTGCCGGCCCACGTGGACGAGGCCCTCGCCGTACAGGCCGTCGCCTTCGGGCTCGGCGCCGACGAGGTCGCCGTGCGCAGGCAGATCGTGCTGCGCCACATGACCTTCCCGGGAGCCCGCGCCCTCGGCGCCACCACCCCCGACGGCCGACTGGCCGGGTTCGTCTACGGCATGCCCAACGACCGCATCCACTGGTGGTCGACCGTCGTGGAGCCCTATCTGCGCGCGCAGGGCCACGAGGGATGGCTGGACGACTCCTTTGTGATCACCGAGCTGCACGTCCACCCGGACCGCCAGAACCAGGGGATCGGCCGCGCCCTGATCACCACCATCACCGACAGCGCCCCCGAACCCCGCTCGATCCTGTCCGCCATCGACACCGACAGCCCAGCCCGCGGCCTCTACCACTCCCTCGGCTACCAGGACCTGGCCCGCCAGGTCCACTTCCCGAGCGCCGCCAAGCCGTACGCCGTGATGGGCGCCCCGCTCCCGCTGCGCCGTCCGCAGTCCGCCCCTTAGGACCCCATAACCGATTTCCACCGGCCCCGCGCACCCGGCTAACCTCCTAGCCATCACCACTTTCCCGGCAGGAGTACGAGAACCATGGCCAACGCACCGGTCCAGCGCATGTCCCAGTTGATGGCGAAGACGCTGCGCGACGACCCGGCGGATGCCGAGGTCCTCAGCCACAAGCTCCTCGTCCGCGCGGGCTACGTCCGCCGTACCGCGGCCGGTATCTGGAGCTGGCTGCCGCTCGGCAGGAAGGTCCTCGCCAACGTGGAGCGCGTCGTGCGCGAGGAGATGGACGCGATCGGTGCCCAGGAGGTGCTGCTCCCCTCCCTGCTGCCGCGCGAGCCGTACGAGGCGACCGGCCGCTGGGACGAGTACGGCCAGGAACTGTTCCGGCTCCAGGACCGCAGGGGCGGCGACTACCTCCTCGGACCCACCCACGAGGAGATCTTCACCCTGCTGGTGAAGGACCAGGCGTCCTCCTACAAGGACCTGCCGGTGATCCTCTACCAGATCCAGAACAAGTTCCGTGACGAGGCCCGCCCCCGGGCCGGCATCCTGCGCGGCCGCGAGTTCCTGATGAAGGACTCGTACTCCTTCGACCTGGAGGACGAGGGCCTCGCCCAGTCGTACGCCCTGCACCGCCAGGCCTACCAGCGGGTGTTCGAGCGCCTCGGCCTCGACTACCGCATCTGCGCGGCGACCGCCGGCGCGATGGGCGGCTCCAAGTCCGAGGAGTTCCTCGCCCCGGCCGGAGCCGGCGAGGACACCTTCGCCGACTGTCCGAACTGCGACTTCGCGGCCAACACCGAGGCGATCACCTACGAGCTGAAGCCGGTGGACGGCTCCGGCGTGGCCGCCGCCGAGGAGATCCCGACCCCCGACACCCCGACCATCGAGACGCTCGCCGCCCAGCTCGGCGTCCCGGCCTCCGCCACGCTGAAGAACCTCCTCGTCAAGGTCGACGGCGAGATCGTCGCCGTCGGCGTGCCCGGGGACCGCGAGGTCGACCTGGACAAGGTCGAGGCGCACTTCGCCCCGGCGACCGTCGAGATGGTCACCGAGGCGGACTTCGCGACCCGCCCGGACCTGGTCCGCGGCTATGTCGGCCCGCAGGGCCTGGAGAAGGTCAAGTACCTCGCCGACCCGCGGGTGGCCCCCGGCACCTCCTGGATCACGGGCGCCAACAGGGAGGGCATGCACGCCAAGAACGTCGTGGCGGGCCGTGACTTCGAGGTGGACGAGTACGTGGACGTCGTGGTCGTCCAGGAGGGCGACCCCTGCCCGAAGTGCGGCACCGGCCTGAAGCTGGACCGCGCCATCGAGATCGGGCACATCTTCCAGCTGGGCCGCAAGTACGCCGACGCCCTCAAGCTCGACGTCCTCGGCCAGAACGGCAAGCCGGTCCGCGTGACCATGGGCTCCTACGGCATCGGCGTCTCCCGTGCCGTCGCCGCCCTCGCCGAGCAGACCGCCGACGAGCACGGCCTGGTGTGGCCCCGCGAGATCGCCCCGGCCGATGTGCACGTGGTCGCCGCGGGCAAGGCCCTCCAGACCGAACTCGCCCTCGACGTCTCGGAGAAGCTGCGCGCGGCCGGACTGCGCGTCCTGGTCGACGACCGGCCCGGCGTCTCCCCGGGCGTGAAGTTCACCGACGCCGAACTCATCGGCGTCCCGCAGATCCTGGTCGCCGGCCGCCGCTCCGCCGAGGGCGTCCTCGAACTCAAGGACCGCAAGACCGGCGCACGCGAGGAACTGACCGTCGAGGAGGCGATCACCCGTCTGACGGCGGAGTAGAACCTGGCACGCTGCCATCGCCCGCCCTCGACCGGCGCCGACCGGTCGGGGGCGGGGGTGTGTCGGCCCAGGGACGAGGGTCGCCGAAGGGGCGGCCGTAACCCGGCCGCCCCGGCGCCTACAGCCAGCCCGCGAACTCCAGCAGCAGCTCCGCGTCACGGGCCCGGCCCACCCGCAGGGCCCGGACACCGGACTCCACCGCCCGGAACAGGGTCCAGCCCCGCAGCCGTTCCTGGTCCACGTCCAGGGACTCCGCGAGCCGCTTCACACGGCGCCGGGTCGTCGCCGCTCCCGACGGGGAGGCGATGAGATCCTCCACCCGGTCCCGTACCAGGCGCGCCAGATCGAAGGCGCACTCGCCGAGCACCGGGTCCGGGCCCACCGCCAGCCACGGCGACCGCTCACCGGCGAGAACCTTGCTCTGCCGGAAGGTGCCGTGCAGCAGCCGGTGTTCGGGCGGCGCGGCCAGCAGCTCCTCGCGAGCCGCGAGCGCCCGGTCGACCAGCGGGGCGGCCTCGGGCTCGGCCAGGGCACTCGCCCGCATCGCCGCCGCCTGCCGTCCGGTTCGCTCGGAGACGGTCTCGAACACCCGGGCGGCGTCCGCCTCGGGCGGCTCCACCCACAGTCGCCGCAGCGTCCCCGCCGCCTCCAGCAGCGCCTTCGCCTCAGGCAGAGAGCGCACCGACACATCCGGGTGCAGCCGTTCGAGCAGCAACACCCCTTCGGCGGCGAACGGTTCCAGCAACTGCACCGCGCCCCGCCCGTCCCAGTGGGCGAGCGCCGCCCGTTCGCTCTCCGGCCGGGCCCGCGGCGGGGCCAGCTTCAGCACGGCCGGGGTCCCGTCCGGCCGCCGTACCAGCACCACCAGACTGCCGCGCCCGCCCGGCATCTGCACCCGCTCGACGGTCAACTCACGCGCCGCTACGGCCTGTCGGGCCGCCTCCGGCAGCTTCTCCAGCCAGTCGTCACCCTCGGGCGCCGTCTCACCGAGCGCCCGCACCAGGCGCTGCGGCGGTTCGAAAGCCATGCGCGAGTCGTTTCCTTCCTGCTGTCACCGGCCGACGTACGGCGTCACGCCGTCGCGGTCGCCGAGGGGGTGGGCGTCGGCGTGGACCTGGGCGAAGCCGTAGCGGCCGTCTCGCCGGCCCGTTCGGCGAGACCAGGGAAGGCTACGCTCTCCCCGCGCCAGCGCACCGCGCGCACCGCTGCCTCACGCAGCGCCGCTGCGGCCGCGCCGCGCCGTGCGCCGTCGCTCGCCCGCACCAGGTCGGAGTACACACCGGCCACCCGGTCCTCCAGTTCGGCCGCGAGCCGTACCGCCGCCGCCGAGTCCGGAACCGCGAACGGCAGCGCGTAGGCGGCGCTCGCGGCGACCGGCTCCGCGCCCAGATCGCCCACCTCCCGCGCCAGCGCGTCCCGCCGGGCGCGGTGCGCGTCGTAGGCCGTACGGGCCTGGGCCTGGCGCGCCGTGCCGATCCGGCCGCCGACCACGCCGTAGCCGTACACCGCCGCGTGTTCGGCGGCCAGGGCAGCCTGAAGAGCCGTCAGCTCGTCCTTCCCGGCCGCGTCCTTGGTCCCGTCGCTCACTTGGCGCCCTCCGTCAGCAGATACGCGTGCGCCGCCCCGGCCGCCGCCACCGAGGCCAGCAGCCGCGCCAGTTCGCCGGGGGCGTCCAGCAGGTCCTTGGCCCGGCGGTCGGCCAGCGCCCGCTCGTCGGCGGCGAGCGCGGCCACCGCGCCCTGTGAGTCGGCCGGCGCCGACGGGGACGCCGAGCCGGAAGCGGAAGCCGAGGCGGACGGGTTGGCCGGGCCGGGCGCCCCCGACGCGTCGTCCGCGAACGCCTTCGCGTGCGCCGCGACCTCCGCCCGCAGCGGCCGCAGCCGCTCCGCCAGCGCCGGATGCGCGGCGATCACCGCGTCGTACCGCGCCACCAGCCCCAGGCTGTCCCGCGACGCACGCGCGCGTGCCCGTTCGACGGCCGACCGGACGGCGGCCGGGCCGCCGTCCGCACCGCCGGGGGAGCAGCCCACGAGCAGGGCGGCCCCCGCGGCCGAGGCGAGCAGGGTTCTTCTGCGCGGTCCCGAAGGGGTGCGCGACGGCGGGGGGAACGGCACGGCAGACGTCCTCGGAGAACTCGTACGAAGAAAAGGGCGGGCACGCCACTGATCACGGTACCCGCGCACCCCACCGGCACCGCTCACCGGCACCGTCGGCCCGAGGGTGGACGGCAACACACCCCACGACCGGATACCCTTTGACCAGACACGCGATCAATCCCACAACAGCACACGCGGCCGAGGAGTCACCCGGATGAGCACCACCCAGAGCGAGAGGCTGCGAGAACTTCTGGAACCGCTCGTCATCTCACAAGGCCTCGATCTCGAAGAGATCGCTGTGGACTCCGTCGGACGCAAGCGGGTGCTGCGCGTCGTCGTCGACTCCGACACCGGTGCGGACCTGGATCAGATCGCCGATGTGAGCCGCGCGCTCTCGGCGAAGCTCGACGAGACGGAAGCAATGGGCGAGGGCGCCTACGACCTGGAGGTCGGCACCCCGGGCGCGGAGCGCCCCCTCACCGAGTACCGCCACTACGCGCGCGCCGTGGGCCGGCTGGTCCGGTTCCAGCTGGGCGACGGTGGTGAGCTCGTCGCCAGGATCCTGGAGGCCGACGCGGAGGGCCTCGACCTGGAGGTGCCCGGCGTCAAGGGCCGCAAGGCCACCGCGCGCAGGCTCGCCTTCGCCGACGTGGACAAGGCACGCGTGCAGGTCGAGTTCAACCGCAAGGACTCGAACGAGAAGTCCATCGAGAACGAGAAGGAAGAGGAGGCGTAGCCGTGGACATCGACATGAGTGCCCTGCGGGGCTTGGTTCGGGAGAAGGAGATCTCCTTCGACCTGCTGGTCGAAGCGATCGAGTCGGCCCTCCTCATCGCCTATCACCGCACCGAGGGAAGCCGCCGGCACGCGCGCGTGGAGCTCAACCGGGAGACCGGGCATGTGACCGTGTGGGCGAAGGAGGACCCCGAGGACGTCGAAGAGGGCCAGGAGCCCCGCGAGTTCGACGACACCCCGTCCGGCTTCGGCCGTATCGCCGCGACCACCGCCAAGCAGGTGATTCTCCAGCGGCTGCGCGACGCCGAGGACGACGCGACGCTCGGCGAGTACGCCGGGCGCGAGGGCGACATCGTCACCGGTGTCGTCCAGCAGGGCCGCGACCCGAAGAACGTCCTGGTCGACATCGGCAAGCTGGAGGCCATCCTGCCGGTGCAGGAGCAGGTGCCGGGGGAGACCTACCCGCACGGCATGCGGCTGCGTTCCTACGTCGTCCGGGTGGCGAAGGGCGTGCGCGGGCCGTCGGTCACCCTTTCGCGTACCCACCCCAATCTGGTGAAGAAGCTCTTCGCCCTGGAGGTGCCGGAGATCGCCGACGGATCCGTCGAGATCGCCGCCATCGCCCGTGAGGCGGGGCACCGCACCAAGATCGCCGTTCGCTCCACCCGTTCGGGCCTGAACGCCAAGGGTGCCTGCATCGGCCCCATGGGCGGCCGCGTCCGCAATGTGATGGGCGAGCTGAACGGCGAGAAGATCGACATCGTCGACTGGTCGGACGACCCGGCCGAGATGGTGGCGAACGCCCTGTCCCCCGCCCGGGTCTCCAAGGTCGAGGTGGTCGACCTGGCCTCCCGCTCCGCCCGGGTCACCGTGCCGGACTACCAGCTGTCGCTGGCGATCGGCAAGGAGGGCCAGAACGCCCGGCTCGCGGCGCGTCTCACCGGATGGCGTATCGACATCCGGCCGGACACCGAGCAGCCGTCGGACCGGCCGGAGGAATAGATCTCAGCCGGTAACGGTTCAGATCTCGTCAGTAACAACGCGGCAGACGTTCGATCGCCTACCCAAAAGGGTGAGGTCGCCGCGGGGAGGTAGACTTAGCTGTGTCTGGCCGGATGCGAGCCCGAGCATGCCCTGAACGCACCTGTCTGGGGTGTCGGGAGCGGTCGGCCAAGACGGAGCTGCTGCGCATCGTGGCGATCAAGGGCGCTTGCGCCCCCGATCCTCGCGGTACGCTGCCCGGCCGGGGTGCGTATGTGCACCCCGCACTGGTCTGTCTCGACCAGGCAGAACGCCGCCGGGCGTTCCCGAGGGCGTTGCGCGCCCCGGGAGCGCTCGACACAAAGGCGTTGCGCCAGTACGTCGAGCAGACGACAGTTGCCGATCAGGCAACACCGTAAAAGCGTCGTGCGGAACGTCCGTGCGGCTAGGTACCCCGCGAGTTGGAAGTAGGTCGAGATTGCGATGAGCACTCGATGAGCACGCGATGAGTACGCGCATGAACTAGCGACGGTCCGGCCGCAACCCGGACCTCAAAGGAGCGAAGTGGCTAAGGTCCGGGTCTACGAACTCGCCAAGGAGTTCGGTGTGGAGAGCAAGGTCGTCATGGCCAAGCTCCAGGAACTCGGTGAATTCGTCCGATCGGCGTCCTCGACGATCGAGGCGCCTGTAGTACGCAAACTGACTGACGCCTTCCAGGGCGGCGGCAAGCCCGCCCCCCGCAAGGCTGCCCCCAGGCCCGCCGCGCCCTCTCCGGCGCAGGCGGCACGTCCGGCTGCTCCGAAGCCGGCCGCCCCCAAGCCTCCCGCGGCCCAGGAGCCCGAGGCCCCCGCGGCTCCGGCTCCCGCTCCGGCCCCGGTGACCCCCGCGCCCGCCGCCGGCTCGCGCCCGGTGCCGGGCCCGAAGCCCGCGCCGCGCCCGGCCCCGGCCGCGCCCGAGTTCACCGCCCCGCCTGCGGCCCCGGCTCCGGCCCCGGCCGCCGCGCAGGGCCCGCGCTCCGGTGCCCGTCCGGGTCCGGCCGCTCCGAAGCCGAGCGGTGCCCGTCCGGCCACGCCCGGTCAGGGTCAGGGCCGTCCGGGCCAGGGTGCCCAGCGCCCCGGCGGTCAGGCTCCGCGACCGGGCGGTCGTCCGGCCGGTCCGCGTCCGGGCAACAACCCGTTCACGTCCGGTGGCTCCACCGGCATGGCCCGCCCGCAGGCGCCCCGCCCGCAGGGCGGCGCCCGTCCCGGCGGTCCCGGTGCCCCCGGCGCCGGTCCCCGTCCGCAGGCTCCGGCCGGTCAGGGCGGCGGTCCGCGTCCGCAGGGTCCGGGCGGCTCCCGGCCGTCCCCGTCCGGCATGCCCCGCCCGCAGGGTGGCGGTCCCCGTCCGGGTGGCGGTCCCGGTGGCCCGCGTCCGAACCCCGGCATGATGCCGCAGCGTCCCGCGGCCGGTCCCCGTCCCGGCGGTGGCCCCGGCGGTGGCCGTGGTCCGGCCGGTGCCGGTCGTCCCGGTGGCGGCGGTGGCGGTCGTCCGGGTGGCGGCGGCTTCGCCGGTCGCCCGGGTGGTCCCGGCGCCCGTCCCGGTGGTGGCGGCTTCGCCGGCCGTCCCGGTGGCGGTGGCCCCGGTGCCGGTGGTGGCGGCGGCTTCGGCGGTGGCGGCGGTGGCCGTCCCGGCTTCGGCGGTCGTCCCGGTGGCCCCGGTGGCCGTGGTGGCACGCAGGGCGCCTTCGGTCGTCCCGGTGGTCCGGCGCGTCGTGGCCGCAAGTCGAAGCGGCAGAGGCGCCAGGAGTACGAGGCCATGCAGGCCCCGTCGGTCGGCGGCGTGATGCTGCCTCGCGGCAACGGCGAAGCCATTCGCCTGTCGCGCGGTGCGTCGCTCACCGACTTCGCCGAGAAGATCAACGCCAACCCGGCGTCGCTCGTCGCGGTGATGATGAACCTGGGCGAGATGGTCACGGCCACGCAGTCCGTCTCCGACGAGACGCTGCAGCTCCTCGCGGGCGAGATGAACTACACGGTTCAGATCGTCAGCCCCGAGGAGGAGGACCGCGAGCTGCTCGAGTCCTTCGACATCGAGTTCGGCGAGGACGAGGGCGACGAGGAGGACCTGGTGGTCCGTCCGCCGGTCGTCACCGTCATGGGTCACGTCGACCACGGAAAGACCCGACTGCTCGACGCCATCCGCAAGACGAACGTCATCGCGGGCGAGGCCGGCGGCATCACCCAGCACATCGGTGCCTACCAGGTCTCGACCGAGGTCAACGCCGAAGAGCGCAAGATCACCTTCATCGACACCCCGGGTCACGAGGCGTTCACCGCCATGCGTGCCCGTGGTGCGAAGTCGACGGACATCGCGATCCTGGTCGTCGCGGCCAACGACGGCGTCATGCCGCAGACGGTCGAGGCGCTCAACCACGCCAAGGCGGCCGACGTCCCGATCGTCGTCGCGGTCAACAAGATCGACGTCGAGGGCGCCGACCCGACCAAGGTGCGCGGTCAGCTGACCGAGTACGGCCTGGTGGCCGAGGAGTACGGCGGCGACACCATGTTCGTCGACATCTCCGCCAAGCAGGGTCTGCACATCGACAGCCTCCTGGAGGCCGTCGTCCTCACCGCGGACGCCTCGCTCGACCTGCGGGCCAACCCGAACCAGGACGCGCAGGGCATCTCGATCGAGTCCCGCCTCGACCGCGGCCGTGGTGCCGTGGCGACGGTCCTCGTTCAGCGAGGCACCCTGCGGGTCGGCGACACGATGGTCGTGGGCGACGCCTACGGCCGAGTCCGCGCCATGCTCGACGACAACGGCAACAACGTCGCCGAAGCGGGCCCGTCGACGCCGGTCCAGGTCCTGGGCCTGACCAACGTCCCGGGTGCGGGCGACAACTTCCTGGTGGTCGACGAGGACCGTACGGCCCGTCAGATCGCCGAGAAGCGTGCCGCCCGTGAGCGCAACGCCGCGTTCGCCAAGCGCACGCGTCGTGTCTCCCTCGAGGACCTGGACAAGGTGCTCAAGGCCGGCGAGATCCAGCAGCTCAACCTCATCATCAAGGGTGACGCTTCTGGTTCCGTCGAGGCCCTGGAGTCCTCCCTGCTCCAGCTGGACGTCGGCGAAGAGGTCGACATCCGCGTCCTGCACCGCGGCGTCGGTGCGGTCACGGAGTCCGACATCGACCTGGCGATGGGCTCGGACGCCATCGTGATCGGCTTCAACGTCCGCGCGGCCGGCCGCGCGGCGCAGATGGCCGAGCGCGAGGGCGTGGACGTCCGCTACTACTCGGTCATCTACCAGGCGATCGAGGAGATCGAGGCAGCCCTCAAGGGCATGCTCAAGCCGGAGTTCGAGGAGGTCGAGCTCGGTACGGCGGAGATCCGCGAGGTCTTCAAGTCGTCCAAGCTGGGCAACATCGCGGGTGTCCTCATCCGCTCGGGCGAGGTCAAGCGCAACACCAAGGCGCGCCTCATCCGAGACGGCAAGGTCATCGCGGAGAGCCTCACCATCTCCGGTCTGCGCCGCTTCAAGGACGACGTCACCGAGATCCGCGAAGGCTTCGAGGGTGGTATCAACCTCGGAAACTTCAACGACATCAAGGTCGACGACGTCATCGCGACGTACGAGATGCGCGAGAAGCCGCGGGTGTAACAACCCATGGTTGGTGCTGGCCGACGGGACTTCGGTCCCGTCGGCCAGCACGCCGTTCCGGGGGCTTCGCAGCCGGCCGGGACAGCGCCCGAGGGCGCGGAAAACCCCGTCGAGCCTCCGGGCGGAACGGGGTAACGTTCTTGATGTCCCCGCCCGGATCAGGCGGGGCCATCGATCCCGCACCGGCGGGTCATCCGGCACACACATGTACGTGGGGACTCTGTCCTTCGACCTGCTCCTCGGCGACGTCCACTCGTTGAAGGAGAAGCGCTCCGTCGTCCGCCCGATCGTCGCCGAACTCCAGCGGAAGTTCGCGGTGAGCGCGGCCGAGGTGGACCATATGGACCTACACCGGCGGGCCCTCATCGGCCTCGCCGTGGTCTCCGGCGACGCGGCGCACCTCACCGACGTACTGGACCGGTGCGAACGGCTGGTCGCCGGCCGCCCCGAGGTGGAGCTGCTGTCCGTACGACGACGGCTGCACGGCGACGACGACTAGACCACCGAACACCACAGAACGCAGAAGAAGAAAGAACGGGAGACGGACCAGTGGCCGACAACGCGCGGGCGAAAAGGCTGGCGGACCTCATCCGAGAGGTGGTGGCCCAGAAGCTGCAGCGCGGGATCAAGGACCCGCGGCTCGGCTCGCACATCACCATCACGGACACCCGGGTCACCGGGGACCTGCGGGAGGCGACCGTCTTCTACACCGTCTACGGCGGTGACGAGGAGCGGGCGGCCGCGGCCGCCGGCCTGGAGAGCGCCAAGGGCATCCTGCGCTCCGAGGTCGGGCGCGCGGCCGGCGTGAAGTTCACGCCGACCCTCGCCTTCGTCGCCGACGCCCTCCCGGACACCGCCAAGAACATCGAGGACCTCCTCGACCGGGCGCGGCAGTCCGACGCGAAGGTGCGCGAGGCGTCCGCGGGTGCCGCGTACGCGGGTGGAGCCGACCCGTACCGCAAGCCCGAGGACGACGAAGAGGCCGACGAGACGGACGACGCCGCCGAATGACCAGCAAGCCCACCCCGCCCGACGGCCTCGTCATCGTGGACAAGCCGTCGGGCTTCACTTCGCACGACGTCGTCGCCAAGATGCGCGGCATCGCCCGAACCCGCCGCGTGGGACACGCCGGCACCCTCGATCCGATGGCCACCGGTGTCCTCGTCCTCGGTATCGAGAAGGCGACCAAGCTCCTCGGGCATCTCGCCCTCACCGAGAAGGAGTACCTCGGCACCATCCGCCTCGGGCAGAACACGCTCACGGACGACGCCGAGGGCGAGATCACCTCGTCCACCGACGCCTCCGGGGTCATCCGCGAGGCCGTCGACGCGGGCATCGCCAAGCTGACCGGCGACATCATGCAGGTGCCGTCCAAGGTCAGCGCCATCAAGATCGACGGCGTGCGCTCGTACAAGCGGGCCCGGGAGGGCGAGGACTTCGAGATTCCCGCGCGGCCCGTCACCGTCTCGTCCTTCACGGTGTACGACGTCCGGGACGCCGTCGCCGAGAACGGCACCCCCGTGCTCGACCTGGTGGTCTCGGTCGTCTGCTCCTCCGGCACCTACATCCGGGCGCTCGCCCGCGACCTGGGCGCCGACCTCGGTGTGGGCGGCCACCTCACCGCCCTGCGCCGCACCCGCGTCGGGCCGTACAAGCTGGACACGGCACGCACCCTCGACCAGCTCCAGCAGGACCTGGCCATCATGCCGGTCGCCGAGGCGGCGACCGCCGCCTTCCCGCGCTGGAACGTGGAC
Source organism: Streptomyces sp. NPDC086787 (assembly GCF_044745865.1). Taxonomy (NCBI): domain Bacteria; kingdom Bacillati; phylum Actinomycetota; class Actinomycetes; order Kitasatosporales; family Streptomycetaceae; genus Streptomyces; species Streptomyces sp. NPDC086787. The sequence goes on along the minus strand of NZ_JBIVBC010000015.1, from coordinate 19,514 downwards.
GCGCGCCGCGCCCGGCTGCTCATCAACGGCGTCCGGCTGGAGACTCCCGAGGTGTACGCGGGCGCCGGACCCGTGGCCGTCTTCGGCCCGGACGGCCGTTTCCTCGCGCTCGTCGAGGAGCAGAAGGGCAAGGCCAAGAGCCTGGCCGTGTTCGGCTGACCGCGGGTTCCGTCCGTGGAGCGACGACCACGGGGTGTCCTCACTGTCGCCGTCGCTCCACGGTCCCCCTCGGTTCCCCCACCCCTAGGGTTATCCACCCACCCGCGCCCATTCACCCGACCGAGCAGGCGCTCGGAGTGAACCGGGGGAGTGGAAGGGGGCGCTTTTCCCGCACCATCCGTACCATCGACCATTCCGGGCATACCTGTCGAAGACTGGTCACGGATGGACGAGCGGGGAGATTTTCACATGGTGGTACGGGATCCGCGAGCGGGCCTGGTGCGGATCCGCGACCTGGCCGGCCGCCCGCGCGGCACCGGATTCCTCGCCGACGACCAGGGCACGCTCATCACCAGCCACGAGGCCGTCGAAGGTCTCGACCGGCTGGTCCTGAACGGCGACTTCCTCGTCACCGCCGATGACGTCACCCCGCTGCCGGAACTCGGACTGGCCCTCGTGCGCACCGACGGCCTCGGCCTGGACCCGCTTCCGGTCACCGTGCGGGACCGGATCCCCACGGGCACCGAGGTGTGGATCGCCGCCGGCCACTGGCGCCAGGCCCGAGTCCTCGGCGCGACCGATGTGACGTACACGGCAACGGACCGCCCCCGCCACCTCCACGACGCACTGGAACTGGCCATCGGCACGGCCGGACAGGACGCTCTCCGGCCCGGCGGTGGCGCGAGCGGCGGCCCGGTGCTGGACGCCGCGACGGGCACCGTGCTCGGCGTGCTCGGCACGGCGCTCCGCTCGGACCACCGGGACACGGGCTTCGCGATCCCGCCGCGCTCCCCGGCCGGCCCGCTCGCCGAACTGCTCGCCCGCAACGCGGCGACCGTCCCCGCCTACGGCCCCGACCTCAACCTGGCCGGAGTGCTGGAGCTCACGGCCACTGCCACGGCCGCGGCGATGACACAGGACGGCACCCCCGGCACGGTGGAACCGGCGGAGCGGCCCGCGACGGCGGCCGCACTGGACGCGTTCGCCTCCGGCCCGGGCACCGTCCTGCGCCTCGTCGGCGCCCCGGGAAGCGGTCGTACGACGGAACTCGCGGCCCTCGCCGCCCGGCACTCCCGAGGTACCCGGAAGGCCCCCACCCTGTGGCTGCGCGGCACCGACCTGAAGGACACCGACGACTCGGTGGCCGACGCCGTGCAGCGGACCCTCACGCGGGTGCGCGACCTCACCGCGGACGACCTCACAGCGGAAGACCTCACCGCGGACGACCTCGCCCGGGTCGCCGGGCAGGCCGGACGCCCCCTGCTGATCCTGCTGGACGGCTCCGAGGGGATGCCGCCCGCCCTCGCCGACCGCACACCCGCGTGGACGGAGCGGACGGGGGAGTGGCTGCGGGAGCACGGGGCACGGTTGGTGGTCGCGTGCCGAGAGGAGTTCCGGGAGGAGTGCCGGGGGGACACCGGTACACCGCCTCTCCGGCTCACCGGACTCACCCCCGACGAGGCCCGCCTGGCCCGCTCCCGCTACGAAGTGCCCGACGACACCCTCACCGGCCAGGACGCCCGCCACCCGCTCACCCTGCGGCTGCTGTCCGAGGTCCGCGCCGCCCAGCGGGACGCCCCCGACGCCGCCGGGCTCGACCGCCACGACGTCTTCTCCGCGTACCTCGACCTGATGTGCCTGCGCATCGCGGTCCGGCTCGCCGCCGAAAACGGCACGCGCGGTACGGCCGTACGGCGCCTCGCGGCCCGGGTCGCCGGTCAGGTCCATGGGGCTGCCCGACGCGGCCTCGGCTCCGAGCGGGGCGACCTGGACCGACGGTCCTTCGAGGAGCTGTTCCCCCGGGGAACGGCCCCGGCCCGGCTCGGCGGCGGCTCCGGCTGGGCGTCCGCAGTCCTCGCCGAAGGGCTCCTGGTGCAGGCCGGTGACGGCTACCGCTTCGCGCACGAGGAGTTCGCCGACTGGATCCAGGGACTGCACCTCGACCTGGACGACGCCCTGCGCACCCTGGTCCACCCACCCGGCCCGCCGTCCCGCCTCCGCGCGGGCCCCGTGGCGCAGGCCCTGCTCCTGCTCGGCCGCCGGCACGGGGCCTGCTGTCTCGCCCCCCGCCTGGAGCAACTGATCCACGCCCTGGACGCCGATCCGGACGCCTGGTGGCCCGCCCGGCTGCTCGCCCGGACTCTCCTGGGCGTGCCCGACGCGACGCCGTACACCGGAGTGCTGAGCCTGCTCGCGGACCGGATCGTCGTCTGGCGCCGCCGCAAGGACGCCGTGCCCGCCGAGTTCGGCCCCGCCTTCTGGACCGCCCTGACCCTCCCGGACACCGAGCGTCACGACCTGCTGCGCCGGCTCGTCCTGGCCGACGAGGCGCCCGCGCCCGGGAGCGGCGGCCGGTACCTCGACGCCGTCGCCCGTCTGCTGGCCGCCGACCCCGCCGCCGTACAACCGCAACTGACCCGCTGGTTCGCCGACGAGCGCCCGCTGCCCGCGACCCCGCACGCCACCGTGGCCACCGCCGCCCAGGCGCTGCTGCACACCCACCGGCACGGCGCACTGGACGCCCTCACCGAGGTACTCGTGGACAGCGCGCACCCAAGAGCGGACGAACTGCTCGCGGTGCTGGCCGAGGACGAGACGTCCGTGGTCTGCCGGGCGGTCGACCGCTGGGCCCACGACCCACGGCCCGCCCGGCGGGCCGCCGCCGTGACACACGGGCTGCACGCGGCACCCCACCTGCGCACCGATGCCCACCACGCACTGCTGCGGCACGCCGCGCTCACCCTGCTCACCCGCCCCGCCGACCACGCCCTGCACGGTGGTGCCCTCGCCCTGCTGGTACGCGACCCGCACACCCGCGCCCGCCATCTCCCCGCGGCCCTGCGGCACTTCGCGGCAGGCGACCCGCGGTTCCCGGCGAGCGCCCTGGCTCCGGCCCTGGCCACGGACCCGGACCCGGTTCTCGACGCCTTCCGGGCCCGACTGCGGACCGAGCCGGACGTGGGGAAAACCGGCGAGGCGCTGCGTGCGCTCGCCGAGGTCACCACGCCCGCGCTCGCCCGCCGGATCTCCGTCCTCGTCCGGGAGACCGCCGAACTGCGCCCGGAGACCGCGGCGCACGTGGCGGCGTACGTCGACCGCGGCCTCGACCAGGGGCCCGCGGTTCGCGCCGTACTCCTGCCGCTGGTCACCGGCCTCCTGGCGGACGGACCCGAGCCGGTGCGGGCCGCCCTCGCGGCGGTGCTCGGCGCGCCCGGCACCCCCGCGTCCCGCCCGCTGCGCCGGGAACTCCTGGAGTACCTCCTGGACCACGAGCGCGAGCCCGCGGTGCTGGACGCCGTGCCGGACGCCGTGCCGGACAGGGCCGCGCGCGACGGCGTACGGGTCCCGGTCTGACCGGTGCCGGTGCGTGCGCCCGGTCACACCCCCGCGTCGAAGCCGGGCCGATGCCGGTCGGGAGCCCCCGGCATGGCACCCTTAGAGCTGCGTAAAAGGTCGGTAGACACGGACACGGGTTCGAGGAGCGGTCACAGTGCAGCGCTGGCGTGGCTTGGAGGACATCCCTCAGGACTGGGGGCGCAGCGTCGTCACCATCGGTTCCTACGACGGAGTCCACCGCGGCCACCAGCTGATCATCAAGCATGCCGTGGACCGCGCCCGCGAACTGGGCGTTCCCTGCGTCGTCGTCACCTTCGACCCGCACCCGAGCGAGGTCGTCCGGCCCGGCAGCCACCCGCCGCTGCTCGCCGCGCACCACCGGCGCGCCGAACTGATGGGCGAACTGGGCGTGGACGCGGTGCTCATCCTCCCGTTCACCACCGAGTTCTCGAAGCTCACGCCGGCCGACTTCGTCGTCAAGGTGCTGGTCGACAAGCTGCGTGCCAAGGCGGTCGTCGAGGGTCCGAACTTCCGGTTCGGGCACAAGGCCGCGGGCAACGTCGAGTTCCTCGCCGAACAGGGCAAGGTCTACGACTTCGAGGTCGAGGTCGTGGACCTGTATGTGAGCGGGGCGGCGGGCGGCGGCGAGCCGTTCTCCTCCACCCTCACCCGGCGCCTGGTCGCCGAGGGCGACGTCGAGGGCGCCCGCGAGATCCTGGGCCGCCCGCACCGAGTCGAGGGCGTGGTCGTCCGCGGCGCGCAGCGCGGCCGTGAACTGGGCTTCCCTACCGCCAACGTCGAGACGCTGCCGCACACCGCCATTCCCGCCGACGGCGTGTACGCCGGGTATCTGCACGCGCAGGGCGAGGCGATGCCGGCCGCGATCTCGGTCGGCACGAACCCGCAGTTCGACGGCACCGAGCGCACGGTGGAGGCGTACGCAATCGACCGCGTGGGCCTCGATCTGTACGGCCTGCACGTGGCCGTCGACTTCCTCTCCTATGTGCGGGGCCAGGCGAAGTTCGACTCCCTGGAGGCCCTGCTGGAGCAGATGGCCGAGGACGTGAAGCACTGCCGGGAGCTGATCGCGGCGGACGCGGCCGAGTAGCCGCGCCCCCGACGACGAACGGCAAGGGCGGCCGATGCCATGAAGGCACCGGCCGCCCTTCGCGTTCGGCCGGCCTACTGCTGAGCCGGGTCCTGCGGCGGGTACGGCTGACCGGGCTGCGGCGGGTACGGCTGGCCCGGGGCCGGGGCCTGCGGGTAGGGCTGCGCCTGCGGGGGATAGGGCTGGTCCGGCATGCCCTGGCCGGGCATCGGCTGACCGGGCACAGGCTGACCGGGGAGAGGCTGACCCGGCATGGGCGGGGCGGGCATGGACTGGCCGGGCATGGGCGGGGCGGCCACCGGCGGTGGGTTGCCGTCATTGGTCCACAGGCCGTGCGACTGCTGATGCCGTACGAAGTCCTCGGCGACCATGGCCGCGAGGTTGAAGTACGACTCGCGCACCTTCGGCCGCATCATGTCTAGGTCGACCTCGGCACCGGCCGAGAGGTGCTCGTCGAAGGGCACGACCACGACACCGCGGCAGCGCGTCTCGAAGTGGCTGACGATGTCGTCCACCTTGATCATCTTGCCGGTCTCGCGCACCCCCGAGATGACGGTGATGGAGCGTGAGACGAGGTCGGCGTACCCGTGCGCGGACAGCCAGTCGAGCGTCGTGCTGGCGCTGCTCGCGCCGTCCACCGAGGGCGTCGAGATGATGATCAGCTGGTCGGCGAGGTCCAGCACACCGCGCATGGCGCTGTAGAGCAGACCGGTGCCCGAGTCGGTGAGGATGACCGGGTACTGCTTGCCGAGCACGTCGATGGCGCGCCGGTAGTCCTCGTCGTTGAACGCGGTGGACACGGCCGGGTCGACGTCGTTCGCGATTATCTCCAGGCCGGAGGGGGCCTGGGAGGTGAACCGCCTGATGTCCATGTACGAGTTGAGGTACGGGATCGCCTGGACGAGGTCACGAATCGTCGCCCCGGTCTCGCGCCGCACGCGGCGGCCGAGCGTACCGGCGTCGGGGTTGGCGTCGATGGCGAGGATCTTGTCCTGGCGCTCGCTGGCGAGCGTCGAGCCGAGAGCGGTGGTGGTCGTGGTCTTGCCCACGCCGCCCTTGAGGCTGATGACCGCGATCCGGTAGCAGGACAGCACGGGCGTCCGGATCAGTTCGAGCTTGCGCTGCCGCTCGGCCTCCTCCTTCTTCCCACCGATCTTGAACCGGCTGGACGCCGCCGCGGTTCGTCCGCTCTTCGCCTTCTGCCGCTTGGTGTTGAGCAGTCGGTCGGACGACAGCTCCACGGCAGCGGTGTAACCGAGCGGCGCGGCCCCCGGGTTGGTGGGCTGCCGCTGATCGTGCCGTATGGGCTGCGGCCACGCGGAACCCGCCCGCGGGTCGACGGGCTGCTGCGGCATCTCCGGGGCCGGCGCCTGCGGGACCTGTCCCTGCGTCACTTCGGGCTGCGGCTGGGCGACAGGCTGCGGGAAGCCGTAACCGGCGGGCTGCCCGGGAACCTGGTCGAAGGGCGCCGGGGGAGCCGCCGGGCTCGGCGCGGGCTGCGGGGCGTTGGGCTGGGGCGCCTGCGCCCCGGGCTGGGGGAAGCCGTAGCCGCTGGGTGCCGGCGGGATGGGCGCACCGGGGTGCGGGAAGCCGTAGGCAGGCTGGGGGTTGACCTGCTGGGGCGCGGGCTGCGGTGCCGAGGCGGGAGGCGGGGGCGCCTGCGTGTTCGGCTGCGGCGCCGGGGCCGGAGCAGGGGGCTGGGGTGCTTGGACGCCCGGCTGAGGGAAGCCATAGCTGTTCTGGGGGCCGGGTGCCTGCGGGGTCGGCGGCTGGGGGGTTGCCGGGGCCGGGTTGCCGGGGTGGGGGAAGCCGTAGGCGGGCTGGGAGTTGGGCGCGACGGGTGCCTGCGGGGCCGAGGGCTGGGGTGTCGTGGGGACGCCGGGGGCGTACGGCTGGCCGGGCTGCGGCGGCATCTGCTGGTTCCAGGCGGCGGGGGCGGGTTGCGGGGCCTGGGGTTGGAAAGGCTGCGGGGGAGCCGGGGGCATGGCGCCGGCTCCCTGCGCGGCCGACGGCTGCGGCTGGCCGGGTACAGGGCCGGGCTGCTGGGGCGCGGGCTCGGCAGGCCACTGAGCCGCCGGGGCGGGAGCGGCGGGCTGGTACGTCGGCGGGAGCGGCGGCAGCCCACCCTCCGGTGACGGCAGGGGCGGCCAGGCGGGCGGTGCGCCCTGGGGGACGCTGTCCTCGGGGGCCTTGTCCTCGGGGGCCTTGTCCTCGGGCACGGCGTCCTGCGGTACGGCGTCCATGGGCTCGCCGTCGGCAGCGGCGGCGTCCTGGTCCTGGGGCGTCTCGTCATGGACGTGCTCGGCCTCAGCGGACTCGTCGACGTCGCTGTCGTCCTCGGCGGAGTCGTCCTCGGTGTCACCGGTGGGTGAGGTGTCCTCCGTGGACTCGGCGTCCGCGGCCGCGACTACCTCCGCGTCTGCCTCCGCCTCCGCCTTCGAATCCGCGTCTGCCTCAGCCTCCGAAACCGTGTCCGTGTCCGTGTCCGTGTCCACGGCCTCGTCCACGGGCGCGGCGGCCTCCGCCTCGTCGCCCTCACGCTGGCTTTGGCTCTGACTCTGGTTCTGGCCCGAGGAGCTTTCGGCGGTCGCCGCCTCCTCCGCGTCCGCGCGCTCGGCGATCTCACGCTTCAGCGCGGCGGCGGAGAACCGCATGGTCGCGCCGCTCTCCAGATCACCGCCGCCGAACGCGGGGGCCTGGTATCCGGTCGCCGGAATGTTCGGCACCGACGTGGGCGACGCGGCATCCGCGACCCCCTGCTCGGACGGCCCGGGCTGCGGCGGCTGGGGCTCGAACCCGCTTCCCGTCGGCAGCTTCGGCACGGCGACAGGGCCTCCGCCCTGCGGTGCGGGCGGGGTGAACGGGGCGCCAGGGGCCGGAGTCGGCGGAGCCGGAGGAACCGGCGGAGTGAAGGGCGCACCCGGCGCGGGTGCGGGCGGAGGCGGAGTGAACGGGGCACCGGGAGCCGGGGCAGCCGTACCCCCGGCGGCCCCGGCCGCCTGAGCGTGCGGAGGAGGCGTGAGGCCGGGGATCGCGGCGCCGGGCGGGAACAGCGGGCGTGTCACGTTGGGCCCGCTCGTAGCTGCCTGTTGACCGGAGCCGTCCGAGCTCCCCGAGTCGCCGCCCTCGGACGCCTCCGACGAACCAGACGCCCCGGACGCGCTCTGCGTGTACCAGGCGGGCGGGGCGTAGTCGATGGTGAACTCGCCCGTCGTCTCGTTGGCGGACTCGGCGTCGGGCTGGTCATCGCCGGGCGTGGCCCAGCCCCCGCGGATCCCGTCCCGATCGCTGCTCACAATGCCTCCTGGTGCGGTCATCCCCTCAAGCCGTGCCGGGGCGACCATGTTTGTATCGTTCTGAGTCGTCCGTAGTCGTTTCGAGGCAGTCCGGTCCACCGGCTCTCCCCCTGGGCCGACGACGCCTGTCCACGGATTCTGGCCACGGATTCTGGAGTCGCGCCCACTCCCAGCCTAGTCACCGTGGCGCACACCCCGGCAGGCCCACCCACCCCTCGGCCAACGCCCGGCGGTACGAACCCGGAACAAACAGCCGAGGACCGCTCGGCGGCCGCGTCAACTGACGTGCTCCGCCGGAGGATGCGCGGCATAGTGGGCCGGTCGGGCAAGGTCCCCAAAGAGAAGTGGACTTGGTCCACGCGCCCGGCACCTGGGACACCGACAGGATCCTCGTCCGGGGCATCGCCAACCAGATCGTGGGCATCAGGATCCAGGCGAAGCCGACCTCGGCGCCGGCAAGAAGCTGTTCAGGAGAAGGTGCCTCGGCCCGGTCGGCGTACGTCACCAACACCAATCTCACCCTCACCAAGGGCGTTGTCGCCGTGGCCTGGGGGCAGGGGTCGGTGGCGTACGACATGAGGAACGGCAAGCAGCTCTGGGACACCGCGAGCGTCTCCCGTGCGAGGACACCGGATTCGCCGGTGGCCGCGCCCTGCTCGCCCTCGAGAAGTGCGGTGACGGGGCCGCGCCCGGCTACCAGGTCCAGAAACTCGACCCGCGCACCGGCAAGGCCCGATGGACCTACAAGATCGCCGCCGGTGTCAGCACCGCCTACCTGCGAAGATGCCCGGGAGGGTGGCACACGCGCGTGTCACCCTCGCCGCCGGCACGTCACTCGACGTCGAGCCCACCGTTGTGCGCCATCGGCTTCAGGTCGAACTCACCGTCCCGCGCGCCCAGTACGAACGCCCGCCACTCCGCCTCCGTGTACCGCAGCACGGTCTCCGTGTCGAGGGACGACCGCATGGCCACCGCCCCGTCCGGCAGGTACGCGATCTCGACCCGCTCCTCGTGCTGCTCCGTACCCGGTGCGCAGTGCCACTCGACGTCCGAGATGTCGAGCGCGTACAGCTCGTCCCGCTCCCGCTCCTTGCGCGCCTTGATCTCCGCTTCCGTCTCCGTCATCCCGACATGACCCCTTCCCGACTTCCGGCGAACGTACGATCAGCAGGCTCACCCTAGTCCGGGCCGGTCCGGACCAGGGTCGTGTGAGAAGACCCCGGTCGACGCCTGGTAACCTGGTCGACGGCCGTTTGTGTACGCACCCCCGGAATCCTGTGACAGGGCTCTGGAGGCCGCGCCCAGCGGATCCCCGCCACCCGAGTAACGGAAGCTTCCCGAGATGAAGACCGGGGGCACTCGGTGGCCACACAGACATGAGGAGTACGCGTGTCGCTCGACGCCGCTACGAAGAAGCAGATCATCTCCGAGTTCGGTACCAAGGAGGGCGACACCGGCTCCCCCGAGGTCCAGGTCGCGATGCTCTCCCGTCGGATCTCCGACCTGACGGAGCACCTCAAGACCCACAAGCACGACCACCACTCCCGCCGCGGTCTGCTGATCCTCGTCGGTCAGCGCCGCCGCCTGCTCCAGTACCTGGCGAAGAAGGACATCCAGCGCTTCCGTGCGCTGGTCGACCGCCTCGGCATCCGCCGTGGCGCCGCGGGCGCCAAGTAAAGACGCAGTGAAGGGGGCGGTTCCCGAGACGATCGGGAGCCGCTCCCTTTGCCGTACGTGCGGAAACATGCGGAGTGTCACTCACGCTTTGTAGTGTGGTAGCACAACGCATTACGCACGACATCACGCACGACGCAGCACGACACAGCACGACAAGAAGAGGAGAAGCGCACCGCGCCGCCGCCGGTCCTCGGTAGTGGCCCCCGGGGGGAAGCGAGCCCCGGGTGCTTCGATCGAAGACCGGCCCGCACAAGCCACGGCGCGCTTCTCCGCAACCGTCCCCCTGCCACACGGGCAGCCCGGGACGAAGACGAGGAGAAATCACTAGTGGAGAACGAGACCCACTACGCCGAGGCCGTTATCGACAACGGCCCCTTCGGCACCCGTACCATCCGCTTCGAGACGGGCCGCCTGGCCAAGCAGGCCGCCGGCTCCGCCGTGGCGTACCTGGACGACGACACCATGGTGCTGTCGGCCACCACCGCCTCCAAGAACCCCAAGGACCAGCTCGACTTCTTCCCCCTCACGGTGGACGTCGAGGAGCGGATGTACGCCGCCGGCAAGATCCCCGGCAGCTTCTTCCGCCGTGAGGGCCGTCCCTCCGAGGACGCCGTCCTCACCTGTCGCCTCATCGACCGTCCGCTGCGCCCGTCCTTCAAGAAGGGCCTGCGCAACGAGATCCAGGTCGTCGCCACGATCATGGCGCTCAACCCCGACCACCTGTACGACGTCGTGGCGATCAACGCCGCGTCCGCGTCCACGCAGCTGGCCGGTCTGCCCTTCTCCGGCCCGGTCGGCGGCGTCCGCGTCGCGCTGATCCGCGGCCAGTGGGTCGCCTTCCCGACGCACACCGAGCTCGAGGACGCCGTCTTCGACATGGTGGTCGCCGGTCGCGTCCTGGAGGACGGCGACGTCGCGATCATGATGGTCGAGGCCGAGGCCACCGACGGCACCATCAAGCTGATCGAGGGCGGCGCCGAGGCGCCGACCGAGGAGGTCGTCGCGGCCGGTCTGGACGCCGCCAAGCCCTTCATCAAGGTCCTCTGCAAGGCCCAGGCCGACCTCGCGTCGAAGGCCGCCAAGCCGACCGCCGAGTTCCCGATCTTCCTCGACTACCAGGACGACGTCCTGGAGGCGCTGTCCGCCGCCGTCCGCCAGGAGCTGTCCGCCGCGCTGACCATCGCCGGCAAGCAGGACCGCGAGGCCGAGCTGGACCGCGTCAAGGCGCTGGCCGCCGAGAAGCTCCTGCCGGAGTTCGAGGGACGCGAGAAGGAGATCTCCGCCGCGTACCGCTCGCTCACCAAGCAGCTGGTCCGCGAGCGCGTGATCAAGGAGAAGAAGCGCATCGACGGCCGCGGCGTGACGGACATCCGTACGCTCGCCGCCGAGGTCGAGGCCATCCCGCGGGTTCACGGCTCCGCGCTGTTCGAGCGTGGCGAGACCCAGATCCTGGGCGTCACCACCCTCAACATGCTCCGCATGGAGCAGCAGCTGGACACCCTCTCCCCGGTGACCCGCAAGCGCTACATGCACAACTACAACTTCCCGCCGTACTCCGTCGGCGAGACGGGCCGCGTCGGCTCCCCGAAGCGGCGCGAGATCGGCCACGGCGCCCTCGCCGAGCGCGCCCTCGTGCCGGTCCTGCCGACCCGCGAGGAGTTCCCCTACGCGATCCGTCAGGTGTCCGAGGCCCTCGGCTCCAACGGCTCGACGTCCATGGGCTCGGTCTGCGCCTCCACCATGTCGCTGCTGAACGCCGGTGTGCCCCTGAAGGCCCCGGTCGCCGGCATCGCCATGGGTCTGATCTCCCAGGAGATCGAGGGCGAGACCCACTACGTCACCCTCACCGACATCCTCGGTGCGGAGGACGCCTTCGGCGACATGGACTTCAAGGTCGCCGGCACCAAGGAGTTCGTGACCGCCCTCCAGCTCGACACCAAGCTGGACGGCATCCCGGCCTCCGTCCTGGCCGCGGCCCTCAAGCAGGCCCGCGACGCCCGTCTCCACATCCTCGACGTGATGATGGAGGCCATCGACCGGCCCGACGAGATGTCCCCGAACGCCCCGCGGATCATCACCGTCAAGATCCCGGTCGACAAGATCGGTGAGGTCATCGGCCCCAAGGGCAAGATGATCAACCAGATCCAGGAGGACACCGGCGCCGAGATCACGATCGAGGACGACGGCACCATCTACATCGGTGCCGCCGACGGACCGGCCGCCGAGGCCGCCCGCGCCACGATCAACAGCATCGCCAACCCGACCATGCCGGAGGTCGGCGAGCGCTACCTGGGCACGGTCGTCAAGACGACCACCTTCGGTGCGTTCGTCTCCCTGATGCCCGGCAAGGACGGTCTGCTGCACATCTCGCAGATCCGCAAGCTGGCCGGCGGCAAGCGCGTGGAGAACGTCGAGGACGTCCTCGGTGTGGGCCAGAAGGTCCAGGTCGAGATCGCCGAGATCGACTCCCGCGGCAAGCTCTCCCTCGTCCCGGTCATCGAGGGTGAGGACGGGGCCGACAACGGCTCCGACGACACGAAGGACGACGCCGAGCAGTGACGTCCCGTAGCTTGAAGGCGACGGCCCGCACCTCTTCGGAGGCGCGGGCCGTCGCCCGTACCCAAACCCTGATCAAGGGCGAGAACGGCATCGGCACGGTCCGCAGGACCACCCTCCCGGGCGGCCTGCGCGTCGTCACCGAGACCCTGCCCTCCGTCCGCTCCGCCACCTTCGGCATCTGGGCGCACGTCGGCTCCCGCGACGAGACCCCGGCCCTGAACGGCGCCACCCACTACCTGGAACACCTGCTCTTCAAGGGCACCGCCCGCAGGTCGGCGCTGGACATCTCCTCCGCCCTCGACGCCGTCGGCGGCGAGATGAACGCGTTCACGGCCAAGGAGTACACGTGCTACTACGCACGTGTACTCGACACCGACCTGCCGCTCGCCATCGACGTCGTCTGCGACATGCTGACCGGCTCACTGATCCTCGAGGACGACGTCAACGTCGAGCGCGGCGCCATCCTCGAAGAGATCGCCATGACCGAGGACGACCCGGGCGACTGTGTGCACGACCTGTTCGCGCACACCATGTTCGGCGACAACGCCCTCGGCCGCCCCGTCCTCGGCACGGTCGACACGGTCAACGCACTCACCGCCGACCGCATCCGCCGCTTCTACAAGAAGCACTACGACCCCACGCACCTGGTCGTCGCGGCCGCCGGCAACGTCGACCACAACAAGGTCGTACGACAGGTCCGTGCCGCATTCGAGAAGGCGGGCGCCCTCGGGAACCCGGACGCCCAGCCGCTCGGCCCCCGGGAGGGCCGGCGCACCCTGCGCACCGCGGGCCGCGTCGAACTCCTCGGTCGCAAGACCGAGCAGGCCCACGTCGTCCTCGGCATGCCCGGCCTGGCCCGCACGGACGACCGCCGCTGGGCGCTCGGCGTGCTGAACACCGCCCTCGGCGGCGGCATGTCCTCCCGCCTCTTCCAGGAGGTCCGGGAGAAGCGGGGACTGGCGTACAGCGTCTACTCGTACACCTCCGGCTTCGCCGACTGCGGTCTGTTCGGCGTGTACGCCGGCTGCCGCCCGAGCCAGGTGCACGACGTGCTGAGGATCTGCCGGGACGAACTCGACCAGGTCGCCGAGCAGGGCCTGTCCGACGACGAGATCGGCCGCGCCATCGGCCAGCTCCGCGGCTCCACCGTCCTGGGCCTGGAGGACACCGGCGCGCTGATGAACCGGATCGGCAAGAGCGAGCTGTGCTGGGGCGAGCAGATGTCCGTCGACGACATGCTGACCCGGATAGCGGCCGTGACCCCGGACGAGGTCCGCGCGGTCGCCCGCGACATCCTGGGGCAGCGCCCGTCGCTGTCGGTCATCGGCCCGCTGAAGGACAAGCAGGCGGCCCGGCTGAACGACGCGGTCGCCTGAGCCCGGCCAAGCAACCACCCGTAAGGAAGCAACAGACATGAGCAAGCTGCGCGTGGCGGTCCTCGGTGCCAGGGGCCGGATCGGCTCCGAGGCCGTACGGGCGGTCGAGGCCGCCGACGACATGGAGCTGGTCGCCGCCCTCGGCCGGGGCGACAGGCTGGAGACCCTCACGGAGACCGGCGCCCAGGTCGCGGTCGAACTGACCACTCCCGCTTCGGTCATGGACAACCTCGACTACTGCGTGGGCCACGGCATCCACGCGGTCGTGGGCACCACCGGCTGGACCGAGGAACGCCTCGCGCAGCTCCGGGACGGGCTGGACCGTTCCCCGGGGACCGGCGTGCTGATCGCGCCGAACTTCTCCATCGGAGCCGTGCTGACCATGAAGTTCGCGCAGATCGCAGCGCCGTACTTCGAGTCGGTCGAGGTCGTGGAGCTGCACCACCCGAACAAGGTGGACGCCCCGTCCGGCACCGCCACGCGCACCGCCCAGCTCATCGCCGAGGCCCGCCGGGCCGCCGGCACCGCACCGGCACCGGACGCCACGACGACGGCCCTGGCGGGCGCCCGCGGCGCCGACGTCGACGGTGTCCCGGTGCACGCGGTCCGCCTGCGCGGTCTGCTCGCCCACCAGGAGGTCCTGCTGGGCGGCGAGGGCGAGACCCTCACCATCCGGCACGACTCCCTGCACCACAGCAGCTTCATGCCCGGCATCCTGCTGGGCGCGCGCCGCGTGGTCACCACTCCGGGCCTGACCTTCGGCCTGGAGAACTTCCTGGACCTCGGCTGACCCGGGACCCACGACATGCGCGCGAAACTCACCTACGCCGTCACGGCCGCCGTCCTGGTCTTCTACTTCGTCCTGGTCGGCAGCCGCGGCGTCATGCTCATCCAGTCCGGCACGCTCATCACCGTCACCTTCGGGGCCGCGGTGCTGATCCTGCCGGTCATCGGCCTGTGGTTCCTCTGGAAGAACACCCAGTTCGTCCGTAGCGCCAACCGGCTCGCCGCCGAACTGGACGCCGAGGGCGGTCTTCCGGTCGACGAGCTGAGGCGGACCCCCGGCGGCCGTATCGACCGGGACTCCGCCGACGAGGTCTTCGCCAGGCGCAAGGCCGAGACCGAGGCGTCCCCCGCCGACTGGCGCAGCTGGTTCCGCCTCGCCGTCGCCTATCACGACGCCCGTGACACCCCTCGTGCCCGCAAGGCGATGCAGCGGGCGATCGCCCTGCACGACGGCAAGCCCGTCCAGGCCTGAACCGCGCGCGTCACGGCGGCCCGGCCGGCCCAGTCGGCCAGCCCTGCCCGGTCAGCCCCGGCCGGACTCCGCGGCCCAGGCCTCCAGGGCATCCGTGGCCCGGTCGAAGGCCGAGAGCCGCCCGAGGAAGTCCATGGTGTGCGTGGTGAGCAGCGGCGCGCTGTCGTCGGCGGTACGGTCCCTCCGTGCCAGCAGCAGCGCCTGCCCCTGCACCGTGCGCGGTAGCCCCAGCCAGCGCACCGGCTGCTGAACCGTGCGTACCCCGGCGACCTGTCCCCAGGGCACCGTGCGGGTGACGAGCGGGCCCACCTGGCGCACGCCGTGCGCGCTCACCCAGATGCCCATACGGAGCAGCCTGAGGGCACAGGCGATGACGGCCAGCGCGATCGCGAAGATGATCCCGGCGGACGACGCGGAACCGGTCAGGGCGATGAGCACGGCCGCGAACAGCACATACGAGGCGAACAGCAGCCACAGCGCGGCCACACCCACCCGCAGTGGACCGGGGCGGTAGGGGCGGCGCCAACGGGAGTGGTCGTCGTGCGGCAGCGCGACGTCGTCGGTCTGCTCGAAGGTGTGGTCGGCCGTAAGGAAGGGCAGGGGCACGGCTGGTCCTCACTCATTCCATGCATGGGCTGTGCCCGGTGAGGCTATCCGCCTGTGTGCCCTCCCACCACTTGTGGGGGGCCGGAAGGGTGGTCGGCGCCCCGTAGAGTGGGCGCCGACCAAAGACGTGATGGGAAGGACCCTTCGTGCCCTCCGGCGAATCCACCGTTTCCACCCGCAGCGACGTCACCGTTGAGCTGGTCAAATCCAGCGCCTCGGACGCGGACGTCCTGTTCGCCGCGCGTGTCTCGACCCTTGGCGAGCAGTCGCTGGAAGAACTGCAGAAGGACCCCGAGCGTTCCAAGGGGTTGATCAACTACCTGATGCGGGACCGGCACGGCAGCCCCTTCGAGCACAACTCGATGACCTTCTTCATCAGCGCCCCGATCTTCGTGTTCCGCGAGTTCATGCGGCACCGCGTGGGCTGGTCCTACAACGAGGAATCCGGGCGCTACAGGGAGCTGGAACCGGTCTTCTACGTCCCGGACGAGTCCCGCAAGCTCGTCCAGGAGGGCAGGCCCGGCAAGTACGTCTTCGTGGAGGGAACGCCCTCGCAGCAGGCGACGGTCAGCAGCGTCCTGGACGAGTCCTACCAGCAGTCGTACGCCGCCTACCAGAAGCTGCTCGCCGAAGGTGTCGCCCGCGAGGTCGCCCGCACCGTCCTGCCGGTCGGCCTGTTCTCCTCGATGTACGCCACCTGCAATGCCCGCTCGCTGATGCACTTCCTCGGTCTGCGCACCCAGCACGAGCTGGCCAAGGTGCCGTCCTTCCCGCAGCGGGAGATCGAGATGGTCGGCGAGAAGATGGAGGCCGCGTGGGCCCAGCTCATGCCGCTCACCTACGCCGCCTTCAACACCAACGGCCGCGTCGCGCCGTAGGGCGGTACCCCTGCGCGGCACACATGTACGGGTCAGCCTGGTGAAGTGTCCGTATTGCGGCATTTAGAGAAGTTCATCTAGCCTGATCAAACGGACCCGGCACTGCTTGAACCCCCGAGCAGGCAGTGCCGGGCTCCGCATTTGTCCGGACTTTCCCCGTACCCCGAGGGCAGACCCCGCGGGAGGCAGCGAGTAGCGTGTAACCCATGGCTCCGACCTCCACTCCGCAGACCCCCTTCGGGCGGGTCCTCACCGCCATGGTCTCGCCGTTCACGGCGGACGGCGCACTCGACCTCGACGGCGCACAGCGGCTCGCCACCCACCTGGTGGACGCAGGCAACGACGGCCTGATCATCAACGGCACCACCGGCGAGTCGCCCACCACCAGTGACGCGGAGAAAACGGACCTGGTACGAGCCGTCCTGGAGGCCGTCGGCGACCGCGCCCACATCGTGGCCGGAGTCGGCACCAACGACACCCACCACAGCATCGAGCTGGCCAAGGCCGCCGAGCGGACGGGCGCACACGGCCTCCTGATCGTCACCCCGTACTACAACAAGCCCCCGCAGGAGGGCCTGTACCGCCACTTCACGGCCGTCGCCGACGCCACCGGGCTGCCGGCCATGCTCTACGACATCCCCGGCCGAAGCGGCGTCCCCATCAACACCGAGACGCTCGTCCGTCTCGCCGAGCACCCGCGGATCGTCGCCAACAAGGACGCGAAGGGTGACCTCGGCCGCGCGAGCTGGGCCATCGCCCAGTCCGGTCTGGCCTGGTACTCCGGCGACGACATGCTCAACCTGCCGCTGCTCTCGGTCGGCGCGGTCGGCTTCGTCTCGGTCGTCGGCCACGTGGTCACACCCGACCTGCGGGCCCTGGTGGACGCCTTCACCTCCGGCGACGTCCAGAAGGCCACCGAGATCCACCAGAAGCTGCTCCCGGTGTACACGGGTATGTTCCGCACCCAGGGCGTCATGACCACCAAGGCCGCGCTCGCCCTCCAGGGGCTGCCCTCCGGACCGCTGCGCGCGCCCATGGTCGAGTGCTCTCCCGAGGAGATCGCCCAGCTCAAGATCGATCTTGCCGCGGGCGGGGTACAGCTCTGACAACAGGACTTCACAACTTCACAACTGAATAGGCCAACTGAATACGCAGGACACCGGTGCCTGCACCCCACAACGACAACTGCTTCTGCACGAACGTCACGCGCGCCACGTGCCCCACCGGTACGTGGCGTGCGTGGTGAGGAGAGTCTTTTGAGTCATCCGCATCCTGAACTGGGCTCGCCCCCGCCGCTCCCCGAAGGCGGTCTGCGGGTCACCCCGCTCGGCGGCCTCGGCGAGATCGGCCGGAACATGACGGTCTTCGAGTACGGCGGCCGTTTGTTGATCGTCGACTGCGGAGTGCTTTTCCCCGAGGAGGAGCAGCCCGGAATCGACCTGATCCTGCCGGACTTCTCGTCCATCCGGGACCGCCTCGACGACATCGAGGGCATCGTCCTGACGCATGGCCACGAGGACCACATCGGCGGTGTGCCGTACCTCCTGCGCGAGAAGCCGGACATCCCGCTCATCGGCTCCAAGCTGACCCTCGCTCTCATCGAGGCGAAGCTCCAGGAGCACCGGATCCGTCCGTACACCCTTCAGGTGGCCGAAGGCCACCGTGAGCGTGTCGGCCCCTTCGACTGCGAGTTCATCGCGGTCAACCACTCCATCCCGGACGCCCTGGCCGTGGCCATCCGCACCCCCGCCGGCATGGTGGTGCACACGGGCGACTTCAAGATGGACCAGCTCCCGCTGGACAACCGCCTCACCGACCTGCACGCGTTCGCCCGCCTGAGCGAGGAGGGCATCGACCTCCTGCTCAGCGACTCCACGAACGCCGAGGTCCCCGGTTTCACCGCGCCCGAGCGGGACATCTCCAACGTCCTGCGCCAGGTGTTCGGAAGCGCCGGCAAGCGGATCATCGTGGCGAGCTTCGCCAGCCATGTCCACCGCATCCAGCAGATTCTGGACACGGCGCACGAGTACGGCCGCCGGGTCGCCTTCGTCGGCCGTTCGATGGTTCGCAACATGGGCATCGCGCGGGACCTCGGCTATCTGAAGGTCCCACCGGGCCTGGTGGTCGACGTCAAGACGCTCGACGACCTTCCGGACCACGAGGTGGTGCTGGTCTGCACGGGCTCCCAGGGTGAACCGATGGCCGCCCTGTCGCGCATGGCCAACCGTGACCACCAGATCCGGATCGTCCACGGCGACACCGTGATCCTCGCGTCGTCCCTCATCCCGGGCAACGAGAACGCGGTCTACCGCGTGATCAACGGTCTCACCCGCTGGGGTGCGAACGTCGTCCACAAGGGCAACGCCAAGGTGCATGTCTCCGGCCACGCGTCCGCGGGCGAGCTGCTGTACTTCTACAACATCTGCCGGCCGAAGAACCTGATGCCGGTGCACGGCGAATGGCGTCAT
Organism: Streptomyces sp. NPDC086787; assembly: GCF_044745865.1. Taxonomy (NCBI): domain Bacteria; kingdom Bacillati; phylum Actinomycetota; class Actinomycetes; order Kitasatosporales; family Streptomycetaceae; genus Streptomyces; species Streptomyces sp. NPDC086787. The sequence goes on along the minus strand of NZ_JBIVBC010000015.1, from coordinate 793 downwards.
CTGCGGGCCAACGCCGAGTTGGGCGCCCTGACCGGCGTACCGCACGACCGGATCGTGATCGCCGAGGACGGTGTGGCCGTCGACCTCGTCCAGGGCAAGGCGAAGATCTCCGGCAAGGTCCAGGCCGGCTATGTCTACGTCGACGGGCTCTCGGTCGGCGACGTCGGCGAACCGGCACTGAAGGACCGCAAGATCCTCGGCGACGAGGGAATCATCTCGGTCTTCGTGGTGATCGACTCGTCCACCGGGAAGATCACGGGCGGTCCGCACGTCCATGCCCGGGGTTCCGGCATCGACGACTCGGCCTTCGGAGGCGTCATCCCGAAGATCACCGAGGTGCTGGAGCGGTCGGCCCAGGACGGTGTCGTGGAGCCCCACCAGCTCCAGCAACTCATCCGTCGCACCCTGGGCAAGTGGGTCTCGGACACCTATCGGCGCAGGCCGATGATCCTCCCGGTGGTCGTGGAGGTCTGACCCGCGTTCGACCCCGTCGTACGCGTCAACACGGAGCGGGGCGCCTCGATTTGCATCGAGGCGCCCCGCTCCAGTACGTTTACGGCTCCGCCAGCGAGGGAACGCCTGGGCGCCACATGTGCGCCTGGGAGGCTCCCGGAAGCGGGTGGAAATTCCGACTCAGAACTTCTGATAAAGTCGGAGTCGCCGGAAAGGGAAACGCGAGAGCGGGAACCTGGAAAGCGCCGAGGAAATCGGGTCGAGAAAAGATCTGATAGAGTCGGAAACGCAAGAACGAAGGGAAGCGCCCGGAGGAAAGCCCGAGAGGGTGAGTACAAAG
>NZ_JBIVBC010000014.1:125284-172743 GCF_044745865.1 Streptomyces sp. NPDC086787 | reverse complement strand
GTGCGGTGTGTTCCTAGACAGCTCCACCACATCGGAGGTCTTCGCCATGTTCAAGACCCACCAGTGTCAACAACGCTCGTGATCAATACACCTAGTCCCTGCGTCCGCCGAAATACCGATGATCGGTTTCCCTGGACAGGCGTGGTCCGTCCGCCCCGCAACGATTCTGCCGTCGCCGACGGCTACGCATCGGCTAAGGCCTGCGTTTGGATCAGGCCGCAGACGCGGGGCCCGGCACGCAGCGAAGCCGACTCCGACGCCGTCCAGTGGACGATCGCTGCCTACGAGACACCCGTCGGGGCCCCGTCGGCCTCCAGTTCGACGCCTTCGCTGCGCAGGCCCGCCGCAGCTCCCTGCCCACGTGGCCTTCGAGATGACGAACGGCCTGGCGCACGACTCGATCAGGACCCGCAACCGGCACCCCCACGCCGCAAGCAGGGCCGCCACACACACGCCACTCGCACCACGCCCCAGCTCGGTAAGGCGTTGACTGTTCAGGGGCGGTCAACCGGGCGCCCCTGAACGTCGGGCCGCCCGTATGGCCGCATGGCGATCGTCACCGGTGTCAGGGGGGCACTCGGCGAGTGAAGGTCGTCGGTGCGCCGAGTCCCAGTGAGTTGGGGGCGAGTCGGAGTGTCCCGTCGATCATGCTCATCGCGTAGGAGTTGCTGGACGAGCAGACCACTGTGCTGGCCGGGTCTGTGGAGTGCGGGGACTTCGCGGCGAAGTCCACGCTCCCCGCGTTCACCGCCTTCAGCTCCAGTGACTCCGTGCAGCCGTCGTTCTTGCCGTCGTCCTGGTCATGGATGTCGCTCACCTGCTGTCCCACCAACTGACCGAGCCGCCCCGCGTGCAGCGTGAGGGTGACCTTGTAGCTGTCGGTGTGCAGCCCGAACGAGTAGTTGCCGTTCGGATTTCCCGGGCCGGTGCCGACCCAGGTGCCCACCCATGAGGCCGGCAGCGCATTCGGGTCGAGGCTCGATCCGCTGACCGGCGGCGGGGTGGTCGACGCCCTGCTGCCGCCGGTCGAACCTGTGTGGTCGGAGCCGGAGTCGAGCAGGGTGTGCACCGTCAGTCCGGCCAGCGCCAGAACGGCCAGGGTGCCCGCTGTGGCAACCAGCAGGGTCCGGCGCCGTGCGCCCGCAACCGTCGGCGGCTCCGGATCCGGTGCGGGCGTCGGGTTCGGTCCGTTGCGGTGGGCCGGGTGGTCGTGCGCGGTGCGTGTCGCGGTGTGTGGGGACGGGTCCGGCGCGATGCCGGTGGCGTCTGTGTGCGGGTCGGGCGGTGCGGTGGCGGCGTCGGTGGCAGTGCCGACGGCATGGGTCAGGGAACGTGTGGCGGCCGGGTCGCCCAGCGCCGCGCGCGTGTCCGACTCTCGTGCCGCCAGTTCCGCCGGGAGGGCCGGCGGCTGCCGTAGCGCCCAGGACCCGGCCGAGCGGTCTGGTTCCGGTAGCAACTCGGCGGCCGCCCGGGCCGTCGGGCGGTCTGCGGGCTGCTTCGCCAGGCAGGCCCGTACCAGCGGCAGCAGCGCCTCGGGCAACCCCTCCAGATCGGGTTCCTCGTGGACCACACGGTAAAGCAGCGCCTGCGCGTAGGGCTCCTGGCCGGGCCGGTCGAAGGGACCACGACCGGTGGCCGCGTACACCAGTACCGCGCCCAGGGCGAAGACGTCGCCGGGCTCTGCCGAGATGCCGACGGTGGCCTGTTCGGGCGCCATGTAGCCCGGTGAGCCGATGACCCCGCCAGTCCGGGTGTGCCGGGAGTCCTCGGCGGCGCGGGCGATACCGAAGTCGATCAGCAGCGGCCGGGCCCCCGCCAGCAGCACGTTGGACGGCTTGACGTCCCGATGGGCCAGGCCCGCCTGGTGCACCGCGTGCAGGGCCTCGCACAGCTCGGCGGCCAGCGCGGTCAGACTGCCCACCGGCAGCGGACCGTACCCAGCCACCCATTCGGCCAGCGACGGCGCGGCCACGTACTCGGTGGCGAGCCACTGCGGGCGGGATCCCTCCGGCGAGAAGTCGACCACCGTGACCGTCCACGGCGAGCGCACCCGGTCGGCATGCCGGATCTCACGGGCGAAGCGCTCCCCGAAAGCGGGATCGAGCCCGAACTCCGACCGCACGGTCTTCAGCGCGAGCGGCCGTCCGGCCGGGGTCCGCGCCAAGTACACCTGGCCCATGCCCCCCCGCGCCCAGCCGCGCGAACAGCGGATACCCCCCGACCGACACCGGGTCGGACTCCCCCAGACACTCCATGCCCGAAGCCTATGATCCCCATCCCCGACTGCTCCCAGTTGGGACCCTGCCCGAGGCGACGAGGGCGCGACGGCGAGGTCAGCTCCGGGCATGCAAGGCGTGCGAGAGTGCCCTCACGCTGATGTCGATGACCGTGCGGAGCTGCTTCTGGCTCGCCCCGGTCCTGCTCATCAAGGCCAGCGACTGGTTGACCGCCGTCAGGTGAACCGCGAAGTCGTCGGCATCGCCTTCGGCCAACTGCGCGGCGTTCAAGGCGGTCCGCAGCCGCGCATGCTGAAAGTCCAGGGCTTCGGTCGCGCGTGCGGCGATGGTGGGGCTGAGCGCCGATGCCGCCATCGCGGTCTGGGCGATCAGGCATCCATCAGGTACGTCAGGGTCGCTGATGCGCTGCAGGGTGACCTCGAAGAACGCCCGTACCGCCTGGAGCGGCTCCTCGGATGCACACGAAAGCGCCTGGTCGTACCTGCTTCCGTACCGCGTGGCGTAGCGGTCCAGGCAGCGCAGGTAGAGCGAGTCCTTGTCGCCGAACGAGGAGTAGATGGAACTGCGGTTCAGTCCGGTCGTCCTGGAGAGGTCGTCGAGAGACGTGTCGGCGTATCCGGCCCGCCAGAACTGGACCATCGCCGCGTCGAGCGCGATGCCCACGTCGAACTGCTTCTTCCCGGCCATCACGCATGCACCTCGTCCTTGTACCAGCCGTTGTGGCCCCACCCATCTTATCTTGAACTGATCAGTCCAAGATGCAGTAGGCTCACAGCATGACCGACGACGCCACAGCCCCGAACCGCGCCTGCGACCAGAACCCGGTCCCCGGACTGCCGCTGCACGACCTTGCGGGTTTCACCCATCGCTGGGTCGACGCGGAAGGAATCCGGCTTCACGCCGCGGAAGGCGGCCGGCCGGCCGGACCCACCGTCGTCCTGCTCGCCGGATTCCCGCAGACCTGGTGGGCTTGGCGAAAGGTGATGCCAGGTCTTGCCGAGCGATTCCACGTGATCGCGATCGACCTGCCGGGGCAGGGCCACTCCGACCGCCCTCAAGGGAGCTACGACACGCACACCGTCGCTTCGCGCGTCCATGCCGCGCTGATCGCGCTCAACGTGCCGAAGTACTGGCTCGCCGCCCACGACATCGGGGCCTGGGTCGCCTTCTCGCTGGCCCTGAAGTACGAGGAGCGCCTGCACGGTGTCGCTCTGCTTGACGCCGGCATCCCCGGAATCACCCTCCCGGACTCCATCCCGACGGACCCCGACCGCGCCTGGAAGACCTGGCACTTCGCCTTCCACTCGGTGCCCGAACTGCCCGAGACCCTGCTCACCGGCCGCGAGCGTGACTACGTCGGCTGGTTCCTGAAGGTCAAAGCTCTGTCCCCGAACACCTTCGACGGCGCCGAGATCGACCATTACGCCGCCGCCATCGCGGCCGAGGGAGGGCTTTCGGCGTCTCTCGCCTACTACCGCGACGCCGCGGAATCAGCGCGTAAGAACCATGACGCTCTCGAACAGGGACACTTGACCGTCCCGGCCCTGGGAATCTCCAGCTCCCATGGCTCGATCCCCGACATGGCCGCCTCCATCAGCCCGTGGGCGGAGAACGCGACCGGCGTCGTCATCCCACAAGCCGGACACTTCATTCCCGACGAGCAGCCCGACGCAACTGTCGACGTGTTGACCGCGTTCATCGATCACGAGCGTGTCGAGTAGTTCGGCCCTGGCGCCCTCAGGCAGACACGATGCTGCCGGGCGGTGCGTGCAACCGCGCGGGCAAGCGAGTGAAGCAAGTGCCAGCGAACTGCGACCTCGATCGCGTCGAGCGCTGCACGAGCAGCGGCCCGGCTGAACGCGCTGCACCGGACCCGGCAAATCACCTTGATCTCAACGTGGTCCGCGAGCCAGGCAACCACCGTGTCCGCGCTGCGGTCGGGAAGCAGGTCGATCGGCCGCCGTGCTTCGACGCCGATGAGTGCGGTGCCGTACGTGGCGCCCCGGCGGAACGCGAACTCGTCGATGCCCAATACCGCGACCTGGGCGGACGGAAGGTCCGGGAGTCACCGGAGTTCCCGAGGGATCACGTCCCGACTCGTTGGCACCGGCAGGTGGGCGGCGAACCGGGCACCGGGCCGGCCACCGACGGCGCTGTTCGTCCCCACGAACACCTTGCTGAGGAACGGACATCGGGGCCACACGGGATGTCTGGAACTGGCCGTCACGAACTATCCGCAACACCCCGTCGACGAGTCGGGGCCGCTCGACCTGTCACACGGGCAGCGCGAAGTACCGGACTGTTTGCCGCGCTACGACGCGACCGGTTCAGGCCGGAAGGCGTGGTCGATGTTTTCCTCCACCCACGACCGCAGCGCGTTGAGCGGGATCGCGGCGCTCTGCCCGAGGGAGGTGAGGGCGTACTCGACGTGCAGGGGGACGGCGGGGTAGACGGTGCGGTCGAGAATGCCGAAGTCCTCAAGGCGGCGCAGCGTCTGAGTGAGCACCTTGGGGCTGACGCCTTGGAGCCTGCGCTGGAGTTCTCCGAACCGCTGGGGCCCGTCCTCGAGGGCGCCGATGGCCAGCGCGGACCACTTGTTGGCGAGCAGGTCGAGCAGCGCGCGGCACGGGCACTGGGCGGCGTAGACGTCATGGTGCGCGTGCTGGCCGCTGGGGCACGTGGTCGTCACGATCACTCTCCTCACCAGGTTACTTCCCAATGGGAAGTACTAGACCTTGAAGGTAACCATACCCCCGGGGATAGCGTCGGCGACATCAACGGGAGGGCCCGCCAAGGGCCTTCCGCAGAGTGCCATTTCAGGAGATGACGCATGTCCACAGACACGATGCGCTCGGTGGTCCAGGACGGTTTCGGCGGCCCGGAGGTGCTGCGCGTCCAGCAGGTTCCACGCCCGGCCCCACTCCCCACCGAGGTCCTGGTGCGGGTGCACGCGGCCGGGATCAACCCGGTGGACTGGAAGACCCGCGGTGGCTCCGGCATGGCCGGGGTGCTGGGTGAGCCGCCGTTCACCCTCGGCTGGGACGTGTCCGGGGTGGTGGAGGAGGTCGGCTTCGGTGTGACCACGCTGAAGGCCGGCGACGAGGTGTACGGCATGCCGTGGTTCCCGCGTGCCGCGAACGCCTACGCCGAATATGTGACCGCCCCGGCTCGCCAGTTCGCCCTCAAGCCCGCCAACCTCGACCACGTGCACGCCGCCGCCGTACCGCTGGCCGCGCTGACCGCCTGGCAGGCCGTGGTCGACACCGCTCACGTGCAGGCCGGCCAGCGGGTCCTGGTCACCGCCGCGGCCGGCGGGGTCGGCCACTTCGCGGTCCAGTTCGCCCGGCACCTCGGCGCCCACGTGATCGCCACCGCCGGCAGTGCCCGCCACCCCTGGCTCAAGGAACTCGGCGCCGACGAGACCATCGACTACACCGCCACCCGCTTCGAGGACGCAGCCGCCGACGTCGATGTCGTCATCGACCTGGTGGGCGATGCCCACGACCGGACCAGCACCCGCTCGCTCAAGGTCCTGCGCTCCGGCGGCATGCTGGTCGCCATCCCGGCCGGAGTCTCCCCCGAGCTGGCCCAGGCCGCCGAGGCGGCCGGCGTGCGGGTCACCCCGTTCCTGGTCGAGCCGGACGGAGCCGCGCTGACGACGATCGCCGACCTGATCGACGCCGGCCATGTCGCCGTCGAGGTGGAGGACACCTTCCCGCTGGAGCGGGCCGGGGCGGCCCACGCCCGCGGCGAGGCCGGTCGCACCCGCGGAAAGCTCGTTCTCACCGTCGCCAACTGACAACCCCGACAAGAACTTTGGAGTCGCACATGTACTACGAGATCCGCCGCTACCAGGCGCAGCCCGGGCGCCGCGAGGAGTGGGTGCGCTACATGGAAGACGTCGTCATCCCGTTCCAGACCTCCCTGGGCATGGACGTGACCGCCTCCTTCGTCGACGACCGGGACGAGGACGGCTACGTGTGGATCCGCCGGTTCGAGGACGAGGCCCAGAGCGAGGCCCTGTACGCCGCCGTCTACGAAAACGACCGCTGGAAGAACGAGATCGGCCCGGTCGTCCACGGCCTGCTGATCCCCGAGAAGACCGTCGTCACCCGAGTGGTCCCCACCCCCGCCTCACCACTGCGGTGACCGGCCGCGCCACTCGCGCCCGGAACGGCGCCACCCGCACAGCACAGCCGCAAAAGGACCACTGATGAGCTCTGACACATCCGCGATGTCGTTCCCCGCCTCCTCGATCACCCAGGTCGCGGCAGGCGCGCTGATCGTGGCGGTGCACACGGCCGCCGCCAGGATCGGTTTCACGGCGGCTGTCGCCGTCACCGACCCGGGCGGGCACCTCAAGGCGTTCGACCGCGCCGATGACGCCCCCTTCCTCACCACCGAGGTCGCCGTCGACAAGGCATGGACCGCAGTCTCCTTCCGCACCCCCACCCACGCGTGGAACGACTACCTCGCCAATCCGAGCATCGCGCCGCTGGGCGGCCACCCGCGTCTGATGGCGGTCGGCGGCGGCTACCCGATCATCGACAAGGGCCAGTGCGTCGGGGGCCTCGGAATCTCCGGCGGCAGCTACGAGCAGGACCAGCAGGCCGCTGAAGAAGCCCTGGCCGCGCTCGGGTTCGAGGTGCCCGCCCGCTGACCGCCCGCCCGGCCCGTACGGTCAGCCATCGCAGCCACCGAGGGCGGACCGTACGGCCTTCCGCGCTCCGGGAACAGGTCATGACCACGCGTATGCCGGACACGGCTTCGGTAAACTGGCTGCACAACTCGGCACTTCACGATCAGTCATTGCGTGAACGACCGTCAAGGAGTCTGCTCATGGCCGAGAGGTTGAGTGCGTCTCAGGACGACAGCTCGGAGAAGCCTCGGGAAGATCCCCGGAAGGATCCGCAGAGGAAACCTTCCGAATCCGGCGGAAGCCGGGGACACAGGACTACGAAGCAGCCGAGCCGGACGCCGCCGTCGCCGCCTCCCCCGCCTCCTGCCCAGGGGCGAGAGGGTAGCTGACGAACATCGAGACGATCCGGCGCGCCGAGACACATACCGCGCCCCAGGGAACGTCCTGGGCCTCCGCCGCACCGGACGCCCGGTACTTCAGCGGATCGATCAGTACCAGGTCCCGGTCCGGCAGATCGTCCGAACTCACGTTGAACGACGCGAGTCGGCCCTCGACGTACGAACCGTCCTCCAGGACGCAGCCCACGAGCGGGCTCTCTCCCGGGAACCACTTCTCGAACATCACCCACCAGGACGACATCGCCGATGAATGCGGCACGCCCGACGTCAGTGCCACCACCGCCGCCAGGGCGCATGCCGCGGACAGCAGGCCGCCCGCCCACCAGACGAGTTCGGCGTAGTGCACCTGGGCGTAGGGGGCTCCCTCACGGACCAGCCGTCCGACGTCCGGCGTGAGTTCGGGCATCAGCCCGCGCAGCACCGCGAAGACCACCAGCACGGCAAGTTCGGTGAGAATGCTGCAGAAGACCACCGCTCCGGTCTCCCGAAAGGGTGTCGGGCGACGCTCGCTGCCTTTGCGCTCACGGACGATCACGAATGTGAGGCCCGGTAACAGCAGCACCACGAGAAGAATGAGACCCGTGATGGTTGTCGGCATGACAGATCCCTGTGGTGCGGCGGCGGACGGGAGGTCCACGGTACCGTGCCGGTCCGGCTCCGCACCGGCTTCGCCGAGGGACGCTCACCCTCAGCGGGCGTCCTGCCAACGCCCTTTGGGCCTGTTCGGTCGAATACGCCCCCGGACGTGCGGGACCGCCGGTACCGTGAACGGTCGGCGTCACATGGACCGACGCGAGCATCCGTCACTTCGTCGATTCGCTGAAGGAGTGCCATGCGAAAGGCGTTGATCGTCGGCATCGATTATTACGATCACCTGGAACTGCTCACCGGGTGTGTCAACGACGCCTTCGCTGTGCGGGCGGCCGTCGAACGGAACTCGGACGGCACGCTGAATTTCGCCCTCCCCGTGGTATTGGCGGGCACAAGTACCGAACAGCCCGTCCTCAAGCGGGACCTCAAGGAGGCGGTCAGAAAACTCTTCGCGGATGACTCCGACATCGCTCTGTTCTACTTCGCAGGGCATGGATACATCGAGGACACCGGTGGCTTCTTATGTGCCGGCGACTCCGAGACGGGCGACGACGGACTGGCCCTGTCCGAACTCATGCAGATGGCGAACAGGTCTCGCGCCAGAAACAAAGTGATCATTCTCGACAGTTGTCACAGTGGTGCAGCAGGGAACAGCACCATGACTACGGGCCTCGCCGAAATCTCGGAGGGAGTCACGATTCTGACTGCCTCGACCGCCGACCAGGAGTCCTACGAGACGCCTGACGGCAGTGCAGGGATCTTCACGAGTCTGTTCGTCGATGCGTTGAACGGCGCGGCAGCCAACCTCGTGGGCGACATCACGCCCGGTAGTGTCTACGCGCACATTGATCAGTCGCTCGGCCCGTGGGCGCAGCGGCCGGTCTTCAAGACGAACGTCAAGACCTTCGTCTCGCTGAGGAAGACCGAGCCCCCGATCGCGCTGGCGGATCTGCAAGCGCTGATCACGCACTTCCCCTCACCGGACAGCAAGTTTCAACTGGACCCGTCGTTCGAGCCCGAACGGTCCTCCGGTGAGCAGGACGACACCCCGATTCCGCCACCCGACCCCGCACATACGGCCGTCTTCGCCGTGCTGCAACGATACGTGAAGGTCAACTTGGTCCGGCCAGTGGACGCTCCTCATATGTGGCATGCCGCGATGCAGAGCAAGTCGTGCGAGTTGACCGTGCTGGGGCAGCACTACTGGGCGCTTGTGGAGAAGGGGTTGATCTAGATGCCGATACATTCCGAAGGGTCGCCGGTGGCACACGGGCTGGAAGAAGCGATGGAGGCGCTGGCCGACGTAGAACATGAGAGATGGGCTCACTGGCAGCGCTACCTGCACTCCCAGTGCTCGCGTCAGAGCGACGGGTCACTCACCATCCCGGCGGAACTCGTCAGGCGCTGGGAATCGCAGATGGACACTCCGTATGCCGAACTGTCGGAATCGGAGAAGGAAAGCGACCGTGAGCAGGTCCGCCGCTACTTGCCCGTCATCACCAGGATTCTCGGACCTCTGGCCTGATCGCGGCGAGAGCGTCGCGGGCCTCACCCCAGGCCAACGCGAAGGTGAACTCCGTGCGTCGGCGCGCTCCCCAGCACAGCCACTTCGTTCCCCCGGTGTTGAGCAGGACCAGCGCACCCGTCACGTCGTTCCTGTGCGCACGCAGTTCCGCGAAGCGCGAGTGCCGCCGGGTCCCGGAGCCGCCGACCGTGGTGGTGGCGTCGATGAATGAGTGCCACCGTCTGCGCAACTCGTGCTTGGCCAGCGGCGCGAGAACGAGAGCGACAGGAACCGACGGATGTCTGTCCAGGATCTCCAACTCCCGCAACAGGCCCTCGCTGATTGCCTCCGGGGTGGCACCCACCACCACGAGGCGGGACTCGAGCACCTTGGCCTCGATCTCCGACTGCCAGTTCCGGCCCAGCCTCATACGCGCCGCGCCGATGTCGGATCTGCTCCTGGTGTCCGCGGGATGAGAAGCGGCGATCACCGGGCCCAGTGCCCAGACGTGCCGGACCGTGATCTCCTCGAAGGGCTGTCGCCAGGCGAAGCTGGCACGTTCGAGCACACTCGTCCGCGCGATGGCGCTCGACGGCATCGTCGCCGAGTCGTCGGTGAAGCTGCGGAGATAGAGCACGGGCGGCTCGGCACTGTCCTGTTGAGCGGCTTCGGCGTCCTTCAGCGCGTACGAGCGTCCCAGCCTGCGGATCAGCACCCCGCCGACCATGAGCAGCCCCGACAGCACGATCACCGCGCTGCCGGCCCCCAGGCCGACGACAGCCAGCACGACGAAGACCATCAGCGTTCCGAAGGAGTCGACTTGAAGGTACCGCCCCGTGGGCAGACCGCCGTCGATCAGGGGAGAATCGCCGAGTCCGGACAGCTGGGCGATGTAGAAGAGGAAGAAGAGGGCGAGGCCGGCCGCGTAGATCAGGAGGCTCGCCAGACCACAGCCGCGCACCACCCACGCGTGCTCGCCCCGTACGTCCCAGCGTCCGCGTACCGGACGCGGCTGCCACGCCCGCTTCAACAGGCGGCTGCGGCCGGGCAGCAGCCAGCCTCCCACGAAGGCGATGGTCAGCATGACGACCGGCTCCATGGTCAGATTGCGAGTGGCGATCAGGAGGAACAGCACGAAGAAGCCGAAGACGCGGAACATCGCCCTGACGCGGACCAGGGCGCCGAGCTTGAGGGCTGCCCGGGACACGTCCCGCCACGCGGGGTCCGCACGCCTGACGCGGTAAAAACGCCAGACGTGCCGGGTACGGATCACCCGCCAGGGCAGAATGTAGACGAAGTATCCAGCGACGGGCATCGTCAGAAGTGCCACCATGCCCTGGGAGTACTCGGGTCGCCTCAGCCTGGCTCTCTCGCCGGGCACGAGCTCGGTCTGTCGCGCGGCCATCGCGGTGACTCGCTCGGCGAGCGCTGCGAGGCGTCCCTCGGCGGGCGTACGCAACGAGACCCGTACCGCCCGGTTTCCCTGGGCGAACAACGCCTTTCTGCTCCGTGCGCCGCTGACGTAGCGCACTTCGGGAGTGAGCCAGACACCCGGCAGCGCGCGTGAGTTCGTGGGGTGCTCGAAGAAGTCGGGGTCGAACGTGTCGAACCATACGAGGGTGGCCGCGTCCCTGCTGCTCGGGCAGCGCCACACCACTGCTTGCGCCTCCTCACCTGTTCGGGACCGCCAGGTGCGCTGCCAGCCTTCGCACACGTCCATCAGCCACTTCGTCTCCGTCTTTCCCTCCCACGGCCCCTCGGACACCAGCCGCAGGGAAGAACCCGGCATCGGGTCCGTGATCACCAGCGAGGAGAGAGACGGAGGGCCATCACTCCTCGCGGGGGCCGGGGCCGCTGCACGAGCAACGCTCTGTCCGGTGACGTCGGTCAGGAGAAACAGCGACAGGAGCAGGAACAGGAGAAGCAACCCTGGTGAGAGCAGGGCACGTGTTCCCGGAGAGCGCGCCGGTTCGGAGTGCACCGTTCGAGTTCACGCCTTCCACTCGACGACCCTGGACGTGGGCGTGAGCCGAGGCTCACTCCCCCTTGCGGGGCGACGCTAGACCTGCGTGCGGGCCGCCGCGGGGCTTCGGCCTGGATCTGCTCCTCTGCCCGGGGAGAAGTACGCCGATCCGACGACCCGAGGGCGGACACCAGGCTGAGCCCAGCCAAAGAACTCCGTTGCGACGCCCCGGACCCGGGCAGCGACGTTCCCCGGACCGGCGCTCCTCCCTGACTGGCATTTCCTGCAACCACATCCTCCGTGGGCCCCGGAGCCAGCGTTGACCCACCGCCGCGGGGGCGCGGGCCGTGACCGGCGGGGGGAGGCGGAGCCCTGGTGGACGCCAAGGGACTCGGCACTCTCGCCCGAGGTGCCTGGGGCGTGTTGGGAACGTCGGCTCGGTTCTCGGGAGAGGGCGATGGGCCCGGAATCGAGACGTCCTTGACCGCGGACGGCCCGCATGTGCTGATCCGGCCGCTGATCGGCGAGAGCGGGTGGGAGAGTCCGGTGTACATCTGGACACCGACCCGCGTAGTTGGCACCGGGCCTCTTGCGCCCTGGCGGCCCGCACCCTCACCGACGCGGAGTGGAAGAAGTACGTCCGGCTGGACCAGGACGCTCCACACGCATGCGCGAAGGACTCGGTCCGCTGAAGAGGGATTCCATCCTGAATCAGCATTCCTCGGCATTCCACTGCGCGAGCGAGAACGCGGTGGGTAGTCTCAAGACGGGGCAACGCCGGGCGAGATGCCGGTGCGTCATCGTGTCCCCCTCGGGGGAGGGACAGCAAAATGCCCGGAACGGAACGACCCGCTTTTCGCGGCGACGCCGGAACGAGAGCTGTGGCCCTGCGGCTGTGGCGCAACATCGGCTGCTACGGGCTGTTCAATGTCGCGCTCCTGCTGTTCGTCGGTCTGTTGGTCACCGAGGGCGGCCCCGTGGTACTCGCGTCCTGCGTGTTCGCCCTTTTCGCGGTCGGTGTGCTCAGAATGGCGTGGCTGCTGCGGTTCACACTCCGCGTCCGTGTCAAGGAGACCGGCGACGTCGTACCGGATCTGGTCAGTTCCGGCGCGCGGTACTGTCTGATTCTGCGCCCCTTCGGGTCCGCCGGGCACATCATCGTGCGCAGCGGCAGAGGACAGCGGTCACTGACCATTTCCGGGATGAAGGTCACCTCCACGATGGAGCAGGTGGTCTCCAGAGCCTGGTCCGACACCTACGCGTCCGAGGCGTACGCGGTCGTCGACCCCAATCTCGCTCTGGCACCCGGAAGCCTCGTCTACATGCGGGCCGAGCACACCACCTGGAAGGAACCGGTCGCGCGCCTCATCGGCGAAGCGCACTCGATCGTCCTGATCCTGCCGCCGCACCAGGAGATCCGCACGTCCACGTGGTGGGAGATACGCAAGATCGTGGAGCTCCAGCGCCTTGAGCGTCTCACCGTGGTCCTGCCTCCGTACGACGTGAAAGGAAGCGGGTACGCACAGGCCAGAGACGAGCTGTGCAAGCTCCTGGCGGTGATCGAGGATCCCTTGTGTCTCGTCAATCTCCCTGAAGGCAGGGATCCAGTCATCAGCGACGAGCGGGTCGAGTACTACTCGAGGAAGGTGCTGCCCACCAACACACTGGGCGGGCATTTCTTCAAGAACGAGGGCAGCATTTTCGAGCCCCGGGACGAAGGGCCCGTCATGTTCAATTTCGGCATGGGAGTCGACCACAAATCGTCGATTCTACGAAGGAAAAGCAAGGTCAGCGAGTTCACCTATCGCGGGCTTCTGCTCGCAGCCTTCCAGTCCGATGCGGACGAGCTGTCCTGACTCAGACTTGAGAGACAAAGAAGCAAAGAGGCGTCGACGACCCTTAACCCTTACTTCTCAGAACGGCACTCGCGACAACCTCGAAGAGGCGGTCCGCGCGTGATGCGAGTGCAGGCTGATCCCCCAGCCAGGCAAGCATGGCCACCAGCGCGAACAGGTCGTCGCCGTTGATGTCGCCGCGTGCCGTTCCGGCGGACTGGGCGCGGGTGAGGAGCCGGGCACCTGCGGCGCGCAGGGTGACGCACGCCGCGTGCAGGGCCGAGTCGGTGTCCTCGATGGCGGCCGCCATCATTTCGGTCACCCCTCGGTACTCGGTCGTCCACGCGACGCAGTCACGCAGCCAGGAGACGAGAGCATCTTCGGGCGAACTCGACACCTCGTACTCGCCCGCCGTCGCTGTCAGCTGCTCGAAGCTGGTGCGCAGCAAGGCCTCGAGCAGTGCTTCGCGGGTGGGGAAGTGCCGCAGCAGCGTCGCAAGCCCGACATCCGCCCTGCGGGCCAGGTCGCGCATGGGGACGTCGATCCCGTGCTGGGCGATGGCGGTGCCTGCTACTTCGAGCAGGTGGTCGCGGTTCTTCCTGGCGTCGGCGCGCACGGGCAGACCGCCTCCTTGACTATCCGGATCAGTGGTCCATATATTCGGATCAGTGGTCCACTTAACCGGACCGCTGATCCGGATAAGCGTATCTCGCGTGGTCCCAGGAGGAAACGATGCCCGTACACACGATGAAGGCGGTCCGCCTGCACGAGCACGGCGGCCCCGAGGTCCTGCGCTATGAAGACGCACCCGTCCCCGCACCGCGTCGGGGCGAGGTGCTTGTTCGCGTACATGCGGTCGGCGTCAATCCCCCGGACTGGTACCTGCGCGGCGGGATGACCACGATGCCGGGCAGGACCGAAACGACCCTGGACCTGCCGGTGATTCCAGGCACCGACATATCAGGCGTCGTCGCGGCCGTCGCGGCGGACGTGGACGGTTTCGCGGTGGGTGACGAAGTCTTCGGTCTGTTGCGTTTCCCCAGTTTTGAAGGCAGTGCGTACGCGCAGTACGTGGCCGCGCCGGCCTCGGACCTCGCACGCAAGCCAGGCGGCGTCGACCACGTGCACGCTGCCGGAACACCCATGGCCGGGCTCACGGCGTGGCAGTTCCTGATCGAGGCAGGGCACGACCACCCCTCCCCCTTCCAGCAGGCCCCGCACCGTCCGACGGCACTCGGCCCTGGCATGACCGTGCTCGTCAACGGCGCAGCGGGCGGCGTGGGCCATCTCGCCCTCCAGCTGGCCAAGTGGAGGGGCGCACAGGTCATCGCGGTGGCGTCGGGCACGCACGAGGCGTTCCTGCGCGAACTCGGTGCCGATCGCTTCATCGACTACACCGCAAGCCACGCCGAGGAACTGGTGAGTGACGTCGACCTCGTTCTGGACACGGTGGGCGGCCTCGACAGCAGCCGGTTCCTGCGCACCCTCAAGCATGGAGGCGCTCACTTCCCGGTGTTCCCTGGCAGCTTTGACCCGGAACAGACGGCACGGCTCGGGATCACGGTCTCCACGGCCCAGGTCCGGTCGAACGGCGCTCAGCTCGCCGAACTGGGGCGCCTGCTCGAAGCGGGCACGGTGCAGGTGGCGATCGACAGCACGTTTGCGCTCGCTGACGCCCGAGCGGCACACGAACGCGCTGCCCGCGGGCACATCCGGGGCAAGATCGTGCTCACGGTCGCCTGACTGCGACCCGCTTCACCGGCGTCGGCAGCCAGAGCGCAGCCCCGCGCCGGCGAGCGCGGCCTGGAGCTTTTCCCCCCCGATGAGCCGGGCCCGCTCGGGCGATCACCTCTCGGAGCGCCGCTTGCGCGGAGATCGTTCTGATCGATGGCGGCCACTTCCTCCTGGAGAGCCACCTCGACGCGGTTGCCGCCGCCGTCCTCCAATTCCGCCCGCGCGTACTCGACACCCCGGTCAGCGAATGACGGCATGCCATCAGGTCGAAGCCAAGCCGGATGCCGGGCTGCTCTGCTCCGGCGAGAGCGAGGCTGCTCGTGTCGCACGGGCGTACTCGGTGGGCGTCTGACCGTAGTGCTTCTTGAAGGCTCGGGTGAAGTGACTGCCGTCCGCGAACTGCCAGTGTGCGGCGAGTTCCGAGATGCTCAGGCGACCTGACGGTGCGGCAAGGGCGAGCCGGGCCTCGTGCAGCCGCCGGTGGCGTATGTAGGTGGTCACCTGCTCACCCACCGCGGCGAACGCCCGGTGCAGCGTACGGACGGAGACGCTGAGTTCACGCGCAAGCATCGCCGGAGAGAGTTCGGGATCCGCGAGCCGACGGTCCGCGAGGTCCTTGGCTGCCTGGGTGAGCGCGGGAGCCAGCCGGGGTTCCACGTCGTCGAACCGGCCCTTCGCCACCGCCTTGGCCAGCTCGATCAGGGTGCCGTGGGCGGCTGCCACACCGGCCGGGCCGAGGTCGGCCACGGTTGTGTGGATCATGTCCGTGAGGGCCGTCAGCAGGCGTATCTCGGCCGAGTCCGCCGACCCGGTGATGGCTCGACTCCCGACCAGGGGTTTGAGCTCGCCGGGCGGCAGGACGAGGAACTTCGCCGTGAGGTGCGCCGTCGTCTCGAAGGCCGTCAGGCGCCCGAGGTGCCGGACGAGGAACTGCCCGGCCGACACGGTCTGGTCGCCGTGACCGGGCGGGCCGCCCAGAGTCCATGCGCCGCGCCGCACCACGTACATGGCAACCAGATCCTGATCGCCGCCCGGGACATCTGCGGTCCGGGTTGCCGACGCGGCGTGAAGGTCGGCGATCGCCGCGCCGTGCACCTTGGTCACATTGCCCTTGACCCGGAAGTCACCGATCGTGTCCGGGCTGAAGGCCGGAAGTCGGAAGACGTCGTCGCCGATCTGCGTCTCCCATCCGCGCCGGAAGACGTCGAGTCCCCGCGGTGCGGCGCCCGGGGCGGTCGAGTCCACTGCGAACACCCCGCGCGCGCCGTCGACCTCCGCACCAGTACTGTGCATCCCTCTCTGATCCCCCCATTACTCATCGCTTCAACTGCTTCACGCCAATCCTATGGACGGCCCACATTGCAGCGATCGAGGGGCGGAGCTGATACTTCTGATTCGGCGAGATCGAGCTGATCGCCTGAGTACGCGTGGCAGGTACGGCACCCAGCCAGGCCCGCCTCACGGTCACGGAGGCCGGCCGTCGGCTGGTGTTCGTCGGGCCCGGGACCGCCGCTACGGCCTGGGATTCCCGCTCGCGCCGTGCACGGTCGCGGTCGAGATGGCGGCCGCGGTCAGAGCTTCCGCCGGAGGTGGCGGGATGTGACTGGCGGGCAGTTCGGGCCGATGGCGTCGGCCACGCCCAGGCAGGTGCTGCCTCGGAAGACACCGAGTTCGTAGTGCACGGCCCCGGTGTCGACGGAACGGACCGTGAGCCCGATCTCGTAGTCGCCCGGGTAGGTCACCTCACCGAGATAGTGGATCTGGTACGACCAGGGCGGCAGATCCGGCACCGAGCCCCCACCACTCGTCCCGATCGAGTCCAAGGTGTATGCGGCGACGGCCTCGTCGTACCAAGTGGCCAGTGCGATGAAGTTGACATGCTGGTTGGAGTCGACGTCACCGATCCGGGAACGCAGCGGGGCCCAGCACGAGTAGTGGGCACGGTGCAGGCGCTCCGGGCGCGGACGGGGTGCTGCCGACGTTCCTGCCTTCCCTGTCTCCGGCAGCTGCATCTCGGCGAGATCGACGACCAGCTCGTCCGGAAGCTGGAGCGGGCCCGAGCTGTCGGCCAGTACGACAGTTGCGTCGCCACTGCCCACATGTTTGCCGGCGACCATGACCTCCTGTTCGAAGGTGAAGGAAGAGCGCCCGACCCGGCGAACGCCAGTGTGCACCTGCACTCGGGTACCGGCCGGTCCAACTGGAGCGAGCCAGCTGACCCGTTGACCGACGAGCAGTATCTGGAACGGGCCGAACCCCCCTTCAGCGATGTGGCGTTCGAAGCGGTGCAGCCGCAGCCGAATCCGGGCGTCTTCCAGCCAGCGGGCCATGCCGACCGTGCTTGCCGAGCCGCCTCGGCCGAGATCGGCCTGCCGCACGCGGACGTCGACCTGGACGCCAACACTCTGTTTGTCAGATGAGTCCATGGATGACGACCTCATGTCAACGTCAACTCCGCGAGCAGGCCGGACAATGTCTGCCGCGATCGTGTCCCATCGGGAATCCGTCCATGCCGACGCCGGCTCCGGTCACCTGCAGCCGGTGCGGCTCGACGGTCAGCGGGCGATCGAGATCGCGAAGGGGGTGAACCCGGTGGACCGGATGACGTGCGGGACGAACAGTATCGCGGCCTCCGTGGCGCGGGCGGTCTGGATCCCACCGAGGTCGGTGATCCACTCCTTGTGCCAGCCGAGGTCGGTGAGCAGCTCACGGACGGTCTGCTTGGCCTGCGGGTCCTCGCCGGAGAGGAACGCGGTCGGCGTCTGGGTGAGCGTGGCAGGCGCGGTCATCACCGGGAAGAGCATGGTGTTGAGTGTCTTGACGACGCTCGTTTCGGGGAGTGCTTCCTGGAGTTGCTCGGCGAGGCTCGAACCGGGGTAGATGAGGTCGGCGGGCAGGCCGTCCGGTCCGTCGGTGGTGGCGTTCGAGACGTCGATGAGGATCTTGCCGTGCAGCTCCTCGCGCAGGGCGGCGAGACGTTCCAGGGAGCCGGCGCCCGGGGTGGCGTTGATGACGATCCGGGCTGTCCGAGCAGCGTCGGCGGCGGCACCCGGCGCGCGGTCCACTGCGGTCACCTCGTGCCCTGCCCGAGTGAGGGCTGTGGCCAGGTTGCCGCCGACGCGGCCGTTTCCGAGAACAGCGATCGTGGTCATGATGATCTGGTCCTTCCGTGTGTGCGGGTTGTGGTGCGTGGTCAGCGGGAGAGGGTGGCGACGGCCTCTGCGTGGATGCCGGGCGCGGCGGCCAGGAAGCTCTCGCTCTGCGGGGTCCAGGGGCGGCCCTCGGCGTCGGAGAGCTGTCCGCCGGCCTCGGTGACCAGCAGCGCTCCGGGAAGCAGGTCCGCGCGGGCGCCGGCGAACTGCCAGAAGGCGTCGATCCGCCCGGCGGCCACGTTCACCAGGTGCAGGGTCGCGGGCACGGCGGTGCGGACGACGAGCGCGTCGAAGAGCATCGCGGTGATCGAGGAGCCGACGCGTCGCACGACCTTCTCGTCCTCGTCCGGCCGGGCCTGGCTGGTGGCCACGAGGCTCAGGCCGAGGTCCGCGGTCCGGGAAACCTGCAACGGCCGGCCGTCGAGGTGTGCGCCCGCGCCGGTGAGCGCGGTGTAGGTCTCACCGGTCAACGGCAGGTGGACAGCGGTGAGCACCGGCTCGTTGTCGCGCACGAGAGTGGCTGTCACCGCCCACTCGGGCAGGGCGTGCAGATGGTTGACGTTTCCTTCGGCGGGATCCACGACCCACCATTCGCCGGGTGGCAGCGCCCCGCCGTCCAGCTCGTCCTCCACCCAACTGGCGTCAGGGCGCAGGCTCGTGAGACGGGGACGCAGGATGTCGAGGGCCGTGTTGTCGTTGACGGCGAGCGCCTGCATCAGCTCTTCGCGGGTCTGGTAGCGGACCACTTCGCCGAAGCGCCCGCGCAGCGCCGCACCGGCTGCTCGCACGGCGGTCGCGGTCTGGTCGAGCAGGTCGGCGTCGGAGGTGGCGACGTCAGTGGTCTGAAGCGTTTCGGACATGGTGGTGCTCCTGTCTGAGGGGGGTGATGAGGCCGGCCGGGGCCGAACTGCGCTTTCCTTCTTGCGCTTTCTTGCGCTTTCGACTCGAAGGTATAGAGCCCCATCATTAACTTCAAATGCATGTCAAGCACGGATAGGATTACTCAGACGCAACGCTGAGCAGTTCGGCGGCCCGTTCGGCGATGGCGTAGACGGTCGCGTTGGTGTTGGCCGAGGGGATGGACGGCATCACCGAGGCATCGGCGACCCGTAGTCCGGCCATCCCATGTACGCGAAGGTTCGCAGGGTCGACGACGGCATCGGCATCGGTTCCCATGCGGCAGGTGCCGGTGAAGTGGAAGTAGGGGCCGGTGGCCTTGCGGATGAACTCGTCCACGGATTCGCCGCTCGTCCCGGAGCCCGGCACCGCTTCCTGCTTGCGCCAGTCGGCGAACGCGTCGGCCTCCCCGATGCGGCGTGCCACGGCCAGGCCCTTGCGCATGACCTCCAGGTCACGGTCGTCGCTGAGGTAGCCGGGGTCGACGACGGGAACACCGGCGGGATTGGCGTCCGCCAGGCGCACGGTGCCGCTGCTGTACGGAGCCATCGCGGAGAAAGCGATGGAGTAGCCGTTGGCCGGCGGCCGGCCCCATGCCGACGGGAGCGGTGCGGCGACGACGTAGATCTGAAGGTCCGGCCGGGCCGCGGCGGGGTCGCTGTACAGCAGGCCCATCATTTCGGCCGGCGGGTTGGCGGGAAGGAACGGCACGGGCCGGATCGCCTCGTACACCACGCCCACCATCGGATGGTCCTGCAGATGGGAGCCCACTCCCGGCAGATCCGCGACGACATCGATGCCGTGCTCTTCAAGGTGTCGTGCCGGGCCGATCCCCGACAGCATCAGGAGGTGTGCGGAACCGATGGCCCCCGCGGTCAGTATCACCTCGGCGCTCTCGACGGAGAGGTGCTCGCCACCCGTGGTGCAGTCGACGCCGGTGCAGCGGCCCGCGGTGGTGCGCAGCCGCCGCACGGTCGCGTCGGTGACGACGTCCAGGTTCGGCCGGTCGAGGAACGGACGGATGTAGGCGTCGGCCGCGCTCTGGCGGGCGCCGCCGGGCAGATTCATGTCACTCCACCCGAACCCGGTCTCCAGCCCGCCGCCGATGTCATCGGCGCGTGCGAACCCAGCCTGCACCGCGGCGTCGACACCCGCCGCGGCCAGGGGATGGGGTTCCGGGACCGGGGCGACCACGACCGGCCCGTCCGTGCCCCGCACGGAGGCGTCACGCCCGCGGGTGCTCTCGCTGCGGCGGAAATAGGGCAGCAGATCGTCGAAACCCCAGCCCGGAGCACCGAGTCCGGGCCATTCGTCGTAACCGGAGCGGTGCCCCCGCAGGTGGTACAAGCCGTTGATGCTCGACGATCCGCCGAGCGCCTTACCGCGCAGCACGTCAGCAGCTCTGCCTGTACCGGCCTGCACGGTCGAGGCGCCCAGCCAGAGGGACGACGGGTCGAATCCCAGGAATCCCCATGGAGATGTCATGGCCTCGGTCGCGTCCCGGGCTCCCGCCTCGAGCAACAGCACCCGCACGCCGGGGCGTTCCGAAAGCCGGGAGGCAATCACGCACCCCGCTGTCCCCGCTCCCACCACGACATAGTCATACGGGCTCTTGCCCATCATGTCTCCGCTTCCCACGGCAGCACTGCCCGACCACCGGATCTCAGAAAAGCAGCTCCTCGACGACGAAAGAGCTGATTGCGTTCATGTACTAGTTCATGTACTAAAGAGGCCGAAAAGTCAGGACGGTTGTCTTCACGTCGGCCCTGTGCCTAGCTCGGCCGCGTCCGGGTTCGGCACGCAGAAGGCGCGGAACAGGCTGATCAGCGGCGAGCGGGCTCCATTGGAGCAGGGTTCACCTTGATCCGGCGGGCCTGGGCACGCCCGGTCCGACCATTGCCGATCACCCCGTTGGGGATGTCCATGTCGGCGCCGGTACCTGCGATGACGGCCACGCGGCTGAACTTCTCTTGGTTCACGTGCTTGTTGTCCTTGGTGTCTACCCGTCCAGGCACAGCCCGGGTTTTCCCTCTGCCGTCGAATCTTAGGAAGACCGACACGGCACGCACTTGAACCTTGGCGACGTTCGTTCGGAACCTCAGCGCCGTACGGCAACGTTGGAGCCTCGTCGAAGGGTGAGGCGAGCTTGTTTCCGCCGGCGGCCCTGCCGGTGCCACGACAGGTCGCTCCATAATGTGCCTTGCGGGTGTTGGGCTGGTAGGCGGCCATGCTCGCCACGTCGACCAGTAAGTGGACTGGGCGTCCACACCCTCGTAACGGCGGATACGATTAGCCCTTACAAGTCAGCCCCCGTAAGCGGCTCTCGGAAGAGATCTTCCTTCTCCAGCACAAGATCTGCCAGTTCGTCCCACACCGCGCTCGTCCTGGGCTTGGACCGCTTTCCTTCGCACTCACCTGCCCTTGCACCGGTGATACGCCAGCGAAGTTGATCGACGTCGCCCGCTCTCCGAGAGCCGCGGCAGACCGGGATAGCCGCCCGGTTTGAATGATCACCGGGCGGCTATCCGGCTTGTATGACGAACGAGGAAAGACGGACCGGGCGTGACGAGACCGAGGAAGAGCGCGCCGACCGGAGGTGGGGCGAACTCATCCAGGAGGTCCGCGTCGCCCAGACCGGGGTGCAGATCTTGTTCGGCTTCCTGCTCACTGTCGCCTTCACACCCAAGTACGCCGAGTTGGCTCACACCGAGCAGGTCATCTACATCGTCACCGTGGTCCTCGGCGCCGGTGCCACCGGCGCGTTGATAGGACCGGTGTCGCTGCATCGCCTGGTGTCCGGGCAGAGGGTAAAGCCCCACGCTGTACGCCTCGCGTCACGCCTTACCTTCATCGGCCTGCTCCTGCTGCTGGCCACCATGGCCTGCGCCCTGCTGCTCGTCCTCAGGGTCGCCACCCATGACGCCTTCGTGCCCTGGCTCGTCGGGGCGATCGTCGTCTGGTATCTGACGTGCTGGTACGTGCTGCCCCTGTGGGCACGCACCCGGCACACCGATCGCTGACCTCGGCGCCGCACCGCATCCGGCAGAGCGTATGGCTGGCTAGGCCTGTCGTTCGGAGCAGGCCGCAGCCGTGTGTGTGGGCCCCGCTCACCCCACAGACAAGCACCGTCAGCATCTTGCGACCTGATCCAAACGGCAGACGGCAGACCCTAGGCGACCTTGTGTCCGGCCAGTGGAGGCGTGTCCGCGCCCGACCCGTCCTGAACCCCGTGCAGCATCTCCTGGAACGCATCGATCGCTGTGACTTCCGGCTCCCAACCAAGTACCGAGCGGGCGCGGCTGACGTCCAGCAGCGGGACCCTGAGCAACGCGTCGAACAATTGCGGCGGCACGGCAGCCAGCCGCAATCCCCAGGCGGCGGACAGACCGGAGCGTGCCACGGCAGCGGGCATCTTGATCACCCTCGCGCCGAACAGCTCGGCCAACACATGCGCGTCGAGCGGTGGTTGTGCTGCCAGGTTGAACGCCCCGTGCGCGTCACCGGCCAGCGCGAGAAGGAAGGCACGTGCGGCGTCATCGGTGTGCAGGACCTGGAACCTGAGTCCCGGCAGATCCGGCACGAAGGGCAGCAGCCGGGGTCGCAGGACCGGTCCGGGCAGGTAGCGCCCGCCGAAGATGCGGCGTTGCTCGCTGGCCGCCTCCCGCTTGAACATGAAGGCGGGCCTCATCCGGATCACCCGCACACCCGGGTTGTCGTGCTCGAAGGCGTCGAGCAGGCGTTCCAGGTATGCCTTTTCCCGGCAGTAGGCCGACGTCGGCCAGCCGTGTGTGGGCCAGGACTCGTCCACCGCTGCGTCCTTGGGGCCGGGAGCGTAGGCGGCGACGGACGACGCGTAGGCGAGAGCGGGGACCTTCGCCTCGGCCACCGCCCGGAAGACGGACACGCTGCCCAGGACGTTGGCCCGCCACGTGACGACCGGATCCCGCGTCGGCTGAATGCGCCAGGCCAGATGCACGACGGCATCGGCGCCGCGGAACAACTCCACGAGACGCCCGCCGACGTCCTCGTGCGACACGTCGACGGACGCCCACTCCGTCCTCGGAGGCGACCAGGCCGGCGGCCTCCGGGCGAGCCCCAGCACGGAGGAGACCTCGTCGCCCTCGGTCAGCGCCCGGACCACACTGGTCCCGACGTTCCCGGTGGCGCCTGTCACCACGACCCGTTTGCCCGCTCCGGCACCCATGACCCGCTCCTCTCGACGCGTCCCTGCGGTTCGTCTCCGAGTACCCATCGGGCGACGCCAGCAGTGTGCTGGGAGGTGCCGCTGGAGCCGAACCGGCGATTCGGGCTGGAACGGCCCGGGTACCCGGGAGCGAAGCGAAGCGGCATACCGAAGCGCAGCCACGACCGGGCGCACGGGCGGCGGAGGGAGTGCGAGCCATGAAGGCAGTGACCTGGCAGGGCCGGCGGGACGTCCGGGTGGAGGATGTTCCTGATCCGCGGATCGAGGAACCTACAGACGCCGTCATCCGCATCACGTCGACCGGCCTGTGCGGCTCTGACCTGCACCTGTACGAGGTGCTCACGCCGTTCATGACACCGGGTGACATCCTCGGCCATGAGCCGATGGGCGTGGTCGAGGAGACCGGCGCCGACGTGACGAACCTCGAGAAGGGCGACCGCGTCGTGGTCCCCTTCCAGATTTCCTGCGGCAGTTGCTTCATGTGTTCGGCGGGACTGATGACCCAGTGTGAGACCACTCAGCTCACCGGCGAAGGAATGGGCGCCGCCCTGTTCGGATACACCCGCCTGTACGGCGCGGTGCCCGGCGCACAGGCAGAGTACCTGCGTGTTCCCCAGGCTCATTTCGGTCCGATCAAGGTGCCCGACGGGCCGCCCGACGACCGTTTCGTCTACCTCTCCGACGTCCTCCCCACCGCCTGGCAGGCTGTCGAGTACGCCGCAGTGCCCGCGGGCGGCACCCTGGCGGTGCTGGGGCTCGGTCCCATCGGAGACATGTGCTGCCGCATTGCCAGAGCCCGCGGTGTGGAGCGGGTCTTCGGCGTGGACCTGGTGCCCGAACGGCTCGCCCGGGCCGGGCGCAGGGGCACCCAGACGTACGACCTGCGGGCCTTTGACAATGAGAAAGCCCTGGTCCAGGCGATCCACGACGAGACCGCCGGCCGGGGCCCGGATGCGGTCATCGACGCCGTGGGCACCGAAGCACACGGCAGCGCCGCCGCGAAACTCGCTCAGGCCGCCACCGGCATGCTGCCCCGCGCACTCAGCGGTCCGCTGGCCGAACGCTTCGCCGTGGACCGCTTGGCGGCCCTGCACACGGCCATCCATCTGGTACGGCGTGGCGGCACGATCTCCTTGAGCGGCGTGTACGGCGGGATGGCCGACCCGATGCCGATGCTCACCCTGTTCGACAAGCAGATCCAGCTCCGCATGGGGCAGGCCAACGTCCGCCGATGGACCGACGCGATCATGCCGTACCTGACGGACGAGGACCCCCTCGACGTCGAGGACTTCGCCACGCACCGCCTTCCCCTGTCCGACGCCCCTCAGGCTTACGACATGTTCCAGCACAAGCAGGACGGTGCGGTCAAGATCCTCATGCGGCCCTGACCTCCGCTGTGGCAGGTCAGTGCAGGACGCTGACGGCGCGGGCGATCACGAGCACCGAGGTGATCAGCGCGGAGACGCTCTGGATGCTCATCAGGGCCTTGGCGCGGGTGGACAGCGGCATGGTGTCGGTCGGGCTGAAGGCTGTGGAGTTGGTGACGGACACATACAGGTAGTCCATCAGCGTGGGGACCCAGTCGGAGTTGCCGCTGGCGCCGTCGGCGACTTCCTGCACGGCGTCGTCGTTCTCGTCCTGGGAGAAACGGAAGTCCGCGAGCGGCAGTTGGGCGCGGGGTGCCTGGGTGCGGGTCACGGGGCCGCCCCGGTCCAGCTCCCAGTACGCCAGCCCGAACACGATGATGTTCGTCAGCCACACCTGCAACGCGGCCACCAGCAGCGATCGGCCGTCCTTCACCCCGGCGTACACCAACTCATGGACCAGAATCGCGAGAGCCACGAGATTGCTGGTAGCGATCACTGCCACGAGGGTCAGCGACAGGAAGCGAAAGGTCCTGGTCTGCCGCGTGAGGCGCTTCGGGTTGATCGCGATGAGCGGTACCAGCAGAAGGCATTCCAGGGCGGGCAGCACATACCGGGGAGCGATCAGCAGTCGCTGGGGCAGAACAAGATACAGCGTGATCGCCGCGAGTGTCGCGACCACAGCCGGCAGCCGCGCCTCACCCCGCCGCTCATGACGAGGATGCCTGGTCCGGGCTTCCTCCCGCGGAAGCGCCATGTCCCCACCTCCACACGTCTCGATCGAACGGCCCGCCATCCACGCCAGCTTCCCACCAGAGCCGGTACGACACCCCGAAGAACCGCCGCTCGCATGTCAAGGCACGCCCACGCGAGGGTTCTCCTTCCGCGCAAGCAGCCCCATGGTCACGGGAACGCCTGCTTCTGTCGTCATCAGCGCCTGCACGGCAGACTCCCGGACGCCGCTTGCCTCAAACGATCGCCACCGCGATACGGCCCGCCGCTCGCTCATGTCCGGCCTGGTTCCGCCCCCGTCTCCGTGCCTGAGTCGCTCTCCACTCCTGCCCGGTGCTTCAGTCGCCGCCCTTGTCTCCGTGGCTGCGTACGACCTCCTTCACCTTGGCTACCGCGAAACCCCAGCCCTGCTCGACGGTCGGTTTGGCCGGGACGGCGATCTCCTCGGGATTGGTGAGGACGTCGAGCAGGACCGGGCCCGGGGTGCGGAAGGCCCGGCGCACGGCGCTCTCCACCTCCGCGGGGTCGCTCACGCGAATCCCGGTGATGCCCATGGCTTCGGCCACGGCGGCGAAGTCCGGGTTGTCGAGCTCGGTGCCGAACTCGGGGAGGCCCGCCTGCTCCTGTTCGAGTTTCACCATGCCCAGGCGGCGGTTGTCGAAGACGACGAGTTTGACGGGAAGGCGGTACGTCTTGAGGGTCATGAGGTCGCCAAGGAGCATGCTGATTCCGCCGTCGCCGCAGAAGGCCACGACCTGACGCTCACGGTCCAGGATCTGGGCGCCCAGGGCCTGAGGCATGGCATTGGCCATCGAGCCGAGGTTGTACGACCCGATCAGGCGGCGCTCGCCGCGCATCTCGACGAAACGCGAGAGCCACACCGTCGCCATGCCCGTGTCGGAGGTGAAGACGGCGTCGTCGGCGGCGATCCGGTCGACAGCGGCGGCCAGCGCCTCCGGGCGGATGTCGTGGGCGCGGTTGTCCAGTACGGAGCGGATACGGCCCCTGATCCCCTTGTCGTGCGACGGGTCGGCGAGCCGGGCCTGGCCGGTGCGCCAGTCGTCGAACCGTTCGCGCGCCTTCTCCAGATGCGAGCGGTCGCGGGCGCCTTTCGCCCCTTCGGTCGTGGCGGCGAGATGGTGCAGCAGGTCGCGTACGGTGGCGCCGGTGTCGCCCACGAGCCCGATGTCGACCGGTACCCGGCGACCGATGTGGGTGGCCTCGGTGTCCACCTGGATCACGGTTCGGCCCTCGGGATACCACTCCCGGTAGGGGAAGTCGGTGCCGAGCAGCAGGAGCGTGTCCGCGTCGTCGAGGGCCGACGCGGCGGCCGGATTGCCGATCAGCCCCGTCTGGCCGACCTGGAAGGGGTTGGTGTCTCCCTCGAAGCCCGCCTTGGCCTTGAGCGTGAGCACCATCGGCGCGGCCAGACGGTCGGCGAGGGCGAGGACGTCCTCGCGGGCGGCGCGTGCTCCTTGGCCGACGAGGAGGGTGACCCGCTCGGCGCGTTGGAGGAGTTCCGCGGCGGAGCGGACGGCCGTCTCGTCCGGCCGGCTCACCGGGGCGCGCAGGGAGAACCGTGCCGGGCGGTCGTCGGGCAGTTCCCTTTCGCCCAGGTCGCCCGGCACGGTGAGCACGGCCACGCCCTTGCGGCCCAGTGCCGTGCGCACCGCCGTCTCCAGCATCTGCGGCAGTTGGTCCGGGGAGGTGATGGTCGCGCGGAAGACGGCCACGTCGGCGAAGAGGGCGTCGTTGTCGACCTCCTGGAAGTAGTCGCTGCCGAATTCGGCAAGCGGCACCTGGCCGGCGATCGCGAGGACGGGGGTGTGGCTCTTGGCCGCGTCGTACAGGCCGTTGAGGAGGTGGACGGAGCCGGGTCCCACGGTTCCCATGCACACGCCGAGGGTCCCGCTGAGCTGCGACTGGGCGCTCGCGGCGAACGCCGCCGCCTCCTCGTGCCGGCAACCCACCCACTCCAGGTCCTCGGTGGTGCGGATGGCGTCCGTCAGGGGGTTGAGCGCGTCTCCCACGACGCCGAACACCTGGCGGACACCAAGGTCGCTCAGCGCGTCCACGATGAGGCGGGCAACGGTACGGGCCACGGAGATCTCCAGTTCACACGGTGAAACGGTCGGGGTCGGCGGTCTTCCAGTCAGCCGCCCAGGACGCGGGCGGCTCCACCAGCAACTGCCCTGGCTCCAGCCACTCGTACAGCTCGGCGTAGGAGCGCTCGGTGAAGGGGTCGATGCGCCGGCGAAGCATGCGCGGGCGCAGTTGTGCGGGGTCGGTGACGCCCATGGAGGCCATGAGCTGAAGCGCTCCGGCCACCGTCGCATCCTGGAAGCGCTGGACGCGGAGCGTCTTGTCGTCGACGTCGAGGGCCCGCGCCCGGTGCGGGTCCTGGGTCGTCACACCGGTGGGACAGGTGTTCGTGTGACACTTCTGGGCCTGGATGCAGCCGACTGCGAACATCATGGCCCGGGCGGCGTTGCCGTAGTCGGCGCCCTGCACCATGCGCTTGACCAGGTCGGCGCCGGTGGCGATCTTGCCGCTGGCCCCGATCTTGACCCGGTCGCGCAGTCCCGCGCCGACGAGGGCGTTGTGCACGGTGAGCAGACCCTCGGTGAGCGGGGTGCCCATGTGGTCCGCGAACTCGAGCGGCGCCGCGCCGGTCCCGCCCTCGGCCCCGTCCACCACGATGAAGTCGGGTGCCGTGCCCTCCTCCAGCATGGCCTTGCACACCGCCAGGAACTGCGCACGCGAGCCCACGCAGAGCTTGAACCCGGCGGGCTTGCCTCCGGACAGCTCCCGCATCCGGGCTATGAAGCGCACGAGTTCACGCGGAGTGGAGAACACCTGGTGATATGGCGGAGAGATGACCGTCCGCCCTGGCGGCACGTCCCGGACCCGGGCTATCTCGGCGTTCACCTTCGCGCCGGGGAGAACGCCGCCGATTCCGGGCTTGGCACCCTGCGAGAGTTTGAGGGAGACGCACTTGACGTGATCGTGAGCGGATTTGTCGGCGAACTCCGCCGCGTCGAAGCCGCCTTCGTCGGTGCGGCAGCCGAAGTACCCGGTGCCGATCTCCCATATGAGGTCACCGCCTGGCCGGAGGTGGTACTCGGACAGACCGCCTTCACCTGTGTCCTGGGCGAAACCCCCTGCCGCCGCTCCCCCGTTGAGCGCGAGCACTGCGTTGGACGACAGCGAGCCGAAGCTCATCGCCGAGACGTTCAGCAACGCCATGTCGTACGGACGGGCGCAGTCCGGGCCGCCGATCCGCACCCGCGGCGGTGTCCGGGGCACCGGGCACGGCGCCATCGACGGGACCAGGAACTCGTGGCCCGTGCGGTACACGTCTCGTTCGGTGCCGAACGGCTCCTCCGCGTCGGTGCCCTTCGCCCGCTCGTAGACGATGCTGCGCACATCCCGGTCGAAGGGGCGCCCGTCGTAGTTCCGCTCGATGAAGTACTGCTGAAGTTCCGGGCGTATCCGCTCCAGAAGGAAGCGGGCATGGCCCAGGAAGGGATAGTTGCGCAGTACCGAATGCCGACGCTGGAGCAGATCCCGGGCCGCCGTCGCGCCGACGAGCGCGAGCGGAACAGCAGCGAACCACCAGAAGGGCGAGACCGCGACCGCTGCCACGACGGCCCCGAGGGCGATCACCAGAGTGAGAAGGACGATTCCAACACGAGTCACATCTCGCGCATTGCCTGGTTACTGCGAACCATGCCAGGTAGCGGGCTCGGTCACGTGGTGGCGGAGGCCGCGGCGCAGGCGGCCGAGCAGTCCGCGCTTGCCGGCGAGTGGCCTGGAGGCGGGTGCGTCGCACCGGGGCGCGGATGCCTCTGTGTGGGGCGGGGATGCTCCGTTTCGGGCGGCGAACGTGTCGGCTCGGGGGGGCTGCGGTGTGTGCCGGGCAGCCCGCGGGACGGGCCGGGGTGCCGGGCGGTATGCGCAGGCTTCCGTGACCCGCCGGGCCAGGTCGCTCCTGAGCAGGCAGATCTCGTCCGGGTCACCCGCTGTCATGACCTTCTCGGCGATGCGCGCCGAAGACGATCCCGGCGCTCCGTGGACCGGCGGGGCCTGGCGGAAGCGGTTCAGATGAGAGCGCTCGTAGGGGTCCTTGACGACTTCCCCGATGTGGAGCGGGTCCAGGAAGGCGGCGACCGCCCCTGCGCGCTCCCAGGGGTCGTCCGTCTGTCGCAGCAGGAAGCCGAGCTGTCGTCCGCGCCAGTTGCGGGCCCGCAGGTCCAGGCCCGTTCCGAGCTGGGAGCGCAGCGGTTCGGGCATGCGGCCGGCCAGCAACCGCACGTTCTTCGCGTCGGCCGCGAACTGCCTGACCTCCTGGGCCAGGTAGAGCCAGACGACGACCTGGTAGCGATTCGGATAGAAGGCGACCGGCACCACAAGTCCCAGGCGGGCAAGGCGGGTGAACCTGCCCGCCGCCACGTCCATGGTCTCCGCGCCCTCCGTGGTACCCACGACCCTGACGCTGTCGCGGATCGCTTCGGGGAAGCCCTCTTGCGCGCTCAGGCGGGCGATCTCGGCCCGCTCGACCCGACGACCCCCGCCCCCTCCCTCGTCGGGGACGGCCCGGATGTGGCCGAGGTGTACGGCCAGGTCGAATTCCCGCCGGTTGAGGCCGAGTTCTCGGGCGGCGCGGCTCGGCGCGCATGCGAGCTGACGGTGTTGGGTGATGGTGGTACCAGGCATGGTCGTACTCCCCCGTGGAGTTGCCGGCTCACGCCGAGTGCGTTCGCCTGTACACACGGTAGCCGTTCTCGCGAATCGCGTGACGAGCCTGTGGACAACTCCAAAATGAGCGAAGAATGCGCAGGTCAGAGGTCTGCCGCGGAAGTTCGCTCGGGGTGCCGGGCGTCGACGCCGAGGTGTTCGCCGACGCGGTTTACGAGCAGGGTCATCTCGTAGGCGATCTGGCCGATGTCGGCCTCGGCGCCGCTGAGCACGCACAGACTGCTGCCAGTGCCGGCGGCGGTGACGAACAGGACGGCGTCGTCGTACTCGATCATCGTCTGACGTACCCTGCCCGCGCCGAAGTGCCGTCCTGATCCCTTGGCCAGGCTGTGCAGTCCGGAGGCGACAGCGGCGAGGTGCTCCGCGTCCTCACGGCGCAGGCCCGTGCTCGCTCCCGTCACCAGCCCGTCGTTCGAGAGCACCAGCGCGTGATGTACGTGCTCCACGCGCTGCGTCAGGTCGTCGAGCAGCCAGCCGAGTCCCTGGTTCTGCGTCATACTCCGTCTCCCGGTGGGATGTCTCCCCCTGGCCGGAGGATCTCTCCGCCAGCCTTCACCACCACCGCCGTCCGGGCAAGGAGGATGGGACGTATGGCACAGAAGATGACCGACGAGGAATGGCGGGCGTTCGTCTCGGACGGCACCCGCACCGGAAAGCTGTCGACCGTGCGATCCGACGGGAGCCCGCACGTGGCACCGGTCTGGTTTCTGCTGGACGGGGACGACGTGGTCTTCAACACCGGCAAGGAGACGGTGAAGGGACGGAATCTGGCGCGGGACGGGCGGGTTGCCCTGTGCGTGGACGACGAGCGGGCGCCCTACGGTTTCGTCGTCCTGAATGGTCGCGCACGGCTGTCGGAGGACCTGGACGAGGTCCGGCGCTGGGCGACCCGGATCGCGGCGCGCTATGTGGGCGAGGAGCGCGCCGAGGAGTTCGGCGCCCGCAACGGCGTTCCCGGCGAACTCCTCGTCCGTGTCACCGTCGACCGGGCGATGGCTCTGAAGGACATGACGGGCTGAGGCACGGGCGGCTCACCGGATCGAGAGGCCGGGCGGTGCGCGTCCGCCCGGCCTGCCCGGTGAGGACCGCGGGGCATGGGCACACTGTCGGCCCCGTAGGGAATCATGCCGACCATGAGTGACGACCACACGCACGTTCAGGAGTTCTTCGGCGCCCGCGCGGCCGACTGGGACAGCCGCTTTCCCGACGACGGGCCGGCCTACGCTGCCGCCGTGGCCGAACTCGGACTGCGCGCGGGTGACCGGGTTCTTGACGCGGGCTCCGGCACCGGGCGGGCGCTGCCACCGCTGCGGGCGGCGGTGGGGTCCTCCGGTGTGGTGGTGGGGGTGGATCTGACCCCGGAGATGCTCCGGGCGGCCGTACGCGCGGGGCGGGACCGCGACGGCCGGCTGCTGCTCGCGGACGTGGCGGCGCTGCCACTCCGGTCGTCGTCCCTCGACGCGGTGTTCGCCGCGGGCCTCGTCGCGCATCTGCCCCGCCCGGCCGAGAATCTGCGGGAGTTGGCGCGCGTGGTGCGACCCGGCGGGACGCTGGCCCTGTTCCATCCGATCGGACGGGCCGCCCTGGCCGCGCGCCAGGGACGGCAGATCACCCCGGACGACCTGCGCGCGGAGGCCAGTCTCGGCCCCCTGCTGGCCGCTTCCGAATGGCGGATGACGTCCTATGTCGACGAGGACACCAGGTTCCTCGCCCTGGCGGTCCGGGAGGGCTGATCACGGGTACGCGTCGGAGCGCGCGCTCACTTCCGTCCCGCGACCGCCGCCACGAAGGCGTCCGGGTTGTCGAACATGACGTTGTGTCCGGCACCGGGCACGGTGACCACCCGCACACCGGCGGCTTCCAAGCCCTCGGCGCCTGGGAGTTGTCCGCTCAGCTCGCCCTGGAGGTACAGACGGTCGATCGTCAGCCTTTCCAGAATCGTGCGCATGACGGGGTCCGAACCGCGACGGAGCCCCACAGCGGTGCGGTGCAGCGCGCGCGGGTCGGCCAGCCGCATGGTCGCCGCCCACAGGGGGCCGACCTTTTCCAATGTGGCCGCGTACCCGTGGTCCACGAACTCGTCCTCGTCGTGTGCGGCGATCCCGCTGCTTCCCGCGGTCGGCGGCGGAAAGGCGTCGAGGTTGGCTTCCGTGAGGACCAGCCGCGAGACGAGTTCGGGGCGCCGGTGAGCGACGACGACGGCGACCGCTCCGCCCATGCTGTGCGCGACTAGTTCGGCGCCGGCCAGTCCCGCCGTGTCCAGCACCGCCGCCAGGGCGTCGGCGTGGTCCTCCAGCGTGTAACCGAATTCCCGGGGCCGGTCGCTGATGCCGTGTCCGGGCAGATCGACGAAGAGACTGCGCCGGCCTGCGAGTTCGGGACGGGCGGCGATATGGGCGTGATACACGGCCGAGACCGATCCCAGGCCGTGCACGTATACCCGTGCCGGATCGGCGCCGGGCGTCTCCGTCCAGCGGATACAGCTGCCTTTGCCGTCGAACTCGGCCTGCTTCACGACGTCCCCCATGTGATCTCGATACCTCGGCCGGCGCGTCCGGGAGTGTCACCGGGGCGGTGGCTTCACCGTTCCGTCCCTCTTCTGCCGCCGGAGCTCTGACCTTACGTTGAATGCAAACATATGAACGACGGTTCGTAGTCGGCGGAAAGGCAGTTTGCATGTTCGACAGGATCCGTAGGTACGCCGCTCGCCCGCGCCCCTCCGCGCCGGTGCGGAAGACCGACGGGCGCGAGAAGCGCGCACACAACTTGTTCGAGGCCGCGGCCGCCCATGTGTCGGCCAGCGCGGAGGGCGATCAGGACCGGGTCGACGAGGCCGCGTCCTGGGTGTCACCGGAGGCTCTGTCCTTCGGGGTGAGCGAGCTGGCGTGCCGGGCTGTGATCGCGCTGGCCCGGGAGCGCGGCCAGTCGCCGGATGCGGTGGCTCGCGATCTCCTCGGACTTCCCCCGTCCTGACCGCCGGTCCGGGCGTTTCGCCCCCGTCCAGCCGGAAAACTGCAGCTCCGGTGTGCTGGGGAGTCGTGACAAGCGGCTTCCGGTAGCACTAAGGTGCGCGCCGTTGGACGAACATTGGGGAGACTGGAATGGCCGGGACGGACGAGGAGGTCGTCGCCGCCGCGGACGACGCGCTGTACGTGCTCACAGCAGTGCTGCTGACGCCGGCGAAGTTCCCGAGCGTGCTGGGCGACGACTATCCGGAGGCCTGTACGGCGCTGGGCCTCGCCCCGCGCGCCGACGGGTACGGCCTGGTGCTGGGCCAGGACGGCGGCGGAGCCCGCTGGACGGTCGTCATCGACGACGTCTCGCTGGTCGCGGTCGCGATTGCCTCCTGGGACTGCGGCATGGAGTACGACCTGTCGCCGTCCGAGCGCACGGTGGTGACGGCCTTGCCCGGGTGGCCCTTGGCGGTCGCCGTCGCGGCCCCGGGGGTACCGGCGCCGCACGACCCGGGCCCCGACATTTCGGACCAGCCCCCGCTGTCTCCCCCGGACACCGGCATCTGGGGGCCGGCGCAGCGGCGGCTGGGTGCCGACGAGATCGCGCTGCAGTGGGCCGTGTGGCGGGAACAGATCGACGACGCCGACTCCCCGGCACCGCGGAGCGAGCCGGAGGAGGACGCGGAGGCCGGTTCGCCGGAGGAGGACCCGGAGGTCGGTTCGGACGGCGAGGAGCAGGCATCACAGGGGCACAGCGGGATCCAGCGGGTCCTGGCCGAGGCGCGGGCGTACGTGGACAGCCCGCCGCCGCTCGGCCGCATCCGCTCGTCCTTCGCCCCCGGCGAGGCCCGGACCCTGCGCGCCGACGGCCCCGGCTGGTCCATGGTCGCCCGTACCGACGACATCGCCTTCGTGCTCCTTGACGACGAGCCCGGCGAAGTCCTGCCGATCGGCCGGGGGCCGGAGCTGCCCGGCCTCCTGGAGGCGCTCGAGAGGCTGGCGGTACGGCCCAGCTAGCGGGGTCAGCGGTGGTGAGCCGGCCGCTGAGGCACCAGGTGCCCGCCGTTCCCGGCCCCTCCCACCGCTTTCAGCCGTGCCATGGCACCCGCCAGGTCACCGCGCCGGCACGCCGGAGCGACCGCATGTCAGCGGCCGATCTCCTTGCGCGCGACGCGGCGCAGCCTGCGTCGCTGCGAGGGGTCCAGGGTGAGATACGCGACTGCCGGAACGCCGACCACGATCAGGAACGATATCCACCAGGGCAGCCAGACCAGCAGGACGAGTCCGACCGCCACGCCCCCTGCGGCGATCTTCGCGTTCTTCGACATCTGAGTCGCCTCCTTCGCGGCCACTGCCGCTCTCTGCTGTGAAAACGGTCCGGCGCTCCCGGCGGTTCCGGACCACGACCCTGAGTCGTCCCTGAGACGGAACCCTAAGGTCTGTTCGCGAAGGCTTCGAGTGGCCTGGGCATCACACGTCCGCTTCCCGGACACGTGCGCTCCCTGGCGCGTCCGCCCCGGACCGAACCCGACATATCGCCGACACCGGGCACTGAGGGACAATGACCCCACCGGGCTGTTCCTCCTGAGAGTCCGGCGCACTAATGACGAGGGCATGACACCGCAGGTTCACCGAACAGTCACGGCAATTTCCATCCGAGGCCCAACCCTGACTGCTGTCAACGAAGTTGCCCCCAGGAGGCTCGATGTCCCCGTACGCCGCCGGCCGGCGCCGCGTCCCCCGTTCCGTCGCGACAGGACTGCCGCTGGCGCTCGCGGCCGCTCTCGTGGCCACCGGCACGGCCACGGCGTCGCCGTCCGGGGGCGCCGCGCACGTCACCCGCACGGCGACGCTCCCGAACATCCCGCTCGGGGCTTTCAGCAACCGACTGCTGCCCGGCAGCGTGAACGACGACCGGGGGGTGGATCTCGGCGGCATCGGCAGCGACATCTACCCGGCGGGCCGCAAGGGCGAGTTCTGGACGGTGACCGACCGCGGCCCCAACGGCCAGATCAAGGTGAACGGCAAGAAGCGCCGCACCTTCCCGGTCCCGGGCTTCGACCCGGCGATCGTGAAGATCCGCGTATCGGGGAACCGGGTCGAGGTGATCGACGCGATCCCCATCACCACCTCGTCCGGCAAGGGCGTCACCGGGCTCTCCAACCAGCCGGGACGCGACGAGCCCCCGTACGGCTACGACGCCGCATCGGCCCTGTCGTACAACCCGAACGGCCTGGACACCGAGGGCGTCGTACGGGCCGACGACAAGAGCTTCTGGCTGGTCGACGAGTACGGGCCGTCCCTGGTCCACGTCTCCGCGCGCGGAAGGGTGCTCGGGCGTTACGTGCCCAAGGGACTCCACCTGACGGGAGCGGACTACCCGGTGGTGGAGGCACTGCCCGCCGTCCTGCTGCACCGGAAGATCAACCGAGGGTTCGAGGGACTGGCACAACTGCCCTGCGGGGACCTGGTGATGGCCCTCCAGAGTCCGCTCTCCTTGCCGGACGGCGACGCCGGGGACGCCTCGCGCACCACGCGCCTGCTTCGGTTCTCGCCGCGGAAAAGGGCTGTCACGGCCGAGTATGCCTACCAGTTCGACCCGGTCGACGTGATCGACCCGAGCGAGGACGACACCTCGGAACTGAAGATCTCCTCCGTGGTCGCGGTGGGCGGCGACCGGCTGCTGGTCGAGGAGCGCACCGACAAGGCGGCACGGCTGCACCTGGTGAAACTGGGGCGCAAGGCGAACATCCTCGGTGGCCCCTGGGACGACGACACGACGTCCCCGTCGCTGGAACAGCTTGCGGATCCCGCGGACGCCGGTGTGCCGGTGCTCGGCAAGCGGCTCGTCGTGGACCTGGGCAAGGTCCCCGGGGTCCCGGGGAAGATCGAGGGCGTCACGCGCGTGGATCACGACACGCTCGCCCTCATCAACGACAACGACTTCGGGATGACCGACGGCGACGGCGCCTTCGACGCCCAGGGCCGCCTCGTCGACAGCGGCATCGAGACGACCGTCACGTACATACGGCTGCCCAGGGACATCTGAGACCCCCTGGGCCGCAACCCCCCGTGCGGGGTGTCGTCCGGTGCATCACATGATTCCGGAGCACTCCGTGCGTGGGGCGATCAGTGGCACGCGCGTGCTCAGTCACGTGCTCCCAGCAGGTGGTCCATCGCGAGCTGGTCGAGCTGCTCGAAGGCCATCCCGCGGGCGGCGGCGGTCTCCGCGTCGAACTCCTCGAAGGCCGCGCGGTCGGCAAGCAGCGACTGGAGGCCGTCGGCCGCGGTGGGCTGCGCGAGCTGGTCGAGGCGGGAGGCCCGCAGCGCCTCCCTGACCGCCGGGTCGGCGCGGAACGCGGCCGCGCGCTCCTTCAGGACGAGATAGTTGCGCATGCAACCAGCAGCCGACGCCCATACGCCGTCGAAGTCCTCCGTACGCGGCGGCTTGAAGTCGAAGTGCCGGGGACCGTCGTAACCGGCGCTCTCCAGGAGGTCGACCAGCCAGAAGGCGGACCGCAGGTCCCCCGCGCCGAAGCGGAGATCCTGGTCGTACTTGATGCCGGACTGGCCATTGAGGTCGATGTGGAAGAGCTTGCCCGCCCACAGCGCCTGAGCGATGCCATGGGGGAAGTTCAGCCCGGCCATCTGCTCGTGGCCGACCTCCGGATTGACGCCGTACAGCTCGGGCCGCTCCAGGCGCTCGATGAAGGCCAGCGCGTGACCGACGGTGGGCAGCAGAATGTCCCCGCGCGGCTCGTTCGGCTTGGGCTCGATGGCGAAGCGCAGGTCGTAGCCCTGCGAGGTGACGTACTCGCCGAGAAGGTCGAACGCCTCCTTCATTCGGTCGAGTGCCACCCGCACGTCCTTGGCCGCGCCCGATTCGGCGCCCTCGCGGCCGCCCCACGCGACATAGGTCTTCGCGCCGAGCTCGACGGCCAGGTCGATGTTGCGGATCGTCTTGCGCAGCGCGTACCGGCGCACGTCACGGTCGTTGGCGGTGAACGCACCGTCCTTGAAGACCGGATGGGTGAAGAGATTGGTCGTGGCCATCGGCACGGTCAGACCGGTCGCGTCCAGGGCCTGGCGGAAGCGCTTGACGTGCGACTCGCGCTCGGTGTCGGACGACCCGAACGGGATCAAGTCGTCGTCGTGGAAGGTCACACCGTAAGCGCCGAGTTCCGCCAGGCGGCGCACCGTCTCGACCGGGTCGAGGGCACGCCTGGTGGCGTCGCCGAACGGGTCCCTCCCCTGCCAGCCGACGGTCCACAGACCGAAGGTGAACCTGTCCTCGGGGGTGGGCTGGTAGCTCATGCCACGGCTCCTCGCTCGCTTCGACTCTTTCGTCATGGCCGTTTACAAATTAGTATGCGCTCGCGTCCCTGGGAAGAGACAAGATGTCCTCATCGGGCGTGACAAACCCGTCACCGATGCCGGGACACGCCGGAACACACCAGGTCAGCCCCGCATGGCGGGAGACGGACGGGAGTAGGGAGAGCCCGATGTCAGCAGCCGAGGGTCCACTCGTCGTTGGCGTGGACTCGTCCACGCAGTCCACAAAGGCGCTGGTCGTGGATGCGTCGACAGGACGGGTCGTGGCGAGCGGCCAGGCCCCGCACACCGTCTCCGCCGGAGCCG
This sequence comes from Streptomyces sp. NPDC086787, assembly GCF_044745865.1. Classification (NCBI taxonomy): domain Bacteria; kingdom Bacillati; phylum Actinomycetota; class Actinomycetes; order Kitasatosporales; family Streptomycetaceae; genus Streptomyces; species Streptomyces sp. NPDC086787. The sequence goes on along the minus strand of NZ_JBIVBC010000014.1, from coordinate 135,143 downwards.
GCCGGGAGAGCGACCCACGCCAGTGGTGGGAGGCACTGTGCGAGGCGCTGCGCCAGTGCGGGGACTCGGCGCACGAAGCCGCCGCGGTCTCGATCGGCGGCCAGCAGCACGGCCTGGTCACCCTGGACGCCCAGGGCGAACCGGTCCGCCCGGCCCTGCTCTGGAACGACGTACGGTCGGCACCACAGGCCCGGCGTCTCGTCGAGGAACTGGGCGGCCCCAAAGTCTGGGCGGAGCGCACGGGAAGTGTGCCCACCGTCTCCTTCACGGTCACCAAGTGGGCCTGGCTCGCCGACCACGAACCGGACGCGGTGCAGGCCACCAAGGCGGTGCGGCTTCCCCACGACTACCTCACCGAGCGCCTGACCGGCCAGGGCACCACCGATCGCGGAGACGCCTCCGGAACCGGCTGGTGGGCGTCCGGAACCGAGTCGTACGACGACGAGATCCTCCGGCACGTCGGCCTCGACCCGGTGCTCCTCCCCCGGGTCGTGCGGCCGGGCGAGGTGGCGGGCACGATCCGCGACAGCCACGACCTGCCCTTCTCCAAGGGCACCCTGGTCGCGCCCGGCACCGGAGACAACGCGGCGGCGGCGCTGGGCCTCGGTCTGCGCCCCGGCGCGCCCGTGCTGAGCCTCGGCACCTCCGGCGCGGTGTACGCCGTCTCCCAGCACCGGCCCGCCGACCCGAGCGGTACCGTGGCGGGCTTCGCGGACGCGCACGGGGCCTGGCTGCCGCTCGCGTGCACCCTGAACTGCACCCTCGCCGTCGACCGGGTGGCGGCGCTGCTGCGCCTGGACCGCGAAGCCGTCGAGCCCGGTACCTCGGTCGCCTTCCTGCCGTTCCTGGACGGCGAGCGCACCCCGAACCTGCCGAACGCGAGCGGCCTGCTGAGCGGGCTGCGCCACGACACGACGGCGGGGCAGGTACTGCAGGCCGCCTACGACGGCGCGGTCCATTCACTGCTCAGTGCCCTGGACCTGGTCCTCGACCAGGACGCGGACCGGAGCACACCGCTGCTGCTGATCGGCGGCGGCGCCCGCGGCACGGCCTGGCAGCAGACCGTACGACGGCTGTCGGGACGCCCGGTGCAGGTGCCCGAGGCCCGGGAACTGGTCGCGCTCGGTGCGGCGGCGCAGGCGGCCGGCCTGCTGACCGGCGAGGATCCGGCCGCGATCGCCCGCCGTTGGAACACGGCCGCCGGGCCGGTACTGGAGGCCGTGGAACGCGACGAGGACACGCTGGCCCGGATCTCCGGGGTACTCTCCGACGCGGCCCCGCTGCTGGAACGGGGTACTGACTCCCGCTGACGGACTCCGGCCGGCACGCCCGGCCGGGGCCACGGACCGAGGAACGACGGAGGCATGACCGCACCTCTGCATGAGAGCCGTTCGGCCGGTTCCGGCCGCGCCCTGCCCGACACCCAGCAGGGCATGCGCCGCCGCAACCTGGCACGGGTGATGCACGCCGTCAGCGCCGAGGGCTCGCTGTCGCGTGCCGCGATCGCCTCGCGCATCGGCCTGACGCGGGCCTCGGTGTCGACCCTGGTGGAGGAGCTGATCCGCACCGGGCTGCTGGAGGAACTGGGTCCCGAGCGTCCCGGCCGGGTGGGCCGTCCGGGGTCGGCGCTCGCGGTCAGTGGCCATGGTCCCGCCGGAATCGGCGCGGAGGTCGGTGTCGGCCATCTCGCGGTGTGTGCGGTCGATCTGCGCGGCGAGATCCGCGCGCGTGCGGTGCGCCGCCGCTCGAACCGGGGCCGTCCCGCCGGACCGGTGATGCGGGAACTGGCCACACTGGTCCGTCGGGTCGTCACCGAGGCGGAACGAGAGGGTCTGTGGCCGGCCGGCCTGGCGGTGGCCGTGCCCGGTCTCGTGGGGCGCGACGCCCGTACGGTCATGCGCGCCCCGAACCTCGACTGGACCGACACGGACCTCGGCCCGCTGCTGCCCACCGACATCCCGCTGACCGTGGACAACGAGGCCAACTTCGGCGCCCTCGCGGAACTCTGGCTCGGCGACGACACACCCGGCGACTTCCTGCACGTGTCGGCGGAGATCGGCATCGGTGCCGCGATCATCGTGGGCGGGCAGCTGCTGCGCGGAACACGTGGCTTCGCCGGCGAGCTGGGCCATGTCCCGGTACGGCCCGACGGGCCGCCGTGCGGGTGCGGCGGGCGCGGCTGCCTGGAGCAGTTCGCGGGCGAGGAGGCAGTGTGCCGCGCGGCGGGTCTGGAGCCGGGCGAGGGCCTCGTGGGTCTGCTGGCCCAGCATGCGGAAAAGGGCGACGCGCGGGTACGGCGTGCACTGCGGGACGCCGGGACGGCGCTCGGGATCGCACTCACCGGGGCGGTCAACCTGCTCGACCCCGAGTCCGTGGTGCTGGGGGGCGCGCTGGCCGCGCTGTCGCCCTGGCTGCTGCCGTCGCTGGAGGCGGAGCTCACCGACCGTACGGCCGGACCCGCCTGTCCGGTGTCCGTCTCACGGCTGGGATCCGAGGGGCCGCTGCTCGGCGCAGCGCACTCGGTGGTGCGGGCCGTGCTCGACGATCCGGCGGTCGTGGCCGGGCGCGTCTGAGCCGCCGCTCGTAACCGACCCGAACGCAGAGGGGGCCGGTCAGGGGCCCTGCGAGGAGGCCCGCAGCGCCGGGGGGACGGGCTTTGCCGGCATCTCCCTCTCGACCCGTCAGGGCATCAGAGGCCCTTTCGGGTGACCAGGTTGTCCACAGGGTCGGGCTCGTCCACCGTTCCGCACTCCTTCCCTTCGGCCAACGGGCAGCCGTCGTACCGTGATTCACGCGAGACGCATCGACGACACGGGCACGGCCAGGATCCGCACGAACCGATGGCCGGACCGCCAGACTTGCCGCAGGCCACGCGCCGGACTCCGCGCCGCCCGCCCGCGCCGCGCTCCTCGCGGGCAGCACCGACCTCGATGCCCGCCGCGCACCCCCTCCTGAAAGGCACGGAACCATGGAACGGGCAAAACCGCTCCCCAGCAGGCGACGCCTCCTCACGGGCGCGGCCCTGGCCGCCGTCCCCTATGCGTTGCTCCCCGGCGTACGGGCCGGTGCGCGGCCACCGGCCGTCGGCTATCCGCCCGTCGACTGGCAGCCGGCGAGCAGCTCCAACTTCACCGAGTCCGACCGCCCGCGCGCCCACGCCGTCGACCGCGTGATCATCCACGTGGCGCAGGAGAGATACAGCAGCACACTGGCCACGTTCCAGGACCCGAGGCAGAAGGTGTCCGCGCACTACCTCGTACGCTCCGCCGACGGTCACGTGGCTCAGTGCGTGCGCGAGGCCGACATCGCCTGGCACGCGGGGAACTGGGACTACAACACCCGCAGCGTCGGCATCGAGCACGAGGGCTGGGTGGACCGGCCCTTCTACTTCACCGACGCCCTCTACAAGCAGTCGGCGCGACTGACTGCCGCACTGTGCGCCAGATACGGCATTCCCAGGGACCGTGAGCACATCATCGGGCACCGCCAGGTGCCTGGAGCCGACCACACCGATCCGGGACCGGTCTGGGACTGGACCCGCTACATCAGACTGGTCAATTTCGCCTGAAGCGTGTTCGAAAGTGACGCCGCAGACCAGACGGGACTTTCGAAACGCGCCCTGGTCCGCTGTCACAACGGTTGTCCGCGCCGCGACCCCGAGTGACGATGTCCTGAGCCGCACAGCCGTCCGGGGAGGCCCAGTTGTCCGATCCATGGGTGGCCCTGGAGCCGGGGACCGACCCCACCGAGCGCGTCCGCGTGCTGCGCCGGGCGCACGAGACGTTCACCACGGTCGGCACCGTGCCACGGCCGGTGCGGTCGGTAGTGGCGGACTCGTGGCGGCGTTCCGCGCGGGCGGGTGTGGGTCCGGACGGCACAGCCTGCGTCGAGCTCACGGGCGGCGACCTGGGCACGTATCGCGCAGCACACCCGCTGGCCCGGGTGATGCCGTTGTTCCGTGAGTTGATGGGCACGTTCGCGGCCGACGGCGCGCATCTGCTCGCCGTGTGCGACACGCACGGCAGACTGCTGTGGGTCGAGGGTCATCCGAGCACCCGACGCCGAGCCGATGGGATGAATTTCGTACCGGGTGCATGCTGGGCGGAGTCCGCGGTCGGAACCAACGCCCCGGGCACGGCAGTCGCCGTCGGCCGACCGGTGCAGGTCTTCGCGGCGGAGCACTTCATCCGCCAGGTGCAGCCGTGGACCTGTGCGGCCGCGCCGGTACGCGACCCGCGCACCGGGCGGATGCTCGGCGCCGTGGACATCACCGGCGGCGACGACCTGGCTCATCCGCACAGTCTGGGATTCGTGCAGGCGGTGGCACGGGCCGCCGAGTCACAGCTCGCGCTTCTCGCCCCACCGCGTCTTGCGGACCGCCTCCCGGCTCTGGCGGCACTGGGCCGGGACGAGGCCGAACTCGTAATGGACGGCAGCCGGATCAGACTCAGCCGACGGCACAGCGAGTTGCTGGTGCTGCTGGCCCGCCACCCCGAGGGGCTGACGGGGGACGAGTTGCTGTGCGCGTTGTACGAGGACGAGTCGGTGACACCGGTGACGCTGCGAGCCGAAGTGGCCCGGCTGCGCAGGCTGCTCGGGCCTGGGCTGCTCGCATCCCGGCCGTACCGGCTGACCACTGCGATCGAGTCCGATGTCACCATGGTGGAGCGGAGCCTGGAGGCGGGGGCGGTCACCACGGCCGCGGCTGCCTATTCCGGTCCGCTGCTGCCCGGTTCGCAAGCCCCGGCCGTGGTACGGCTCAGACGGCGCCTTGCCGACGGTCTGCGCACCGCGCTGATCGCCCGCGGGGATCCCGACCTGCTGGTGGACTGGGCGCACGCGCGCTGGGGCGAGGACGATCTCCAGGTGTGGCGGGCACTCGCCGCGGTCCGGCCGACGCCGATCGTTCGGGCACGCGTCGTGGCCCTGGAGTCCGAACTGGCATCGCCCGGCGGGCCCGGACGGTACTGACAGACCGCGCAACGTGGTCGCAACGTCCGCCTCTCTACGCTCCCGGCGGGAGCCGCCCAACGGCGGGCGGCACTGCTGAGGGAGGCAGACCAGCATGACCCGTTACGCGGCGCCGGGCACCGAGGGCGCGATCGTCTCCTACCGGGCGCGCTACGACCACTTCATCGGCGGCGAGTACGTGCCGCCGGCCCGCGGGCAGTACTTCGAGAACCCGTCCCCGGTGAACGGGCGGCCGTTCACCGAGATCGCGCGTGGTACCGCCGAGGACGTGGAGCGGGCGCTGGACGCGGCTCACGCGGCGGCCCCCTCCTGGGGGCGTACATCGGTGACGGAGCGGTCCGACATCCTGCTGAAGATCGCCGACCGTATGGCGGCTCATCTCGAACCCCTGGCGGTCGCCGAGAGCTGGGAGAACGGCAAGCCGGTGCGCGAGACACTGGCGGCCGACATCCCTCTCGCCATCGACCACTTCCGGTACTTCGCGGGCGCGATCCGGGCTCAGGAGGGCTCGCTCGGCGAAGTCGACGACGACACGGTGGCGTACCACTTCCACGAGCCGCTCGGAGTCGTGGCGCAGATCATCCCGTGGAACTTCCCGATTCTCATGGCGACCTGGAAGCTGGCGCCCGCGCTCGCCGCGGGCAACGCGGTCGTCATCAAGCCGGCCGAGCAGACACCGGCTTCCATCCACTACTGGATGAGTCTGATCGCGGACCTGCTGCCGCCCGGTGTGGTGAACATCGTCAATGGCTTCGGTGTGGAGGCGGGCAAACCTCTCGCGTCCAGCCCACGGGTGGCGAAGGTCGCGTTCACCGGTGAGACCACGACCGGGCGGCTGATCATGCAGTACGCCTCGGAGAACATCAAGCCCGTCACGCTGGAGCTGGGCGGCAAGTCGCCGAACATCTTCTTCGACGACGTCTGGGCACAGGACGACGACTTCCGGGACAAGGCGCTCGAAGGCTTCACCATGTTCGCGCTCAACCAGGGCGAGGTCTGCACCTGTCCGTCGCGGGCCCTCGTACAACGCGGGCAGTACGCCGAGTTCATGGAAGCGGCGGTCGCCAGGACCCGACTGATCAAGCCGGGGCACCCCCTGGACACCGAGACCATGATCGGCGCCCAGGCCTCCAACGACCAGCTGGAGAAGATCCTCTCCTACCTGGACATCGGCCGCCAGGAGGGCGCCAGGATCCTGACCGGCGGCGAACGCATCGAACACGACGGCGAGTTGAAGGGCGGGTACTACGTCCAGCCGACCATCTTCGAAGGCGACAACCGGATGCGGATCTTCCAGGAGGAGATCTTCGGTCCGGTGGTCTCGGTGACGTCCTTCGACGACTTCGACGACGCCATCAAGACCGCCAACGACACCCTCTACGGCCTCGGTGCCGGCGTATGGACCCGTGACATCAACACCGCGTACCGGGCCGGCCGAGCGATCCAGGCGGGCCGCGTGTGGACGAACTGCTACCACGCGTACCCGGCGCACGCGGCGTTCGGCGGCTACAAGCAGTCGGGGATCGGCCGGGAGACGCACAAGATGATGCTGGAGCACTACCAGCAGACGAAAAACCTCCTGGTCTCGTACTCACCGAAGAGGCTCGGGTTCTTCTAGGGACACAAAAAAGGCGCCTGACCTGAGCTTTCCCCAGTCAGGCGCCTACTCCCCGGTGCACTTGTCGCAAGGCCCGGCCTGCGTGGCAACTCCCAGTTGCTCCCGCTGCCGTCCCGCCTGTGACCAGCGTTTCCGGACCAGTCACGGACCAAGGCCCGACTCAGCTGACGGATTCCGGGCCCTGCCGGACACGGTTCCACTCCTCCATCGACTGCTCGATCAGGCGCGGTGGTGGCGATGACCGCCACGTCGGGGCGCTCCGGGGTGGATGCCGTCGCAAGCCAGTACGGCTCAGGTACGACTCCCACCTCGCCCTCGCTGCCGCAGCGTCCATGGTGCCCGGCCCTTGCACCGTGCCCGAGACCCGGAATCGCGAACCGGCGGCGGAGAGTGCGGTCGGGTCGGCATTCTGAAGTCCCAATCTGCCCCCGGCGTCGCTTCCCGGGCGGCTGGATCGTCACCGGGATGAGGTGCCGGGTCCGGGGAAGGACTGGCCAAACGCGAGGAGATGTTGTGCGCGTTCGTCAGGTGTGTGCTGACGCCGGCACCGCGTCAACTCGGACTGTCCATAAATTCGTTTGTCGAAGGCGAGTCAAGTCGGATAAGAAGCCTGCATGCTAAAGGGCAGCAAGATCGGGCTGAGGGCCCGGCACGAGGACGACATCCCCACCCTGCGAACCGAGCTTTATGACGACGTGGTCAACTCCGCGCGGGCCGAGGCCGGGCCGTGGCGGCCGATCTCACCCGGTTCGAAGGACCCGCGGCTCATGGTGGACGACACTGCGCAAGGCAGCGTCGCGTTCTCCGTGGTGGAGCTGGAAGGAGGCGCCCTGGCCGGCACCGCAACGTTGTGGGGCATCGACAACCACCAGCGGTCCGCCCACATCGGCCTCGGTCTGCTGCCGGCGGCACGCGGCAAGGGCTACGGCACAGACGTTGTGGCGACGCTCTGCTACTACGGTTTCGTGGTCCGCGGCCTGCAGCGGCTGCAGATCGAGACACTGGCGGACAACTACGCCATGCTGCGCTCCGCCGAACACAACGGCTTTGTCCGCGAGGGCCTACTGCGCTCCTCGGCATGGGTGCTGGGCGAGTTCCTGGACGAGGTAATCCTCGGGCTCCTCGTACAGGACTGGAAACCGAATTCACAGGGCTGAAGCCCAAGCGGTCCCGAAAAGGCTGTGCGAGCTGCTGGCTCCCAGCCCGGACGTCTGATGCTCCGTCGGGACGGCGAGTTCGTCCCGCTCGTCCCCCGTCTGCCGTCTGCCGTCTGCCGTCTGCCGTCAGAGCGTGGTTACACGTTGCCTCGAAGCCTCCCACTCCCGGTGTTCGGTGCGGACCCGGTGCCACAGCCGGGCCCGCGCGGAGGCGTCGACATCGCCCAGGTTCAGATGGAACACATCCGTCAGTACGGCGTACCACTCGGCGGCAGCGTCGATGATCCGCTCGTGCGTGCCCTCGGCGTCGATCCGGCGCAGCACGCAGCCACGCAGCATGTCCACGCCCTTGGCGTCGCGGAGCTGGACCTGGAGCACCCTGACGAATCCGGACTCGGGGGAAGAAGACAGTCGGTGGTGCTCCGCGGCGAAGGAGGACAGCTCCACGGGCTCGGGCGCGAAGACCATCGCCGCGAAGGCGCCACGGGGGTCATGGATGAACCGCCAGCCACCGGGAACAACCGCCGACTGGGTCATGACATAGGTGAACGGCCCCTGAGTGTAGGTGCCTTCACGTAGCGGCAACGGCTCGTACATGCCACCAGCGAGCCCTGTGTCGACCAGCCAGCGCTCGCCGTCGAGCCTCACGGTGAGCGCGAGGTGATCACCGCCTGGGCCCGCGGGGTCCTCGACCTCGTCCTGCACTCCGGCCCGGTGCAGGGCCACGTCGTACCCGAGGGCCGCCAGCAACGCGGCGAAGGCCCCGTTGAGGTGGAAGCAGTAGCCGCCGCGCCCACGCAGGATCCGGCCCACGGATTCCTCGGCGCCGATTCCCGTCGGGCGTTCGAGCTGGTTGTCGAGGGTCTCGTAGGCGACTCGCTCCACGTGCGCCCGGTGCAGCGCCCACAGCGCCTCGGCGGTCGGAGCCGCCGGACGGTCGACCCCCAGCACGGCCAGATACCTGTCGACGTCGATCATGCTCCCCCTCACTGTTCGAATGCATGATCACTTTAGACCGGGCCCCTATGCGCGGCCAGGAATTCGGTCGGCCGCCGACGCCGTCGAACAGCACACCTGTCCGAAGTGTCACGCGCAGCCCGGGTCCGCGTGCGGCCCAACGCGAGGCGTGCCCCGAAGCGTTCGGGCAGGCCCACGCCGACTTCGCCGCCCTCACTGGCAGCGAAGTCCCTGAACCCCGCACAGAAGCCAAGGCCCTAACGACACACTGAGTTACTTGTCATTTCGTGGCAGCTTCGGGAGAACAGGGCCGTATCGGCGGTGCCAGGCCCCGAACGCGTCGACCAGGCCCTCGGACGCCTGAACCGCTGTCATCATCGCCTCAGTCCTGCTCTGGATCTGATCCTCGAAGAGGACCTCCACGGCGTCGTGCGCGGACACGGCGTGCGTGCTCCACCGTCACCGCCGCCGGGAGACCTGCCAGGAGGAGGGACAGCCCCACCGGGAGCACCCCCGTCCATACCGTTGGTGAGACGTACGCAGGGCCGGACGCACCATCCACCAGCCACGCACGGACCGGTTGCGAGCCGATGTCGCCCTCGACGGGCACATCGAACGACGAGCCGCCGTCGTCCGGAGTGAAGGTGCCCGAGCAGGAGGTCGACGTTCCCGCGTTGGCCACGGTGTTGTCGTACGTCCGGCAGTCGGCTTCGGTCACGGTCCCGGGCTTGCCCCAGAGCGCAGCCCGCAGCTCTCCGGTGAAGTTGGTCAGCACGACGTAGGCCAGAAGCAGCCCGACCAGGCAGGCCAGCGCCAGCCATGGCGCGGGTCCGACCTGCTCCGGTTGCCCGTCCAAGACGTCCCCACCGTCGCTCATCCCCACCCTCGGATCGCCGACAGACCTACATGGTGACCGATCCGAAGCGCCCTCGGAAGCCCTCCATGGGGTGCTGGTGCGCCCACTGACCCGCACGGCTGATCGTCTGCTCGGCGACGAAAGCCAATGCACGGTGAGCGCCTGGTGACAGCGCTCTGCCGGGGGGCGCCCCCCCCCCCCCCCCCCCGCGGGGGGGGGGGGGGGGGGGGCCGGGGGGGGGGCGGCGCGCGCCGCGCCCCCGCCGGGGCCGCGGGGGCCGCCCGGCCCGGGGGGCCGCCG
>NZ_JBIVBC010000014.1:27791-125274 GCF_044745865.1 Streptomyces sp. NPDC086787 | reverse complement strand
GGGGGGGGTGGGGGCCCCAGCCACCCCCGGGTGTGATTGGGTGCGGGGGTCACAAACCAAATCCCGGGGGGGGGGGGGGGGGGCGCGGCCCCCCCCCCCCCCCCCCCCCCCCGCACTCGGTGCTCGGCCGTTCGAAGCCGACTGTCGTGGCTTCGGCCAATCCACGGGCTCCGGCTGCGGCCGGACCGACGCCGAGCCGGCTGCCGACGTCGATGGGCGTTGTTCTTCTTGCAGGGGAGCCTCCCTGGTGGCGGTGATGTCGCGGCGACATCGCGTAGGAGGTCGATCAGCATGTCTGCGAGCGGCGTGAGACTGGCGTCGGTTCTTGTCAGGGCGTAGAGCTGGCGGTAGGGCCTGGGGTGGGCCAGTTCGCGATGGGTGGTGCCGGGCCCGGGTCAGGGCCAGTCGCGACACCAGAGCCACAGCGCTGCCTGTGCCGACGAGGGCCTGGACGACGTCGTAGGACTCGGTCTCGAACCGCACGGTGGGAGTGAAGCCGGCTTCGCGGGCAGCGTCGTGGAACTGTGCGCGGGCGGCGTGGCCGGCCAGGATGGAGACCAAGATTCGTCGCGCAGTTGTTCCAGGTGCAGTTCGCTGTCCGCGGGCTGCCCGATGGCCAGAGGGTGGTCGTCGGGCAGAACCACGACCATCGGGTCCAGCAGGAGCGGGTGAGCGCGCAGGTGCGGGGGCGGCGCGAGCGGCGTGCCCCAGGACGCGACGAGGGCGAGATCCAGGCACCCTTCGCTGATCTCGTCCGCCCCGCGTCCGGACACCACGTCGACGACGAAGACGTCGGCGTCCGAATGGCGGTGCCGCAGAGCCGTCGGGGCGGGTGGCAGCAGATGCAGGGCAGCAGCCTGCCACGTTCCGATCCGCAGCCGTAGGGAGAGGTGACCGAGCAGTGCGGCCAATTGCGCCTCGGCCTTGTCCGACGCCTCCTCCACGGTTCGACCGTGAGAGGCGAGCAGCGCACCGGCCGCGGTGAGCGTTGCTCCGCGAGGGCAACGGACGACCAGGGGCACCTGCCAGTCGCGCTCGGCCTTGGCCACCTGCTGGGCCACTGCCGCGGGCGGGAGTTGGAGGGCGTGAGCCGCCGCCGTCAAGGAGCCGCGACGCTCGATCAACGCGAGAAGCCGCAGCTGTCACCTGCTCGCCGATCGCATCCCCAACGCCCGACTCCACCTGATCCCCGAAGCCCGGCACTCCTACTTCGAGGAGTCCGCACCCACGCCAGCCCCCTCGTCCTGGACTTCCTCACCACCGCGGACGAGTCGTAGGCCATTCGAGAACAGTGCCGCAGCCCTGAACGGCCGCAGGAGGGGAGGGGGTGGATTGTGCGCCATCGGCAGTTCAACACGCGGGACTTGACAGGGAACGCACATGGTCGGACGACGCCACCCACGCCTTCCGGACCAGGTGTCCGTCGACATCGTCGCCCGATCGGCGACACCGTCCGGTGCGATCACCCTCGCCGTGCGAGAACGGGCGCCAGACGGTCATCGGCCGTGAGGAGGACTGTCCCACCGACGTCGTCAACGAAGTCGCGGGTCCATCACTGGTTCGCGATAGACCCCGTCAACGGGGCAAAGGCGTGAAACATCAACAGGTGAGGCCGCCGAGTTCGGTGCGCTCCGGGGGGATGGGCATCCTCGGTAGCGTGACCATCTGCTGCACGGGGGGTCCATGGGTCCCGGCTGGTCCGTGCGGGTGCTTTCAACGGAGAGTGATGAGGCGGCGATGAGTGAACTGACGAAACCCGAGGTCCGCGTTCCGGGGGGTGACGCTCCGACCGAGCTGACCATCCGGGATCTGGTCGTCGGGAATGGGGCTGAGGTGAAGCCGGGCATGGTGGTCAGGGTCCATTATGTCGGGGTGACCTTCGAGTCCGGGAAGGAGTTCGACGCCTCCTGGGACCGGGGCGAGCCGTTCAAGTTCGCCCTGGGCAGTGGCAGGGTCATCAAGGGTTGGGACCGGGGGGTGAGGGGGATGAAGGTCGGCGGTCGGCGCGAGATCATCGTTCCCCCGCGACTCGGCTACGGGAATCAGTCGCCGTCGCCGTTGATCCCGGCAGGCTCGACCCTGGTCTTCGTGGTGGACCTGCTCGACTCGTACTCCGGCACGGCTGGGTGGAGTACCGCCTGACGCCCTGGCCGCGCCTTGGCTTCGACGCGCCGCGTCGTCTCCTGGGTCCGGCCGCCGTGTTCCTCGCCGCCGTTCCGGCTTCGGCCTCCGCAGCGTCCGAACTGCCCCGCCGCGACTCGTTGACCGCCGAACACCTGGGATTTCCCCCGGTCAGGCACCCGCGTTCCGGTCGACTCATCGGGAGGCCCAGAGTTTCCGGACCGGGCACGGACCAGGGCCCGACTCAGCCTGCGATGTCCCCGTAGCCCCGGCACGGTCTCCCGCTAGGACGAAGCCCCTGTTCACTGGGGCGGGTTCCGAGGTGCGGGGGCATCGTCGAAGAGAATGTGCCGCAGGATCCGCGTGAGGTGTGAGGCGAGCTGCTCGGGTGACATCGAGGCAAGTGGCTCGGTTCGTGCGATGTACCGGCTGAAGACCACTCCGATCATGTGTGACCCCACGAGTGCTACGCGGATGTCCAAGTCATCGCCGAGCACTGCCGGTGCGTCGGGGGAAAGCACGGACCGGTACGCAGCGGCACTGTGCTCCTGCATCGCGACCAGGAGGTGAGCGGCTGCACGTTCGTCGGACGCGGCACTGCGCACGAGGGCGACGAGTGGGTCGTTGACGGCGTCGGTCTCCATCCGCCGGACGAAGGCGTGGGCGATCCGGTCGGGCAGTGTCGCCGGGTCTCCGGCAACTACCCGTTCCAGGTCGCTGTTACCGGGCACGGCCGCGAGGAAGAGCCGCTCCTTGGACTGGAACTGACGTGTGATCAGGCCGTGGGTGACACCGGCTCGGCGCGCGATCTCGCGGAGGGTAGTGCGGGCGTAACCACGCTCGGCGAAGGTGTGACGGGCCGCCTCCAGAATGGCCGCCCGGTGTCCCTCCGGGTCCCGTCGGCGCGTGCGCAGTGGCTTCTCGGACGCATCCTGACCGTTCATGGCGTCTCCTTCATCTGATCACTGTAGTGCCGGCCACCGGGGTCCACACCGACCGCTGGTACTCTTAATATCCAAGTGGACATTAAGAGTCCATTGAGATGGGAGGCTGCTGTGAGCACGAGTCCGCCGGAGTCCGCGGGGATCGTCGAGACACGGCTACTGCACAAGATGCACCGGGCCGCGACGTCCCTGCTGGCCGACGCCGCGCAGCGCGACAACGCCCCGTCGGCCGCGCTGGCCGAACTGCGTGACTTCCTGGTGGCGGCGCTGCGGCATCATCACGAGAGCGAAGACGATGTGCTCTGGCCGCAGTTGATCGCCGCCGACCCGGTGGCCGGCGCCGTGCTGAGCGAACTCAGCACGGAGCACGATGCGCTGGACGCGGCATTGGACGCGCTCGCCGCCGCTCCCGTGCGGGACGATGCGGACCGGGCACCGGTGGCCGCCGCGGCAGCCAGTGTGCGCGACCTGGTGCACCAGCACCTTGAGCGCGAGGAACCGGTGCTGTTTCCCGCGTTGGCAGCGCACATGTCGGATCGGGCCTGGTCCGAGTTCTCCCGCGCGGTGATCGCCTCGGCCCCGCCCGTAGGTACCCACCTCAACCTTGGTTTCTTCGAACAGGTGGGCACTCCCGCCGAGCTCGCGGTGGTCACGGCGAACCTGCCGCAAGCCGTTCTTCCCCTCGTGCCGGCCATGCGTGAGCAGGCCGAAGCCACCCTGAACAGCCTTCGCGCAACCGACAACTCAAGGACGGTCATCGCGTGACCAGCACACTCATCGTCGGCGGCAGCGGCGGCCTGGGCGGAGTGATCGCCCAGCACTTCGCAGACCGCGGTGACGAAGTCATCATCACCAGCAGGGACAAGGCACGGGCCGAGACCATTGCCGCCGGGATCGGCGTCGGCGTCCGGGGGCTGGCCCTCGACCTTGCCCAACCCGAAACAATCAGCGCCTCGTTGGCCGACGTGGCCGAGGTCGACAATCTTGTCATCACCGCGGTCGGGCAGGCCGCGAACACGCTGGCGCAGTTCAACATCACTGATGCCGTGACGGCCGTGACCATGAAGCTCGTCGGCTATGCCGAGACCGTCCGTGTGCTGCGCGACCGGTTTCGCCCAGGCGCTTCCGTCGTTCTCTTCGGCGGGCTCGCCAAAGAACGCCCGTATCCGGGCTCGACCGTCGTCACCACCTTCAACGCCGGAATCACCGGCTTGGTGAAGACCCTCGCGGTGGAGCTGGCTCCGCACCGCGTCAACGCCCTGCATCCGGGCCTGATCGGCGACAGCCCCAAATGGCGCGACGTTCCCGACCCACCGCACTCGGCCCAGACACCGATCGGACGACTGGTGACGATGGCCGAGATCGCCGACGCCACCGACTTCCTGCTCCGCAACACCGGCATCAACGCCCACGACCTGTACATCGACGGCGGCCTGCTGGCCACCTGACCCACAACCCCACGCGAGTTCATAGCCCCCTCGCTCTACTGCTTGAGCATGGAGGCGTGGCAACGCATGGGAACGCGAAACCGGCGGGTGCCCGCTCCATGTGCTGTGGAGCGGGCACCGCTGTCTGCTTACTGAACGGGCCCGGGGCGCATCGCCATCACCGGGGGAAGGCCCCTGTATGACGCACGCCGGTCAAGCCCGGAGCGATGTCACTGAGGCCCGACCTCCCACTTCACCTGGCGCTGCGAGGCGTTGCCGTCGCTGTCCGTCGCGGTGAACGTGATGTCGAAGCTGCCCTGCTGGGTGGGACGGCCCGAGACCACACCAGTGGACTTGTTCAGCGTCAACCCCTGGGGCAGGCCGGCGGCGGTGAAAGTGACGCGCTGACGCTGCGGGTCCGGCGCCTGCAGCCGCAACAAGGACTGCCCTCCGACCGCGCTCCTCTGATAGTTGATCCACTTCAGCGACGGAGCCTGCGCCGCCTCAGGCACCGGGTCGCTGCCGTCGACCCCGACCGCGAGCCACGCCGCTCCCACGGCCTTGGTCTCGGCACTGTTGCTCCCGTACAGGTCGGCAGCGGCGCGCAGGCTCGCGGCGCGGGCTCCGGAGAAGGTGGAATTGGGCACCAGGTAGCGGGTCAACGCGCGGTACCAGATCTTCCCGGCCTTCTCGTTGCCGATGCCCTTGACTGCCGGTGCTCCATCACAGGTGGGGCTGTTCCCCCACCGCGACTTCACGCTGCCCACGGCCAGTTGGTAGAAGAACTTGTTGCTGATCCCGGCGAGCGCGTGGGGTTCCGCTTCGCCCTCTCCGATTCCGGGTGACCAGCAGCCCATGGACTTCCCGTCCTTGGTGGGATCGTCCATGTACCGCAAGGGCGTGCCGTTCAGGCCCTCACCGATGGTGTAGTCGGGCCGGTCCTTGGAGTTGTCCGCCGAGAACTCCACCAGGGTGCCGAAGATGTCGCTCGTGGACTCGTTCAGGCCACCGGACTCACCGTATGTGTTCAGGCCCGCGGTCACGCCGGTGATTCCGTGGCTCATCTCGTGCGCCACCACATCGAGGGTGTTGGCCGCGGAAAGGCCACCTCCCGCCGGGCCCAGATACATGCAGCCGCACTCCGGGTCGAACTGGCCGTAGACCTCACCGTCGGCCGTACCGACATCGGTGAACACCCGGGCCCCTTTCCCGTCGTCGTAGATGCCGCGCCTTCCGTGCTGCTTCAGGAAGTAGTCCCAGGTCTTCACTGCCGCGTAGTAGGCGTCCACGTCGGTGGTCTGCCGATCGTCCCTGGTTCCGTCGCCCCACACGTTGTCGGTGTCCGAGGACAGGGTGCCGGCGTACCAGCCTTGGACGTCGCCGCCTGCCAGGTTGCGTACCTGGACACCGCCTCGTCCGGGGTCCTCCAGCAGGAAGTCGCCGTTGGCGTTCCGGCTGGTGCTGATCTTCACGTCACCATTGTGGTAGCCGTGCCCAAGGCCGGTGGAGGGCGTGCCTGCCTGAGCCACACCGGTCATGGCCACGGCAGCGGCCACAGCCGCCGCCAGTGCGAGTGCTTTGGATGTCTTTCTCATGCAGCCAGGCTGCTCAGACCAGATGATCGCCCCTGGCCCGGATTGTCACGGATCAGTAACCGGAATGTCGAGCCTGCTGCGCCTTCCGTGGTCACTGTGTTCGAGGTGGCCGGCACCGCGTCATTCAGAAGGAATGCGGAACTCGAATTCGGGACGGTCCCACGGCACGGCGGGCGGGTTCGCGAGCGCCGTCCCGGTCCGTACCGCACCGGCGCGGTGGTAGAAGTCCGCGGCGGGAACATGCGACACGACCTTGACACGGTCGAGCCCGGCGGCGCGTGCCTCGGACCGCATGTGCGCGACGAGCTGTCGCCCAATACCCCGTCGTTGCGCTTCGTCGGCGACGAACAACAGGTCGAGCTCCGGCGGCGCGAGGACGAGCGAGTAGAAGCCGAGGACCCGGCCTCCGTGCTCGTCGGCGGCCACGGCGACGAAGACGCGGTGGGCCTCGATGTAATCAGGACCTACCCGGTAGCCCGCGACTGCGGCCTCGTACTTGCCCTCGTAGGCGCCCGAGCCACGCACGAGCCGTGTGAGCCGTTTGGCGTCCCGCGCGACGGCCCTCCGTATCGTGACCGGCCGCCTGACCAGGGAAGTACGTGAACCCATCGGGAGAGTATGTCCCATGAGCGCAGCGTCCGCGGCCCGAGGGCGACCGGATACAGTGCGCGAGACGGCAGCCCGGTCAAGGAGGGGAAGCGTGACCGACACCAGTAACACCCGCCCCGCCGACAGTGCGGCGCAGACGCCGCGGCAGAGCCGACTGCACCGTCTGATGCGCTACCTCCCCCTGATCGCCCCCGTTCTGCTGTGGGCTGTGCCGTGCTGGGTGCTCCTGTACACCGGCCAGCACTGGCCGGTGCCCGTCACGCTCACCGGCACCGCCCTGTTCGCCCTCGGCCTCGGCGGTATGCCGCTCGCGATGGCGCGCGGCCACGGTCGGCGGCAGCAGGACCGGGCGGCGATCTTCGGTGACAGCCTGCTGGGCATCAGTTGGGTCCTGTTCACCTGGTCCGTTCTGCTCGGCGTCCTGCTGCGGCTCGCCTTGAGCGTGGCCGGCGTCGGCGAGGGCCAGGACCGGGCTCGAATCGTCACTTCGGCCGTCCTCGGGGTGACCGCCGTACTGCTCGCCTGGGGGTACGCCGAGGCCCGCCGTGTGCCGCGCGTGCGCCGACTCGACGTACAACTCCCCCGCCTGGGTGCCGGGTTGGACGGCATGCGTGTCGTCCTCATCACCGACACCCACTACGGTCCCCTCGATCGCGCCCGCTGGTCGGCACAGGTGTGCGAGACGGTGAACGCCCTGGAGGCCGACCTGGTCTGCCACACCGGCGACATCGCAGACGGCACGGCCGAACGCCGTCGCGCCCAGGCCGCCCCACTCGGTACGGTGCAGGCGACTCGGGCCCGTGTCTACGTCACGGGCAACCACGAGTACTACAGCGAGGCGCAGGGTTGGGTCGACCTGATGGACGAGCTGGGCTGGGAGCCGCTGCGCAACCGCCATCTGCTGCTGGAACGCGGAGGCGACACCCTCGTGGTCGCCGGTGTGGATGACGTCACCGCCGAGTCCTCCGGCCTGGCCGGCCATCGCGCCGACCTCGCCGAAGCCTTGGACGGCACCGACCCCGACCTGCCCGTCCTGCTCTTGGCGCACCAGCCCAAGTTCATCGACCGGGCGGCAGCCGACGGCATCGATCTCCAACTCTCCGGCCACACCCACGGCGGCCAGATCTGGCCCTTCCACCACCTGGTCCGCATCGATCAGCCCGCCCTCGCCGGACTCAGCCGCCACGGCACCCGCACTCTCCTCTACACCAGCCGCGGCACCGGCTTCTGGGGTCCGCCGTTCCGCGTCTTCGCCCCCAGCGAGATCACCCTGCTCGTGCTCCGCTCCCCGCAGCAGCCCACCTCGATGTAGCACTGGGCGGCCCGACACCTCCGCTTGCAGCCGTGTTCGTCAAGCCGTCTCATCGAAACGGTCGGCCCGTACGCTCAAGAGGGGTGGGTCAGCAGGCTGTGGCATGCCCCAATTCCCTGGCCCAGCGCTGCAATTCGGGTTCGGCCAGGCTGGTGCCCAGCCAGTCGTGGTCGAGGTCGGCTCCCGGCATGGAGGGTACGACCGCGACGTAGAGCCCGGCGGCACGCGCCGAGGCGATGCCTGTGGCCGAGTCCTCGAAGGCGATGGAACGCGCGGGGGCCGCACCGAGCGTCTCGCATGCCGTGAGGTACAGCTCTGGTGCGGGCTTGGGGGAACGCACCTCGTCGGCGGCGAAGGAGTGGGTGAAGCAGTCGCTGAGGCCCGCCGACCACAGCGCCGCGTCCAGCAGTTCCCGGGGGCTGTTGCTGGCTACGGCTATGGGTACGGCCGCCTGGCAGGCGCGCACCAGTTCTGTTGCCCCCGGGAGCGCTGCGGCGCCTCGGGCAAGCTCCTCGCGGACCCTTTCGAGGAGTTCGACGGCGAGTTCGGCACCGGCGCCGGGGCGGCCGAGGTAGTGGGCCATGGCCTCCCCGGCGGCCTCCACGGTGCGGCCGATGACCAGGGCCTTCTGTTCGGGACCGAAGGGATGGCCGTGCGCGGCGAAGATAGCCGTTTCCGCAACGGTCCAGCAGCGTTCGGTGTCGACCAGCAGGCCGTCACAGTCGAAGACCACGGCCTCGGCGCCGGTGGGGAGTGAGTAGGTGATCATGAGCGATCACCCTAGGCAGGAGGTCGCGGTCCGTCCAGATTTCTGCCCGATTTCGGGCAGGAGTGGCGATGTTCACGCCCTCGCCTGCGATGTTCGGACAGGAGGCAGTCAGGCCAGGTTGGCTTCGTGGGTGAGGATGGCGATCTGGGTGCGGTTGGCGGCGTCGAGCTTGGTCATGATGCGGCCTATGTGGACCTTCACCGTGGACGGGCTCATGAAGAGGTGGCCCGCTATTTCCGCGTTGCTCATTCCTTGGGCGACGGCCACCGCGACCTCGCGTTCGCGTGGGGTGAGGGCTTCCAGCCGGGTCTTCGCCGCCCGGGAGGGGGCGCGGGAGGAGAACTCGGAGAGCAGCTTGGTGGTGATCCTCGGCGAGAGCATCGCCTCACCCCGCGCAAGGACGTGGACGGCGCGGGCGAGTTCGCGTGGCGGGGTGTCCTTGAGCAGAAAGCCCGCCGCGCCGTTCTGCAGGGCGGCGTAGACGTACTCGTCCAGATCGAAGGTGGTGAGGATGGCCACGGCCGGGGCGTCGGGCAGCGCGGTGACGCGCCGGGTCACCTCCAGCCCGTCGACCCGGGGCATCTGGATATCGGTGAGCACCACATCCGGACAGTGGCGGGTGACGAGCTCGGTGACGGCCGATCCGTCGGCGTCCTCGGCAACGACCTCGATCTCCGGGTCCGCGTCCAGGATGAGCCGGACGCCTGCGCGCACCAGCTCCTCGTCCTCCAGCAGAACCACCTTGACGCTCACGCCGCGATCCTATCCGTGCCCAGCGGGAAGACCGCCCGGACGCGGTACCCACCGTCGTCGCTCCTGCCGGTGCGCAGGGCTCCCCCGGCCAGAGTGACGCGTTCCCTCATGCCCATCAGCCCGTAGCCGGAGCCGGGGATGGCGGATCCGGCCGCGGCCCCGCGCCGGTTGGTGATGGTGACCTGGAGCTGGTCCTCCGCCACTTCGAGCGTGACGCGTATCGCTGCGTGCGGGGCGTGCTTGGCGGCGTTGGTGAGGGCCTCCTGGACCACGCGATAGGCGGCCCGGCCCACGGCTCCGGAGACCTGCGGAAGCGGATCGGGGAGGCTGGCCCGGAGGTTCGCCCCGGCAGCGGTGGCCTCGTCCACCAGGGTGGCGACACCCTCCAGCGCGGGCGGTCCCGAACCCGGGGCCGGCGTCTGATCGTCCCTGAGGACCTTCAGCACGTCACGGAGCTCGGCCAGTGCGCCGGCGCTCGCACGGCGGATCACCTCGGCTATTTCGGCCGTTCGTTCGTCCGGGGCGCTCACGGACAGGCCGCCGGCCTGTAGCGCGATCACGCTGACCCGGTGCGCGACCACATCGTGCATCTCCCTTGCGATACGGCGCCGCTCGGCTTCGACCGCGCGTTCGGCAAGCAGATCCCGCTCGCGCTCCGCCTGCTCGGCCCGGTCCCGCAGGCTGGCGAGCAGCGCACCCCGCTGAAAGAACCACAGGCCCAGCAGCACGGAGGCCGCCACCGCGAACAGTGGCACCACCGCTACGTACACCAGCCGGTCCGCGCTTCCGGTGAGCTCCCGGTAGTAGCCGGGGATCATCGCGAGGGTGACTGTCCCGCCCGCGACCCAAAGCCGTCGGCACGGCCCCCAGCGACGGGCCGCGGTGTACCCGGCGACGCAGGCCGCGACGCCCACCGAACCGGTGAAGGCCACCATCACCGTCGCGACGACCGACAGCCACGGGAACCGTCTGCGCAGCAACAGCGCGGGAGCGGAGGCGGCCAGGGCACAGACCGTTATCAGCGCAGGCGCCGTGTGGCGGGCGAATACGCCCGCCAGGACCAGGGCGGTGACCAGCAGATCGAAGCAGAGCGACCGGAACCGGCCGTCCCACCAGTCCAGCCACTGTCGGCGCCGGGTCGGGGCAGGGCTCAGCGCCGCTCGCGGATTCTCCATGTACTCGTCCTTCCGCCCCGACTTCTTGTTCAGTTCAGACATCCCGCCGGGAGAGGGCCAGGGCGCTTCCAGCCAGCAGAAGGGCCGTCAGTGCGAGCAGCGGCAGGGCCTCGTAGCCGTGCGCGGCCGCCCCCGCTTCGGCCAGCTGCCTGGCCGCAGCGAACGGCACCATCCGTGAATCGAGCCGGAGAGCAGTTGTCAGCAGTGGTTCCAGTACCGCCGGCCACAGCACGGTGATACTCAGCGCGGCCACGGCGCTCCTCGTCAGCCCGGCGAGTGCCAGGCCGACCAGGCCGGTCAGCGTGACATACGACACGGTAGCGCCCGCTGCCGCGAGGGCCCGACCCGGGTCCGGGACGGTGTGACCGATTGCCAGCACACCCACGTAGTCCACCGCGGCGGCGACCGCGGCGGTCACCGCGCCCAGGGCAGCCACCACCACGGCCTTCGCGGCCACGATCCAGGCTCGGGACTGGAGGGTCAGCACTGTTGTGATGATGGTCCGGTGGCGGTACTCCGCACCGAAGGCGTTCACTCCGAGGGCCGCGATCGGTGCCGCGGTGAGCACGATCATCAGTGACAGGCCCTTGGTGAACTGCTCCGTGCCGGTGGTGTCGGCTCGTTGGTCGACCAGGGCGAAGCCGAGCTGGGCCAGGACCACAAGGCCGCTCAGCACCCAGGTCGAGCGCAGGGTGCGCAGTCCCGTCCAGGCGTGGTGCAGGGCCGGGATGGCCGGGCCCGAAGGGCTGGAAACGCTGACGCTCATGCCGCTTTCCTCTCCTGTCCGCGCTGCTCGCGCAGCTCGGCGCTGTACTCACCGGCGCTGTACTGGCCGGCCTCGGCGGTGGCGGCGAGGAAGGCGTCCTCCAGACTGCTCTGACGGGTGTGCAGCTCACGCACCCGCACTCCGCCACGGGCCGCCGACTCCGCCACCTGATCGGCGTCCAGACCCTCGACGACGACGGTCTCGGCTCCCTCGCGGCGAGCGGTTGCCCCCTGCGCACCCAGCCCTGCCAGCAGGGCCTCTGTGTCCGTTGTGCGCACCACCACCTCCGAGCGGGTGTACGCGGCGATGAAGTCCTCCACGGACTGGGCCGCGATCAGCCTGCCCCGGCCGATCACCACCAAGTCGTCGGCGGTCTGCGCCATCTCGGACAGCAGGTGGGAGGAGGCGAAGACGGTACGGCCTTCCTCGGCCAGATCGCGCAGCAGGGCGCGGGTCCAGTGCACCCCCTCCGGGTCGAGGCCGTTGACCGGTTCGTCCAGGACCAGGTACTCGGGGTCGCCGAGCAGGGCGGTGGCCAGCCCCAGCCGCTGGCGCATGCCGAGGCTGAAGCCGCCGGCCCGGCGGCGGCGAACGTCGTCCAGGCCGACCAGCGACAGCACCTCCCGCACCCGCCGTTCGCCGATTCCCGCCCCGGCCGCCACCATCCGCAGATGGTGGTACGCGCTGCGGGCGGGGTGCGCCGCACCCGGATCGAGCAGCACCCCCACCGTCTTCACCGGATCGGCCAGTTCACGATAGGTGCGACCGCCGAAGGTGGTCCGGCCCGCGCCATGCTCGAGGCCGAGCATCAGCCGCATGGTGGTGGACTTCCCGGCGCCGTTGGGGCCGAGGAATCCGGTGACAGCGCCTGATCGCGCGGTGAAGGAGAGGTCGTCGACGGCGACCGTCTCCCCGTAGCGCCTGCCGAGTCCCTGAACGGTGATCATCGCTCTCCTCGCAAAAAGGCCGTGGGCGGAGCGTCCGTGCGCCCGCCCTGACGAACTCGTCAAGACTGCGCCGGTCTCGCGGCCCGACGCATCACGCGACCGGTCAGCGCCGCCTACGACTTTTGGTCAAGTGGGAGCGGCGGAAAGAGAGATGTCCCTTCTGGACTGCTCGGACAGCCTGGAGGCAGTCGGATTCACCCCGCGCCTCGGCGCGATCGGAAAGGAAGAGTTCCCATGCACGTACTGGCGACGCAGCACACGCTCCTGGCCGCCCACTCCGCCCACGCCAACACTCTCATTGCGGCCGCGGTGATCGTCCTGCCGATCCTCCTCCACGCGACCCTGTTCGTGGGCGCGCTGATCAGCATCAGCCGGTCCGGTCTCGGCGGAGGGATGAGGCTGGTCTGGACCGTCTTCGCCCTCGTCGCCCCGTTCCTGGGCAGCCTGCTGTGGTTCGCCTTCGGCCGATGCAACGCCGCACGGCAGCGGCGCTTCGCCTGATGTCCGGCCGGGGCCCATGGGAGGGGACGACCTTCGCCCCAGCCCTTGCCTCGCCTATCGAAATTCGATAGATTTCTATCGCAACTCGATGGAAGGATGGGTCATGGGCAAGCTGGCAATGCGTGCACTTCGCGTCGTGCTCGTGGTGGTACTCGCCGGCACCGTGTTCGTGCAGACGTTGATGGTGTGGGCGTTGGCCACCGACCCGGAGGACGGGTCGCTGCCGCTGACCCCGCTGCGCGTGATCACGATCCTGGGCATGGTGTCGGCCCAGGTCGCCCTGATCTGCGTATGGCGGCTGGTGACGATGGTGCGACGCGGAACCGTGTTCTCCCACGCCGCCTTCCGGAACGTGGACGTCATGATCGGCGCGATCGTGGCGGCCGCCCTCGTGTGGTTCTCGGTCACGGCCATCAATGCTCCGGGCCAGCGGGAAGACCCGGGCGTCACCCTCATCATGGGCGGGGTTGGCGTGGCCATCCTGGGGGTCGCGCTCATCGTGCTCCTGTTGCGGATGCTGCTCGCCCAGGCCGTCGCCCGCGACGTCGAAGCGGCACAGATGCAGGCCGAACTGGACGAGGTGATCTGATGCCCATCACCGTCGGGATCGACGTGATGCTGGCCAGGCGGAAGATGTCCGTGGGCGAGCTCGCCGACCGTGCAGGGATCACGCCCGCC
Organism: Streptomyces sp. NPDC086787; assembly: GCF_044745865.1. Lineage (NCBI taxonomy): Bacteria > Bacillati > Actinomycetota > Actinomycetes > Kitasatosporales > Streptomycetaceae > Streptomyces > Streptomyces sp. NPDC086787. The sequence continues at coordinate 111,677 of NZ_JBIVBC010000014.1, read as the reverse complement.
AACCTGGCGGTTCTCAAGAACGGCCGCGCCAAGGCGGTGCGCTTCGCGACACTCGCCGCGCTCTGCGAGGTGCTCAAGTGCCAGCCGGGCGAGCTGCTGCGCTGGGAGGCTGAGGACGCCTCGGGCGGATGACGTGCCCCCGGTGGCCGTCATGTCCTCCTCGTCTCGACCTGCCAGGGGCGGCACGGCAACAGGAAGCACCCCACGGCGCCGACGGCGCGCGCCAGTTGAATCACGGCCATCGGCATCAAGGCCAGAGCGTTCCACGAGAGCCACTGCTCCCGCGAACGTGGACGGTCGACACTCACCACGCGTGAGCCTTGGAACGCCTGGCAGACCGACTGGGTCCGGATCCTGATCCTTTCAGGTGAATCGGATGACTGGCCGCTTGGTTCGAGGTTCATACGGCTACGCCTTCCAGAGGCACGTGGCCCACGAGGAACCGGGCCCCGGACAGACCCTCCGCGCCGGGCCCCCGTGTCGTCCCGAGCATCACCACTCCCCCGCCGGACCTCCCAGGGCAACCCGCCGAGATCTCCAGGAGCGTCAGATGCCGAGCCGGATCAAGCCGACGACCGTGACAGGCCGCAGACTGACGGCCTAGCGCTGGCCACCCAGGCTCTGACCCTCCCGGGCACGGCTCCTGCCCACGCCGATGTGGTCGTGGCCTGCGACCCCGCGGCCCTCAAGAGCGCGATCAGCACCGCCGACACCGGCGGCGACGCGGTACTGAACCTCACTCCCTACTGCGTCTACGAGTACAGCGCCCAGGACTCCGGGGACGACGCGCTGCCGGCCATCACCGTCCCTCTCACCATCCACGGCTTCCACGCGACCATCCTTCGCGACACCGGCACCTCGACCCCGGCCTTCCGCATCCTCGACGTCAACGGCGGAAACCTCACCATGGACGACGTCACCGTCATGAACGGCTCGGTCATCGGTGTCTCCCCGTCCTTCGGCGGCAACATCTACGTCCGGGGCAACGGCACCCTCACCACGACGGGGGTGACCATCCAGGGCGGGAGATCCCGCGCTCTCGGAGCTGGGCCCTACATCGCGAGCGGCAGCACCGCCACCCTCGGCACCGGCAACCTGGCCACAGGCCGGTATTCGAGGGGTGCCGGGATCTATCGCGCGGTCGGGGTGGCCACCGACATCATGAGCCTCACCAGCACCAGCATCACCGGCAACAAGGCCACCGGCACAGGATCTCAGACGGGCGGACCGCTCTGGACGGTCCCGCTGGTGTCGGGGTCGTCCGTGATGTTCGCATACAGCCCGCCGCCCAGGGAGTACTGACCGGAGGCGGTGTTCCCGCTGATCGTCGAGCCGGTCTGGACGATCAGCGAGCCGCCCAGGGCGGCGATTCCGGCGCCCCTGCTCCCCGCGCCGACGAGCCGGTTACCGGTGACCCGGGTGCCGGTCAGCGTGGTGGTTCCGCTGAAGGTCACCAGTCCGCCGCCGCCCCCGGCCTCCTCGGCGTTGGCGATGGTGGCGAGGTTGCCGGAATCGGGCTCAGGCCTGAGCCTCACCAACACCGCCATCACGCAGAACACGTCGCCCCCCGCCCGGCTCCCGGCGGCTTCTACAGCGACGCCGCAGTCACGGACGGCGGCGGCAACACGGTCCTCAACTACTTCCCCACCAACTGCCTCCTCAGCCCTGTGATCCCGCCCTTCTGCCCAGGGGACTGACTGATCCGGGCAGGAAGTTGGTACGACGGAGACGTGGTGTCGGCAGACGGTCGTGGTCGACACCACGAGGGGCAGGGGGCCCGCGACCGGCGCGGCGCGGATGTTGCCTCTCCGCGCCGCCCGTTGCCCCCTGACCGTCTCCTTGCCCGCTGTCGTGGCACCACCTACCGCGCGGCGGCGAGAACTTCCGGGCGAGGGTCGACTGGCGTGAGCACGCCGAGGCGGTTCTCGATCTCCTGGGCGGCGGCCAGGCAGAGGTCTTCCCGGAACGCGCGCCCGATGATCTGTACGCCGGACGGCAGTCCGTCGCTGACTCCGGTCGGTACGGCGACTGCGGGAACTCCCACGAAGCTGGTCACCGTGCACAGGCGCATGCCCTCGGCGACCCGCTCCCGTCCCGCTTCATCGCGTGACTCCAGTCCCGGCTCGACTGGCGGCTCGGTGAACACCGGTCCGAGCAGCAGCGGGTACTCGTCGAGGAACTCCGCCCAGGAGCGGCGTATGCCGAGCCATGTCCCCATCAGCTTCGTGAGCTCTGCGGCGTTCGCCGGCGGAGTCTTCTCCATGGCCATCCGGATGTAGCGGTCTCCGCCGTTGCCGAGCAGTGTCCGCACCACTGGCCAGGACGGCGCGAATTCGGTCACGGTGATCCGGCCGTATGCCTCGAGTGCCTCGGCCATCCGCGGAACGTCCGCCACCTCCCGCACGTCGTACCCGGCGTCGCGCAAAGCTTCCGCTGCCGCTGTGACGGCGCCGCGAACCACGGGGTGGACACCATGGCCTCCGGGATCGGCGACAACCGCGACCTTGACCGGCCCCGGCAGCGGCTCTCCGTAGAGGGGTACCGGTACGGCCCGGGGGTCCCGCGGGTCGGTGCCGGCCAACGCCTCGTATGCCAGCCGCAGGTCGGCGACGGTGCGGGCCAGGGGGCCGTCGGTGACCAGCATCTGTGAGGCCGGTCCGGGGTCGTCCGGGCCGAGGACGCGGTGGTCGGCGGGGAACCGCCCGGTGGTCGGCTTCAGCCCTGCCACGCCGCAGAACGAGGCCGGGATCCGTACCGATCCGCCGGAATCGTTGCCGAGACCGAGCGCGGCCATGCCGGTGGCGACGGCCACTCCGTCGCCGCCGCTGCTGCCTCCTGGGGTCCGGCTCCGGTCCCACGGGTTGACGGTGTCGCCGAACAACTCGCTGCGGGTGTGCATCCCGGCCAGGATCAGGGTGGGCATGTTGCTGTGGCCGATCGGTATGGCCCCGGCCGAGCGGAGCCGGGCCACCGGGGGCGCGTCCGCCGACGCCACCAGGTCGCGGAAACGCGACGTTCCGAGCGTGGTCGGCACTCCTTCGACAGCGGTGCACTCCTTCACCGTGAACGGCACGCCGGCCAGCGGTCCGAGTGCTTCGCCCGCTGCCTGCCGCCGGTCTTCCCGCATCGCGGCCTCACGGGCTCGCTCGGCCATCAGCTGCGTGACCGCGTTGACCTGCGGGTTGACCTCAGCGATGCGTTCCAGGTGGCTGTCGACCAGTTCGAGCGCCGATATCTCGCCGCCTCGGACCGCCTCCGCCTGGGCGGCGGCCGTCATTGCCCACGGGGCGTCATGCCTGATCATCGTGCTCCCTGTCCAGATGCCGAAGTGTTCGTGTCCGAACCATAGCCCGGAAGCGATACGATCGTATCGGAATAAGGAGGCCTACCGCGCATGCCCAAACAGGTGGACTACGAAAGCCGACGCCGTCGGATCGCCGAGGCCGTCTGCCTCCTGGCCGACGAACACGGTCCGGAGGGAGTGAGCATGCGCGACGTCGCCGCCCGTGCGGAGGTCTCCCTGGGCGCCGTTCAGCGCTGCTTCCGCAGCAAGGAGGAGATGCTCCTGTTCGCCGTCGACCACGTCGGCGAACACATCACCGAACGCGTGCGGGCACGCCTGGCCGCGAGCCCGGCCCAGTCGGCCGCCACCGCCCTGGGGCACGCGGCCGACGAGATCGCCCTGCTCCGCGAAGAACACCGCGCCGAAGCACGGATCTGGCTCGCATTCGTCGCCCAGGCCGCAGTCAAGGAGCCACTCGGCCGCCCGCTGAGGAACAGTTACGCGGCCCTCCAGGACCTCTTCGCCCGCCTCATCGCGGAGGCCGCCGAGAACGGCCCGGCCGGCGAAGGCATTGCACCGCCCGTCCCGCAGGTCGAGGCTCGCACCCTGCTCGCCCTCGCCGACGGCCTCACCAGCCACGTGCTCATAGGCCACTTGACCGCAGAGGAAGCCGAGGAAGTCCTGCACACACACCTGGTCGGCCTCTGGGAACGACTCCGCTCCACCCGCCCACGAAAGGCCGACTGACTCCCGGGCACTTGACCGTTATCCGCGCCCGCCGTGCGCCAGTGCCCCTGCCGTCCAGCCCGAATGGGTGGCGGTCGCCCTCCGGGACGGCTGCTCGGAGGGCCTGCTCACCGAGAGCTCGCTGGTACGAGTGGTGGAACTGCCAGTACGACCAGGCCTGGCAGGGGCTGCCGTACTTCTGGTTCATGTAGTTGAGGCCCCACTTGATCTGCGCGGCCGGATTGGTCCGCCAGTCGGCGCCCGCACTCGACATCTTGGAGCCGGGGTATGCCTGGACGAGACCATAGGCACCGGAAGGGTTGAGCGCCCGACAGTTCCAGGTGGACTCGTGGTCCACGATGTTGCTGAAGCACTGGAACTGGCCCGCGCCCACGATCTGACTGGCCAGCGCCTGGATCTGCGCGACGGAGTAGGAGTCCTGGACCGGGAAGCTGGAGGCGTCGCGTGTGGCGGAGCGGCCGGCTGCCTCTTTAACCGCCTTGCGCTCCTTGGCTTTCTCTTCGGCCTTCTTCCTGGCCCTCTGCTTGGCAACCGCGTCCGCCGTGGCCTGCTTGCGGGCCCACTCCTTGGCCACCTTCCTGGCACCCACGTCGGCGGCGACGGCCTGTGCGTCGGCCTGCCGCGTCAGGGACGCGGTCTGTACATGAGCCTGCTGACCCGCCGGGATGTCAGCCAGCAGCGTCGTGTCGCCTGCTGTCGCCTCGGCGTCGCTTCCGGGCCGGCCGGTGCTGCTCGACGCAACACCAGCGACGGCGCCCACAGCGGTGACCGCCGTGGCCGAGGCCACCGCGAGTCCCCGGACCGATATGTGGCTCACGCCGGCCTCTCAACTACGGAGTTACGGGTGACACGGGCGACGACAGCGGCGTCAGGACGGCCGGCGGTCCAACCGGCCCTACTGTCCGAGTACATGAGGTCCCCTTCCTCATGTGAAGTGCGGTTGTCGCCTCCTGTACGCACGGGCCCGGGGCGAGGTTGCATCGGATCGGAACCTGTTTCCGGGATCGAGGACGAGCAGGTCGTCAGGGTGTGCGATCCCGCGGGACTGAACGGAGTCAGAGCCACCCGAGTGAGCCGAACACCAGGAGGCAGACCGCGTCGAAGGCGAACAGCGCGGAGACGACAACGGCCTTGGTGCGGACGCGGGCGAGGTCGTGGACGACGGCAACGGCGACGAAGAACGGGGCATAACCGAGCAGAAGAATCAGGAGGGGGAAGTCGGCCTGCCACCAGGACCAGTCCCAGGTCAGCACACCTGCCTGATGCAACAGGAGTTCCACGCCCACGCAGGCGACCGAGTTCACCAGCACGAACAGGGGCCTGTTGGGCACGCCAAAGAGCCGCATCGACTTCGGCGGGAGGAGTTTGGCGGCCGCCACCCCCATGACCGCGAACATCAGACAGATCTCGATGTTGAGTCCGACGAGGATCTGGTACGCGCTGTGGCCGGTCGCGCCCCAGACCGGCGCCCGGTCGGTGAAGTGGAGCACGAGAGCGTTCCAGATCTCGTTGAACCAGTCCATGCCCCACAGTGCGAGGCCCGCGAAGAAGACGTTCCAGTTCCGGCGTTCCACCTCGGCCGCGTAGACATAGATGACCACAAGCAGGAGAGGTATGACGTACCACTGGAATTGACTCGCGTCCCGCAGATGTTCGAGGGCTGCGCGGGCATGGTCGGTCATCGGGCCTCCGTCCGGTGGCGGCGCGGGGTCACCCACCGCGCTACTCGCCGGTAACTATGTGCAACCCGCTCCGCTCCGTCAAGAGGGGGCGTCCTCCCGGTCGAGGTCAGTCGAGGACGTGGCGCAGGTAGGACTGCGGGTCGGCGAGATAGCGGCGCCAGTGGTCCACCAGGGCGAGCTCGCTCCAAGCCGTCCGGCGCATGCCGTGCTCACCGACCTCGATGATGTCGGCACCAGGCAGGGCGGTCAGCAGTGGGGAGTGGGTGGCGCAGATGACCTGGCCGCCAGACCTCACCAACTGGTCAATATGACCGAGCAGTTCCAGGCACGAGGCGAAGGACAGCGCGGCCTCGGGCTCGTCCATCACATACAGCCCCGGCTGGAGGAACTTCCCTCGGAACGCGGCGAGAAAGCCTTCTCCATGGCTGACCGAATCCGGTCCGAACCCTTCCCGGTCCAGGGCGTCCAGCGCCGTCTCGGCGCGCAGGAAGAATCCCTTGCGTGCGGACCAGTTTCCCAACATGCGCCGTCCGCGCGGAGCCGCGTCGAAGCGGATCCACTCCCCCAGCACCGACTTCGGGCGGTGACTGGCGTAACGCCAGTCGTGCGAGCCGCCCCAGGAGTCCAGACCGAAGCCCTCTGCGAGGGCTTCGACCAGGGTGGACTTGCCGGAGCCGTTCTCACCGACGAGAAAGGTCACCGGCGCGGTGAACCGCAGCCCGTCCTCCAGCAGCCCGCGCACACAAGGAACGGACCATGGCCACTCATCCTGTTCATACGAGGCCACATGTGCGTACGCATGTTCGATGATCACGCATCGAGTCTCCCACAAAGCGCATCAAAGGCCGCCGCGAACGGCCGCCTCATGTGTTCGACGGGGCGGTTCGCAGGCCGCCGAGCAGTGTGGCGAGGTAGCGGTGCGCTGTGTCGAGCCGGTCGGCAGGAGTGCCGCCGTGGACGTCGACGGCGTGGGCGATGCCGCACATCAGGGGGACGAGATCGGCAGCGGACAGGTCGGGACGGACCGCTCCGGCCTCGCGGGCCCGGTCCAGGAGTTCGGTGCCGGTCGTTGTCAGCGACTGCCTGAGCTCCGTGGTGCGCGGGAGGGCGTCGGCCGGTGCGGCGGTGACCAGGGCCAGGGAAGCATCGGTGATCTGCGCGTCCACGGTCCGCGTCAGGAAACCCTCGAGCGCGCGCCAGGGGTCGGTGTCGGCCAGCGCCTGTTCGCCGTGGGCGGCCAGGGCCTCCAGGCAGGGGGCGGCCACGGTCTCCAGCAGCGCCTCGGGGGTGGCGAAGTGCCGGTAGACGGTGCCGACACCGAGTCCGGCGCGGCGGGCGACATCATTGAGCTGCAGCGTGACGCCCTGGTCGACCAGTGCGCGGGCGATGGCGACGATCCGGTCCCAGTTACGGGCGGCGTCCTTGCGCAGCTGTGTGGTCGGCATGGGTGGCCAGTCTCTGTTCTCTGTCGCGTGTCCCGTCATGTGTTTCCGGATCATACGTGGCCGTTCCCCGGCCGGGAGGTCGGCGCGGGGGCGGGTCTTCAGTGCCCGGCAGCGGTGGCTACCACAGGGGCGTGGGCCTCGCTGAGCAGGCGCACGGCCTCGGCGACGCGGCGGTCGGTGGCCGGTCGGAACGGGGCGACCGGACGCGCTTCGGGACCGATGACGACGCCGGTCCGGCCGGTCAGCGCGTCGTCCGTGGCGGCGACGATCGATGGCCTGGCCGCCGTGGACGCCGGGCCGGATGTGGACCGTTCGAACCTGCGGCGCACCAGCGGCCACAGGAGTCGCAGGGCAGGAGAGACGATCTTCGGGTCGGCCAGGGTGCCGTTGGTCATGTCGGTCGCGGCGCCACCCGGGTCGGCGGCGAAGACCGACACACCCGTGCCCTCCAGCCGCGCGGCCAGGTCGAGTGTGTAGGCGAGGTTGGCGAGCTTGGCACGGCCGTACCAGTGGAAGCCGTAGTAGCCGCCGGGCGGCTCGACGGCGTCGAACACCCGTTTCGCGACTCCTACCGCACCGGAGGTCACATTCACGATCCTGCTCGGCGCACCCGCCGTCAGTGTGGGCAGGAGCAGCTCGGTCAGCAGGTAGGGCGAGAGGTGGTTGACGACGAAGGAGGCTTCGACACCGCCCAGCTCCCGTCGGTCGGGGAACATCGCCCCGACGTTGTTGACCAGCACCGTCAGTGGATCCCCTGAAGCGTCGTGCTCGGCTGCGATCCGGTGGGCGAGCGTGCGCACCTGGTCGATCGAGGAGAGGTCGGAGGCCAGGAACCGGGCAGGGTGCGCCGGTCCCATGGCGTTGATCCGGTCCACCGCCCCGGCACCCCGGTCGGCGTTCCTCCCGACCACCGTGACCGCGAACCCGGCGTCGGCAAGCCCCAGCGCCGTCTCCAGACCGATACCGGCGGTCCCGGCCGTGACCACAGCTTTCCTCATGTGCTCCTCCATCCCTCCAGGGTAAACGGATAGGTCATCCGCTTACCCGGAGGTACGCTAACACACATACGGATGACCTATCCGTTTATCTCGGAGGCGGCCCTGACCGCTGTGGATCCGCCGGCGCGACCGGTGCCACTGGTCGGGGCTGCGGCACAATGACGCGCGAGCTTCGGCCGAGGCACGCCGGGACGAGAAGGGCAGTGACGTGGTGCAGTGGCAGGGGACCAACTTCACCGTGGACGGACACGAGCCGACCAGCGCCGAGGAGTACTACCGGATCGGCCTGCATTGCTGGAACAGCACGCAACACCGCGGTGCGGCCGCCTTCTTCCTGGAAGCCGCCGCGGGCACCGGCCACGGTGCCGCCGTCGAGCTGCTCGGGCACATCGAGTACGTGCAGGAGCGGTATGCGAGCGCGGTGCCGCGACTGCGGCAGAGCACCGGTTCGCCGCGAGCGACGTACTACCTGGCCTCGCTCTACCACCGGGGCTGTCCCCAGGCGGGCATCACACAGTCGTTCGACGAAGCAGCCCGCTGGTACCACGCCTCGGCCGAACTCGGTGAGCCCGAAGCGATGCTCGCCCTGGGTGACCTGTATCTGGAGAGGCTGCTGCCCCTGACCCGAGCCCCCGCGGAACACGCCCTGGAACACTTCCTGGCGGCCGCCGCACGCAACCACCCCTACGGCCAGTACCGTGCCGCCGAGCTCTACCGCACCCTCTACCAGGACCCCGAACGCGCCGCCGCTCTCTACCAGTCCTGCGTGGACAACCCGATGACCGAGCGCCACGCACTGGGGTCGATGATGACCCTGCAGAGTCGGGCGCACCTGCGGGAGATATCGGCGAACAGGACGACCCGGCTGGAGCAGCAGCGCCGCGACGCCATCAATCCTGAGCGCCCCAGGGGCGACTTCTTCGGTTGAGACTTCGGTTGAGAACGGTGGCGTGACTCTCCCCTACACGAGGTCGTAGCGCCACGCCTGGTTGGAGGCTCCGGTGCACGGCATGAGGCCGACCTCGCGGCGGTTGCCCGAGGGCTGGCCCATGTCCTCAAGGCACTTGCCGCTCATGTAGTGCCTCAGAACCACGATGTTCCTGCCTACGGTGTCCGTACGCCACTGCTGCTCGAAGCTGTTGTTGCAGGCCCACTGCTGGACGCCCGCGCCGTCGTACGTGCCGTCACGCGGTTCGACGCACTTGTACGAGCGGCGCGTGTACAGCGCCTGGCCGCCTACGTCGTTCGGGCCGACGCCGAACACCTGGTTCTGTCCGTCCTTGCACTTGAACTGCTGCACGACTGCCGCGTCGTCGTAGGACTCGTCTCTCACGTCCAGGCATCTGCCCGTCGCCAGATTCTTGTAGCGGGCCGTCAGCAACCACTGCGCATGGGTAGGGGCGGCCTGCGCGACGCCGGTCGCACCACCTGTACCCATGAGACCGACGAACATGAAAGCACTGAACAGAACGACGCTGCGAAAGCGGTGTGTAGACATGAGGGTGGTCCCCTTGATCTTGAGGCGGCAACTGAACGATCGGCAGGTGCGACGCCATCAGATCGGAGGCGGAGCCCGCTATGTGATACGGAATTCAGACATACCCCGTCGACTGACCGGCGAATTCTCAGCGCTGCGACTGCGCGTCGCGGTTGGCGCGGCGCCCCTCCCTCGTCGGCGACTCTCACCTGTCCGGCGGGAACCGTGACGATCACTTCGTGCGTGACTTGTCCTTGCGGCACTCCTGCCGCCGGTGGAGGGGACGGGCCGTGGAGAGATCAGGGCATCCTGCTGAGGTGTCCGCCGCCGACGGCGGCCGCGGTTGGTATCCGGTCTCGCCGTCCCTCGCCGCTGTCGGCGTACTGGCCGGCACCCGGTGGACGGTTCGGGCTTGGGACGACTGCCCGCTCGGGAACAACGTCAGCAACGAAATCGGACTGCGGTTCGTCACCGTGCCTGCGGTCTGGCTGTCCATGAGCGCTGTGCTCGTTCTGCTCCAGGTCGGCCTTCGCAGGCGTCCCCTGCCTGGCGGGCAGGTCACCCGTCGGCTCGTGCTGGTCCTCGTGGCCGTCGCTCTGACCGTGCTGTATCGGGTGGGGATGGGCTGGCCCTTGCAGTCCCATGGCGACTGCTTCGAGGGTTACCCCCTATTCCCCTTCGCCGACAGCGGCGCCGACCGTGGACCGGCACCCGGTCGGTGACCGAGCGGTACGGTCTGCGCCCGGAGCGTCTTGCGGGTGCTCCGGGCGCAGGCGGCGTGTCAGCCGTTGTCGGGTGTCATGCCGTCGATCATCTCTGCCAGCACGGTCCGCCGGTCCTCTCCCGGCCGCGCCCGGAGCGGACGGGCCAGGCGTGCGCTGTCGTAGTGCCAGCGGTGATCGAGGTCCCGCGGGACCTCGCCGGTCTCGCGGAACTCCGCTCGGGTGCCGAGCAGTTCCGTGAGGTCGTGTGCCAGGTCGTGCCAGGACACATGGCCGCTGCACGCGTTGGCGACGCCGTGCACGGGACGGTCCAGGCACTCGGTGACCGCACGGGCCAGGGCGGCCGCGTGCACCCAGGCGGCTCCGTACCAGGAGTGTCCGCCGGTACCGGGACGTGGCAGTTCGATCGGTTCACCCTGGCGGGCGGACTGGTAGAGCGTGCCGATGGCGCCCCAGCGCATTTGTTCGCGGAGCCGGTCGTGCGCGCCCCAGACGATCGGTGACCGTACGGCGCTCGCACCCCCGCGTCCCTCGGTTCCCGCGGCCCGCAGCACCATGGCTTCGCAGTCGAGCTTGGCCCTCCCGTACGGGCTGACGGGCTCCTGGGGCGGCGACTCCTCGGCGACCCGTTCCGTTCCGGGGTGCCCGTAGGCGTCGACGCTGCTGACGAAGACGAACGGTCCGCGCCGCCAGGCGTCGACCATCGTCTCCATGGCCGCCAGATCCACCTCGTGCCGGGTGAAGGTGCAGGCGGAGTGGACGACCGCGTCGGCGTGCGCGACGGCGTCCCGCAGTCCGGCCAGGTCGGAGAGGTCGCCCTCGACGACGTCGACGCCCTCGGTGGCGATCAGATGGGCGGACTCGGGCCGAGCCAGCGCCAGCACGGGGCGGCCCCGGGCGGCCAGTTCACGCACGACGAACGCGCCCACGCCGCCCGTCGCGCCGGTGACCAGCACCATGCCCGGGCGGATGTCCCGCGACCGGGCCGGCCTGCTCGACGCCTTGGCGGCCCTCGCGGCCTTCGCGGCGGTCTGCCGCGCCGCGCGTTCGTCGAGGAGCGCGGTCAGCGCGCGAGGCGTACGGGCCTGGAGCACGTCGAGGCCCGTGAGCGGCAGTCCGAGCTTGGTGCGCAGCCGTTCGGCGAGCTGCACGGCCTTGAGGGAGTGGCCGCCGAGGGCGAAGAAGTCGTCGTCGGGCGACGGGAGGAGACCGAGTACGGCGGTGAAGATCTCCATGACCGCTTCGGCCCGGGGGCCGGACGGGGCGCTCGGCCTGGACTGCCCGGGCAGCCGGGCCTGGTCGGACGTCCCGGTGGCCGTGCGCGGCAGCGCGTCGAGCAGTGTGACCGTGGCGGGCACGCTCCCGGGCGGGAGCGACCGACGCAGCAGGCCCAGCAGTTCGTGACCGGACGGGCCGACGCTGTCCCGCAGGACGGCGTAGGCCACGGGCGTCCCCTGCGCGGGCTGGACCACCGTGGCGTCGGCCACCTGCGGGTGGGCTCGCAGGGCACGCGCGGCCGGGTGACGGTCGCCGTCCGGCGCGTCGCCGTCGGAGGCATCGCGACCCGGGGCATCGCGACCCGGGTCGTCGCCGTCCGGACGGCCGCCCTCGTCGGCCGGCGTCGGCCGGGCGGCCGTACCGGTCCGGCCGTCCGTCGGGCCGCTGAGCACCCCGGTCGTGTCGCCCACGCCATCACGTGGGCCGGGCATCTGTGCCGTGCCGGACGCGTTGTCCGCGCCGGGGACGGGCAGCTTGCCCAGGGCGAGTTCCGGGTCGTCCGCCGCCGCGTGGAGCAGGGCCGCGTAGTCCCGTACGGCCGCCTCTGCCACGGTGTCGTCCAGCGCGTTCCCGTCGTACTGGACGAGCGCCATGGGCTCGGCGGCGTCGGCCAGCTCCAGGCCGTAGGACAGGGTGAACTTCGCGCCGTCGGTGGGGACGTCGACGTACTCGGCCGACGTACCCGGCAGCCGAAGGACCGTCGGCTCGCCGAGGACGTCGGAGGTGACGCGGACCAGCGCGGTGCCGTCGGCGCCGCGCGCCCCGGCGCCGAGGCGTTCGAGGACCAGGTCGAAGGGGATGTGCCGGTGGCGCTGGGCCTCGAGGAGTGCGTCGCGTACCCGCCGCAGCAGTTCGACGAAGGTCGGGTCGCCGGAGACGTCCACCCTTACCGGCAGGGTGTTGACGCACAGGCCGACCAGGCCTCGCATGGCGGTTCCGCTGCGGTGGGTGCCCGCCACGCCGATGACGAGGTCCTCGTCGCCGGTGAGGCGGTGCAGCGCGGCGAAGGCCGCGGTGAGCGACACGGCGAAGAGCGTGGCCTGCCGCTCGGCGCCCAGTGCCCGCAGAGCGTCGGGCAGGGTGGGCGCGAGAGGCACGGTGCGCATGGCCGCGGGCCGGTCGGCGGTGCGCGGCGCGGCCGCCGCCGGGAGAGGCAGGCGCGGTGGGGTGGCGTCGGCCAGCAGGTCGCTCCAGCGGGCCAGTTCCGCCTCGAAGCCGGGCAGGTCGTCGTGCTCGCGGCGCGCGTGGTCGGCGTACTGCGGTGGTACGGCGAGGGTGTGCCGGTTCGTTCCGTCGGTGGCCGCCGTGTAGAGAACGGAGAGTTCGGCGGCCACGGTCTCCAGCGAGCCGCCGTCCACGGCGATGTGATGGAACGTCAGCAGCAGGGTGTGGTCTCGCGGCCCGTGGCGCAGGACGAGCGCCCGTACGGCCTCGCCGGCCGCGAGGTCGAACGGCCGGGCCGACTCGCGCCGCAGCAGTCCCGGCGCATGCGCAACTTCGGTGTCGACGACGGGTACGGGGATCGTGCGCGGCGCCGGGAGCACCTCCTGGCAGGGCTCGCCCTCGCGCTCCGCGTAGCGGGTGCGGAGAATGGTGTGCCGGGCCACCAGCGAGGTGAGGGCGGTGGCGAACGCGGTCACGTCGAACGGGCCGCGCACACGGGTGGCGAACGGTACGTGGTAGGAGTCGCCCGCGCCGCCGAGCCGCTCCATCAGCCACATGCGGCGCTGGGCGCGGGAGAGCGGGGCGCCACCGGACTGCCGAGCGGCCTGCGGTGCGGTGCCGGAGTGGGCGGTGTAGCGCGGTGTGTGGCCGCCCTCCTCCGCGGTCGGCCCGGTGCCGGGCTCGGTCGTCACGGGCCGGGTGGTTCCGGCGCGGGCCCTGCGCAGCAGTTCCCGCTGCAGTTGCTGTTGGCGGTCGCGCGCCGCGGAGTCGGCGTCAGTGGACATCGCTGTTCTCCGGGGTTTCGGGGTGGAGGTCGCTGTGGGCGGCCAGGAGGGCGCGTTCGACCAGTGCGGCCTGCGCGGCGACGGTCGGCGCGGCGAAGAAGTCGGCGAGGGAGAGCTCCACGCCGAGTTCCTCGCGCAGGTCGTCGGTGACGGCGAGGGCGAGCAGGGAATGGCCGCCGAGGGCGAGGAATTCGGCGTCGGCGTGGGTGACCTCGCTGCCCAGTGCCCGGCTCCACACCTCGGCGACGGCCTGTTCGAGCGGTGTCAGCTCCGCCGTCGGCATGTCGGTGGGCCGGCTGCCGGCCGAGTGGGCGCGTCCGGTGAGCGCGCGCCGGTCGACCTTGCCGGTCGAGGTGAGGGGAAGCCGCTCCAGCGCGGTGACCGTGTCGGGCACCAGGTGGGCGGGCAGGACGGCGGCGAGTCGCTCGCGCAACGGTCCGCCGCGAGGCACGGTGCCGGGCGCGGTGACGACGAACGCGACGAGGCGCGCCTCGGGGGTGCCCGCGCCCTCGACGGTGACGGCGGCGTCGTCGACGTCCGGCTGCTCGCGGAGGGCGTGTTCGACTTCCGCGGGTTCGACACGGAAGCCCCGGACCTTCACCTGGTCGTCGTTGCGGCCGTGGAACTGGAGGGTGCCGTCGGGCCGGAGCGAGACGATGTCGCCCGTACGGTAGAGCCGGCCGGCGACGGGGTGCTCGACGAACCGCTCGGCGGTGAGTTCGGGCAGCCCGGTATATCCGTGGGCGAGCCTGCTGCCGCCGATCCACAGTTCGCCCCGGTCGCCCTCGGCCACCGGATGGCCGTCGGCGTCGAGGACGTGCGCCGTGGCTCCGGAGATGGGCCTGCCGATCGGTATCGGCGCCTCGCAGTCCCGTTCGGTGACCCGGTGGGCGGTGGCGAAGGTGGTCGTCTCGGTCGGTCCGTAGCCGTTGACGAGCTCCAGCCAGGGGAAGGCGGTGAGCACCTCACGGGCCTGTGCGGCGGCCATCGCCTCGCCGCCCACGACGACGGTGCGCAGCTGGGCGAAGAGGCGGGAGCGGCGGGCGGCGAGCTGGTGGAAGAGGGCCGTGGTGAAGAACGCGACCGTCACGCCGTGCCGTTCGACGTGCCGGGCCAGGTCCTCCAGGGAGGGCCGCTGCTCGGTGCAGACGACGACCGCGGCACCGTTGGCGAGCGCGACCCAGACCTCGAACGTCGAGGCGTCGAAGGTCATGGGCGAGTGGAACAGGACGCGGTCGCGGTCGTTGAGGGTGACGTAGTCGGGTGCGGTGACCAGCTCGGCGATGGCGCCGTGCGGCACGGCGACGCCCTTGGGGCGGCCGGTGGAGCCGGAGGTGAACATGATGAACGCCGGGCTGTCCGGGTCGGACTCGTCCACCGGCTCACCGCTGGTCAGCGGCTCCTCGGGCAGGGCGAGAACCGGGCCGGGGAGCGCGGCCGCGTCCAGCAGCTTCGCGTCGCCGACGGTGAGCGTCACCTCCGCGTCGGCGATCATCGCCTCGGTGCGGGGCCGGGGCTGGGCGGGGTCGAGCGGCACGCACACGGCTCCGGCGAGCCACAGCCCGAGTTGCGCCACGATCGTGCGGGCCGACCGCGTCGTCAGCAGCGCCACCCGGTCGCCGCGAGTCACCTCGTGGTCGCGCAGGCGTGCGGCGAGGGCACGACCGGCCTGGAGGAGACGGCCGTAGGTGAGGGTGGTGTCGCCGTCGACGACTGCGAGGGCGTTCGGGGTGAGTCCGGCGTGCCGGGCGACGAGCGCCGGCAGGGCGTTCGTCCGCACCGGCGGCGGCACGGGCGCGGTGGTCCGGGCACCGGGCTGCGGTGCGGGTGTGTTGTCGGCCTGGTCGACGGGCTGTGGCGCGGGTGTGCCGTTCGCGTTCGCCGGGGCCTCGGGCTGCGGGGTGGTGCGTGTCATGTCAGGCTCCTTCCGGTCGCGGGGTCCGGCGCTGGTCGAGGAGGGCGGCGAAGGCGCGCAGGTCGGTGCTGCGCAGCAGTTCGTGGGCGCGGGGCCGTACTCCGGTCTCGCGTTCGACGGCCGCCAGCAGCCGGGCGGCGACGACGGAGGTGCCGCCGGCGTCGGTGAAGTTGTCGCCGAGGCCGGTGCCGGGTCGGCCGAGGAGGTCGCGCACGGTCGTCAGCACGAGCCGTTCGGTGGCGGTGGCGTCGGCCAGGTCGTCCGCGGGGGCGGCCGTGGGCGCCGCGGGGGCGGGAACCTGGGCTGCCAGGGCGCCCCGGTCGACCTTGCCGTTGGCGTCGAGCGGATAGCTGTCGACGAGCCGTACGGCGCTGGGGACGGCCTGCTCCGGGAGCCAGGCACGGACCGCGTCGAGCAGATCCCCGGTCGCGGGCTCTGCGCCCTCGGTGGGTCGTACGTGCGCGACGAGGCGGCCGTGGCCGGAGCTGTCGCGCAGCACGGTGACGACGGCACTGCGCACCCGGGGGTCCTGCTCGAAGGCGGCCTCGACCTCGGCCGGTTCGATCCGCACGCCGCTGATCTTCACCTGGTCGTCGAGGCGGCCGAGGAACTCCAGGCTGCCGTCGGCGTTCATCCGTACCCGGTCGCCGGTGCGATAGAGGCGGTCGACGGCGGGCAGCGCCGGTTCCCGCGGAGGTGCGGTGAACCGGCGTGCGGTCAGCTCGGGGTCGAGGTAGCCGAGCGCCAGGCAGTGGCCACCGATGCGCAGTTCACCGTCCATTCCGCGGGTGACGGGCCGCCCCTCGTCGTCCGTGACGACTACGGTGACGCCCGGCAGCGCGGTGCCGATGGGTGGCGGGGTCGGGTCGCCGGCCTCCGGGTCGGTGCCGCGCATGGCGTGGGTGCTGGTGACGACGGTGGCTTCCGCGGGACCGTAGGCGTTGTGGACGGTGGCGGTGACGTCGGGGCCGGGGCGGCGGCGCATACGGTCGCCGCCGACGACGAGGTGACGCAGCTTCAGGTCCCGCGGCCACGGCCGGTCGAGGAGCGGTTCGACGGTGGGGGTGGCCGCCACGGCGTGGGTGAGGGCGGTGTCACGCCACCAGTCGGTGAGCACGTGCGAGTCCCAGCGGGTGTCGTCCGGGGCCGGGACGAGGGCGGCACCGGAGGTCAGGCCGGCCCACAGCTCCAGCAGATGCGGGTCGAACGCGACACCGATGAGCAGGGACTGGCGGTCGCCCGGTGCCAGGCCGGTCTCGGCCCGGTACCAGTCGAGGGCGACGGAGAGGGATGTCTCGGCAACGGCTACCGCCTTGGGGCGGCCGGTCGAACCCGAGGTGAGGACGGCGTACAGGGCGCCCTCGGGGGCTCGCCGGGTGCCGCGGACGGTGGCGGCGAAGGCCGCCACCGTGGCGGCGGGGGCGTTGACGCCGTCGGTGGGCAGGGGAAGCGGGGTGTGCTCCCCGCTCCGGTGGTCCCCGGGCAGGACACCGGGGTCGCCGATGAGGCAGGCGACGTCGAGGTCCTCGGTGACGGCCTGGGTGCGGCGCTCGCCGGGGCGGGGGCCGAGCGGCAGGTAGACGGCGCCGATCCGGGCGAGTGCGACGGCGGTCACCACCAGGGCGGTGGAGCGGTCGAGGCAGACGCCGACGAGGTCACCGGGGCGTACGCGGTCGCCCAGCGCGGCGGCGACGCGCACGGCCGCCGCGTCGAGTTCCTGGTACGTCCAGGTCCGGGTGCCGTCGATCACCGCGGGAGCCCGCGGGGTGCGGCGGGCCCAGTCCTCGAATCGGGCGAGGACACTGGTCGGTTCGGCGGCGGGGCCATGGGCGACGCTGAGCACGGTGCCGGTCGCGGTGGCGGGGGGCGTGGCGGGCATGGCCGGGATGGCGGGCGCGGTCGGGGACTGGGTCATCACGACTCCGTGGAAAGGGTGGTGGTGGCGAGGGCCTCGGCCTGGTCGGCGAGCACGGGGTTGCGGAAGAGCACCTTCAGCGGCGGGCGCGTGCCCAGCCGGGGCTCCAGCCAGGCGGCGAGCTCGGCGGCCAGCAGGGAATGGCCCCCGCTCCGGAAGAAGTGGGAGCGGGCGTCGAAGCGGCTGTGGCCGAGGACCTCGCGCCAGCCCTCGGTGAGCAGAGCCGTCATCGGATCGTCGGACACGGCGGCGGCCTCGGGCTCGGAACCGGCTCCGGGCTCGGACGTAACGGCGGCGTCGGGTTCGAGCTCCGCCGCTCGACGGGCCAGGGCCGTACGGTCGGGCTTGCCGCCGGCGAGGGTCGGCATGGTGTCCAGCCACGCCCACCGGGCGGGCACGAGGGGGCCGGGGAGGCGGCCGGTCAGCTCGGTGTGCAGCGCCTTCTCGTCGAAGTCCGCGCCGTCGGCGCCGTCCTCGAGGAAGCCGACGAGCCTGGGGCCGCCGGGGGTCTCACGGTCCAGCACGACGGCGCAGGACCGGCCGCCGAGCACCGCGGACGCCGCCGCCTCGATCTCCTCCAGCTCGATACGGTGACCGCGCAGCTTGATCTGGTTGTCGCGCCGCCCGAGGAAGTACAGCAGTCCGTCCAGACCGCGGTAGCCGAGGTCACCGGTGAGGTAGACACGCTGCCCACCGAGTGCGTCGACGGTGACGAACCGGGCGGCAGTGACCTCCGCGTTGCCCGCGTAGCCCTCGGCGAGTCCGGGCCCGGCGACGGCGAGTTCACCGACTGCGCCGGACGGCAGCGGGCGGTGGTGGGCGTCCAGGACATGGACCCGCTCGCCCGGCAGCTCGGTGCCCAGGGGGACTTCGGAGCCCTCGGCGAGGGCGTCGCGGGAGATCTCGTGGACGGTGGAGCTGATGGCCGCCTCCGTGACGCCGTACACGTTGAGCACGGTGGCGTCGGTGTCGGTGAGAAAACCGCGCAGTGCGTCCACGGGAAGGCGCTCGCCGCCGAGGACCAGGAGCCTCGGTGCCCAGCTCTCGTCACGCAGCGCGGGCCGCAGGTCCTCGCGGGTGGCGAGGAAGTAGCTGGTGGGCAGGTTGGCGACGGTGACCCGGGCCGACGCCAGCAGT
The DNA here is from genome assembly GCF_044745865.1 of Streptomyces sp. NPDC086787. Lineage (NCBI taxonomy): Bacteria > Bacillati > Actinomycetota > Actinomycetes > Kitasatosporales > Streptomycetaceae > Streptomyces > Streptomyces sp. NPDC086787. The sequence continues at coordinate 93,129 of NZ_JBIVBC010000014.1, read as the reverse complement.
CCGGCGAGCTCCGCGCCCGTGGGCACCTCGTGCTCGGGCAGGACCAGGCACGCACCGGCGTGCAGGGTCGGCAGCACCTCCTCCAGCGCCACGTCGAAGGACGGCTGGGCGAACATCAGGACCCGGTCCGAGGTGGTGAGGCCGAACCGATCGGCGGCCGCGGTCAGATGGTGCACCAGCGCCGCGGGGCCGACAGCGACCGGCTTCGGCGTGCCGGTGGAGCCGGAGGTGTGGATGACGTACGCGGTACCGGGAAGTACGGCGCCCTCGCGCGCCCGGGGCAGTTCCGGGGCGTCGAACCGGGCGCTCGGCAGTGTTTCCGGCAGGGCCGGGGTGCCGTCACCGGTGAGGACCAGCGCCGGGGCGAGCCGCTCCAGCAGCAGTCCGAGCCGGGCCGGCGGGTCGGACGGGGACAGGGGGCAGTAGACGGCGCCGGTGCGCAGGCACGCGAGCAGGGCGACGACCGAGTCGGTCCCCCTGGGCAGGACCACGGCCACCGGCCGGCCGGGCGTCACACCGGCGTCGCGCAGTCGCTCGGCGAGCGAGCCGACGCGTGCGTCGAGTTCGCCGTAGGTGAGGCGGCGGGCGCCGCACAGCAGGGCGGGCAGCGACGGGTGGTGCGCGGCCACGGGATCCAGCGGATCGCGGTCGGCGGGGACGGGCACGGGTTCGGCGGCCGGTTCCACGGCGGCCGGTGCCAGGTCGGCCAGCGGGGTCGCGGGGCTGTCGAGGTAGGCGCGCAGAAGGTCCAGGAAGCGGCCGGAGAGCAGTCGGGCGACGTCTTCACCGAGGAGGTCGGCGTCGTAGTCCCAGACCAGGGTCATGCCGGGGGCGCCGTGGCGTGTGGTGACACCGCGCCGGTCGTCCGGGAGCAGCACCACGTCGAGGTCGAAGCGGGTGGTGCCGGTGTTGAACCCCTCGAAGAGGGTGATGTCGAGACCGGGTACGTCGATCTCGGGAAGGGGTGCGTCGTGGGCGCTGAACATGACGGAGAACAGCGGGTTGTCGGCGCCGGAGGTGTGCATGCCGAGTGCCTGGGTCAGCTCCTGGATCGGCACGTCCTGGTGCGGCAGGGCCCGGATGAGGGTGTCGGTGACCTCGTCCATGGTGTCCTGGGCGGGGGCGGTGCCGTCCAGGGCGAGCGGCAGCGGGATGGTGTTGACGAACATGCCGACGGCGTCCTCGTAGCCGAGGGGGCGGTTGCCGACGGCGGTGCCGATGACCATCCGGGAGCGGCCGCTGTGCCGGCGCAGGAGTTCGGCGAACAGTCCGAGGAGCGTGGCGAACGGAGTGAGACCGCGGGACCGGGCGTGCCCGCGCAGGCGTTCGGCGAGGTCGGCGCCGATCGTCTGGCGCAGCTGTCCGCCGTGGTGCCTGCGGCGGGCACCGGGGCGGGTGAGGCCGGGCAGTGGCAGGTCGTGGGGCTGGTCGCGCAGTTGGGCCCGCCAGAAGTCGAGCGACTCGGGAGAGTACGCGGCTTCGGCCTGGGCCCGGACGTGGTCCGCGTACGACGAGGCGGGCGGGAGCTCCAGGGTCTCGCCGAGGACATGGGCGCGGTAGACGCGGAAGACGTCGTCGAGCAGGATCGCGAAGGAGTGCCCGTCATGGATCAGATGGTGCTCGACGTGGATCAGCCGGTGGTGGTGCTCGGCGAGCCGCACGAGCGTCCAGCGGATCAGCGGTGCCTCGAAGGTGTCGAGCGGTGTCTCGGCCTCGGTGCGCAGGAGTTGGGCGAAAGCCGCCTCGGGATCGTCCTCTGTGCCGAGGTCGACCGTGCGCAGCCTCGGCGGACACTGCCGCACGACCCGCTGCCCCGGTACGGAGCCGGTGGTAGCGACGAGTTCGAGCCGCAGACCTGGGTGGCGTGCGAGCGTGGCGGCGAGTCCCTGGCGCAGCGCCTCGGTGTCGAGCGTGCCCCACAGGTCCAGTGCGGCGGTGAAGTTGTAGGCGCGACTGCCGGGCTGCATCTGCTCGTGCAGCCAGACGATCTCCTGCGAGGAGGAGAGGGGAAGCATGGGCGATCCCTGAGGTTGTCGGGTCGGATTTTTCCGGTGCCGGTCACGGTTGTGTCCGGCGGTGGTGGTGCGGCGGCTTCGCGGGTCGCGCGGTGCCGCTTCTGGCGTGGGGGGTGTGGGGGGAAGCTTGGGGTGCGCGGCGGCTTGGTACGCGCCGTGGTGCCGGGCGGTGCGGGGCGGTAACGGCACGCACCGGGATGTATCGATTGATGTCGGGGCGCACCGAGGCCCGGGCGGCGGCCCGCTACGGGCTCGTCGGCGGTGTCCCCCAGGCGCCCGGCCTCACGGCGGCGCGTGGGCATCCGGACGGCGGAGGTCAGTGCACGGCGTGCTCCGCGGAGCGCAGCGCGTGGGTGAGCGCGTCGAACGCCCGGTGCGCGGCGTCGTCGTCGAGGATCGCGCGGTCCCACACCATCCGCAGACGGATCTCCGCTCCCTGGGTGACGGAGACGGCGAAGGGACCGCGGACCGGTCTGCCGTCGACGTGGACCTCCCGTCCCTCGACACCGGCCAGTCCGAGGAGTGGCCGGCGGCTGTCGTCGTCCACGGTGAGCAGGCCGTCGAGACCTCCGGTCCAGCCCGAGCCGGCGGCCCGCACGGCGGTCACGACCGCGTCGAACGGCACGTCGGCCCGGTCGAGGTCGTCCCACCAGGCGTCGGCCGTCACCTCCGGGCCGGGTCCCTGGCCGGTGTCGGCCGGGAAGACGACGGTGTTGAGGAAGCAGCCGATCACCGGTTCCGCTCCCGTGGGGCGGCCGCCCCACGGGTAGCCGAGCGGGACCACGCGGTCCGGTCCGTACAGCGCGCGGGCCGCGGAGCGGCAGGCGTCGAGCAGTCCGGGGAAGGGTACGCCGCCGTCGGGCGCGGGCAGCCGTGCCTGCGCGACGCCGCTCGGGCATGCGCCGTCGGGCACGCGTGCCGGGCGGGGTGACGGAGCGTGGGCATGCAGCGCGTGCAGCCGGTCCGCCCAGTACGCGGCCGCGTCGGGCGTCTCCGCCCGTTCCTCGGCGGCGAGTTGGAGGAGCACCGCGTCCCGGTAGGCGACGAGTTCCGCTTCCGTCTCCGCGGGCGCGGGACGGGACGCGGTGGCCTCCTCGGCGTACGCGGCGCCGAGTTCCTCGACGATGCGCGCCAGCGAACGGCCGTCGCAGACGGCGTGGTCCAGGACGACGGCGAGGATGTCCTCCTCACGCTCCTCGTCGCGCACGAGGAAGAGCCGCAAGGGGGGACCCTGCGGATCCCAGGAGGCCAACGCGCGGCGGAGCGTGTCGGCGGGCCGCTCACCCGGTACGGGGGCCGGCCGGGTCACGCTGACGTCCGGATCGCCGACGCGCAGGACGGGAGTGCCCCGGACGACGGCGGGCCGCGAGCGCAGGGCGGTGTGCCGTGCGGCGAGCCTACGGGCCGCAGCCCGCAGGCGTTCGGGGTCGACGGTTCCGCTCGGGAAGGCGAAGAACATCGGCACCACGTCGGGGCGTCCGGACGGGTCCAGCGAACGCACCAGGACGAAGCGGCGCTGCGCTCCGGTCACCGGCAGCAGGGCGTCGGACCGGTCGCCGGCGGTGAGACGCCGGTAGCGGGCCAGGTACTGGCTCGTGATGCTGAGCACGTGGTCCTCTCTGTCGTGGACTGTCGTTGTCGCGGGCGCGCGGGAGGGCGTGGTGACGGGCGGTCAGCCTGCGGGTGCGGGGGCCGGCCGTTCTTCTCCGTCGGCGCAGGCGTCCTCCCGCGGACCGGGCAGGTCCCGCATCCGGCGCAGCGGGGAGAGCAGCAGCGGCAGCGGTACGGCGACGATGCCGACCGCGCACCAGGCGAGTGCCGTACGCGTCCCGAAGGACTGGGCGAGGGCGCCGCCGAGGAGCGCGCCGAGCGGCAGGGTGCCCCACATGAGGAAGCGCAGGGTGGCGTTCATCCGGCCGAGCAGTCGCGGTGGGCACAGCCCCTGGCGGAAGCTGACCTGGGCGACGTTGTAGACGACGGCGCCGAAGGAGACGACCGCCGATCCGGTGGCGAAGAGGACCGCCCCGAGGACACCGTGTCCGGACAGGGGCCACAGCACGGCGAACGGGCCGGTCACGAGGACGGACAGCAGGATGACCCGGGCCTGCCCCAGCCTGGCGGCGAGGCGTCCGGCGCACAGGGCGCCCAGGAGTCCTCCCACGGCCGAAGCGGACAGCACCAGCCCGAGTCCGCCGGGTTTGAGTCCGACGACGCGGACGAGATGGACGGTCTGCGTCGCCATGAGGACGGCGGCGCAGAGGTTGGCGAGGCCGGTGGTGAGGGCGATGACGCGGAGCAGCGGATGGCCGAAGACGAAGCGGACGCCCTCGCCGATCTCCTTGCTCAGGGAACGCCCGGCGGAGGGCTCGGGGGCTTGCTCGGGCTGCCGGATGCGCAGGAGGAACAGGGCGGAGAGAACGTAGCCGATGGCGTCGGCGATGACGGCGAGGTGCGCGCCGACGAGTTGGACCAGTCCGCCGCCGACACCGGGGCCGGTCACCTGGGCGGTGGAACGGACCGTCTCCAATGCGCCGTTGCCGGCCACGAGTTGGTCGCGGGGCAGGATCTGCGGCAGGTAGCTCTGGTGGGCGACGTCGAAGAACACGGTCGCCACGCCGGTCACGAGCGCGACGGCGTAGAGCTGGGCCATGGTCAGGACGTGGGCGAGCGCGGCGGCGGGGATGCTCGCCATGGCCACGGCACGCACCAGATCCGCGCGGATCATCAGGGGCCGCTTGCGCATACGGTCGGTGAGTGCCCCGGCGGGCAGCCCGACCAGCAGGAAGGCGGCGGTCTCCGCGGCGGTCAGCAGGCCCACCCGGAAGGCGGACGCGTCGAGTTCGAGGACGGCCACGAGCGGCAGGGCCACCAGGGTCACCTGGGCACCGAGCTGTCCGGTGGCAGCTCCCGCGAGCAGCAGCCGGAAGTCGCGCAATCGCAAAGGGCCACCGGCGGCTGGGGATGTTACGGACATGTGAAGGACACTCACCGACCGATCGATCGGGAGTCAAAGGAACCCGGTCAATTTCGGACTTCCTTTGCGTCGTTATGGAGGCAAGTCGGGAAATCTTTCGGCTTACCCGGGGTACGTGCGCGTGAATGTCCGTTGATCGACACCCGGCGAGGGACAGGTGGGGGCAAGGGGGACAGGGGGTGCGAGGAGGGGGCAAGCGATGACCGTAACGTTAAGTAGTCGATTCGATCCTGACCGAAAACACTCATTCATGATCACGTAGCGCCGGAAGCTCTCGGTCCATCAGCTATGAACCCCCCGTGACGCCCCGTCCGGTGCCCGCTGCTCGCGGCCCCGGCCATCGCGTTGGCCGTTGCCATACCGTCGATCAACCGATCCCGGACACCCGTTGCCTAGCTTGTGACGCACCAAGCGATGTCGGCCATGCAGGCCGATGTCGTACGAAGGGAGGTGTCCGCGATGAAGAAGATCGTCGTCCGCAAGGCCGGCCCGGTGCGTCTGACCAGTACCGCCACGCCGCTGTATTCCGACCCGTTCTGCGGCTACAGGCCCTTCTGAGGCCTCACCGGCGGGGCCGACCAGGACATCCCGGTCGGCTCCGCCAACCGTCCGTGAACCTGCCTCCCGGAGGAGTACACGTGTCCGTCCCCGTCGACGGCGCCCCCGCAGGCCCCCGTCTCGAGCTCGACCGGCCGCTGGCGCTGCGGCCGCTGGTCTACCTGGAGGAGGGTGACGAGGTGACCATCGGCAGCCCGGACGTGGACTCCTACGCGGTGTTCCCCGCCGACGGCGCCGCACTGGTACGGATGCTGGCCGACGGCCTCACCCCCCGACAGGCCGCCGAGCGCCACGAGAAGGCGCACGGCGAGAGCATCGACATGGCCGACCTGCTGGCCGTGCTGGAGGATCTCGACTTCATCCGGGACGGTCGGGACGGCACCGACACCGCCGCACCGGCGCCGGTGCGTTGGCAGCGGCTGGGGCGGATGCTGTTCAGCGGGCCGGCCTGGGTGGGCTACGCGACCGTGATCGCGCTCTGGGTCATGGAGATGACACGGCACCCGGACCTCGCACCCCACCGCAGCGTCCTGTTCTTCACCTCTTCCTACACCGTGATCACCCTGGTGCTCTTCCTCGGCCAGATGCCCTTCCTCGCCCTGCACGAGGGGTTCCACGCACTGGCCGGCAGGCGCCTGGGGCTGCACTCCAGCTTCTCGGTGGGACGGCGTCTGATCTACGTGGTGTTCGAGACGACGCTGCCCGGCCTGGTCGCCGTTCCGCGCCGACGGCGCTACCTGCCGATCCTCGCCGGCATGGTGGCCGACGTCCTCGCCACAGCCGTACTCACCCTGGTGGCGGCCGTCGTTCGTGAGCCGGACGGGACGCTTCCGCTGACCGGACGGGTCTGCCTCGCACTCGCCTTCGCGGTCGTGCTCCGCCTTGTCTGGCAGCTCTTCTTCTATCTGCGTACCGACTTGTACATCCTGCTCACCACCGTGATGGGGTGCACGGATCTGCACGGCGCGGCCGCGGGGGTGCTGCGCAACACCGTGCGCCGCTGGACCGGCCGGCCCGCACTGGACCTGTCCGCGTACGGTCCGGCCGACCTGCGCGCGGCCCGCTGGTACGCCTGGCTCCTGCCCGTCGGCTACACGCTCACCCTCGCCTCCTTCGCCGCCGTCCTGGTCCCCTCGGCCTATCAGCTGCTGTCCGGCCTGTTCGGTCGCCTGCGGGCCGGCACGTCCATGACGGGAATCCTCGACTCGGCGACGCTGCTGGCCCTTCTCCTCGCCCAGTTGCTCGCGGTCGCCTTCATGGCGCTGAGGGACAGGCGGGCCCGACGAACCGGTGCACGGCAGCGGGGCTGACAGCCTCTCCGCGGTCCGCCGCCCTCCATGACATCCCACCGACCTCGTGTCCGGGTAAGAAAGGCAGCCCCGTCATGACCGCTCCACGCCATCACTGGATCAGCGCGTCCCTCCGGGCGGACCGCATCACCGCCCTGGAACGGCTGGAGTTGCCCGAGCAGCTCGCCGCGGTGGGCGCACACCGTCGGCTGCGCGGGCCGTACACCGCCGTGGGCACACTGCTGCGCGCCATCGTCCCCGACGCGCTGGAGCGCTGTCCGGAGGCGGTCGCCCGGCACGACGTCGAGATCCTGTCCACCACTCCGGAGCTGCACGCCCTCGTCCCCGCTTCCAGGGAGACCCTGACCTCGCTGGCCGTGCCGAGAGAACGCACACGCTTCTACTCCAGGGTGCGGACGCTGCGCATCGCCAACGGACTTGTCGACTTCCTGAACGCGTATCTGCGGGAGCTCGGCGACCAGCCGCGCTCCCTGATCGTCCACGACGCCCACCAGGCGGATCCCACCGACGGCGAGTTCCTGGCCGTGCTGCTGCGCAGGATCGACCCCGAGCGACTCACAGTGGTGGTGACCACGTCGGACGAGCCGCTCGGCGATCCCGTGGGCTCGCCGGCGGAGACCCTCGGCGCCGCACTGGCCGCGCACTGCACGCGACTCGACGCCCCCGTGTCGTCCGTGTCCGTCCGATCGGACCAGTCGGCGCTCGCCGCCCGCTACGTCGACGACGACGGCATCGGCGACGACCGCGAGCAGCTCGCGGCCTATCGGCAACTGCCGCCCGCCGAGAGGCAGGCTCTGCACGACGCGCGCCGTCGCACACTGGAAGCGCAGGACGAGCCCTCGCTGCGGCTCGGGGCGATCGCCTGGCACGCCGAGAACGGCGGCGATCCGTCGGGCGCCGGGGCGGACGCCCTGCGACACGCTCTCGACCACTGCATGGACCTCGGCTTCTACCACGCGGTCCTGGACTACGGCACCCGCGGACGCGGGATCGTGGCCTACGAGAGCAACCCCGACCACTGGTGGGCCTTCACCACCAAGATGACCACCTCGCTGGCGGCCCTCGGCCTCGCCGAAGAGGCACTGCCGCTGTACGAGGAGGCCCGGGGGCTCAGCACCTCGCCGTCGGTCCACATGCAGGCCGCGTACGCCACCGCGATGATCCACACGCGCCATCTCGTCGCGGAGCAACGCGACCACGATCACGCCCGCCGCTGGATCAACCAGGCCATCGCCTTCGCCGGCCAGTTGGCCGATCCGAAGGACCGTGAGATGCGGACCGCCTTCTACCGCAACGGCCTGGCCCTCATCGAGATGCACCGCGGCGACCTGGAGGCGTCGCTGTCCCTGGTCGACACCTGCCTCGCCGATCTCGACGCCGCCCTGGAACCCGACGAACAGGCCCTGCACCGCTCGGTGCTGCGGCACAACCGCGCCCAGGTCCACGCCGCTCTCGGTCACTCCGACATGGCCCTCGCCGACTTCACCGCCGTCATCGCCCGCGATCCCAACTACGCCGAGTACTACCTCGACCGGGGCATCCTGCTGCACCGGCAGGGGCGACTGGGCGAAGCCCTCACCGACTACGACCAGGCCATCCGGCTCTCGCCGCCGTTCCCCGAGGCGTATTACAACCGCGCCGAGGCACGCGGCGAAGCCGGCGACGTCGAAGGCGCGCTGGCCGACTTCGGGTACGTCCTGGACATCGACCCGCACATGACCGACGCCCACATCAATCGGAGCGCTCTACTGGTCGAGCTGGCACAGGACGACCCACGTGCCGTCGGCGCCGCCCTGTCGAGCATCGACGCCGGACTCGCGGTCGCCGCCGACAGTGCCGAACTGCTGTGTCTCAAAGGCCAGTTGCACGAGCTCGTGGCGGAACCCGCGGCGGCGGCCGCGGCATACTCGGCGGCGATCGCCGGCTCCCCCGGGTGCGCGGAGGCGTGGGCCCTGCGCGGGGCCCTGGCCCACGGCACCGGCGACCTCGCCTCGGCCATCACCGACCTGGAGCGGGCTCGTACGCTGTCCGACGTGCCGGGGGTCCGCTTCAATCTCGCCGTCGCGTATCACGACACCGCCCGGCACGAACTGGCCGTGGAGCTCCTGGACACCGTCCTGACCGAGACGGAGGATCCCGACGCCCGGCTGCAACGTGCCAAGAGTCTCATCGCGTTGGGGAGAACCGAGGAGGCGAGAAAGGACCTCCGGATCTGCCTGGACACCGCTCCGGACCACCTGGCAGAGGCGCGCGAACTCCTCCCGGACGTGTCCTGGACGTGACACCCCAGCGCAGATGACGGAGCGCAGCCGTCGGTACCTGGACCGGCGGCTGCTCTCACGGACGCTGCCCCCAGGTCAGCATCATGCCCGGCCCAAGTTCGGCGAGCCGGGGCGAGGCCAGGTAGGCGAGCGCCTCGTCGAGGACGGCGGCGTCCACCCGCCCGGTCTGCTCCAGCGCGGGCCGCATGCGCCGCCAGGTCTCCGCCCAGAAACGGGCCAGTGGGCCGTCCGCGACGAGCGGTGGACAGTACAGTTCCGCGGCCACATTCCGCAGGCCCTCCTCCCGGAAGAAGTGCGGATAGGCCGGGACCGAGGTCGTGTCGGTGCCGATCGTCTCCTTGAGCGTCCGCCACATGGCGTCCATCACCTGCCGGTACGCGGAGGAGGAGTCGAGTGCGTCCGGCAGGTCCACGGTGTCGCCGAGCACCAGCCGGCCCCCGGGGTTCAGCCACGTCACCAGCCGGGAGACGAGCCGACGGCGCTCACGCAGGTGCATGAGCACGAACCGGGCGTGGATCAGGTCGAAACGGCCGGGCCGCAGGCTCTCGTCCGTGAGGTCGGCGGTGACCACCCGCAACCGCGGGCTCGTGAGCGAGGCGAGGGCCCCGGTGTCCCGGTCCAGGGCGACCACCTCGTCGACGCGCGCCTCCTCCAGCAGCCAGCGCGCCACTGTCCCGGTCCCGGCGCCCACCTCCAGACAGCGGCTGCCCGGGCCCACGCCCAGCTCCCGAAGACGGCGTGTGGTGACCGGGTCGTAGACCAGCGCGGCGTCGTCGATCCGTGCCGCCTCCCGGGGGTGTTCCGGGGCGAACAGACTCTCGCCGTAGCGACCGTCGCCAGTGACCGCCGAGCCGCCGGCCGGTGAACCGGTCATACCCCCAGGATGCCGAACCCGACCCGGACCCGCAGCCGGAGCGGCGGGGCGGGCGCTGCGGGGCCGCGGTAGCGGCGGACGAACGGCGCGGTCCCGTCGGTTCAGCCGAGCAGTCGTGCCAGCCGGCGGCCGGAACGGCGGAATGCCAGGGCCATTCCCGCCCAGGCGATCGCGCCCCAGCCGAGCATGACCGCGAGTTCCCCGAGCACGGATCCGATCGGCACACCGTGTCCGGCGAGGGCCGCGCGTATGGCGGTCAGACCGTGTCCGGCCGGGATCACGGCAGCGAGGAGAGCGGCAGGTCCCTGCTCGGGCTGCGCGACGTTCACGCCGGCGAGGAGGAGTACCAGGATCGTGGAGCCTCCGGTCAGATACATACGGGCCTCCGGCCAGCGCAGGCTGACCCCGGCCAGTGCCAACGCCAGCCCGTAGCCGCTCAGCGTGATGAGGGCCTGGATCACGAGCACCAGCGGCAGCGCCGTCCAGACCATGGGGAACCCCACGAGAAGGGGGAGCAGCGCCAGCACGGTGCAGGAGGTCAGGAATCCGTCGGCGACCCAGTACAGCCCGCGCGAGGCGATCACCAGGAACGGGCTGCTGGGGCTGATGACGATGAACTGGAGTGTGCCGCCCCGTCGTTCGCCGACGCACGAGGACACGACGCCGAGGGCACCGAGCGGGCCGAGGACCACCGCGTTGCCCAGGGCGATCGCCTGCTCGGTGTGCACGGAGCCGACCAGCCTGCCGAGCGAGGCGAAGAACAGCACCTGGGACACGAGGCGCAGCATCCAGCCGAACAGCCAGGAGCGCCAGGTGAACATCGCCCGGTAGTCCTGGAAGCTGCTGATCACCCCGTACCGCAGCCGGGTGAGGAACAGCGCGAAGCGGTCAGCCATGAAGGATCACCTTGCCGTCGCGTGCCCGGTGCAGCACGCGGCGCAGTACGACGTAGCCGATGCCCGCCTGGAGCGGTGCCAGGACCGCGAGGGCGCACACGGCTGCGGCGTCGACACCGGTTCCGCCGACGGCGGCGCGCAGCGACTGCGCTCCCCAGGAGAGGTAGAAGGCGTGGGCGGGCCACTGGAGCGGGAGGGGCAGCGAGCCGACCGGCATGACGAGCCCGCCGAGCAGGTAGAAGGGGTACGTCATGGCGTTCTGGAGGGTTCGGGCCCCGCGTACGACGACGAGCAGTCCGCTGATCGCGAGGGAGACCCCCGCGCTTCCGCACAGCACCAGCAGCAGGATCAGACAAGTGGCGAAGGGGCTCTCGACGGTGATCGGGTAGCCGAAGCCGAGTCGCCCGATCAGCAGGATCTCGGCGAACGCGGGCAGACTCACCGCGGTGGTGGTCAGCACCCGCACCGCCAGGGCGTCGGCGTAGCGCCGGGGGTTGAACAGCCCGGCCTCGAGGGTGCCTTCCCAGCGGTCGTAGTCCACGGCGTCGGATGCGACGAAGACGGCCTGCGACCACATGCTCATCAGGAAGGCGGTGGTCGCCGCGGTGGTGGCCAGGCCGGCCCGGTGGTGTTCGCGCAGGACCGAGAAGAACACCAGGGAGTACAGCGGGGTGATCACCAGCGGACCGAGCAGCCGGGGCGAGCGCAGCAGCAGCCACCACTGCGCGCGGAAGTAGGCGCCCATCACACCACCAGTTCCCGGTCCTCGATGACGCTGCGGTAGACCTCGCTCAGGCTGGGAGGCGTCACGCTCACGTGGGAGGCGTGGGACTTGGCGAGGAGCCCGAGGACCGTGGTGGGGACGTCGGCTCCGGTCGCCTCGGCGCGCAGCGAGCCCTCGTCGTCGCGTTCGGCGCGGCGGACACCGGGTACGGCGCGGATCTGTGCGGTGGTCGCCTCGTCCACGCCCGTGGCGGTGATGACATGGCACTGGCCGAGTTCGGTGAGGAGTGCCGCGGGGGTACCGATGCGCAGCAGCCGGCCGCGGTCGATCAGGGCCACCCGGGAGCAGAGCGCCTGGGCCTCGGGCATGTCGTGGGTGGCGAGCAGGACGGTGACGCCGGTCGCCCGGAGTTCGCGCACCAGGGTGCGGAATCCCGCCCCGGCGTTGGGGTCCATTCCGGCGGTCGGCTCGTCGAGGACGATCAGCTCCGGCCGGTGCAGCAGGGCACGAGCCAGGTGGACCCGCTGGACCATGCCGCGGGAGAACGTCTCCAGGCGGTCGTCGGCGCGCCCGGTCAGCCCCATCCGCTCGATGAGTTCCTCGCTGCGCCGCTTGGCGTCGGACGAGACGAGCCCCTGGAGGGCCGCCCAGTAGCGCAGGTTCTGGCGGGCGGTGAGCCTGCCGTACAGGCCGCGTTCGCCGCCGAGGACCAGACCGACCCGGCGGCGTACCGGCTCGGGGTCCGTGACCACGTCGTAGCCGAGGACGTGGGCGGTCCCCGCGCTGGGCAGCAGGAGGGTGGTGAGGATGCGTGACAACGTGGTCTTGCCCGCGCCGTTGGGGCCGAGCAGCCCGACGACCTCGCCGCGCTCCACGGTCAGGCCGACGTCGTCGAGGGCCACCACCTCTTGGCCGCGCCGGGTGCGGAACCGCCGTGAGAGGTGCCGGACGTCGAGGGCGGCGGTCAACGGGCCCCCTTCCGGACGGCGGTGCGGGCGGCCTCGTACAGGTCGGGATCGACGATCTCGCCGTCGACGAGCAGGAATACACCGAGGGGGGTGCGCAGCAGCGTTCCGGCGGAGAACTCCTCGGTGACCGCTTCCGTCCCGGGCCCCGGGGCAGCGGTCTTCTCCAGGAGCATGCCGTGGACGGGCTGTCCGGAGGCGAGGCGTTCACGAACCGTGCCGGCTCCGGCGTGCGGGACGGTCGGCGAGCTGTTCCCGGAGTTCTGTCCGCCGGGGTCGCCGGCGCGACGCCGCTCCTGTTCGGCCGGTACCAGGTCCCGCAGCGCCCGCGTCAGTTCCTCGGGGACGGCGGGTGCCAGCGCCTCGATTCCGGAGGTCGCCTCGCACAGCTCGAGCAGCTCCGGCGCAAGTCGGAAGCGCTCCGCGGCGCGAGCGATGTCGGCACAGGGCGGCAGGTCGGACGAGGTGAGGACCACCGCCAGGTCGAGCATGTCCTTGACGGTGAAAGGGCGTTGGAACCGTTCCTCGGCGAGGGCGAGCAGATCCGCGTGGACCTGCTCGGCCGGGGTCTCGACGCGCAGCGGGACCGTGTCCGACTGTCCCGGGTAGGCGAACGTGGAGATCTCGACCTTGAGTTCGGGGTCGAGCATCGGATCCTCGGAGGGCCAGCGAAGGGCGAGGGCCGTGTGCCGTCGCCCGGCGGCTCCGAGGACGGTGATGTCGATGCCGTCGATCGGCCGCGCGGCGAACACCCGGGAGGCGGCCTGCCACAGCCGGGCCTCGTCGGGGACCACCACGTCGAGGTCGCCGAGTGGGCGCAGCACGCCCCGGGGATAACGGGCGGCGAGCGAGGGCCCCTTGAGTACCCGGGCGCCGGGAATGAGCGTGAGCTCGTCCGCGATGGCTTCGTACGTGGCCGCCCTGCGCCGCATCCGGTCGAGCTCCGCGAGGGATCCCGGCCCCATCGCGGCGCCCGACTGCTGGGCCACGGAGAGCACCAGCGGCGGGAGGTGGCCGCGTACGGCGCGGGCGTTGCGAAGCAGCACGATGGGCTCCCAGTGCCGCTCGATGCCGAGGAGCTCGTACAGCAGGTCGAGTGTGATCTCCACAGGCTCGGGGCGTGTGGTGGTCTGGGGGTCCAAGGTGCTTCCTTCTCCGGTGCGGTGGGGTGGCGGACGCCGTCGGGCGGGGTCCGCGAGAACGGCGGTGGGCGCGGGCGCTATCGGGTGCGCGAGGTGCCCACGCGGTCGAGTTCGTCGAGTGGTCCCCGCCGCGGGGCCGTCGCCGGCGTCGGGCGGGTCGCTGTCCGGTGCGCCGAGGGCCTGGAGAGAAGCCGGCCCATCGCGTAGTGGGTGACGAAGCCGAGCCCGATGATCAGGTCGCGGACCGGTTTGACCAGCAGGTACGCCGCCCTGTCGCGCAGCGGCGTGCCGCGCAGTTCCCGCACGTGGGCACACGTGTTGAGAACGACGGGCAGCAGTGCCCCGGCAGCGGCCCACGGGTATCCGACAGCGGCGGTGAGGCAGGCCAGCACCGTGGCCCAGGAGGCGAGGGCCCGCCAGGGCCGCCACCGGCACCGCTCCCAGAACGCCGCCGCGTGCAGGGTCGCGCACCTGGCCATGCCCTTGCCCGAGTGCCACGACTTGCGCAACAGGACGGGCACGTCGAGCTCGTCGTAGTGGTCCACCTGAAGGCGGCTGCGGAACTGGACGGCCCAGCCGTGACGTCCGGCCCTCAGCTGGAAGTCGACGTCCTCGAAGGCGGTACGGGCGAACACCGGTCCGGTGAGGCCGAGTTCCCTGGCCGCGGAAATGTTGACGATGATGTTGCCGCCCGCGCACAGCGCCTTCGGGTCGACCACCGCGTCGGGGGCGCCGGGCCGGGCGGCCAGGGCCAGTTTCCGTGAGGTCCGGGTCTCCAGCGCCCGCACCATCGGCCCCACCCCGCTGGTGGGGGCCGGATGGCGGGGGCCGAAGTACAGGGCGGTGGGCAGCGGATCCGCGCATGCCCGGTGCGCCGCCGCGGTCCATCCCGGCAGGGGAACGCAGTCGTCGTCGAGGAACGCCACGAACCGGTACGGCGAGGCGCGTTCGACGAGGAACTGCCGTGCCTCTCCGATGCGCATGGCGCGCGGAGTCGGCATCACGTCGACACCAAGGCGCCGGCACAGCGCGTCCAGGGTGCGGGCGGCGGGGCTTTCGGGGGCCCCGGTGTAGAGCACGACGACGTGCGTCGCCGGGCCGTCCTCCCGCAGCGCCTCCAGCACACGGGACAGGATCGGTTCGGGGACCGTGTGGGTGACCACGGCCACCAGCAGTTCTTCCTCCGGGCGCTCGACGGCGCGGGCGTTCACCGGCAGGTCCCGATCGCGGCGAGCAGCCGGTCGACGACCCGGCCGACGGTGTGGTCGCCGGCGGACTCGACCGCTGCGGCGCTCATACGACGCAGGCGTTCCTCGTCGAGCAGCAGCGCGACCGTCTCCGTCACGAAGCGGTCCTCGACGGCCGGGTCGGTGATCTCCCCGTCCACCAGTACACCGGTGACCCCGTGATCGACGCGTTCGCGCAGCGCCGCGACCGCGGAGAGCACCGGGACCGTGCCGAGCGCCACGCACTCCAGCGCGCTGATGCAGCACATCTCCTCGTACGCCGTCGGGTACAGCATGACCTCGCTCTCCCGGACGATCTGTGCGTAGCGGCTGCGGGGCACCGGTCCGAGGCGGGTCACCCCGTCCGTGGGCACGGCGAGTTCAGGGACCTCGCCGGCGGTCAGGGCCCCCGCCTGCTGCGGCGAGTACCCCCACAGCTCATAGCCGCCGAGGACCGTCAGCTGTGCCTGCGGGACCTGTTCGCGTATCCGGGGCCACAGGCGCAGCAGTCCCGCGAGGCCGCGGTAGGGCGCCGCCATGTGCACACACTGGAAGCGGCGACGTTCGGTGCCGGACGTGTCGGGCAGCGCATGGCCGAGGTTGTCCACGTGGTAGCCGTGGCGCGGGTTCAGCAGCGGCGCGTAGCGGTCGCGTGCCGCGTACGAGCCGACGAGTGCCAGATCGCATGCGCCCGAGGCCTCCAGGGCCTCGACGCCGGGTGTCTTGCGGTCGCCGACGAACAGCACCCGGAGCGTCCCGGTGGGCGCGCTCAGCAGGGGCGCGCCGTCCCGGAAGGCGATGAGGACGTCGGCTCCTGCGGGACCGCGGTACTGCTCGTGGCCCAGCCAGCCGCCGGCCGCGAGGGCGCCGGTGCCGGGCCCGTCGAGCACGATCCGGGTGTCGATGCCGCGGGCCCGCAGCTCGCGCCACCACAGCACGAGGGTCGCCTCGTTGCCGCCGAGGCCGCGTCCGTCGAGGTCGGCGGGGTCGAACCAGGAGGTTCCGGGGGCGATCAGATCAATGCGCATGCCCGGTCCCTTCGTTCGTGGTGCGGGGTGTGTGGTGGGCGTAGGAGGTGAGCACGTCCATCGCGTCCTGGCGTGGCAGGCGTACCCCTCTGGCCCGGTATCGCCGCAGCGCCTCGTCGAGCGTGCCCGTGCGGCCCAGCAGCAGGGCGAGCGCGACGACTCCGGTGCGGTCGAGGCCGAGTGTGCAGTGCACGAGCGTGCGTTCCCGGGCGGCGAGGCCGGAGATCTCCCGGACCAGGTCGCCCAGCAGCGTCACGGGCGCCTCGGACTCCCAGTAGGTGAAGGGCCGGTGCAGCAGCTTGCGCGGGGGCGTCCCCGCACGGTCGTAGACATCGGCGTCCGGAAGGGTCCGGGACAGGCAGACCACGGTGGTCGGCCCGGGGGGCAGCTCCCAGGACTCGGTGCGGACGCCGGCGACGAGCACGTTCGGCAGGACGGGCCAGGCGCGGTCCGCGGTGCTCGTGCCGGCGAGCGACTCAGTCGGCATACACCGCCTCCGAGTCCGCAGCGGCCAGCCGGATTCCCAGGTCGCGGCGTGCGACCTCGGCGGCGGTCTCGGCCTGTGCGGAGCCGTGGGCGCCCCAGTCGAGCAGCCCGGGGGCGTGCTCGATCGGCGTCATCAGCCGCGCGTAGACCCGTCCCGTCGATTCGTCGGGAGCGCGGTCGAGGAAGCGGGTGATCCTGGCGGCCATGCGGACCTGCGCGTAGGGCTCGGCGCCCGGTTCCTCCACCAGGACGTAGCCCATGTAGGTCGCCGTCCCGATCTCAACCTGGCTCTCCTCGATGCACTCGCGCGCGAGGGTCGCCTGGAAGTCCTCCCCGGCCTCCGGCTTTCCACCGGGCAGGTTGTAGCGTCCGAGGTCGTCCTGGAGCAGGACGCGTCCCTCGTCGTCGAAGAGGAAGCCGTAGACCTGGCGTACGCGCAGCCCGCCGGGCACCTGAGCCGCATTCCAATGTGCCTTCATGTTCTCGCTTCCATGCGTTGGTCGATGAGTGCGGTGATCCGGTCGACCACTCCCTGGTGGTCGTCCCCGGTGTTGTCGATGAACGTGTATCCGGCGCGTTCCGCCAGTCCCCGGAGTTCGGCCTCCAGCCTTTCCTCGAAGGGCTGTTGGCCGGGTGAGAAGCGGTGTTCGTCGCGCTCGTTGCATTCTCCCGAGCTGCGGTAGCGGTGCCGGCGCCGGTCGAGCGGGCAGTCCAGGTAGATCCACAGGTCCACCCGTCGGCGCAGCCGGCCGGCGAGCCGCGCGGCGATCCATCCCAGAACCGGCCGGTCGCGGGCCCGGTCGTAGGCCAGCACCCGGTGGACATAGCTCTGCTGGATGAGCACCCCGCCGCTGCCGCGCCCGCTGTGGGCCGCGGGGAACAGGTCGGCGACGTATGCGGCGTGGTACACGATGCTGCGCAGCAGCGACGGCAACCGCCGGGCCCGGTAGACGGTGTCGACGAGGCGGTCGACGGCCCCGCCGGACAGACACGTCGTTGACTCCGTGACCGGGGTACCCGCCGTGGTGAGCCGATGACGGACCTCTCGGCAGATCGTGGTCTTGCCCGCGAAGTCCAGTCCTTCCACCACCACCGTGATCACCGGACCGTCTCCTTGTGGCGTCCCTCACCGAGCCACTGCACGACCTGTTCGGTGATCTGCTCGGTCGAGTGGCGCGAGGTGTCGAAGGTGAGGACCCGGCGGTGACGGCGTCCGGCCATCGCCAGGGCCGCCATGAAGTCGTCGTGGAACTTCTCGCTGAGCACGGACAGCCGGTCGATGGAGTTGGCTCCCACGCGTCTGCTCAGCCGCTCCCGTCGGACATGCAGGGGGGCGCCGAGGTAGATCGCGAGGTCGAAGCCGATGAACAGCCCGGGGTTGCGCAGGGCGAGCCTTGCCGCGGGCCAGGGACCGCTCGCATACCCGTAGGCCAGGCACCGGTCCACGTACGACTCCTGGATGAGCAGCCCGCGCCGCTCCCAGCTCCGTGCGCCCCGGAGTGCCTTGTCGAGCACACAACCCGCCAGGTACGAGGTGTTGAGCAGAGAGCTCATGGGGTGGTCGGGTGCCTTGACGGTGTCCAACGGGCCGGTCAGGGGGTTGCGGGGCGCGAGGAATCCCCGGTGGTGGATGGGTCGGAGGTCCTGTTCCCGCAGGACCTCGGTCAGCCGGGCCGCCAGCGTGGACTTCCCGGACAGATCCAGGCCGTCGATGAGTATCCGCATGGCCCCGTCACCTCCACTCTCGGGCCGGGGCTCCGGCCGCGCTGTGCCACGGCCCGGAGTCGGTGTCCGGCCGTTCGTGCGCGGACGTCCGCGCACGGGGCGGGTACGGCGCCGGCATCCGGACCGTCGTCGTGATCGCGTTCATCGTTGTCTTCCGCCGGGGCTCGGCCGCTCGCACCCGGGGTCGGCGGTCGAGCGCCTCGGCCGTCACCACGTGCTCTCCCAGAAGGCGTGGTCGACCGACCAGCCGGTGCGCAGCAGCGCCCCGAGCACCGTGTCGGCCTGACGGGCCGCCGAGGGTTCGTGGGGATGCACCACGTGCCCGCACAGCCGGCGTTCCCGGGTGGCGTCCGCGATGGCGGCGACCAGCGCGGAGGTGGCGGCACGCCGGTGCTCCGGGTCGTCGATCAGGATGTCCACGAGCTCGGCGAACGCCTCGTCGGTGACCTCGTCCCGCTCGTCGGTGAGGACCGTGCCGTGTCCGACGGGTTCGCCGGCCACCTCGGCGATGAACGACGAACGCCCCCTGTTCGCCATGATGTCCGCGATGCCGGCGTGCAGGGAGTCCACCTCCCGGCCGGGATAGGCGTTGCGGAACGCCTGCACCAGCCAGCCGTGGACGAGGGCGTCGTCGTCGGTCCGGGCGGCACGCACACGCACTGCCGGGTCGGCGGGCGTCGGCGCGGAGTCCGTCCGGCGGTCGTGGCGTACGTAGGTGAACCGGGGCCGCCATGGCCCCGGAAGCGGCACACCGTCCGGCACCCGGAGGAGGACCGCCTCGGCCTCCCGGTGGCGCTCGCGGAGACGGTCGCGCAGGGCGCCGAGCGCCTCGGCGTCCCGGGGCAGCCCGGGATCGCAGTACTCGACGAGGATCTGCCGGCGCGCGGAGATGGGGTCGTCGTACTGGTCGGCCACGTACCGGTGGCCGAGGACCTCGTCGAGCAGACCGGCCTGCCGGGCCCGCTCCAGGTACTCCTGGGTGCTCACCGGGCCGCCGGACTGGCTACGGCCCGGAAGCCGTCCCGGATCTGCGCGGCGGCGCGCCGCACGTCGTCGGCGCCCACCGCCTCGATGTACGCGACCTCGTCGGCGGGCGACCAGGTTCCGGGCCCGCCACCGCGCATGGCCAGGTACCGCGCGCACTCCAGGGGTGTGTCGATTGAGGTGAGGACCCGCATCCGCTCCTGGCGGCGGGCGGACGTCAGGTCGTCGGGGTCCGGTCCGTGCGTGGCGATCTCGTCCAGCGCGGTCCGGATCACGTCGAGTGCGGCTTCGCCGTTGCCCGGTTCCACTCCGGCCAGGACGCGCCAGGCGCCGGTGTCGGCGTATCCGCGGTTCCACGACTGGAAGGTGTAGGCGAGCCCGGCTTCCCCGCGCAGCCTGCGGTACAGCACCGACGAGGGGCTGGAGCCGAGCAGTTGGGCGAGTACGTTGAAGGTCGGCCTGCGCGGGTGGTGGTTCGGCACCGACCGTGCGCCCGCGCACACCCAGGTGAACTCGTCCGCCCAGTGGACCGCCGCGGCCGGCTCCGGCGGCGGCGAGGCGGGCGGCGTCCACGGCGAGGCACCGACCGCGGCGAGCGTCCGCGGATCCATGCCGACCACCACGGGGTCGACGGTCTTCGGCAGGGCGGGGCCCACGACGATCACCGACAGCGGTGCGGCGAGCAGACGTTGCGCGTGCGCCGCCGCGACAGTCGCCGTGTCGAACCGCTCGACGTCGGCCTTCGTGCCGGCGACGGGGCGGCCCAGCGGATGGCCGGGGAAGAGGTGGGCGAGGAAGTCGTCCTGCACGACGTCGCTGGGGTCCGCCGCCGCGACGGCGAGTTCCTGGAAAACGGCGCGCTTCTCCCGCTCCAGGACGCCGTCGCTCCAACTCGGCTCCAGGACCGCCCTGTACAGCAGGCCGGTCACCTCGTCGGCGTCGTCCGGGTGCACCTGCGCGTAGAAGAGCATGCGGTCCAGACCGGTCTCCGCGTTGGCGTGACCCCCCAGTCGCTCGACGTGCTCGCTCAGCGACGGGACGGTCCCGACGGGCGCCGACATCAGTACATGCTCCAGCACATGGGCGAGTCCGCACTGCCCGACCGGGTCCTGCTGGGCGCCGTACTTCGACGCCAGGCAGATGGTGGTGGTGCTCAACCTCTCGTCGATCAGAGCGACGACCGGTATCGGGCCCTCCACCGTTCTGAACTGATGCACAACAGCCCTCCCTGCGGAATTCACTTTCGTCAGGCCGGTATGCCGCCACCCGAAGGCGGCGACACACCGGCCCACGTCACTTTTTAGCGGTCCTGCGGCTTGATCTTGTCAAGACGCGGGCGCAGGATCGCGGCGTGCTTCGCCATGTTTTCCTCCTTGGTTGTAATTTTTCGGACGAGAGTCAACGTAGGCAGCGATGCACGGCTGCGGCAATGGCGTTTTCCGTATCACGCAATCAAATCTCGATCAGAACCACAGTTCAGGCGGTTGCACGTCCCGAAATCCCGCGAGTTCTGCGGGATTCGGAAAGCCCTGGGCCGGGAAGTCGACGAAGTCCGTTAGGCTGGCGACTCATTTCGCGGTGGATCTTGTCCACGCGACGTACCGGAAATCAACTACCGGGAAGGTACGACGCAGTTCATGACGGCACGAATACTCGACCAATTGGTCGGCGATGCGGACTCCTTCTGGTCGTACTGGCGAAATCGCCCCGCTTGCTTCACGCCCGGCGACGGACTGAGCAGCCCCTTCACGCTCACCGACCTCGACGCGGCGCTGGCGAGCGGGCTCTTCCGGGAGCCGTACATCGAGATGTGGCGGGACGGCCGCCGGCTGCCGGTCAGGGACTTCGCCTCGTCCCGTTCCGTCGGGCTGGAGACGCCGGGCGGGTTCGCCGACGAGGCGAGGATCCATGCCCTCCTCGACGACGGCGCGACGATGCTCCTGCGCTGCATCGACCAGTGGCACGGGCCGACCCGCGACATGCTGCGCTCTCTCGCCGGCGAACTCGGGCGGGCCGTCGAGGCGTTCTACTTCGTGACACCGGCCGGGCAGCCGGGGCTCCCCCTGCACCGGGACGACGCCGACGTACTGGTCCTCCAGGTCGCCGGCAGCAAGAGCTGGAACATCCACGAGGGGCCGGCCGGCGCCTCCTGGCGTGCCGGCCGTGTGACGGCCGACGAACCGCAGCCCGCCGAGCTGTTCCGCACCGTGCTCCAGCCCGGCCAGGTCCTCTACATCCCCCGCGGATTCGCGCACTGCGCTACCGGACAGGACGGCCTGTCCGCGCATCTGTCCCTGACCGTGCGGGAGATCGGAGTGCCCGACCTGTCGGCAAGCCTCCAGGAGTACGCGCTCACCGACGGCGACGCGGGGATCGACTCGGGGCCGCTGCCCCTCTCGGACGACGCGATCACCGCGGCGGCGAAGACGCTCCTGGAGACCGCCCACCGGCAGCTCGCGGCCCTGACCCCGGACGCCCTGGTGGCGCACGCGCGACAGCGCCGTCTGGCCCGGATGCCGCAGCCGTCGCCGGGCCTGTCCCTCGCCGACCTGGCCTCGTCGTGGCCGGCGGCCGCACCGTCAGGACACGACGAGCACGACGGACACGACGGGCCCGGCCGGTAGGCGAAACGTTCATAGGCCATAGATCGGCAGCGGCCGTGTACTGATCAGTCGTTGATCGGGCCCTGCGAGTGTTTGCCGGGTCATCAGCCGCACCGAGACGGAGCACCGTGGCGGGTGGGCGCGCACGCTGTCGTACGCGCCGTCGTGCACGCTGCCACACCCGTGGCCGCACGCGTCGTCGCACCCGTGGTCGTGCTCGTGGCGGTACGCGTTCCGGGCACCTCACCACAGGGCCGTCGGGACTCGACCGCCTCCAACGGTCCACCGGCTCCGCACAACCGATGAGACACCAATGAACAGTCGACCGCCCCAGCCGCAACCCAAGACGTCCCAGCCGTGTTCTCCTCCCCCGCACCTGACCCTGGACGAACGCCAGCACAGGCTCATCTCCCTGCTGCTGGACGGGCACACGGACGTCAGTGCCGCGCAGCGGCTGGGGGTCAGCCCGCGTACGGTGACCAACATCCTGCGCTCCTTGATGAACCGGCTGGGGGTGGACAACCGGTTCCAGCTCGGAGTGGCCCTCGGCACCCATCTACGGACCGGGAACGGCCCCGTGGCCGACGACGGCCGGCCACGCGTTCAGTCACAGGGCGGGCCGAGGATGATGGCAAGGCCCTCCGTCTCCCCCGCGCTCCTGCCCTACGACGGGGCATGGAACGGAGTCTGGAACAGGGCATAGATCAGACGCTGATCGCCGATAGATCGCCTCGTGCCACCATCGATGAACTCGCACCAGCAAGCGGCACATCCGCACGAAGACGCTCTCCCGCAGCGTTCGCACGACTCGAAGGGGACCCCGATGTCCAGCCGAAACACCCCGCAGCGCAGCCAGGTCAGGGCATGGGCGGCCGGAATCGGACTGCTGGCCGCGCTGATCGGCACCGCCACGGCGGTGTCGGTGTCGCACCACGAGCTCCGCACGGTGGCGTGGAACAGCACCGGCTCCGACTGGGAGCCGCCCAAGTAGTCGTCGTATTCGCGGCCGAAGACGCGGACGACTGACTCCCTCCCCCGGGAGCAGGACGTCTCGCCGCCGTGCCGCCCGGGGGCAGCGCTCATGAACGGCAGCGCTCCACCGACGGCGCCGGACCCCCGACCGGCGCCGCAGCCCCGGGCGGCACAGCAACCTCCTCGAACAGCAACGCGGCCGCTCCGGCCGCGTCGGGCAGCCCCAGCCGGGTGAACAGGGAGTGCGCCCGCTCCCAGAAGGCATGCGCCTCGGCGCCGCGACCGAGGTCGGCGAGGACCCGGCCCAGGATCAGCAGCGCATGCCCCCGGTCCCGCTCGAAGGCGGTCCCCTCGCACTGCGCCAGGGCCTGTTCGGCATGCCCGAGAGCCGCGTCGAGGTCACCCACGGCCCGCAGGCTGTCGGCCAGCCGGTAGCGTGCGGACACCGCGCGGGAGCGCAGCCCGGCGCTCGCGCACATGGCCAGGCACTCGTCGAACCGCTCCACCGCCTCCGGGTGGTCGCCGAGCGTGTGCAACGCGAAGCCGAGGACGTAGAGGGCGTACGCGCGCTCCGGCTCCTCCAGGGGATGGGCGTCGGTCGCGAGGATCTGCCGGCACACGGTCGCCGCGTCGGCGGCGTGCCCGGCCCGTACCCGGGCCAGCGCGGCGTTCACCACGGTCGTCGTCTCGCCCGAGCGATGGCCCAACTGCCGGGCCAGGGCGATGGCCTCGTCGAAGTGGGCGACCGCCTCGCCGTAGCGCGAGAGGTACTGGGCGATGAGCCCGAGGTCGTTCAGCACCTGCCGCAGCACGACGGTGTCCCCCACCTCCCGGCACGCCAGCACCGCCGCCCTCGCCTCGCTCTCGGCGTCGCTGAGCCGGGCGGCCGCCAGGGCGATGGTGCAGCGCAGGAAGCGGGCCCGGCCCTCCGCCCCGCGGTCGCGATGCCGCACGGCTGCGTGCACCAAGGCGTCCGCCGTGGAAGCGAGTTCGGCGTAGCGGGTGCCGACGCCGAACGGGCTCAGTGCGATGAGGAGGTCGACGGCCTGACGCAGCCGCCGCACCGCGTGGTCGCGCCGCTCCCGGTATGCCGTGCCGTCACCGTGGCCACCGTCGCCGTCCCCGCCGCTCAGGTCGGCCACGGCGAGGGACGATACCGCGATCTGGGCCGCCAGGGCCCGGGCCTCCTCCGCCTCGACCCGTACCCACTCCCGTGCGGCGCCGAGGTCGGCGAAGCCGAGACCGGAAGTCGGCGGAGGGGTGAAGGTGCCGGTGATCGGGTCGCCGGGCACCGCATGCCGGAACGCCTCGCAGGCGGTCGCGAACAGGAACCCGAGCAGACGGTCCTGGGCCGTCGAGGCCTCGCCCGTCGACGCCCCGTCCGTCGGCGCCCCGTTCACCCGGGCGCCCTCCGCCTTCCGGCGGGCGAAGGCACGGAGCAGATCGTGGTAGCCGTAGCGGCCGGGCACCCTCGACTCCAGCATGCAGGCGTCGACCAGGGATTCGAGGACGTCCTCGGTGGAGGCCTCGTCCGTGGCGAGCATCGCCGCCGCGGCGGCCACGCCGATCTCCCGGCAGTCCACCGTGGCAAGGCACCGGAACGCCGTCGCCTGGTCCTGCGTCAGCTGGCGGTAGCCGAGCTCGAACACCGCCTCGACGGCGAGTTCACCGATCCTCAGCTCGTCGATGCGGCGCCACTCGACGGCCAGCCGCTCCCGCAGGCTGTCGATGGACCACATCGGCCGGGCGGCCAGCCTGGCGGCCACGATCCGCACGGCCAGCGGCAGGAAGCCGCACGCCTCGACCAGGCCCAGTGCCGCCTCGCGTTCGGCCGCAACCCGCGCCTCCCCGATCGCGCGGCTCAGCAACTCGCCCGCCTCGGTGCGGCGGAAGACGTCCACGTTGAGCTGGAGGACCACCGGCAGGCCGACCATCCGGCTGCGGGTCGTGACGACCACGGCGCAGCCCTCGGCGCCGGGCAGCAGCGGTCTCACCTGCCGGGCGTCCCGAGCGTTGTCCAGCACGATCAGCATCCGTCGGCCGTCGAGCATCGAACGGAACAGGGCCGTGCGTGCCTCCAGGTCGTCCGGCAGCACGTCGGCGGTGATACCGAGCGCGGAAAGGAAGTTCGCCAGGACGATCTCGGGGCTGCTCGGCACCGTGTCACCGCCGTGCAGGTCCGCGTACAGCTGGCCGTCCGGGAAGGCACCCCGCGCCTGATGTGCCACGTGGAGTGCCAACGATGTCTTGCCGACTCCGCCCATGCCGACCAGCACCGCGACCGCGGGTGTACGGCGCCCGCGGTCGCGCAGGGTGTCGCCGAGCGTGGACACCAGTTCCGCACGGCCGATGAAGTCCGGATCGGGGGGCGGCAGCTGTGCCGGTCTGGGCAGTGCCCGGGGGCCCGGTGCGTGCTCCGGCCCCGCCGCGTCCCCAGGTGGGTCCGCCGCCGGGTCGACCGGATCCGCCGCCGGGTCCGCCG
Organism: Streptomyces sp. NPDC086787; assembly: GCF_044745865.1. Taxonomy (NCBI): domain Bacteria; kingdom Bacillati; phylum Actinomycetota; class Actinomycetes; order Kitasatosporales; family Streptomycetaceae; genus Streptomyces; species Streptomyces sp. NPDC086787. The sequence goes on along the minus strand of NZ_JBIVBC010000014.1, from coordinate 67,883 downwards.
CGTCCACGCCCGTGGCGCCGGCCGTCGTCCGATCGCCCGTGGTGAGGGCGGTGAACTCCGTAGCGGCACGCATGAGGGTGGGATCCTGGTCGAGGATCCGCCGGTGCAACTCCTCCAGTTCCGGCCCCGGTTCCACACCGAGCTCGTCGATGAGGAGCTGCCGGGCGCCACGGAACACGGCCAGCGCATCGGCCGAACGGCCCGCCTGGTACAGGGCCGTCATCAGCAGCCCGTGGGGGCGTTCGCGCAGCGGATGTTCGGCGGTCAGCTCGGTGAGCTCGGGCACGCACCGCGCGGCGTACCCCAGCTCCACCTCGCGGGCGAGGCGTTCTTCGAGCAGCGTCAGCCGCAGCTCGCCGAGCCGTTGACGCTGACGCTCGGCGAACGGGCCCGGTATCGCCGCCAGCGGCTCGCCCTCCCACAACGCGAGGGCGTCCCGCAGCAGTTCCAGCGCCCGTGCGGGCTGCCGCCGCGCACCGGCCCGCTCCGCCTGCGCTGCGAGGTCCACGGCCCGCAGGGCGTCGATCGACTGCTCGTCGACCTGGAGCCGGTAGCCGTCGCCGAAGCTCACCAGAACGTCCGGGTCCGAGGCGTCCCGCGCCAGGACCTTCCGCCAGCGCCAGGCGTACGTCCGCACGGTGGACACCGCCTTCACCGGCGGACCGGCGCCCCACAGCGCATCGGTCAACTCGGCGGCCCCGGCGCTGCGCCCCGGCCTGAGCAGCAGAGTGGCGAGCATCGCCTGCTGCTGCGGATACCCCACGGCCAAGGGCGCACCGTCCCGGTGAACTCGCAGGGGTCCGAGCACCGAGAACCGGAGGTCCGACATGGTTCAAACTCTTCTCGTATCGACTTACAAAGCTGCACCGACCACACTGCGCGGGCCACGGACTGCCTGCCGGGCCCACCGGGCGCGTCATGTCAGCCTGCCGACTGACCAGGTCGAATCGACGCCCTGGTAGAAGAGACGCGTCGGCGATGCTCTGCGTCACACGAGAAAAAGAACACCTTTCTTACGACCGTTGTGCGGGGACGGCGCAGGACCCGCTTCCTCCCCCGTGGGAAGCGGGTCGGCGTCGCCGCCGCGGAGCGTCACAGGGTCGCGGTCGTGCCTTCGCCGGACGCGCTGCCCGCGAGCCACTCGTCCCAGCCCAGGTTGAAGTCGGCGTAGCCGTTGTCGGGCGAGGCCTTGGCGCGGGACGAGCCGCTGATGGTGATGGGGTCGCCCTGTTTGACCTGGCCGTAGAACCACTTGGCGTCCGACATGGACAGGTGGACGCAGCCGTGCGAGCCGCGGGCGCTGCCGCCGCCCGGCGTGGGGTCGCCGGTCGAGTAGTGCACGTAGGTGCCGGACTGGGTCAGATGGACGTCCCAGGGCAGCGTCAGGTCGTAGTAGTTGGGGCTGCCCTTGTCACAGCTGATCCCAACACTGCAGGAGGTCATGTGGACCTTCTCCTGCTTGTCGATGACGGCCATCGTGCCGTTCCACGTCGGGTACTGGGCACTGCCCGCGTTGATCGACAGAGTGCGCGTCGCCCTGCCGTTCCGGCTCACCTTCATGGTGTGGCCGGTCACCGAGACGTCCGCGCGGACGTCGTCGCCGATCGTGAAGGTGTGGGTGTAATTGCGTACGCCGTAGCGCCCGTTGCCGTTGGCGACGTCCTTCATGTCGGCGTCGATCTTCACCTTGGTGCCCGAGGGCCAGTACGCCTTCGGCCGCCAGTCGGCGCGCTTGTCGCCGAACCAGTGCCAGGCACCGGCCACCGGCTGCGACGCGCTCACCTTCATGTGCTTCTCCACCGTGGCACGCGCCTTGGCCGCCACCGGGTTCGTGAAGACCACCGAGATGGGCATGGCCACGCCGACCGTGGTTCCCGTCTGCGGGGTGATCGTCTCCAGCAGCATGGGCGGGCCCGCGGGCTTCTTCGGTGACGGAGAGGCGCTCGCACCCGGCTTGCCCGGCGCCTTCGCGTCGTCCCCGCCCGCCTTGTCGCTGCCGCCCCCGCCGCAGGCGCTCACGCCCACCAGCACCGCACACATGACGAGTGCGCTGCCTATGCCGCCCTTGCGCCGTCCCACGACGTACCCCGCTCTCTCGCGCTTCAGCCCTGATGGGCCCGACTCCCTGTCGGACGGGGCGGGGGTGGGTGGCGGTTGCGTTCGCCGCGTAAAGTCTGTCTCAAAACTCGGCGGGTGCCGGTCACCCGCTCAGACCCGGGCGCGACATACGCCGACCCCGAACGGCGTTCCGCTCGCTAGCATCGCCTCTCATGATCGCACTGGTCGTCACTGTCGGGCTGGCGTTCGTCGGCTATGTCGTCGCCTATCTCAACGGCTTACGTCTGACGCAGCGCCAGGAGCGTCTTGCTCGGGTGAATCGCCAGCTCAGCGACTTCTATGGCCCCCTGTTCGCCCTCACTGAAACCAACAGCCGCACCTTCGGTGCGTTCCTCGAACGTCACGCTCGCCCTGGCGGAATCTCGCCGTTCACTCATGAAGACCCGCCCACTGCCGAAGAACTCACCGAGTGGCGGCTGTGGGTCACCACCGTCTTTCTGCCCAACATCCGGGCCATGCGCGACCTGGTCATCAAACACGCCGACCTGTTGGGCGAATCAGAGATGCCGCCGCTCCTGCTCCAACTGTGCGCCCATGTGTCGGGCTACGAGATCACAGCCGCCCGGTGGGCACAGGGAAACCTCGACCAACACCTCTCGGTCGTGTCGTTCCCCAGCGAGGAACTGGCCGCGTACGCACGCCGGGAATTCTCCTCGCTGAAGAAGGAACAGTCCCGCCTGCTGGGGCAACGGCAGATGACCGGCCCAACTGCGACTGGCGGGACCGCGAGGTGACGATCCGCGGCACTGCGCAGGCCGATGCAGCACCCCTCAGCGAATGGAGCCCCATGTACGCAAGGCGGGTCCTCGCCCTCACCCTCGTCGTCTCCGTCATGGCTCTGACGGGCGCCTGCACGGAGGACAGGCCCCGAAACGGGGAGGCGGAGGCCCGGCGGACGGCCTCCGCCGCCGCACCGACCCACTCCTGGGACGGCAAGGAGGAAGAGGAGGATGCGATACGGCGCGCCACGCGTGCTCTTGGCGCCGTGCGGACCGAAGGCGTCTCACGCGTGGACGAAGGGTTGGAGAGCCTGGCGCGGGGCCTGGACAGGACCTTCACCGGTGAGGGAGACCACCCCTACACCTTCGACGTCGCCTGCCAGGCACCCGACCGCCGCTCCGTGACGCTGACCCTCGCACGGGGCGACACGGCGAACGAGTGGGAAGTGACCTGCGGCGACCGCGAGGCCGACCGGTTCAACATCCCCGCCGGCGGCCGCTTCACGGCCAGGATCACCAAGTCGGGGCCGCACTCCGACGGCTTCGTGATGTGGCGGCTCAACACCGTGGCTCCGCAAGACGTGGACGGCTGCAAGGACGACATCACGGGGTGCGAGAAGTGACAGGCGTGGCGCCCGCTGTCCACGCCACGGTTCAGCCGCGGCGCAGCACGTCGACGGCGATGCGTGCGGCCGTGCCGATGACGGCGTCGGCCGCGGGGAGGGTGGCCGCGGTGTCGGCGCTCCGGGTGAAGACGGCCACGGCGTAGCGTCCGCCGTCGGGGTATTCGACGACTCCCACCTCGTGGCGCAGGGTCGGCAGGCTTCCGGTCTTGCCCGCGACGTGCACGTCGTCGAAGGGGAAGCCGGAGGCCATGCGGTGCGGCCACACCTGGAGGCCGAGGAGACGCCGCATCGCGGCGCCGTGCTCGGGGGTGCACGCTTCGTCGCGCCACAGGGCGCCCAGCAGTCGGGTCATGTCACGGGGGGTGCTGTGGTTGGTGCGCGAGGGATCGAGGGCCCTGAGCCGGGAGACGGTGTGCGGGTCGGTCAGTGCCTGGGCGCCACCGGGGCCGGCGTCTTCCCTGATGGTCGCGAAGAGCTCGCCGAACGTGTGCGCGGCGTGTGTGCGGCCGAGACCGAGGCGGGTCGTGGTGTCGTTGACGGCGTCCAGGCCGATGCGTCGCAGCACGAGGTCGGCGGCGGTGTTGTCGCTTACGGCCATCATCAGGTAGGCCACGTCGCGCAGTGACATGCGGACGGGGTCGAGCATGGCCGCGAGCCCGGTGGGACCCACGGTGCGGTCGATCGGGGGGCACTCGATCTGCTCGGTGAGGTCCAGCCGACCGGCCGCCGCGAGTTCGTGGAGGGTGACCAGGCAGCACAGCTTGTGAACGCTGGCGGTGGGAACCCTATGGTCCGCGCGGGCGCCGATCTGCGCGCCGGAGTCGATGTCGAGGGCGTGCAACCACCCGGTGACACCGGCTTCCGCGAAGGCCGTGTCGATGCGGCTCACGATGTCGGTCACAGCCAGAACTCCGCTGACGGGCGCAGGTGAAGCGGGCGGGGCGGGGTGTCGGCACTGGCGGCGGTGGTGGTCCGCAGCGCCCCGGTGGCCGCTTCCGCGAAGGCGTTGACGGCCGCGTCGCCGTTGCCCTGCGGCCAGGCGACGGAGTGCCGCCAAGCCAGTGGCGCGCCGGCCAGTGGACGCCACACCAGGTCCCCGTCCGGCCCGGTGGAGCCGAACGGTTGGGCATCACGCGGGCTGAAGGCGACGGCCTTCGCCGACAGCACCAGGCCCCGGACGAAGCTCGCGCCCTGGCCGTGCCGGATGACGGGAGGGGTGTAGCCGTTCCGGGCGCAGGTGGTCAGCACGTCGTCGTACAACGCCGGTGCGCCGGTCCGGGGAAAGAGGATCAGCCCGTACGCGCTCAGTGAGGAGAGCGGAACCTCGTCGAGCCGGGCCGCCGCCGCGTCACGGGGCAGCAGCACACCCAGCTCACGGCGCAGCACGGGACCGAGCTCCAGGCCGGAGACGTCGCAGGGGTGGTGGATGAGGCCGACGTCCAGTTCACGCGAGGCGAACCGGGTGAGCTGCTGAGTGGTGGTCAGCTCCTGGAGTTCCAGCTCCACCCCGGCGTGCCGCTGCTCGAAGTCGGTGAGGAGGGACGCGACGGTCTCCCCCGCGATGTCGGGCGGCAGCGCGGCGCGCAGCAGGCCGCTCTCGCCGTTGCGGATACGCCGGGCCGTGGCCATCAGCGTTTCCGAGCGGGCGAGCAGTTCTCGCGCCTCCTCCAGCAGCAGCTTCCCGGCCTTGGTGATCGTCACTTGTCGGCTCGTACGTTCGAACAGGCGCACTCCGAGCTCCCGCTCCAGGCGCTGGATGCGTTGCGACAGGGGCGGCTGGGCCATGTCGAGGCGGGCTGCGGCACGGCCGAAGTGTGACTCTTCTGCAACAGCCACGAAGCACTCCACGTGCCGGATCAGGTCCACGAACAGCAATGATATCTCAGATTAATCAATCATGCATTGATATTGAACTTGGACATGCCGCTTGAGGTGCTGGTCTTCTCGTGCCATGAGCCCGCTTACCCCGCATACCTCGCGTCCTCGCGGACGCACCCTGTTCCGCGCACGTACCGTGTTCTCCTGGAGTGTCGCCCTGGCGCTCGGAGTCGCGGTCGCCGGCTGCGGCTCGGCATCCGAGCGGACGTCACCGCCGACTTCGGTCAGCAGTGCGCCGCAGGCCGGCGGCACAGCCGTGGCGGACACCCGCGGACAACTGCGCGTGGGCGACAGCGTCCGCGAGTACCTGTTGCACCGTCCCGGCGCGCACGCCGGGACGGCCAGACCGCTCGTGATCGCCTTCCACGGCCGGGGTTCCAGTGCGGAGGGACTGCGCGAGCAGAGTCGCCTGAACGCCGCCGCCGAGGCGCGCGGGATGCTGGTCGCCTACCCCGAGGGCCTTCGCAAGGCGTGGGGCGCCGGAACCGCGGCCAGTGAGCGACGGCCGGACCCGGACGCCGATGTGCGCTTCACGCAGTCGCTGATCGACGAACTGGTGGACACCGGGCAGGCCGACCCCCGGCGGGTCTACGTCGTCGGGTTCTCCAACGGGGGCTCGATGGCGCTCCGCGTCGCGGCCCAACGGCCCACGCTGGTGGCGGGAGCGGCATCGGTGTCCGGTGAACTGCCCACGGGAGCCGCTGCCGTCACGCCCACCGGCGCCGTGCCCGTCATGATCGTCTACGGCGAGAACGACCCGGTGCGCCCGCTCGCCGGCCTGCCCTCCCCCGGGCCGGCGCCCGCGGGCGAGGAGCCGATCACCCCGACCATGTCGGCCAGGGCCAGCGCCGAGGCATTCGCCCGTGTGGGCGGCGCGGATTCACCGGCCACCCGGGCCGCGGCGGGATACGACCGCACCGTGTGGGGTGACGAGGGTTCCAGAGGAACCGTCGAACTCCTCGTCATGCACGGCGGCGGCCACACCTGGCCGGGCTCGGGCATCACCCCTCCGCAGGGCTTCGGCCGCACCAGCACCGCGTTGAACGCGACCAGCACGATTCTCGACTTCTTCGCCGCCCACCAGCGGTAGGACACGGACAAAGGACTTCCCCATGCCGAACCCCGAACACAGCACCCTCCATCGCCGCAGGCCGCGCGTGCTGCGCCGCTCCGTGGTCGCCGTGGCCGTGGTCGCGGCCGCTGCCACGGGCGGCGCGTACGCCATCGGTCTCGGCCCCTTCGCCCGGGGCTCGGACGGCCCCGCCCCCGAGGCCGTGGCGCAGGCCCGCGCGTTCCTTGCCGACTGGGCCGACGGGCGGCTGCCGAGTGCGGCCGGCCGTACCACCAGCCCCGGACCGGCGCAGGACGTGCTGAAGAACTTCACCGCAGGACTCGACATCGCCAGACCCGCCCTCACCGCGTCGGAGGCCACCACGGCCGCGAACGGAACCGTCACCGTCCCCTTCACCGCCAAGATGCCCATCGCCGGGCTGGGCACCTGGACGTACACCTCGAAAGTCCCGCTGCGCAGGCAGGACGACGGCACCTGGAAGGTGGCCTGGACACTGTCGCTCGTCCATCCGCATCTGAGCGCCACCGACAAGTTCCGGCTGGAGCGCGAGGAGGCCGCCGACGCCCCGAAGGCCACCGATCGCGCGGGAGCCACGCTGTCCGGTGACGAGCACCCCTCCCTGAAGCCGGTACTGTCCGCGCTCACCACTGCGGGCCAGGGATCCGGCGGTGCGGTACGACTCGTCAGCCGGGCCACGGGAGAGATCAAGGGCACGGAGGTCACCTTCACGAGGAAGACCGGCGGACCCGCCGACCGGCCCGTCGCCGTGACCATCGACAGTGCCTGGCAGTCCGCCGCGGAGAAGGCGGTCGCCGCCAAGTCCGGCGGCAGGGACGTGGCGCTCGTCGCGCTGCGGATCGACAACGGCGAGATCCTGGCCGCGGCCAACTCCCCGGCCTCGGGATTCAACCGGGCCGTTTCCGGCACCTACGCGCCCGGCTCCACCTGGAAGCTCGTCACGAGCAGTGCGCTGCTCCTCAAGAACGCGGTCGAACCCGGCGACGTCGTGGACTGCCCGAAGTATCTGACCGTGGGCAAGCGGTTCCAGAACGTCGAGACGTCCGAACACCGCAACGCCACCTTCCTGAAGGACTTCACCGAGTCGTGCAACACGGCGTTCATCAGCCTGCGGGACCGTCTCGGCGACAAGGAACTGGGAGACGTCGCCCGGACGTACTTCGGTGTCGGCCAGGAGTGGCACATCGGCATCCCCTCCTACGACGGGTCGGTGCCGACACCACGGGACCAGACCGAGAAGGCGGCGTCGATGATCGGACAGGGCCGGGTGCAGGCCAATCCGATGATCATGGCTTCCGTCACCGCGACCGTGGCGTCCGGGACCTTCCACCAGCCGAGGATCACCCCCGGTGCCAAGGACACGACGAAGACCAAACCCTTGCCGAGCAGGGTGGTGAGACAGCTGCGCGACATGATGCGGGCCACCGTGACCGACGGAACGGCCAGGGTTCTGGCGGATCTGCCCGGTGACGTCGGCGCGAAGACCGGCACCGCCGAGGTCTCCGAGGACACTCCCAACAACGGCTGGCTCGTCGCCCGACGCGGGAACGTGGCGGTCGCCTGTGTCGTCGAGAAGGGGGTCACCGGCGGCTCCTCGGCGGGACCGATCGTACGGGGCCTCCTGGCCGCCGTTCCCGACGACCCGTCGTGAGATCGAGGACCTGATCACCTCGGGCGGTCCGTCGCGTCACCGTGAAACGGAGCCGTCCTCGAAGGCAACGGATGCGTGATCGCGAGTGCCGCTCGTGACGGCCACCGGGCTGGTCGGGGCCGGCCCCGGATCGGCAGAGCGCTGTTCCCACTGTCCGGTGGTGCGTATGTAGCCGTAGATCACTGAGGTCATCGCCAGCATGAGCAGGGGCGCGAACACCTCCGGGTGCCCGGCCATCTCCAGCGGCAGATAGCGGTACGACACCAACAGGACGGTGAAGACAGCGGTGCCGTAGCCGACCAGCTGGATGCCCTGCCGGTCCCAGCCCCGGTCGAACGCGCGCAGCGCTGCCTCGACCGTGAGCGCGAACACCACGCCGGCGACGAGATCCACGCCGTAGTGGTATCCGAAGCCCAGCGTCGCGCTGAGCGTGGCGATCAACCAGAACGTCCCCGCGAGTCGCAGAGTCCGTGGACCCCTGCGTGAGTGGATGAAGATCGCGGTCGCCCACGCCGTGTGCAGACTGGGCATGCAGTTGCGGGGGGTGAGGTCGTCGTACGTCACCGGGTGCGGGATGTTGACGGGCGGCGGGATGTTCGGCCACAGGTTGGCCACCGCCCAGTGCACACCGCCGGTGCCGGAGGCGCCGGGGCCGTAGGCGAAGACCGGTCCGACCACCGGGAAGATCATGTAGATGCCCGGCCCGAGGAGGCCGATCACCAGGAAGGTGCGTACCAGGTGATGGCGCGGGAAGCGTCGCTCGGCCGCCACGTTGCGCAGTTGGTACAGCGCGACGACGATCGCGGCGACCGCGAGCTGGGCGTAGACCAGGGCGAGAAGGTGGGTGCCGATCGGGCCACTGGCCTGGAGAATTCTGCCCGCCAGCCACGACGGGTTGCCCAGTGCGTGGTCGGCGGTCGCCACATACTCGTCGAGCACCGCCGGGCGGGCCTTCGACGTGATGAACAGCCAGGTGTCGCCCGTCTTGCGGCCGGCCACCAGCAGCAGCCCCAGCCCGACGCCCTTCAGCAGCAGGGCGCGTTCCTGGCCGGTGCGGCGTGTGAAGGCGATGACCGCACAGCCCAGCATCACCCACAGCGCGCCGTTGCCGAAGAGGCGGTCCTCGGTCAGCGGGACGCCGACCGCCAGCCGTGCCAGCACGAAGACGGCGTCGATGACGATCGCGGCGCCGGCGGCGATGAACCGTTGCCGCCAGGTGAGCACCACCATCGTCAACGCCAGACCGCCGTACAGCGGACCCGGTTTCGGGGCGAGTACCAGCTCTCCCACCTGGCTGGTGATCGGCCCCGGCTGACCGTAGCGACGGGCGACGATCTCCAGCGTGATGAGGAATCCAAGAGCCACCAGGCCCGCTACGGCCCAGCCCTTTCTCCCGTTTATTCGCGAATAGATCCGCGTCGCTCTAGATATCAATCACTTGGCCGATTTGCTCGATACGGGCTGAATGGACGAAAACGATGAGGTTATTCACCGTAAGTTCGAACATAATATCTGAGCAGTTCGGGCGGCTTCCGCCGCCATCCGCTGGTCAGCTGCCCGCGGCCGGCCGGCTTCGGGCGAGCCGGAGCGGCGAGGTCGGCGCCGACTGCGATGATGTACCGGGTGACCGCCAACTTGCCTGTACACGGACCCGCTTGGTGGCCCGCGCTGCTGGAGACGCCCCGCCTCACTCTGCGCCCCGTGACGGCGGGAGACCTGCCGTCCATCGAGCGGCTGTGGCGGGACGAGCGGGTGCGTCGGTTCCTGGGTGGTCCGGTGACCGAGGACAAGGTCAGGATTCGCCGCCGGCGGCTCCCCGGGACACCGGGGGCGTTTGCCGTGGAGAGCCGGACGTCGGGGGAAGTCCTCGGGCTGGTCACCGTGGAGCCGGGCTCCCCACGGGACGGCACGGAGGTGTCGTACACACTCCTTCCGGAGTGGTGGGGGCGCGGCCTGGGCCGGGAGGCCGTCGCCGCCGCGGTCGACTGGGCCCGCGGCCTGCCGGGCGGGAACCAGGTGGTGGCGGTGACACAGAGCGCGAACACTGCTTCGCGACGCCTTCTGGAAGCGGTCGGCCTGGCGGCGGACAGCGAGGTCGTCGAGTACGGCAGGCCGCAGACGATCTATCGCACCGTCCGACCCGATCGCCGCGTGCGCGAGGAGTCGTCGGCGTAGAGCCGAGCACGAAGGCGTGCTCCTGCCGAACCCCGCGCTGCGACCTGGCTCAGGCGGTACGCGTGGCCAGGGGCGCAGCGCAGTGGTTCGACCCGCGCCGGTCAGAGCCTGGTGACGTTTTCGGCCTGGGGGCCCTTGGGTCCCTGGGTCACGTCGTACTCGACCCTGTCGTCCTCGTACAGCTCCTTGAAGCCGGTGCTCTGAATGGCGGAGAAGTGGACGAACACGTCGGGGCCGCCGTCATCCTGCTGGATGAAGCCGAAGCCCTTGTCCGCGTTGAACCACTTGACCTTGCCAGTCGCCATGCTGTTCTCCTCCAGGGTTGGTCGGCGACACCGTACCGCCCCTGAACAGCCCGTATGGGTATTGACGCAGCCACGAAAGGCCGTCGGCCGGGATTCCGGCCGACGGCCCGGGGGAGCCTACGGAGCACGGGGCGACGGCCCCGGCCCGAGGCCGTCCGCTACCTGAACAGGCGGTCACCGCTGGTGGCCATGCGGTGGGTGCCGCTGTGGCGGTTCACCCAGTCACGGATCATGGTGATGGAGTTGGCGCACTGCCAGCTGTTGTCGTACTCGCGCACTCCGGTGAAAGCGCCGTAGCCCGCGATGATGCCGTCCACACGTCCGTCGCCCAGCAGTTTGTCCACGTACCACGGGTCGTTGTAGGTGGTCGTCCAGGACAGCGTTGCCGCGAGCTGTCCGGCGTCACGGTCCGCGGCGCCCTTCTTCAGTTCCGCGCACGTGTAGTAGGTGGCCTCCGTGCAGTTGCCGAACCCCTTGGTGATGTCGCTGTCGCCGTAGTCCATCGCCCGGCGACCGTTCGGGAACCCGGAACCGGACCGGTTGAAGGCGTCGCGTGCCTGATCGCGGGTCCCGGTCGTCGTGATGCCCTCCAGCGCGCCGAGCCTGCCTTCCAGGCTCTTCCAGCCCCTGCCACCGACGTCCGGGGTGCTGCCGCCGTGGTACTCGTAGAAGCCGTAGAGCACCTGGATTCCGGCGGCCGTCAGCCGCTGCGCCTTGTCACGCAGTCCGGCGACGCTGCACCCGCGGTTCTGCTCTTCTCCGCAGTAGTTCGGGTCCTTGATGTCCAGCCAGACCAGGGCCAGTCGGCGCCCCGAATTGGCGTTGGAGATGATGCGGTCGATCATGCTGTCGAAGCTGGGGCCCAGACGGGACTCGCCGGCCGAGGAACAGTCGTGGTAGGCACGCCATTCGTTCGGGTTCCACCAGGCACAGACGTCTATCTCGATGCCGTTGGCGCCGTGGTTGAGTGCTGCGTCGACGCCGTCCAGGGTGTCGACGCGGTGCGCGATGGCGTAGATCGCGTGGCGCTGGTCGGCTGCCGCCGCCGGGCTCGAACCGAGTGCGGTGACACCGATGATCGCGCACAGTGCCGTCATCAGCGCCAGTAGCATCCGCGGGGCGGCGCCATGTCGAAGGCGAGTGGTCAAGGAACGTACTCCTTCATGTCGGCGAAGCTCCCCTGTACTTGGACAGTGGGTTTCTCCGCTGGGGCTGGGTCCGGCCGCAGCGGGACGCCGGTTTCGAGTTTCGACGGCGGGCGGCACGAGGCTCAGTGATCCGCGTGCGGTCCTCACGCAAATCCAGTTGCCTCAGGCCGAGTTGAGCTGCCGTCCGCTCCCCTGGCGTCCACGGCGGCCTCAAAACCGAACGCCAGTATGCGGCTTGCACTATCGGATATGCATGGACATAGATCCGCAAAGTGCCGCACATCCCGTTCTGTGGTCTTTTTCATTTCTTCACAGGGAACCCGTGGCCGTCGAGGAGTCTCTTCACTGGAAGGCGCCCGAAAGCCCGTCAGCAGCGCGCGTCGTGTCGTCTCCGGATGAGATGTCCGAACCTTCAGCGCCTTCAGGCGCGGGCAGCGTGGCGCCGCCCGTGGGCCGCCGGCTCCACCGGTGCCCGAGGTCAATGACCGGTCTGCTCCCCGCGGCACTGGCCGTGCAGTTCCGCACACGGTCCTACCGCGCGGGCGTGTACTGGCTCGCCGTTGCCCTGATCAGCGCCGTCGGCACACTGATCAGCGACAACCTCACGGACAACGTGGGCGTGCCGCTGGAGACCAGCACCGCGGCCTTCGCCGTCATCCTCGCGCCCGTGGTCTGGCACCGGCGTGAGCGGACGCTGTCCACCCGTGACCGGAAGGCTGGGAGAGGTGGTCCCCGACGGACGCACCGAGCGGGCGGGTGAGGATGTAGGCGATCCAGAAGCTCCACACCGCGTCCATGCCGAGCGCCAGGTGGGTGACGGCGACCGCGGCGACGGCCAGGGCGAACAGGGCCTGGGGCTTGGCGCCACGGGGACCAGCGCGCTGTTCCTCACGGTGATTCTCGCGCTGGTGATCCATCTGACCGCGACCCGCAAGGACGTCGCCCCGGCCGAATCGGCTGCCCACCGCCCGGCGTGACCCGATGCCGGCAGGCGTTCAGGAACATTTCAGGTCCGGTGTGCCAGGTTCATTCCGATAGCCGCCTTCGAGACCGACCCGGTCGGCGGAGCGCTCCCCCCGAACATCGGGACGGGCGCCCCGCCGCTGGGACTAACAGGAGACCGCCCATGGGGAACCCGGAAGTCGCCACCGACCTCGACATGCCGGGAGGGCCGAGTACGACGCGGTTCGTGACGAAGAGACTCCCCGAGGTCACCCTGGCGTTCTGGATCATGAAAATCGCCGCGACGACTCTGGGAGAGACGGCCGGCGACCTCTTCGCGCAGACCCTCGGGCTCGGCTACTTCCTCACCACGATCGCCCTGTTCGGGATCTTCGTGGTGACCTTGGTGGTCCAGCTGCGGTCCGAAAGCTACAACCCGTTCTTCTACTGGACCGTGATCCTGTCGACCAGCATGGCCGGGACGACCATGTCCGACTTCATGAACCGCGACGCCAGCTCCAAGTACCTTGCCTCCGGGGCCACTTCCCTGGGATGGGGGCCGCAGGGACTGGGGCTGGGTTACCCCGCCGGAGCGGCGATCCTCATCTCGGTCCTGCTGGCCATCTTCCTCTTCTGGAGGATGAGCGGGCTGACGTTCCAGATCCGCGACATCGTCACCTTCCGCGGTGAGGCCCTGTTCTGGTCCGCGATCCTGGTGTCCAACACGCTCGGCACGTCCATGGGGGACTTCCTCTCGGACAGTTCCGGACTCGGCTACGCGGGCGCCGCGCTGCTCGTGTTCGGACTGCTCCTGGTACTGGTCGCGTTGATGAAGGTCGCCGTTGTACCGAACGTCGCGCTGTTCTGGATCGCGTTCGTCCTCACCCGACCGCTCGGTGCCACAGCGGGAGACCTCCTCACCAAGCCGGTCGCCAAGGGCGGTCTCGACCTGGGCACAACGGGCTCCTCCGCGGTCCTCCTCGCGGTCCTCTTCGGCCTGATGGCCCACGCCCACCGGCGGGAGCGCAGGGACCGCGCCGCCCGGGCCGCCGGGCAGGGACCGGTCAGCGAGCACGCAGGCCGACGATGAACCGGGCCCCGTGAACCGGCCCGGGCTCGAACGACACGTCGCCGCCGGCGGAGCGGGCCAGCCGTCTCGCGAGAGCCAGCCCCAGACCCGCGCCGTCATGTCCGTCGGCGCTGTCGGCGCGCCGTCCGGGAGTGAACAGCTCGGCGACGAACCCGACCGGTACGCCCGGGCCGTCGTCGACGACGTCGATGCGAACGGCGTCGGCGGTGCGCCGCGCCGAGACCGTCACCTGCGACCGTGCGTAGCGGACGGCATTGGCCAGCAACGGGCTGAGGATGCGTTCGAGGAGAGCGGGAGCGGCTGCCGCGTGCAGCACCGGGTCCTCGGCCGCCAGCAGGACCTCGACGTGCTCCGGCGGTCTGTGCTGCTGGAGCACGCGGTTCAGGACCGGCACGATGTCGGTGGTGCCGGGCACGGCCGTCCGCTCCCGGGCACGGTCCCGGGCGTCGTCGAGGAGCGTGTCGCAGATGGTGCGCATCGACCGGGCCGCCTCGGCCACCACCTCGTGAGTGGCCAGGGTCTCCTCGGCGGTACGTGGTCGGGCCCGCCACCAGTCGAGTTCGACGATGATCCGGGTGAGCGGGGTGCGCAGCTCGTGGGACAGCTCGCCGGTCAGCTGCTGCTCGTACCGCAGCACCGTCCGTATCCGGTCCAGCAGTGCGTCCAACGAGGATCCGAGTCCGGCGAGTTCCACCGGGTGCCGCTCGGTGCCGAAGCGGTCCTCGGAGCCCACCGCACTCCACCGGGCGGCCTGAGTGGTCATGGTCTGCACCGGGCGCAGCGCCCGGCCGACCGAAAGGCGTGTGAGGACGTACGTGCAGACCAGCATCACGCCGTCCAGGACGAGCGACCCCATCAGCAGGGTGCCGGCGGAGCTTCGGTAGGGGTCCAGACTCAGCGCCGTGACGACCGTCGCGGCATGGCGGCCCGGCACCGGCAGCGCACACAGTCGCACCGGATGATCGCCGGCGGAGGTCACGCATGCCCGCCGTCCGCCGTCGGCCAGTCGGGCGGCGGCCAGGGACAGCGGGCTGTCCGGTGAGGCCGACGGCGGCTTCTCCGTCATTCGTCCGTCGGCGTGGATCCATACGTTGGCGTCCAGCAACTCGTCGTTGACGGTTTCGAGGACGCGCGCCCGGGTGCCGCCGGTGTCCACGGTGGCGGCGACGGCCTCCGCCCGGTTGCGCAGCTCCGCGTCGGCCTGGTGCCGCAGATGCCGGTCCACTGCGAGGTTGAACACGACGGTCAGGATCGTCATCAGCAGCGCGGCGGCGGTCAGCGCCACCAGGGAGAGCCGCCCGCGCAGTGTGCGGGGGACGCAGCGACGCGGGAGGCCCGTCATGACAGACGATGCCCGACCCCGCGCGCGGTGGTGATCGTCAGGCTGCTGCCCGCGTCGCGCAGCTTGCGGCGCAACCGTGTCAGGTACTGGTCCAGGGTGTTGTCACTGACGTAGGCCCCCTCGGGCCAGCCGGACCGGAGGAGGTCGAGCCGGCGCACCATGGTTCCGTCCGCCGCGACGAGCGTGGCCAGCAGCCGGAACTCCGTCGGGGACAGATCGACTCGTGTGCCGCCGTCGGCGGTCAGGCAGTGGTTCACTGCGTCCAGCTCCAGGTCGGCGTGGGAGGCCACGGGCCGGGGAACCGACCTCTTCAGCACAGCTTTCAGGCGAGCGGCCAACTCGGCGAGGTGGAACGGCTTGGGCAGGTAGTCGTCACCGCCCGCGGAGAAGCCGGACAACCGGTCGGAGATCCGGTGCCGGGCGGTCAGGAAGATGACGGGCGCCGGGAACCCGTTGGCCCGCATGGCCTGGCACACGTCCCGTCCGTCCGCGTCGGGCAGCCCGATGTCCACGACGGCTGCCGCGATGTCGGCCGTGGCCAGCCGCAGCGCCGTGGCACCGTCGGCGGCCGGGACGGGGTCGAAGTCGTCGGACAGGGCGTGGCGCAGCACGTCCCGCAGCGCGTGGTCGTCCTCGACGATCAGGATCTTCGGCCGCATGATCCCTCCTCGGTGTCCGGGGCGGGCCGCATACCGCCGACGAAGGGGTCGGGCAGCCACCGGGCCGCGCCCCACAGCCAGGCTCCCAGCCAGCCGGCCGCGAACAGCCAGCCGCCCACGACATCGGTGAGCCAGTGCACCCCGAGCCAGATCCGGGTCAGCCCGACCGCCGCACCCCAGCAGCCGATGAGCAGCCGCAGCGGGGCGGCCCCGCGCGGAGCCCGCACGGACACCGCGACGATCAGCAGGCCGGCGGTGAGGGCGCCCGTGGTGCTGTGCCCCGAGGGAAACGCCCAGCCGCCGGCGGGTGTCGCCCAGTCCGCGTGCGGCGGCCGGGGCCGGTGCGCCAGCTCCATCACTCCGTACCGGACGGCCTGGCCCGCTGCCAGGCAGGCCAGGCAGAGCGCGGCAGCGGTCAACCGCTGCCGCGATGTCCGCCCTGCCACGAGACCGGCCAGCACGGCGAGCGAGTACGGAACGACACCGGAACCCGTGCGGGTGACCGCCCGGGCCACCGCCTGCAGCCACTCCGGCCGGTGCCCGACCGACCAGGCGAGAAGGTCCTGGTCCAGTTCCAGGGGCGCGCCTCCGCCACCGGCCGCGACCGCGGCCAGGACGCCGAACGCGGCCCATGCGCCGAGGCTGAGGCTCCCGGCGAGCTCAGCGACATCACGGCGGTTCATGCGGCCGACAGAAGTGAAGTCAGGCGCCGCCGCGTGAGCCACCTCGCCAGGGCCCGCGCATGCCGTCGCACGACGAGCATCGCGCCGGTCGCCACCACTACGCCGACCACGGCTCCGGCCAGTACGTCGTGCGGGTAGTGCGCGCCGACCCACACCCGGGAGACTCCCATCAGCAGAGCTGCGACAGCCGCGATCGCGCCCACTCGCCGCGTGACGAACACCAGCGCCGCGGCGGACGCGGTCGCGATCGCCATGTGATTGCTGGGAAAGGACCAGTCCCCGGGCGCCGGACACGCCTCCAGCGTCCGAACACGCAGGCTCTGGCAGGGCCGGTCCTCGCGCACGACCGACTTCAGGGCCATGTCCACGCCGTATGCCAGGACCGCCACGACCGGGACGGCGAGTGCGTTCACCGCCGCTGCGGCATCGGTCCGCCGGGCCCGCCACCAGCAGACGGACATGAGGACGGCGAAGGCCACGAGACCGAACGTCGACCAGGCGGTGACCGTGTCGTCGAGCCATGCGGGCACATGCTCGGCGCGGTGCACCACCGACTCGTACACGGACCCGTCGATGGAGGAACCGTCGAAGGCCAGGATCATCCGTTCCCCCCTGCGGCAGCGGTGTCGTCATGAGAACGGAACCTTTTCCATCGCACGACCTGGAGTGAGTGAGCAACCGTCATGGCGACTACAAGAATGTAGACAGTCTACAGAAGAGTAGACGATCGCACGCCGCGAGCGAGCGCCTATAATGTCTACAAGGAAGTAGTCGATCTGCGCGATCGCAGACGGCTCGCGGGTGGAGGCGGTTCCGTGACGGACACCGAGGGTCAGCGCAGAGCCGCCGGCGAGTTGGAGGCCGGCGTGCTCGCGGCACTGTGGGCGGCCGACGCACCGCAATCGGCGGCCCAGGTCAGAGCGGCCCTGTCCCAGGATCTGGCGCGCACCACAGTGGCGACGCTGCTGGGGCGCCTGTGCGAGAAGGGGCTGGTGGGCCGCCGGCCCGGCAGCCGCGGGTTCGTCTACTTCGCCGCACAGGACTCACACGGGCTGACCGCCCGACGCATGCACCGCGAACTCGACCAGGGCGGAGGCGACCGCAGCCTCGTGCTCGCCCGGTTCGTCGAGGGACTCAGTCCCGACGACGAGGCCGAGCTGCGCCGCCTGCTGAAGGACGACCACGCATGATCGCCCTCCTCCTGATCCCCCTGCTGCTGCCCTGGGCGTTGCCGCCACTGGCACGAGGGACCGCCGAGCGGGTACGCCCGGACATCGCCCTGTGCGCGATCACCGTCGCCGCCGCCGCGCTGGCCCTTGGGGTGGTCGCCTGTCTGGGCACTCTTCTGCTTCCGCTCGCACTGCGCCTGCCCACGCTCGCCGGGATGGCTCACCTGCTCCAACCGCTCGACGCGGGACCGGCCCTGGTCGCCATCGGCGCCTCGGCGCTGGCGGCCGGCGCGCTCGCCGGGACCGTGATCGTCGGGACGCGTGGCGCCGCGGCGGAGGTGGGGCGGCTGCGCGCGGCCCACAGGCAGGTGGCGGGACTGCCGCAGGACGGGGGCATGTGTGTGCTCGACGACGACCGGCCTGACGCGTTCGCGCTCCCGGGTGGCCTGCGGACCGGGGGCCGGATCGTGGTGACCGCGGGGATGCTCCGGGCACTGGACCCACGGGAACGCGAGGCGCTGCTCGGGCACGAGCGCGCGCACCTGACCGCCCGCCACCATCTGTTCCTGGCGGTCGCCCGGCTCGCCGGCTGGTGCCATCCGGCGTTGGCCGGCGTCATCGCGATCGTCTCCTTCGCCGCGGAGCGCGCGGCGGACGAGGCCGCCGCCCTCACGTGCGGAGATCGGCGGCTGACCGCGCGGGCCGTCGGGCGTGCCGCCCTCGCCGTGTCCTCCCGGCCTCCCGGCCGAACCGGGCCGGGCGGGCCGACCCTCGCGGCCGGGGTGACGACCGGCCCCGTGCCTGCGCGGGTCAGAGCCCTGCTCACCCAGGCTCCCGCGCGGCGCATGGCTCCGACCCTGATGGCGATGACCCTGCTGTGCACCGCATCCGGTGTGTCATCCCTCGCCGGCGCCGTCTGGCTGCACCGCGGCGTCGAGATCGCACAGGGCGAGCACCCCTCCGACTGACGAGGCCGTGGTGCCGTCGACTTGGGGCAGCCTCGCGTATGACTCGCACCGGTGCAGGAGCGGCCCGACGCCGGTCGTGGCTGAAGGAACGCGGCGCCGTCGACACCACTCTGGCGCGCATGGGGGACGTGCTCCAGTCCTCCGGGGCGTCGCGCCCGTTCCCGGCGCGGCCGGTCAGACGCCGGGTACGGGAGCGGCGGGTGCGGTGGCGGCTCAAGCGTCCAGGGCTCGGCCGTAGCGGCGAAGGAGGAGGACGGCGGTGGTGGCGAGACCGATCAGCAGCCCGAGCCACAGCCCCCGGGTGTCGCCGCCGAGGGGGTGGGAGAGCAGCCAGGAGGCGGGAAGGCCGACGGCCCCGTAGCCGATGAGGGCGATGCGGAAGCCGCTCCTGGTGTCGTCGAGGCCGCGGAGGAGTCCGGACGCCGATGTTCTGCGCGCAGCCGAAGAACTGCAGGACGGCGACGATGACGAGCAGGCCGGTGGCGATCCGCAGGCCCTGCTGATCGGCCTCGGATCCGGCGTCGAAGTAGGGCCGCAGGACCAGGTGGGGTGCGGCGGGATAGAAGATGCCGACGAGCGTGGTGACGGCGGCTCCACAGGCGAGGGCGGTGTTCTTGATACGGCGGGCGGCGGTGTGGTCGCCGAGGGCGAGTTCGCGGCTGACGTTGATGGAGGCCGCGTGGGAGAGGCCGACAGCGACCTGGAAGACGATGTAGACGAGTTGGTTGACGGCGGTGTGGGCGGCGAGCGCCACGGTGCCGAAGCTGCCGGCGAACAGCGCGGTGACGAAGAAGAAGCCGGCCTCGGATCCGTAGGTGGCCGCGATGGGCGCTCCCAGGCCCAGCAGACGGCGGACGGTGGGGGCGTCGGCGCGCCGGAACGCCAGGCTCAACAGGGGTGCGAGGTCGGTGCCTTGACGCGCGGAGGCGTACAGGGCGAGGAAGGACAGCAGGTATACGCTGCTGGCGGCGACGCCGATGCCGGTGAGGCCGAGCCGGGGCAGGCCGAAAGTCCGCCCAATCTACCGGTCGCGGCAACCGAGCGAACTTCGCATGTCAGGCCGGACTTCTGGGCACGGTCGACCGCCGGTGCTCACACCGTTCGCCTGCCGTCGGCGGCGACGGCCGGGGTCCTCACAGGGCTGCCGCCAGCGGGGCCGTGCGGGTGGAGAGGGCTTCGGAGAACCGGTCGACGACCTGGGCGAGAGCTG
This sequence comes from Streptomyces sp. NPDC086787, assembly GCF_044745865.1. Classification (NCBI taxonomy): domain Bacteria; kingdom Bacillati; phylum Actinomycetota; class Actinomycetes; order Kitasatosporales; family Streptomycetaceae; genus Streptomyces; species Streptomyces sp. NPDC086787. Next base: position 48,110 of record NZ_JBIVBC010000014.1, on the reverse strand, counting down.
CGGCCGGATCCGGGGCGAGGGTCAGTGTGCCGTCACCGCCCACCGCGATGTCCTTGTCCAGCGTGAACCAGCCCTGGACGATGTGCGCGGCTCCCATGGAACTGAGCACCGGGCGCAGGGCGTAGTCGATCGCCAGGACGTGTGCCGTGGTCCCGCCGGTCGCCAGCGGAAGGACCGTCTTCCCGGTCAGACCGTGCTGCGGCAGCAGGTCGAGCAACGCCTTCAGCAGTCCCGAGTAGGCGGCCTTGTACACGGGAGTGCCGATCACGACCCCGTCGGCGCGGTCGAACAGCGCGGTCGCCTCGACGATCGCCGGGTGCAGGAAGTCGGCACCGAGCAGCGCCTCGGCCGGGATCGTGCGGACGTCCAGCGGGATCACCTCGTGCCCCTGGGCCGTGAGCCGGGTGTCCAGGTGGCGCAGCAGGCGGGCGGTGCGGGAGGTGGCGGAGGGACTTCCGGAGACGGACAGGACGGTGGCCATGGCGGACCCTTCGGGAACGGGAGACTTGGGACTGGTGAGGGAAGGAGGAGGGAGGCAGAGGGAGGGCAATCCGTACGGGCCGCGCGTCGCGGGGCGGGTCACGCCCTTGGGGCTTCGCGTACGCCACGGCTTCGCCCGGCAGGTTCCGGCGCTACGGCGACTTGGGACACATGCCGTTCTCGATCGCATGCTTCGCGACCTGCATGGCGGATGACGGACCGTCAAACTGCTCGGCAGTCAGGCACGCGACACGGGCGGTGGCCGAAGCAGGGCCCGACGGGGTGAGCGGGAAGGGGAGGGAGCGGTCAGGCAGTCCGCTGCCGCTTCAGAGGCAACACGCGGCGGACCACACTCGACCGAAGTCGATGTGGTCACGGGTGACCAGGCGCTGCTCGGCGTTCATGCGGTCAGTTGAGCAGTACATCTCGCGACTCGTCAACCGAGGCCCGGATGCCGGACGATCGGCTCGGTCCCGGTATTTCCTAGTGATTTACTGGGGAAGCGTTGACGGCTCCCAGCGGGATACGCAGGATGAAGGACATGTCTCACGCACAGCTACGACTTGGTCGGTGTGCGGCACACAGGAGAGCCCCGGCATCACATCTTGTTGTCGACCTTGAGGAGACCACAGCCATGGGCATTGCCACCGCACCGTCCGGTCCCGCTTCGGAGTCCGAACCGACCGTGCCCGGCCGTTCGCACTGGCTGCGCGTGGCCCGCGAGACGGCGGACGACCTGGCCACGGACGCTGTGGCCCGGGAACAGGCAGGCAAGGTCCCGTTCGACGAACTCAACCGCCTGCGCGAGGCGGCGCTGCTGACGCTTCTTGTGCCGGCCGGGTCCGGGGGAGGCGGCAGCGACTGGCCCACGGCCTACGCGGTGGTCCGGGAGATCGCCAGGGCCGACGGCGCGATCGGCCAACTGCTCGCCTCCCACTACTTCCTGTGTTGGAGCACCGGGTTCCTCACCGAGCCCTCCCGCGCCGCTCGGCTCGAACGGCGGTGTGCGGCGGAGCAGTGGTGCTGGGGCGGTGGTCTGGCCCGTCAGGAGTCCCCACTCACGCTGACCAGGAGGGGCGGCGGCCATGTGCTGGACGGTCGGCAGAGCTGCTCCACCGGGGTTCTGGTCGCCGACCGCCTCGCCGTGCGGGCCGTGCGGGCCGACACCGGGGAACCACTCGCCGTCGTCGTCGATCCCGCCCGGCCCGGCGTGAGGACCGACGGCGACATCGACACCTTCGGCCAGCGGCTCGCGGCCGGCGGGAGCCTGGAGTTCGACTCCGTACCGGTCGCCGACGACGACATACTCGGTTCCCTGTCCGCGGACGAGGACATCCTGTCCCCCCTGGCAGCTCTGGTGTCACCGGTCGGGCGGCTCCTCTCCGCCCAGCTCCGTCTCGGCATGGCCGAGGGGGTACTCGCCGAAGCCAGGGAGTACAGCCGGGTGGGCCACTTCCCCTCGCACCCGGCCAGGCCGGTGGGCTCCGCCCAGGACCCGCAGGTGCTGACCGTCCACGGGGAACTCACGGTCCTCACCCGCTCCGCGTCCGCGCTCGCCGGTCAGGCTCTGGAGGCCGTGCACGGTGGGCTGGCACGCGGTGAGGACCTCACCTACGACGAGTACGTGGACATCGCGATCCTCGTGTCCATGGCCGAAGCGGCCGCCTCCCGGGCCGTACAGGAGTCCACCACCCACGCCCTCGACGTCGTCGGTGCCCATGCGGCTTCCTCGCGGCTGGGGTTCGACCGCTTCTGGCGCAACGCCCGGACGCACACCCTGTACGAGCCCGTGTCCCATCGGCTCCGCGACATCGGGGACTACTTCCTCAACGGCGCACACCCTCCGTTCGTCCTGCCTGCCTGACCACGACGGCCCGACCGGCACGGGCGAATTCACCGTGCCCGTCGTTCGGTCGATTGTGAACGCCATACTTCACGCGTATGTCGAACGACTCAGGATATGAGACGTGAACTGATGCGACATTGACTTGACCTGAATTCGCTGCAAGCCTCGTGGCTGTGAGCAAGTCCGAGAACCTCGCCGCGCGCCTGCACGTCGACCTGCGACGTCAGGCCAGCGCCATCTGTGCCGCCGGTCGCCGCACCCGCTGACAGGCACAGCTCTCCCGCGCTCCCATTGACAGCCGGCCGCTGCGCCGAGTCCCTTTTCTCCGCGGGCTTCGGGCTCCCCACTCCCCGTTTCCCATTCCGGCGCAGTTGATTTCCCGTCATTCCGCTCCCGTCATTCCGCGATTTCCGTGCGCTGATGTGCATCGCCATGCGCCGCACCGTCCCGTCGGCGCCGGCGGACCCGGGATGGCAGTACGCACTCCAGCCGCTCCACCGATCTCGAACAGGAACCTCCCATGGCCACGACGGCATCGACCCGACGTCACTTCCTCTCTCTGCTCGGTCTTTCGGCAGTGGCCGTGAGCTGCGGCACGACCGCGAACGGAGCCTCTTCCGGCAAGGGCGGGACCAAGACCCTCCGGTACCAGGGCTGGGCGGGCCAGGTCACCCTGCCGGAACTCGCCGAGGACCTCGGCCACCTGAACGATGTGAAGCTGAAGTGGGTCGGCAACACCATCAGCGGTCCCCAGGACATCCAGTCCGCGGCCACGGACCAGGTCGACTTCGGTGGCGCGTTCAACGGCGCGGTCGTCAAACTGGCGGCCAACGGGGCCCCCGTCAAGGCGGTCATCAGCTACTACGGCTCCGACAAGTACGCCTACAACGGCTTCTACGTCCGCGAGGACAGCGCGATCCATTCGGCCGAGGACCTGATCGGCAAGAAGGTCGGCATGAACACCCTCGGAGCCCATTCCGAAGCGATGCTCGACATCTATCTGCAGCGCGGCGGTCTGTCGCAGGGGGAGATCGGGAAGGCCGAGCCTCTCGTGGTGCCGCCCGTCAACACCGAGCAGGCGCTGCGTCAGAAGCAGATAGACGTGGCCGTGCTCGGTGGAATCCTGCGCGACAAGGCACTGGCGGCCGGTGGAGTCCGGCCGCTCTTCACCGACTACCAACTGCTCGGCGCGTTCAGCGCCGGCACCTACGTCATGACCGACCGCTTCCTGAAGCAGAACCCCGACACGGCCCGGGTCTTCGTCACCGGCGTCGGAAGAGCCATCGAGTGGGCCCGTTCCACTCCGCGCGAAGAAGTCGTCGCCCGGATGACGGACATCGTGAAGAAGCGCGGCCGCAACGAGGACACCGCACCGCTGAAGTACTGGCGGTCCTTCGGAGTCGCCGAGACGGCCGGCCGGATCAACGACAAGGAACTGCGGCTGTGGATCGACTGGTTGGTCGAGCGCGGCGACATCAAGAAGGGGCAGGTCGAGGCGGCCGACCTCTACACGAACGAGTTCAACGCGGCCGCCTCCTCCGCGACGAGCCAGTCGGCGGGCCCTTCGACCAGCCATTCGCCGACTTCCTCGACGAGTTCCTCGAAGACCTCCTCGACGAGCGGGAGCTGACCCATGCCCGAAACCACCACGCCCAAGATCGCCCTCAAACAGGTGCGCAAGGACTTCGACGTCAAGGGCCGAGCAGCGAGGCGGGACCGGCAGAGCGCCCGGTTCACCGCCCTGGACCGCATCGATCTGGAGATAGCGGCCGGCGAGTTCGTCGTCCTGGTCGGTCCCAGTGGTTGCGGCAAGTCGACGCTGCTGGATCTGCTCGGCGGGCTCGCCCAGCCCACCGACGGGCAGATCCTGTTGGACGGCGAGCCCATCACGGGCCCGGGCCTGGACCGAGGCGTCGTGTTCCAGCAGTACGCGCTGCTTCCGTGGCGCACCGCCCAGGGCAACGTCGAGTTCGGTCTGGAGGCCACCGGCGTCCCCAGGCGTCAACGGGCTTCACGTGCCAGGGAGTTCCTGGACCTGGTCGGCCTGTCCGGTTTCGAGAACCGTCATCCGCATGAGCTGTCGGGCGGCATGCGGCAGCGCGTGGCGATCGCCCGATCCCTCGCCTACGACCCTGACGTGCTCCTGATGGACGAGCCGTTCGCGGCGCTGGACGCCCAGACGCGGGAGTCGCTGCAGGACGAACTGCTGCGTATCTGGCAGCGCACGGGCAAGACCGTCGTCTTCATCACGCACGGCATCGACGAGGCCGTCTACCTGGGACAGCGCGTCGCTGTCATGACGTCGAGGCCGGGCCGCATCAAGCAGATCGTGCCGGTCGCCTTCGACTCCCGTACGGCGACCGACGACCTCCGGTCCAGTCCCGAGTTCGCGCGCCACCGGCACGAGATCTGGTCGCTGCTGCACGACGAGGTGGCCAGGGCCCAGCAGTTGGAGAAGGAGGAGGCTTCCGTATGAGTCCCGTCACCGGCACGGCCACCGACAAGCCCACCGCACCGGGCTCCGTGAGCGCCGTCCAACCCGCCCCGGCCGCTCCCCCCGCCCCGGCCGCTCCCCCCGCCGCGGCCGTCCCGTCCGCCCCGGCCGGTGCTTCGGCGTCGCCGGTCCGCCCGGTCGCCTCCCGGCCGTCCCGGTTCCGCCGGGCGGTCCGCCGGCTGCCGTACCTGCTGGCCAAGGGCGCGATCAAGTCCGCGGCGATCGTGGCACTGCTGCTGCTCTGGGAGACCGCGCCGCGGCTCGGCCTGGTCGACCGGACCTTCCTGCCGCCCTTCAGTGAGGTCGCCGACGCCTGGTGGGGACTGGCGACCGATGGCCAACTCGCCGACAACGCAAGCGCCAGCCTGGTGCGCTCCTTCAGCGGATTCGGTCTCTCCGTGGCCGTCGCCGTCCCGCTCGGCCTGCTGATCGGCTGGTACCGGCCGGTCGCCGACCTCCTCGGACCGCTGCTGGAGGTCTTCCGCAACACCGCGGCCCTGGCCCTGCTGCCGGTGTTCGTGCTGCTGCTGGGCATCGGCGAGACCTCGAAGATCTCCATCGTGGTGTACGCGTGCACCTGGCCGATCCTGCTCAACACCATCAGCGCGGTCCGCAACGTCGACCCGACCCTGCTGAAGCTGGCGAGGTCGATGGATCTGTCCGCGCTCCGGCTCTTCCAGAAGGTGATCCTGCCGTCCTCGGTCCCGGTGATCTTCACCGGCGTCCGGCTGGCCGGGGCGGCGTCCATTCTGGTCCTGGTCGCGGCCGAGATGATCGGCGCCAAGGCGGGCCTCGGCTACCTGATCAACGCCTCGCAGTACAACTTCGCGATCCCGCAGATGTACGCGGGCATCGTCACGATCTCCGTCATCGGCATGGTCTTCAACCAGCTCCTGGTGACCGTGGAGCAGCGGCTCAGCTCCTGGCGGGTGCCCGCCGGCGGCTGAGAGAGCCCTGTTCGTCCCCTGCCCTCCTCCGCCCCGCTCTCCCCCGTTCCTCCCACCCTCTCCCCCAACCTCCACCCTCTCCCCCGACTCCCCGATTCCCCGATCCGAGGTACGCCATGACCACGGCCCCCTTCCGCCGTTTGCATCTCAACGCCTTCCTGATGAACGCCGGCCACCACGACGCCGCCTGGCGACACCCCCGTACCCAGCCCGAACGCGTCACCGATCTGCGCTACTTCCAGCAGCTCGCGCAGACCGCCGAACGCGGCCTGCTGGACTCGGTCTTCCTCGCCGACGGCCTCGCCCTGTGGGGCAAGGTCCGGCACAACGCGCTCGGCGGCTTCGAACCCCTGACGCTGTTGTCGGCCCTGGCGGCGGTCACGGAGCACGTCGGCCTGATCGCCACCGTCTCCACCACCTTCAACGAGCCCTTCCACACCGCCCGCAAGTTCGCTTCCCTGGACCACATCAGCGGTGGCCGGGCGGGGTGGAACATCGTCACCTCCGGCACCGTGAACGAGGCCCGCAACTTCGGGCAGGACGAGCACCTGGAGCACGGGCTCCGCTACGAGCGGGCCAGGGAGTTCGTCGAGGTCGCCACGAAACTGTGGGACAGCTGGGAGGACGACGCGATCCTGCTCGACCGGGAACGCGGCGTCTACGCCGACACCGACAAGGTGCGGGAGATCAACCACCGTGGCGAGCACTTCGGGGTCCAGGGCCCCCTGAACGTACCGCGCACCCCTCAGGGATACCCGCTGCTCGTGCAGGCCGGTTCGTCGGAGGACGGCAAGGAGTTCGCCGCCCAGTACGCCGAGGCCGTGTTCACCGCCCAGCAGACCCTCGCCGACGGCCAGTCCTTCTACAAGGACCTCAAGTCGAGGCTGCCTCGGTACGGCCGCACCGAGGAACAGTTGCTGATCCTTCCCGGCATCGCCCCCGTCATCGGCTCTACCGAGGCCGAAGCCCGTGCACTCGAACAGGAACTGACGGATCTGCAGGTTCCCGAATACGGGCTCGCCCAACTCTCCGGAATGCTCGGTACCGACCTGACCGGACTGCCGCTGGACGGCCCGCTGCCCGACCTGCCCGAAGAGCGGGACATCAACGGCAACAAGAGCCGCTTCACACTCGTCGCCGAACTTGCCCGTCGCGACGGTCTCACCCTGCGCGAGCTGATCGCCCGCCTCGGCGCCGGACGCGGCCACCGCGTCTTCGCCGGCACCCCCGAGCAGATAGCCGACCAGCTCGAGGAGTGGTTCACCCAGGGCGCCGCCGACGGTTTCAACATCATGCCGCCCCATCTTCCGGACGGCCTGGAGGACTTCGTCGACCACGTCGTACCGATCCTCCAGCGACGCGGCCTGTTCCGCACCGAGTACAGCGGCCGCACCCTGCGCGAACACTACGGCCTGGCCCGCCCCGCCAACCGCCTGGCCGCGACGCCCGTCGGCCAGGGCCTGTCGGCGTAGGCGGTCCGCACACCTCACTGGTCACCTCTCGAAAGGACAGTCGCACATGACCACCAGCACCGTCTTCGACATCCGTAGGATCGGCGGCCGTATCGGCGCCGAGATCCTCGGTGTGGACCTCTCCACCGAACTCGACCCGGCAGTCGTGACCGAGATCAACTCCGCGCTCCTGGAGCACAAGGCGCTCGTCTTCCGCGACCAGCGGCTCGACGACGCGGACCAGCTCCGCTTCGCCTCCCACTTCGGCGGGCTCACCACCGCGCACCCCACCGTGCCCTCCGTCGAGGGCCAGTCCGAGATCCTGCCCGTCGATGGCGACGAGGGCATCCGCGCCAACCACTGGCACACGGACGTCACCTTCGTGCGGACACCCCCGAAGGCGTCCACGCTGCGCAGCATCGTGGTCCCTCCCTACGGCGGCAACACCCTCATCGCCAACTCGGCCGCCGCCTACCGTGATCTGCCCGCGCCGTTGCGCGAGCTGGCGGACAAGCTGTGGGCCGTGCACACCAACGACTACGACTACGCCGCCCCGAAGAACGAGAAGGCCGCGGAGCATCGCAGGCGGTTCGTGTCCCGGAAGTACCGGACGGCGCACCCCGTCGTCCGCGTCCACCCCGAGACCGGGGAGCGCGGGCTGTTCATCGGGGGCTTCGCCCAGAGCATCGTCGGCCTCGGCCCCTCCGACTCGCGCGACCTACTCCGTATCTTCCAGTCGTACGTCACCCGGCCCGAGAACATCGTGCGCGTGGCCTGGACGCCGGGTGACCTCGTCCTGTTCGACAACCGCATCACCCAGCACTACGCCCCCGACGACTACGGCGACCTCGCACGTCTGCTGCACCGGGTGACCGTCGCGGGTGACGTGCCCGTCGGTGTCGACGGCACCCTCAGCCGTGTCATCGAGGGTGACGACGCCTCCCACTACACCCCTGCCGTGGCCTGAAACCCCGCGGGCCGTCGGGCGGGACCACCTGCCCCCGCCCGACGGGCCGCCCGGAGCGGCTGTCGAGCCGGACGGTACGGGATACTGGGCTCATGCGGATCTCAGCAAGGGCGGACTACGCGGTGCGTGCCGCGCTGCAGCTCGCCGTGTCGGGGAGTGACGGGCCGCTGAAGGCCGAAGCCATCGCCGCCGCCCAGGACATCCCGCACAAGTTCCTCGAAAGCATTCTGAACGACATGCGCAGAGGCGGTCTCGTCGTCAGCCGGCGCGGCGGCAGTGGCGGCTACCGGCTCGCCAGGCCCGCCGAGTCCATCAGCATCGCCGATGTCATCCGCGTGGTGGACGGGCCGCTGGTCTCGGTGCGCGGGGTCCGCCCACCGGAGCTGTCCTACACCGGTCCGGCCGAGTCGCTGCTCCCCCTGTGGATCGCACTGCGGTCCAACGTGCGCGAGATTCTCGACGGTGTGTCGCTCGCCGACGTCGCATTCGCCCGACTGCCCGCCAAGGTGTCCGCGTTGACCGAGGGCCCGGAGGCCTGGACGAACCCCTGACACGCCCCCGGCATCAGGGTGATGTTCGTGGAACGGTGCAAGAATCGCACGATGACCAGGACCGACCGCGGCAGCAGGACGATGGGCGCTCCGCCGGCAGTCGTCTACCGTGCTCTTCTCGACCGGGAGTCCCTTGAGGCGTGGCTGCCGCCGGACGGCATGCGTGGGCGGATCGAACGGTGGGATCCGCGGCCCGGTGGCGGATTCCGCATGACCCTCACCCACCTCGACCCCACCGGCGGCCCCGGCAAGACGTCGGACGTGACGGACGTGGTCGACATCGAGTTCACCGCACTGGATCCGGCGAAGCGCGTGGTGCAGCACGCGGTGTTCGAGGCCGAAGACCCGTCCTACACGGGCACCATGACGATGACCTGGCATCTCGAAGCCGTCGGGGACGGGACCGAAGTGACCGTCACCGCCACGGACGTGCCGGCCGGCATCGATCAGGCGGTGCACGAGGCCGGGATCGCGTCCTCGCTGGCCCACCTCGCGTCCTATGTGGAGCGGCCCGGCGCGGCGGGACGCATGTGAGGTTCCGGCCGGTCCCGGGTCGGCAGTCGATACCCCGCCGGTTCCGGCCCTCGGCTCGGGCAGGACAATCTCTGAGCATGAACAACCAGTCCCTGTCGGGCCCCTTGAGCGGACTGCTCCGCGCCGCCCGCGCGTACCCGCGCCGTGCACCGCTGACTCTCGCCTATGTCTGCCTGCTCCTGATCAGCCACGCCTGGGTGCGGTACGGGCTCTCCGCGGAGCGCGCGGCCGACGTGCTGCGCTACGTCAGCACCAACCTGGACAACCTGCGGAGCCATCCGGTGGCCGCGCTGCTCGGCAGTGTGCTGTTCTTCGACGGCACGCTCACGGATGTGTCCTCGGTCGACTTCGTCGGGACCCTGATCACTCTGGGCCTCGGGGTCTGCTGCTTCCTGGCCTGGGTGGAGTACCGGTTGGGAAGGCGCCGCGCCGTCGCTGTGTTCCTCGGCGGGCATGTCGCGGCCACCCTGCTCACCGCTGTCGTCATCGTCGTCGCACTGCGGCAGGGCTGGTATCCGGAGGCTGTACGGCACGCCCCGGACTTCGGGATCAGTTACGGCGCCCAGACCGTGCTCGCGGTCGGCACGCTCGCCCTGCCTCGCCGGGGCCGGCTGCCCTGGGCGGCCTTCGTGATCGCATGGCCCTTCGGCGGTGTCATATGGACCGGGCCGCTGCCGGACTTCACCACCCTCGGTCATCTCATCGCGGCAGTAATCGGCTTCGGGCTGCTGGCCGTCCCGGGGTTCGGGCGGTCACGGGAGCGGGTCGCCCGGCCGGTCTCCGCCGCTCGCGAACCGCAGGCGTAACGCCGCAGGCAGGCTCCTCCGCACGGCCGGACTCTCCGAGCGGTGGGTCGGCCGCTACGCCGCGGAAGCCTCCCCGACCCTCTCACCGGCTGCGCGGTCCTTGCCGAGTTCCGCGGTGAACTGCGCGCCGGCGAGGAGCGCGAGGTTGGACAGCCAGAGCCAGACGAGGAAGACCACGGCTCCGGCCAGGGAGCCGTAGAGCCTGCTGTACGTGCCCAGGGTGGAGGTGTACAGGAAGAAGCCCGTGGAGACGGCCAGCCAGAGTGCTGTGGCCAGGATGCCGCCGGGCAGGCTGTGATCGCGTCGGCGTGCCGGAGCCGGGCCGGTGTGGAAGACGACCACGACCAGCAGGATCACCAGGCACAGCAGCAGAGGCCAGCGGAGCAGACTCCAGCCCCAGGCCGCGGTGGCGTCCAGACCCAGCACCCGGCCCGCCGCGTGGGCCAGCGGACCGGTCAGCAGCAGGGCGGAGGAGCCGGCCAGGAGCAGGGTGAGCAGCACGAGGGCGGTGAGCAGGATGCGGTGTGCCTTGCGCCAGGGCGAACGCCGGTCCTCGACCCGGTACATGCTGTGCAGGGCACGGCGGAAGACGGCCAGGTAGCTGGAGGCGGACCACAGTGCGCTGACGGTCCCGGTCACCAACAGCGGCCACGCGCCCCGGTCCGCGCCGAGCACACGGGACAGGACGGAATGCAGATCCGCGGCGGAGTCGGCGGGGGCGTACGCGGTCACCTGGGTGACGAACTCCTCGGCCGTGCCGGGGCTGATCAGCCCGAACGCCAGGACCGCGACCAGCAGGGCGGGAAGCACGGCGAGGATCGCGTAGTACGTCAGTGCGGCCGCGTAGTCCGAGATGTCGTCGTTCCACAGCGAGACCGGTGTGCGCCGCAGCGCCGGCCACCAGACGGCGGGCGGTCGCATCCGGGGGGCACCGCGGGCGGCGCCCCTCCTCGTGTTCTTCACTGCGCGTGGGGCGCATGGTGCGCGCATGCCCGACCACCTCCAACCCGGATCGACTCCCGCTTGCCCGGAATCAGGGCCCGATACTCCCTGGAGGTGGTCGGTCGTGCCGTGGCAGTACGCCCGTCACGTGGTTCACCCCCGCCGCGGCGAGGGTGAACCGGGGGCAACAGACCTACGCGTAGCAGCCGTTGACGGTGGCGGCCAGGTCGTCCATGGCGTCCTTGGTGGCGTTCTGGTCAGCAGTGGCGCCGTTCTCGATGAAGGAGAACACCTTCCACTTGCCGTCCTTGCCCTGGGTCAGGCCGCTCAGCGCGATGGCGCCGGTGAGGGTGCCGGTCTTCGCGTGCACCTTGCCCACGGCGCACTTGGAGTGCTCGCCGTCGAAGCGTCCGTACGCCGGGCTGAGCGTGCCGCCGGCGTCGCCGGAGACGGGCAGGCCCTTGAGGATGGAGCCGAGGGTGGGCGCGTAGCGGGGCTGTGTCAGCAGTTCGAGGATCTGCGCGAGGGTGGCGGCCGGGACGCGGTCGTTGCGGGACAGGCCGCTGCCGTCGTGGAGCACGAAGTTGTCGAGCGAGACTCCGTACACCCCGCTCAGGACGTGCCGCAGGACCTCGGTGCCGCCCTCGAAGGTGGCCGGGCGGCCGGCGCCCAGGGCGGTCATCCGCAGCAGGGTCTCGGCGATGTTGTTGTCACTGTGCTGGAGCATCGTCTGGACGATGGCCGACAGCGGCCCCGACTTGTGCCGGGCCACCGGCACGTCCTTCGGGCTCGCTACGGCACGGGTGACGTCGCCGGTGACCTTGACGCCCTGCGCGGCGAGTTGCTTCGCGAAGACCTGTCCGGCGTCGATGGAGGTGTCCTGGACGCCGTGCTGGTCGACGACCAGCGCGCGGACCGGGGCGACGGTGTCGGGGTAGTAGCCGTCGTTCCAGCCGTCGGCCAGGGTCGGCTCGGGGAACAGGCTGTCGTCGACGTGGACCTTCACGGTGGTCAGACCCGCGGCCTTGAGTCCGGCGACCGCGGTCTTCGCCAACTCGGCGAGGTCGGCGCTGGTCAGGGTGCGGTCACCGCCGCCGATGAGGGTCAGCGTGCCGTGGCCGTAGACGACCTTCGTGGTGAACCGGTGGTCCGGGCCGAGCACGGTCAGGGCGGCGGTCGACGTGGCCAGCTTGGCGTTGGAGGCCGGCATCAGCGCGGTGGAGGCGTTGTGGCCCCAGATCGTGGCGTCCGAGCCCGCGTCGAGGACCACGCCGCTCACGTTCGAGCCGAGCCGCTGGTCGAGTACGCGGGTCTCCAGGTTCGCGGCCATCTTCTGGTCGTCGGCGTCCAGGCCGTCGGCCTTGGCCGTCTTCGCGACAGCGTTGTCCGCGGCGAAGGCGGACGTGCCCGCCAGCGCGGCGGTGGTCATGGGTGCCGCGATGGCGAGGACGAGAGCCCGGCGCAGGCCGGTTCCCGTGCCCTGCTGTCTGGCCTTGCGATGCCGACGCCGACCACCCGGAAGGAAGGTGTTCTCGGATGTCTCGACAGCTATTTCGTTCATGGGGAGTTCAGGGCTTTCAGGCGTGGGGGGTCTGAATGAGACAAAATCAAGCGCAATGTATCAGCCCTCCCACATGAAATCGGCCAGAGATCATCGGCTTTGTCCAAGCGGGCAGCCGATGGGGAACCGACGGGCAACGGGCGGGCCCGAACGGGCAATCGTCCTGGTTCGCGGACGCCCGCACGGACCACTTTCCCGGTGCCGCGGCCTCAGCCGGTCAGCAGCACACCCACGTAGGACACGGCGGCGATCAGGATCCAGGCACCCAGTCCGAGCGCGGCCACCTTGCCTCCGGTCCTGGTCAACGACGGCAGGTGCACGGCGCTGCCCAGGCCGAACAGGGCCGTCGCGAGCAGGAGTTCCTGCACGACACCGGCCGCCCCCAGCAGGGAGTCGGGCAGCACGCCCGTCGTGCGCAGCGTCACCGCGGCCAGGAAGCCCACGAGGAACAGCGGCACCAGCGGCGGGCGGCTCGCTCCCGGAGCGGTGTTGCCACGGCGGCGGGCGGTGATCGCCATGGCGGCGACCAGCGGGGCCAGCAGTGCCACCCGCATGAGTTTCACCAGCACGGCCTCACCAAGTGCCGGGCCGCCGGCGGTCTGGGCGGTGGCCACCACCTGGCCGACGTCGTGGACGCTCGCCCCCACCCAGCGGCCGAATTCGGCGTCCGCCAGGCCGAGCGGCCCCTGGAGCAGGGGCAGTACGGCGATGGCGAGCGTTCCGCAGAGTGTCACGACGGCCACCGAGGTGACGACGTCGTCCTCCTCGCTGTCCTGCACCGCGCTCACCGCGCCGATCGCCGAGGCGCCGCAGATGGCGTAGCCGGTGGCGATCAACAACGGCTGGCCGCCGGGCAGTCCGAGCCGACGGCCCAGCCACCAGGTGCCCAGGAAGGTCGCGGCCACCACCGCGACGACCATGACGACCGTCGCCCAGCCCATACCCAGGACGTCCGCCATGCTCAGCTTCAGGCCGAGCAGCACGATTCCGGCCCTCATGAGTCGCTTTGCCGCCAGCCCAAGCCCGGGACGACAGACTCCCCGGACCCGTGTGCGCAGCCATGGGGTGTGCGCCGCGGCCACACCCAGAACGACGGCCGCGGTCAGCATCGGCACATCGGGCACGGCCCGGTGCGTCAGCCACGCGATGCCCACGCCCGCCGCGGCCAGCGCGAGTCCGGGCCCGGCGCCCGTTCCAACGGCACCGATCGCCCCGGCGATCCGGCGGCGCCCCGGCACTCCGCTCGCGCGGACGCCGGTCGCGCGCGGCCCGCTCGTACGTGATCCGGCGAGTGCCATTACCGGTTGGCCGGAAGCTGGTAGACGCGCCGGACACTGCTGCCGAGGCGGGAGACGTCCGCGCCGTAGACATGGATGGACAGCGCCGTGTCCGTACCGCCGTTGCGCACGAGGTGGATGTCGCCGGGCGGGGCGAACGCGGCGACCGCGCCGACCGGGTTCACCACGTCCTGGGTGGCGACCAGCCTGGCCGCGCTGCCGTCCGGAACCAGCGCGTAGCGTCGTTCATGCTCCTCGCCCTGGTGAACGCCCGTCACACACCAGGACACATGGTCGTGGATCGGGGTGACCTGTCCGGGCAGCCAGACCAGGGCCACGACCGAGAAGCTCCCGTCCGGCTCCGCGTGCAGCAGGTGCTGGCGGTAGCAGTCGGGGTCGCCCTCGCAGTGCTCGGGGGTGAGGAGGTCGAGGGTGCCGAGGTGCGGGCCGAGCCGGTCCGCCACGAGGTCCGCGGTGGGGCCCGGTGGCAGCCCCCGGTTCACGGTCGCGCGGATCTCGGTCACCAGGGCCCGCAGCCGGGCCGTGGTGCGGGGCGCGGTGGTCGTTGCCGTGTTCGGAGGGGTCATGCACGCAGCGTCCGTGGCCGGAAGGCCACACGTCCAAGGACGATTGTTTTGCGGGGCCCCAACGTCCGCTTATGGGAAGGACGGTGCCGGGCCGGCCGACGGGCCGCTCGGCCCGGTTCTCAGCAGCCGGACTTCGACGCGGCGACCTCGCTGAGCCGGTCGAGCACCAGGGCCGTCGCGGGGATGCGCAGGTGGTCACGGAGAGCGTACGCGTAGATCCGGCGGCGGGTGTGGGGTTCCACGATCCGGCCGGTGACATTCTTGTGGCAGAGGAACGACAGCACCAGAGCGGGCACCATGGCGATGCCCACGCCGGCCGCGACGAGGCTCTGCATCACCAGGTTGTCGTCGGTGGTGCAGGCGATGTCGGGGGTGAAGCCTTCTTCCGCGCAGGCGTGCAGGAAGTTCGTGCGGCAGCGCACACAACCCGCGATCCATCGTTCGTGCGCGAGATCCGCCAGCCGCACCCCTCGACGCCTGGCCAGCGGATGCCCCGTGGGGAGCAGCACGGTCAGTGGATCCTCCATGAGCGGGATCTCCTCCAGCTCTTCGGGGACCTCCGTGTGCTGCCCCGGATAACTGAAGGCGAGGGTGATGTCACAGTTGCCCCGCGCCACGAGCTGCAAGGACTCGGGCGGCTCGCTCTCCAGCAACTCGACCCTGATACCGGGGTGTTCGGCGGCGACCCGGGCCATCGCCTTGGGCAGCAGGGTGGCCCCGGCGCTCGGGAAGGCACAGACCCGCACCCGTCCGGACCGCAGTCTGGAGATGGCGTCTATCTGTTCCTGGGCGGCGGTGAGGCTGTCCAGGATGGAGGCCGAGTGCCGTCGCAGCGCCTCACCCGCCTCGGTGAGCCGGATCCCCCTGCCGACACGAGTGAACAGCGGGGTTCCGACGTCCCGTTCCAGGGCTTTCATCTGCTGGCTGACAGCAGGCTGGGTGTAGCCCAGTGAGCGGGCGGCGGCTGAGAACGAACCTGTCCTCACCACCTCGTAGAAGGTCTTGACGTACCGGGAGTCGAACACAGTGGTGAAGCATAAGCAGAAATTGGGATGAACGGAGGAAGCCGCTCCATTGCTTTCACCTCGGCGAGGACGGCCCGGCCGGCGTGGGCCAACCGCTCCTCGTGAGGCGACCCTTGACGGTCCGGACCCGGAGTCGTCGGGGTGGCCGGGTGTGGGCTGACCGCATGACAGTCCCATGCAGGCCGGAACGGCGGCTTTGATGGCGGTATGCCGCACCTGGGTTCGATGTTGACGACCGTGGCGTGCACGACGGCCTCCTCAGCCGGTCACCAACCGCGTGGGCCGGGACGGAACTCACGCCCCGCCCTGCCGGCGTCAATCCGGCCTGCCGAGCCATTGGGTGACGACGGCTTCGATGAAGTGGTCGGTGACTTCGTACCCCTCGACGAGGAGGCGGAAGAGCACGGGTGAGGTCAGCAGCGAGTACTCGTCGGCGGTGATCTGCCGACCGGAGGGTTCCAGCAGGGTGTTGAAGGCCGCGTGCCGGTTCTCGACGATCCGCGTGAGCGCCTGTGCGCTGTCGGGGTCGTGGTCGGTCTGCGCGATGACGGCGTGGACGGCGGCGCGGGTGCGCCGGTCGCCGAGGCCCGCGCGCAGGCTGACGAGCCATTCCGTGGCGACCGTGCGCACGTCGTCGCCGGGCTCGGGGTAGCCCACGTCGGGGCCTTCCAGCAGCAGGTCCGACAGCAGGTTCGCCCGGGTGGGCCAGTGCCGGTAGAGGGTCTGCCGGGTGACGTCGGCGCGTTCGGCGAGCACGGCGTAGGTCAGCCCGGCGGGGCCGAGCTCGGGCAGAAGATCACGGGCGACCGCCAGCACCCGGGCGCGGGTGCGCTGAACCCGTGGGTTGCTCATGGTCGGGCGGCGCCGGTGGTTCGACATGCGGTGATCATACGCGCGCACCTGAAGAATCATACGTGGCGTATGATATACAGGACCTGTAATCATACGCTCTGCATGATTCAGGTGGCGGGCATCTGCCCCTGCCCCGGCAGCAGCCCAAAGAGAGGAATCAACGACATGAAGCGACTGCAGTACCGGCGTCGCGGCGGGCCGGAAGTGCTCGAATGGGCCGAGGCCGACGAGCCGACGCCGGGGCCGAAGGAGATCGTCGTCGAGGTCAGGGCCGCGTCGGTCAACCCGACCGACATCAAGATGCGCACCGGCGAGCTGGGCGTGGCCAACATGTTCGAGCCCTCCCCGAGGGGCATGGGACTCGACTTCGCCGGCGTGGTGCGCTCCCTCGGCCCGGGTGTCTCGACGGTCGCACCCGGCGATGCGGTGATGGGCCTGTCCGCACCGCGCTTCCGGGGCTTCGCGGATCTCGTCAAGATCAAGGCGGACCAGGTCCGCCGCATCCCCGACGGCCTGGACTTCGCCGAGGCGAGCACCCTGCCGATGGGTGCTGCCACGGGCGCGAAGGTGGCCGCCAAGTATCTGACACCACGCCGTGGTCGGCAGGACCACCGCGTCGCGGTCCTCGGCGCCGGCGGCGGAATCGGGCTCTACGCAGTCCAGTTCGCCCGCGACGCGGGCTCACTCGTGACGGCCGTCGCCGGCGGGGGCGCGGCCGACGCGCTCCAGTCGTTCGGTCTGGAAGAGGTCCTCGACTACCGGACACAGTCCCTGGCCGCGCGCCGCGGGCGCTACGACACCATCATCGACCTGTCGGACCGGTACATGTACGGCGACGTCGAGGCCGTGCTCGCCCCGGACGGCTGCTTCCGCACGATGACACCGAGTCTGCGACATCTGTGGACCCTCACGACGAATCGGCGGGCCAAGCCGGCGTTCGCGATAGCCGACACCGACGGCCTCGACCGGGCCGTCGAGGCCGTCCGCGGGAAGCGGCTGGTCACCAACGTCGGCGCGACCTTCCCGATGGAGGAGGCCATCGAAGTGCTGCGTGACTACGAGGAGGGGCGCCTCAAGGCGGTCGGCAAGGTCGTCCTCACCCGTTCCTGAATCGCCCGTCCCGGAGCCGCCCGGGCCACACGCCGTCCGCCGGAGCCCGGGCCGTGAGCGAGCCTCAGCCGGTGGCCCCCAGCAGGGCGGCCCACTCCTCGACGGCCGGTCGCTCGGCCAGGTCCCTGGCGGACACGTCGATGCCGTGGGCACTGCGCCGGCGGCCGACCAGGGCCATCAGCCGGACGGAGTCCAGGCCGTAGTCGACGAGGTTCTCGTCGTCGAGGATGTCCTGGACGGGCTGGGTCGGCTGCACGCACCGGACGGAGGGCGGGTCCTGACCGGCCGCGGCCACGACCCAACGGGAACGCCGGACCCGCCCCGTCGACCGGTGGGAGGACGGCGGCCCGCGACGGGCCGGGGACAACCTGTCTCGAATGCCTGTGCTAGAAAACCGCGTCATGAAGACCGAGCCGATCACCACGTCCACTCCCCGTCCCGTACGTCGGGCCACGCTGGTCCAGGGGTGGCACGAACTGTCCTTCCTGCACTGGCCGGTGGACCCGGAGCAGGTGGCGCCGCTGCTTCCGGCCGGCACCCGCCCCGACACCCTCGACGGGGTGACCTACGTCGGCCTGGTCCCGTTCCTGATGCGCGGCGTCGGCCTGGGACCCGGACCGGGTCTGCCGTATCTGGGCACGTTCTGCGAGACGAACGTGCGTCTCTACTCGGTGGACGGGCAGGGCCGGCGCGGCGTCGTGTTCCGGTCCCTGGACGCGGCCCGGCTGATACCGGCGCTGGTCGGCCGGCTCGGCGTGCGACTGCCGTATCTGTGGTCGGCTATGCGGCTTCGGCGCGAGGAGGACACGATCACCTACACCTGCCGTCGGCGGGGCCCGGCGAACCGGGCCGCGGCGAGCCGGGCCGTCGTGCGGATCGGAGAGCCGATCGCCGAACCGACCCCGCTGGAGCAGTTTCTGACCGCTCGCTGGGGTCTGCATGTGTCGTGGCACGGCCGTACGGCGCACTTGCCCAACGAGCACGCGCCGTGGCCGCTGCACCGCGCCCAGCTGCTGCATCTGGACGACGACCTGGTCACGGCCGCCGGGCTGCCACCCATGACGGACCCGCCGGTCAGCGTGCTCTACTCCCCCGGTGTCTCGGTCCGCTTTGGAGCGCCGACCGTGCTCCCAGCGCTCATGGACTCCGCCTCAAGTCGGTGAAGTCGGGCGTGCCGCCCGGCAACCGAACACCGCCCGTTGCCATCCTCCACTTCAGCGGCACCGGGCGACCGTGACACGAGGTCCCGCACGCCGCACCAGTCCCGAGCACCTTCCGGAAGGCGGAACCCAAGTGACCTCGACCAGGCGGCTCCTCACCCTCTCGGTGGCCACAGCCCTGGGCCTGACCGGGCTCGCCGCCCCGGTGACCGCCACGGCGGCCCCGAAAGGCACATCGGCACTGACATGGGGCGCCTGTCCGGCCGGGTCACAGGCGCCGCGTGGCACCTACTGCAGCACGATCAAGGTTCCGCTGGACTATGCGAAGCCGACCGGCCCTCAGATCACCCTCACCTTGTCGCAGGTGGGTGACCGGGACGCCGAACGGACCCTGGTGGTCAACCCGGGCGGCCCCGGGCAGTCGGGCGTCGAGGCCGCGCAGCCGGTCTGGGCCTCGATGTCTCCCGAGGTCGCCGCGAAGTACAACGTTGTCAGCTTCGATCCCCGGGGAGTCGGCGCGAGTTCCCCGGTCTCCTGCGGCGACGCCAACAAGCTCGTCAAACACCCGGCTCCGGACTACACACCCGCCGACGCCCACGCCGAGCAGGCCCGGGCATCGATCGCCCGGGGCATCGCTGAGCGGTGCGCCACGGCTTCCGGCGCCCTGCTCGACTCCGTCTCCACCGCGAACGCCGCCCGCGACATGGACCGCGTCCGCGAAGCGCTCGGCCAGTCCAAGCTGGACTACCTGGGCTACTCCTACGGCAGCAGGCTGGGAGCGACCTACGCCACGCTGTTCCCCTCCCGCACCGGCCGGATGATCCTCGACGGCGTGATGGACCCGGCCGTCGGCGACTACGCCGCCACCTACGAGCAGAACCCGGCACTCGAACAGCGCACCCGTCAGTTCTTCGCCTGGGCCGCTCTCAACGACCGCACCTACCACCTGGGCAGCACCGAGGCCAAGGTGTCGGCGACCTGGACGGCGGTCCGGGCCAAGTTGCGCACCGCCCCCGCGAGCGGACAGGCGGGCGCGACGGAACTCGACGACCTGCTGGCCTCGGCCCTCTACACCGACCTGTCCTGGCCGGACCTGGCGAGTACGGTCGCCGACTACCGCAAGGGCGACCCCTCCTCCCTGGTCGGCGCCTCCAAGCAGCTGGCGGCCGGCGCCGTCGACCCCGCCCGGCTCGCCTACAACTGCGTGGACGACGCCTGGCCGCGGAACTGGCAGACCTGGCACGACGACACCACCGCCGCGGCGAAGAAGGCACCGCTGTTCGCCTGGATGAACACCTGGATCAACGCGCCCTGCGCCTTCTGGAAGGCACCCACGGCCCCGCCGGTGAAGATCGGATCGGTGAAGGTCCCACCGGTCCTGCTGCTCCAGTCGCACGACGACCCGGCGACGCCGCTCGTCGGCGCACAGCGGATGCACCAGGCGCTGTCCGGCTCCCGTCTGGTCGTCGCGGCCGGCGGCAACCACGGCCAGTACCTGTTCGACACAAACGCCTGCATGGACGCCTACGGCGACCACTACCTGCTGACCGGGCAGCTCCCCACGGCCGACGCGACCTGCAAGGCAAGTCCCCCGCCCACCCCCTGACGACACGTCACCGGTGATCGCCGGCTCCCGACCCGCGGTGGGGGCCCCCCCGGGGGGGGGCCCCCCCCCGGGGGGGGGGCGGGCGCCCGCCCGCCGCCCCACGGGGGAGGGCGGGGCCAGGAA
>NZ_JBIVBC010000014.1:0-27781 GCF_044745865.1 Streptomyces sp. NPDC086787 | reverse complement strand
CCGGGGGGGCGCCGGGGTGTTTGGGGTGGGGGGTTGGTTGGGGGGGGTGTAACCCCCGCCCCACCCCCCCGGGGTGTCCCGGGGCGGGCCCCCCCCCCCCCCCCGGGGGGGCCCCCCCCCCCGGGGCCCCCCCCCCGCGGGTCGGGAGCCGGTCAGCCGTCAGTCGACAGCAGGTGGAAGTCGTCGAAGTGAAACCCCGGCGAAACCACGCAGCTCACCAACACCTCGTCGTCGCCCGCCGGTTCGGCGGACTGCCAGCACCCCGCCGGGACGAGAGCCTGCGGGTGCTGTCCGTTCGCGACATCAGGGCCCAGGACCACTGTCGAGGGGCTCGCGCTCGGCTCCTCCCTGGTCCCTCCCAGCCGGAGACGCAGCGGACTGCCGCTGTGCCACAGCCACAGCTCCGGCGATCGCACCGTGTGCCAGCGGGACTCCTCACCGGGGAGCAGAAGGAAGTAGATGGCCGTGCAGACGGGGCGGCTGCCCGGGTAGCCCTCCGGATGCACCGTGGTGTCGCTGCGCCAGGTCTCCTTGTACCAGCCCCCTTCCGGGTGCCTGCTCATACCGAGCAGCCGAGCGGTCTCGGGCAGTCGCGGACCGACCATCGATCACTTCCCTTTCACCGGACCGGGCGCCTGCCGGTCGACGTCAGCGGGATGTCACCGTCCGCAGCCGCAGCTGTCGTCATCCCTCTGCACGGTACCGATCGCCACCTCCGTCGGCTGCTGGCCGGTCGCGACGGTCTGCAGAACAGTGTCGTCGGAGGTCCGGATCACCGAGGTGGTGTTCGCCGACTGGTTCGCCACGAAGGCCCGGGAACCGTCGGGGGTGATGCCCATCATCTCACCGGGGGTCTGGCCGAGTGCCACGGTCTCGGTGACGGTGCCCGTGGCGACGTCGATCACGGACAACGTGTCGTCACCCTGGTTGCTGACGTAGGCCTTGCGGCCGTTGGGGGTGAACGTCACACCGACCGGGTGGTCGCCGACGCCGATGCTGCCGCTGACGGTGTTGGTGGCGGTGTCGATGATCGCCACCGAGTCGGTGCTGTTGATGGCGACGTAGAGCTCGCCACCACGCGGCGAGACAGCCAGACCGATCGGGCCGCTGCCCACGGAGATCGGGCTGCCCGGCACCGCGGCGCTCGGATCGGTGGTGTCGAAGACGGAAACGGAGTTGCTGACGAAGTTGCTGATGTACGCGTAGGACCTGCCGTTCGACGGCGCGGCGCTTGCCGGGGACTGGGGCAAGCGTCCCGCGAACATCCGGAGACCACCAGGTCCGACGGAAGGGCTCCCGCCGGCAGGTCGCCGACGGGAGCCCTTCGTTGTGCGCCTGCCGGTGAAGGGTGAGAAGACGATCACGGGCAGGACATCTGTGCACCCGAGCCGTCAGGGGCGGAGCAGCAGGCTGTCGCCCCGCTCCTTCGCGGCGGCGTAGCGCCTGGCCACGTCCTGCCAGTTGACGACGGCCCACATCGCGTCGATGAAGTCGACCTTCTGGTTCTTGTACTGGAGGTAGAAGGCGTGCTCCCAGGCGTCGAAGACCAGGATCGGGGTGGAGCCCTGGCCGACGTTGCCCTGGTGGTCGTAGACCTGCTCGACGATCAGCCGGCCGCTCAGCGGCTCGTAGGCGAGGACGCCCCAGCCCGAACCCTGGGTGGTGGCCGCGGCCTTGGTCAGCTGACCCTTGAAACCGGCGAACGAACCGAAGGACTCGGTGATCGCGTCCGCCAGGTCGCCGACGCCGTCCTGGGCCAGCGGCTCACCGCCACCGTCCTTGGGGCCGGTCATGTTCTGCCAGTAGATGCTGTGCAGGATGTGCCCGGAAAGGTGGAAGGCCAGGTTCTTCTCCAGGCCGTTGATCGAACCCCACGATTCCTTGTCCCGCGCCTCCGCGAGCTGCTCGACCGTGTCGTTGGCGCCCTTCACGTACGCCGCGTGGTGCTTGTCGTGGTGCAGCTCGATGATCTCCGGGCTGATCACGGGGGCGAGCGCCGAGTAGTCGTACGGGAGCTCCGGGAGCGTGTAAGGCGCCATGTCCAACATCCTCCGACATTATTGCGAACTATGTGCAGCTGCAAGCTAGCAGCAAGAGTGTCGCCTGGGCGATCACCGTTCCGGCCGAGTCGGGGTTCACACCCGACCGGGCTTATTGCACACTACTAGCAACAACTCATTAAACGCAGGAAGGTGTCGTGGCGGCCTGATGGACATCCGTGTCGTCACGCACGACTCCGTGCTCGCCCACAGCACGGCCCTCCGCTCCGTCTACGCGCTGCGCGCCGCCCTGGAACGAGGCCGAGGACCGGGTGGACGCGTTCGTCGCGCGACTCCCGTTCAACGCGGGGCGTCCCGGCTTCACCGCCGCGCTCGCCTTCGACGGTCGCGGCATCGCGGGCTTCGCCACCGCCTGGACCACCCCCACCCCCTTCCCGACCGACCGGTGCTACCCGCAGGCCGCTGCCGGACTCGGCCGGAGCCGCACCATGGACCGGCTGTGCGGCGCACGCGAGATCGATGAGCTCGCGATACGCCCCTCCTTCCGCGGCACCGGAACAGCCGCCGGACTGCTGGAGTCGGTGACCAAGGACGCGCCCGACGGCCGGACCTGGCTCCTCACCTCCCTCCGGTCGTCCCGGGCCATGGCCTTCTACCGTCGCCAGGGCTGGACCCAGGCCACCCACCCGTCCCCCGACGGCCACGGCGTCGCGGTCTTCCTCGGGCCCCGGCATCCCGCCCGCCCGCTGGCCGCCGTCCTCCTCCAGGACCACTCTGGACCACCTCTTCAGCAGCTGCCCCAAGGGAGTTGAGCCCTCTACCAGTTGCCGGTGACCGTCCGCAGCGTCTCCGGTCGGCCAACGACGCGGCCACAGACCGGCGGACACCTGAGAGCGACCGCTGGGCATGGCAACCCAGCTTCCGATAATGGCCAGTTGCCGCCCCGTCGGCCGCCGAGCACCTGCGACCGGCCTCCGATCGGGGGAATGAGCGGCCGCATGCGACAGCACCGCCACCGGTAAGGGGACCAATAAATCCATGACTGTTACCGTCCAGGTCGACACGACCCGCCCCGTGGCCACACTGATCAACGTCTTCACGGTGTCCCCCGACCGGCAGGACGAGCTGCTCGAGCTGCTCGTCCGCGCCACGGAGGAGACGATGAAGCGCCAACCCGGCTTCGTCCGCGCCAACTTCCATGCCTCCCTCGACGGCGAACGCGTGATCAACTACGCGCAGTGGGAGACGGAGGAGCACTACCACGCGATGCTCGCCAACCCCGAGGCTCGCGTCCACATGGACCAGGCCGAGAAGATCGCGACCAACGTCCAACCCCGCCTCTTCAAGGTACGGTCGACCCATCTCCCGGCAGCCCCGGACGCCGGAGCGGCCTGACGCCCGGAGCCCTTCCACACCGGCCGGCCACGAACTGGCCTTCGGGACCTGTGCGGTGATGCCGCTGACCTGGTCCTCCGCCGCGCGGCGGATGCGGTTCGTCTTCGGGCAGGAGGTGTCCTGGAGGTGCGGGCCGCGAGGGTGGTCGTCATGACACGCATGCCACTCACCGCCGTGATCGAGGCCTCTCCCGCGCCGCCCCGCCGGGCGGCCGGGGTTCTCCGGGCCGTCGCCATCGCCTCCTGTCTGCCCTACCTCGGGCTCAAGGCCGCCTGGATCGCGGGAAGTCCGGTCGGCATACCCGCGGGAAGTCTGTTGCTGCGGCATCGTGCGCTGATGGTCGTCGCGAACAGCGTGACCGTGGTGATGGACAGTGCCGTCATCGTCCTGGCCCTGCTGCTCACCCGGCCATGGGGCAGACGTGTACCGTCCTGGCTGCTCGCCGTGCCCATGTGGGGCGCGGGAGGTCTGCTCCTGCCGATCATGGTGGGCTTCCCGGTCCAGCTCCTCCTCAAGGGCGTGACCGGTGAATCAGGTCCAGCGGCCGACGGGGGTGGGGAGTTCCTGCGCCCATGGGTCTTCGGCGTCGTGTACACCGGTTTCATCGTGCAGGGTCTCGCACTCGGAGCGCTGTTCGTGCGGTACGCCCGTGAGCGCTGGGGGCATCTGTGGCGGGGCCGGACCAGGGACCTGCCCGACGGCAGTGCCTGGCTGAGGGCGACTGCCGTGGCCGCAGCCGTGCTCGCACTGTTCCCCGCGGTGCTGCACATACTCTGGGCGCTCGGCGCGACGACCGGTCTCACCGGTGCCCAAGCGGCCGGGCGGGGGCCCGACTTCCCTGCCCTCCAGATACTCGACGCCCTGTATCCCGTCGCCGCGGTCGCCGGTGTACTGATGCTCGTCCTCCGCCGCGGTCACACCGTTCCGGTGCGACTACCGCTGGGCATGGCCTGGCTGGGTTCGGGCGCGGCCGGCTGTTGGGGTGCCTGGCTGCTGATCGCCGCGGTACTGCCGGGCGCCGAACACGGCCCGCGTACTTCGCAGTTGGCGACGCTGTCCTACGCTGTCAGCATGACCGTGGGCCTGCTGGTGATCGTCTGCACGTCCGCCGTGCTGCGCCGGCGTGGCGCGTGAGACGCGTTCTCGGGGCCCTGTTCGGCTCGCGGACGCGGCGGCGATGGGCGCATCTGATCCTGGGCGGCGCCCTTCTGATGCCGTACTGGCTGCTCGGCATGGTCGTGGTGGGACCGCTGCTCGGGGCGGACGACCTCTTCGGTGGATCGCTCGCCGCCCAGTTCGGGGCGTACGCCGTCGCCCTTCCGCCGGCCTCGGCGACCGCGCTGTTCCCGCCGACCCGGCCCATGTCGGTGGCCGCCGCCCGGGCGTTGTGCGGGGTGGCGCCGGAGCTCCTCGCGGACGGCCCGGCGGTCTCGCGGGCGGCCAGACTGCGCACGGCGGGCTGGTTCACGCTGCACATCGGTGTGGGCGGGCTGGTCAGCGGGGCGTCACTGGCCCTTCCGCCGTTCGCCGTGACCACGGCGCTGCTGCCGCTGTCCGCCACGATCCGTGCGTGGCTGCGGGTGCCCGCGTCGCTCGACCGGCCCTGGGTGATGGCGCTGGCGCCGTTCGTCGGAGCCGCGATGCTGCTCGCGTTGGCCGTCTGCGCGGCGGCGGCCGGCGCGTTGCTGGCGCGCCTGGCACCGGCGCTGCTGGGGCCGACGCCCGCCGACCGGGTGGCGCAGGCCGAGCGGCGCGCGGCGGAGCTGGCCGCGCGCAACCGGCTGGCCCGCGAGTTGCACGACTCGGTGGGGCACGCGCTGAGCGCAGTGACCCTTCAGGCAGGAGCCGCGCTCAGGATCCTGGACAGCGACGCATCGGATGACCGGACCTTCGTACGGGAGGCACTGGCCGCCATCGAGCAGACGACGCGCCGTACGGTCGGCGAACTCGACGATGTGCTGGGACTGCTCCGCCAGGACGACGACCCCGACGGGCCCGGCGCCCTCACCGGACCCACCCTGGAGTCCTTGGAACCCCTGCTCGGACACTGTGGGCTGACGGTCGCCTACGAACTCGACGCCGATCTCACGCGCGTCCCGGACCGGGTCTCGCGTGACGCGTACCGCATCGTGCAGGAGGGCCTCAGCAACGCCCAACGGCACGGCGGCCACGGCGGCACCGGGCCGCCACGGGGAGTTCGCCGGCCCGTGTCGCTGCACATCGCACGGGAGGACGGCACCTTGCGGATCACCATCGAGAACCCGCTTCGAGACCGGCGGCCGCCGGTCCGGCCGGGCGGCGGCCGTGGACTGCGCGGGATCTCCGAACGGGCCGCGCAGCACGGCGGCCATGCCGAGGCGGGCCCCCGTGACGGTGTGTGGCTGCTGACCGCACGGCTCCCGCTGGCCGGTGCGCGATGAGCACGATCCGAGTCGTCGTGGCCGACGACGAGCGGATGGTCCGCACCGCGCTGCGGGTGATCCTCGCCGCCGAACCGGACATGGAAGTGGTCGGCGAGGCGGCTACGGGAGCGGAGGCGGTGTCACTGGTACGGCGGCTGCGGCCCGATGTGGTGCTGATGGACGTGCGGATGCCCGAGGCGGACGGCATCCGCGCCACCGAGCAGATCCTCGCCACCATGGACCCGGCGCCGCGGATCGTGGTCGTGACGACCTTCGAGAACGACTCCTACGTGTACGACGCCCTGCGGGCCGGTGCCGCGGGCTTCCTGCTCAAACGGGCGGGTGCGCCGGACCTGGTGGCGGCGGTGCGGCTGGTGGCGCGCAGCGACTCGCTGCTGTACCCGGCCGCGCTGCGCGGCCTCGCCGCCGCCCACGCCCGGCACGCCCCCGGGCCGCCGGTGTGGGCGGCGCGGCTGACGGAGCGCGAGGCGGAGGTGCTGCGGCTGATGGCCAAGGGGCTGACGAACGCGGAGATCGGGCGACGGCTGGAGGTCGGCCACGCGACGGCGAAGAGCCATGTGGCGGCGGTACTGGCGAAGACCGGCACGCGTGACCGCACCCAGGCCGTGATCGCGGCGTACGAGTCGGGGTTCATCGTCCCGGAGGGGTGAGGCGGCCCACCAGGTCAGCGCGAGCGCGTTCTTCGGCCCGGGTCTCCGGGTGGTCTCGCAGAAACCCGCCCCCGGCACGGGCGGAACCGAGGTCGACAACCGGGGACGGGCCATCACCTACGGCGTGTGGACGCTCGGTGACATCCCGGCCGGCCGGACCGTGGTGCTCCGCGGCGAGCCGGCCCTGCACGACAAACAGCACGCCAAGGACGACGCGGCACGCACCGTCAGGGCCCAGGCCTTCTTACGCAACCGGCTCACCGACCCCCGCCACCGCAACAACTTCGCCACCCTGGTCGTCCCGGCGAAGGGCGGCAAGTGGTGACCAACGATCTCTGAACCAGCCGCACGACCGACCGGCGTGCCCATCCGGACCGGACCGCCGACGTGTGGTCAGGGCTGTGCGTGCCGTATCCCGACCCGGGCCACGGTGGACATGGAGCAGTAGTAGAAGTCGCGGTCCCAGCCAGGTGAGGGGAAGCACACGGACTGCATCAGGCTGGGCACGCGGGCGCGGCCCAGCTCGGTTCCGGTGGTGAGGTCGAGGAGCACCGTGTCCTCCCCCGCGAGTCGCCCCAGCGCTCCGGAGAGTGCGGGTACGCGCAGGGTGAGGGCGATGGCGTCGCCGGTCGCGGCGAGGAACCGGGCCGCGGACCGGGTGCCTCTGGGTGGGCGCTGGCGCTGGTCGTAGGCCATGAGTTCGCCGGTGTCGGTCCAGCGCAGCAGATGGCCCGCGGTGTTGAGCCGACGTGACCACAGGCGGGTCAGCGGTTCACCGGGGCGTGCGTGGAACGCGGTCAGGATTCCGTTGGCGGAGTCGTAGCCGACCGCCACCCCGCGCTCCGCGTCCACGAGCGGGGGGTTGGTGGCCGCGCCCCACGGCAGACCACAGATCTCGGCCCGGCGGTGGTCGGCCGGGTCGGACAGGCTGATGGCGTGCAGGTGCACCGGGCCCCGGTCGCGGGCGGCGCCCCGCATGGTGCCGCGGTACCGGTGGCGTCCCTGGTCGAGGAACCAGATGCGCCCGCCGGCGAGCACGGGATCCCATCCGTGTCCCTGCCCGGGGGCGTCCCGGTAGGCCACCGGCCACGCCTCGTCCCTGGTGAGCCTGCCCGAGGCGGAGTCCCAGCGCACCCGGTGGACGCGGTGCGAGCCGACGGCGTACACCTCGTCGCCCCGGGCCGCGAGCCGGGCGATCACCGGCTCGCCGAGCTCCAGGGTGTCCCGGTCCTTCAGCGTGAGCGGATCCAGCGCCCGCAGGGTCGCGGCGGCGCCCTCCGTGACGTCGAAGTCCTTGAGCACCAGCGTGCCGTCGGGCAGGGACAGGAAGGAGTTGTGCGGCCGTGGGGCGGGCAGTTCGCGCGTCGCGAGGACTTCCAGGGTCTCCGGGTCCAGTCGGTGCGCGTGGCGGCCGGCGACCACGACGATCGCTCCGTCGGCGACCGCGCCGATGCCGCCCATCCAGAAAGGGCCGCCCGGCAGCCGCCCCGAGGTGGCCAGCGGCTCCAGGCTGTGTGGGTCGAGGCGTTCGACGACCGTCAGGGACGGGCTGGAGATCCGCGCTCCGAACAGCCCGCGCAGCAGGTACAACTGGCCGGGGGCGCGCTGGATGAGCATCTGCGCACCGCGGGCCGGACGGCAGGCGAGTACCTCCAGCCGCTCGCCGGGGCCGATTCGCGGCCCCGGCGCGGTGGGAGCCTGCCCCCTGGTGGGGCCGCCGTCCTCCGCCGGCCAGGGTGATTCGTAGTAGCCGCCGTTCACCGCACCTCCCGCTGCGCCCAGGTGTTACCGACGGTATCCGACCTGTTCGAGGGGGCGCCACCCCGGTACGAGCGCGGGTCCCGTCCTCACCCACTGGGTGAGGACGGGACCCGCGTGCGGTTCCGCTGTCGCTATCCGTCCCACGTGGTTACCAGTTGTCGCCGCCCGAGTGCTTGGACGTCTTCACGGTGGCGTTCGACGTGGCCGTCACGGCGGGGCCGGCGGGGGGTGTGCCGGTGGCCTCGGCGGTGTTCTTCACCGAGCCCGCGCGGGTGTCGGCCTTGGTGACCTTGTAGACGGCCGTGCAGGTCATCGACGCGCCGACGGCGAGCGTCGTGGCCGGGCAGGAGATCCTCGGCGCGCCTCCGGTGCCGGTGAACCGGGTCTCAGTCACCTGTACGCCGGTCAGCGGCACTTCACCGGTGTTGGTCACCTCGAAGGTGTACTGGATCTGCTCCTTGTCACCACCGCCGCCACCGCCGCCGCCCCGGGGCTTGCCGAGGGTGCCGGTCTTCTTCAGGGCGATACCCGGAACGAGGACGTGGGTCACGGTCGTCGTGGCGGTGGAGGTCGAGGTGACCGTCGCGCCGGACGGCGGGTCACCGGCGGCCTGGGCGGTGTCGACGATCTCCGGACGGCCGAGGTCGGCCTGGGTGACGGTGTACTCGGCGGTACAGGTCATCGACTCGCCCGGGGCCAGCACCGTCTCCGGGCACGACACCTCGGGGACCGGCCCGGATCCGGTGAACGCGACTTCTGTGACGGCGACATGAGACATCGTCACGTTGCCGGTGTTCGTCACCTGGTACGAGTAGGAGATCGTCTGGCCGGCCGCGGTGATCTCGGTGGGCAGGGCCGTCTTCAGCAGGGTGAGCAACGGGTTCACCCGCGGGGTGAACACGCTGGACGACTGGTTGGTCACCGGCGTACCACTGGGCGGTGTGCCGGTGGCACGGGCGGTGTTGGTGATCACGCCCGCGTCGACGTCGGCCTGGGTCACGACGTACAGCGCCATGCAGGTCATCGACTCGTCCGGCGCCAACTCGGTTTCCGGGCAGGTGATTTCGGGAGCGGTGCCGGTTCCCGAGAACTCGATGTCGCTGACGTTCACCTCGCTCAGCGTCACGTTGCCGGTGTTGTGGACCAGGAACGAGTAGGTCAGCTGCTCCCCGACGCGGAAGTCACCGCCGTCGCCGACCACCGTCTTCACCAGCGTGACGGCCGGCGCCTGCTGCGCCGTCACGGCCTCGCTGGAGGTCGCCGAGACCGCCGGTCCGGACGGTGGAGTACCCGTGGCACGGGCGGTGTTGGTGATCTGTCCCGCGTTCACGTCCGCCTGGGTCGTGGTGTAACCCGCCGAGCAGGTCATCGACTCACCCGGGGCCAGGGACGAGCCCGGACAGGACGTCTGGGGGCTGCCACCGGTCCCGGAGAACGCCGTCTCCGCCACCCCGACGTTCGTGAGCGTCACATTGCCGGTGTTCGTCACCACGAACGAGTACGAGACCTGCTGCCCCACCGCCGTCACCGACTCGGGAGACGCGGTCTTGACGAGGGCGACGGCCGGCTCCCGCCGTGACGTGACCTGTGCGTCGTCGGTCGCGCTCACCGGGGTGCCGCCCGCGGCCGTCGCCGTGGCCCGGGCCTCGTTGGTGATGGAGCCCTGGTCGACGTCCGCCTGCCTGACGGTGTAGGTGGCGGTGCAGGTGACCGACGCGCCGACGGGGAGCGTCGTACCCGGGCAGGAGACCGTGGGCCGAGGCCCGGATCCGGTGAAGTCGGTGTCCGCGACGGCCAGACCCGACAGGGTCACATTGCCGGTGTTCGTCACCAGGTAGGTGTACGACACCTGCTGCCCGGCGGCAGTCACCTCGGTCGGGGACGCCGACTTCAGCAGGGTGATCCCGGGGCTTCTGCGGGGGGTGAACTCGGCGGAGGCGTCGTTCGAGTGGACCGCGGTTCCGGCGGGGGGCGTGCCGGTGGCGCGTGCGGTGTTGGTGATCAGGCCGGAGTCGACGTCGGCCTGGGTCACGATGTACAGCCCCGTGCAGGTCATCGACGCGTTGGGCGCCAACTCGGTTTCCGGGCAGTGGATCTCCGGCGGAAGGCCGGTGCCGGAGAACGCGATGTCGCCGACGTTCACCCCGTGCAGCGTCACGTTGCCGGTGTTGTGGACCAGGAACGAGTAGGTCAGCTGCTCGCCGACGCGGAAGTCACCGCCGTCGCCGACGACCGTCTTGGCGAGGGACAGGCTGGGCTGCCCCGGCGCGGTCACCGTCTCGTTCGCCGTCGCCGAGACCGCCGGTCCGGACGGTGGAGTACCCGTGGCACGGGCGGTGTTGGTGATCTGTCCCGCGTTCACGTCCGCCTGGGTCGTGGTGTAACCCGCCGAGCAGGTCATCGACTCACCCGGGGCCAGGGACGAGCCCGGACAGGACGTCTGGGGGCTGCCACCGGTCCCGGAGAACGCCGTCTCCGCCACCCCGACGTTCGTGAGCGTCACATTGCCGGTGTTCGTCACCACGAACGAGTACGAGACCTGCTGCCCCGCCGCCGTCACCGCGCTCGGCGAGGCGGACTTGCGCAGGGTGATCGCGGGAGCCGCGGCCTTCGGGGTGTTGGTGAAGGTGCACACGATGCGGGGGCTGTTGCTCCCCGGCTGGGTGCGGGGGAAGTTCAGCTCGAACGACGAAGCGCTTCCCGAGCTGACCGGGGCGTCGCCGTTGGCCGTGTCGACGCAGGCGTAGTCCGTCGTGTAGTTGTCGAGATCGGCCCCGGCGGCCGCGGTCTCCGACAGCTGGTACGTGGTGTTGGCCACGCCGACGACGGGTCCGGCCACGTTCGACTGCACGCCGGTGGTGTTGCCGGTGGTGGTCGTGTTGGTGCCGGGCTGGTCGCCCGCGCCCGCGATGGCCAGGTGGAACTGGTCGTGGGACGACGTGGTCTCCTCGAAGCGGCCAGCGATGTTCTTCTGCAGGACGAGTGAGGGGTTGGTCGAGCAGGCACCCAGGTCCACCGAGGTGAACGTGGTGTCGGACAGCAGCTTCGGCTGGGCGATGAGGGCCCCGGTGTTGGGGTTGACCGCCTGCAGATAGGTGTTGCTGGAGCTCGAGTCGCTGAACTGGATGAACAGTGCGCCGTCGTTGTTGAACGCGATGCCGTTGTACTGGCGCTGCTCGGGGTTGTCGATGGTGGTGAGCCGCTTCATCTGAAGCTGCACGCCCGTCTGCGAACCGGTGGTCGGCAGTGGCCCCTGGACGACACCGATCGCGGCGTTGTTGGAGCTGTTGGCGGACGACACGATGTACAGGTTGCCGGCGCCGTCGAAGGCGATGTCGCCGTTGGCGCTGAACCTGCTGGTGAGCGGCATGTCGAAGGTGGCGATGATGCCGGGGATCGCCTGGTTGGTCACCGTGTTGAAGCCGTAGACGGTGACCCTGCCGGGATTGGTGCTCGTGCCGGTGCCCAGAACGGCGTAGTAGTAGATCCGGGAGGCCGGGTCGACCGCACCGGCCACGACGACCACGCCGTTGCCGGGTGTCGTCCCCGCGTACTGGGTCCAGGTTCCCGAACTCGCGTCGTAACCGTGCACCACGATCGACGAAGCCGAGCCCGTCCTGTTCACCAGGTACGCGCCCGCGCCTTCCGGCAGCACACCGAGGGCGTTGGTCTGGCCGCCCTGCGGAATCTTGCTGACGACGGTGGCCGTCACCGTCGGCGAGTCCGTTTCCAGGGTATGCGTGTTGAGGGCGAGGAGAGTGCCGTCGGCAGACGCGGAGGCCCCGTTCTGCAGGGCGTAGATGGTGTCCCCAGTGCACTCCAGCGGCGCCGCCCTGAAGGATGCCGCGTGCGCGGATCCGACGCCGACCGTTCCCATGAGGAACTGCTCGGCTCCGATGCCTGCCGGCCCCAGAAGCAACAGTGTGCCGAAGGCCGTGGACAAACATCGTTGCGACAATCGGACTGCACGCATTCCCGCGGGAATACGACGGGATCCCTCAGGGGATCTGACGAACGGCATACGAGATTCTCCCGAGATCGTGCGATTCAGTTTGAACGCTGCCAATTCACCACAAACAGCGATCAAGCACTCAATGACGGCGACCGCGACACCTTGAATTGACGAAAAATGCCATTCCGACGGCGCACAGAAGGCACCACGCGCACGGCACACCGCCCCAGTCGGGCGAATCACGACGACGCGCCGACGGCCACCCGGGTCGGGCCGCCCGCACTTGGGTCAGGGTGTCGAGCGGCATCCCCGTGGACGCGAACGGCGCGCAGGGCGCGGAAGGAGTGACGGTCGTGGACTACAGACTTGAGGTTCTGGTGATTCCGGTCGGTGACGTGGACCGGGCCAAGACCTTCTACCAGGGGCTGGGCTGGCGCGAGGACGCCGACTTCGCCACGGGAGAGGACTTCCGGGTGATTCAGATGACCCCACCGGGCTCGCCGACCGCCGTCATCTTCGGCAAGGGCATCACGTCCGCCGCGCCGGGATCGGCCCAGGACATGATGCTCGTGGTGGACGACATCGAGGCGGCGCGGACCGATCTCACCGACCGGGGCATCCCGGTGAGCGGTGTGTTCCACGACGCCGGCGGGGTGTTCCACCACGCGGGAACCGAGGCGCGGGTCGACGGAGCGGCCCCGGGGCGGCAGAGCTACGGCTCGTTCGTCTCCTTCGCGGACCCCGACGGCAACGGCTGGGTCGTACAGGAGGTCACCACCCGCCTGCCCGGACGCTGACCCCGCACTCCGGCCGAATGTCGGGAGGTGGCCGGACTCCTGGATGTGCGCTGTCACTGTCGCTGGATAGAGTCGTTCCGCTACAACTGGTTGTGGGGACAACCACCGTGCCTTGGGGAGGGCCTGCACTATATGAGTCGCCGCTCTACTGGTCTGGTCGGCGTCTGGGCTGAGATGCAGAGGCAGCAGCAGCGCCAGGTGGAGACCGAAGCCAGACGACGCAGACAGGAGGCGCAGCAGGCACGTGCCTTCGAGCGGCGGGCTGTCCAGAGCCACCGTGAGTACAGGCAGGCGGAGGCGCTTCGCCGCACGGAGGAACTGGACGCTCGGGTCGCGTCGTTGCAGGGGCTTCTCGCCGATGGCTGTCGGGCTCCGGCTTTCCGGGCTTCCGCTCTCCTGCGCACCGAGGAGATCCAGCCCTTCGCTCCGGGCTCGCTGGCGCAGCCCGTGCCCATGCCGAACCCCGATCAGTACCAGACACAGTCCGGTTGGACTGCCGGCCGTCGGGCTCAGGCGCAGTCCGAAGCCCGGACGCGCTTCGAGCGGGACTGGCACGCCGCCCAGGCGGCAGAGGCGCAACGGCAAAGGCAGTTGGCGTCGTATCAGCGGGAATACCAGCAGTGGGTGGATGCGCGGCTGGCCGATGTGCGGGCGCACAACGCCGGCGTCGTCGAGCTGACGGAGCGGGTGCGGCGTCATGACCCCGAGTCGGTGGTCGAGTACTTCTCCGCCGCCCTCTACACCTCGACCGCGTGGCCGGAGGAGTTCCCGCGTCAGATATCGGCCGCCTACGACTCTGCGGCCCGACAACTGGTGCTGGACTGGGAGCTCCCCGGCTACGCCGTGGTCCCCGAGACCAAGTCGGTGCGTTACATAGTGACGAACTGTCTTCCGAGGTCTGTACAGCCGGGCGCGACGAAGGCAATGCAGGAGATCCACAACGCAGAGGACAGGACCCACGCCGAGAAGGCGATCAAGGCGTTCTCCCGCACTTACGGCACGAAGTGGCGCAAGACCGTCGCGAAGATCACCGACGACCGCGACGAGCTGCTCGCGTTCTACGACTTCCCGGCCGAGCACTGGGTCCACCTGCGGACCACGAATCCCATCGAGTAGACCTTCTCCACCGTCAAGCTCCGGACCAAGGTCACCCGAGGCGCCGGCAGCCCGGCCGCGGCCCTGGCCATGGTATTCAAGCTCGTCGAATCCGCCCAGGCCCGCTGGCGGGCGATCACCGGGGCCCATCTGGTCCCCCTCGTCCGGGCCGGGGCCCGGTTCGAGAACGGCCTGCTGGTCGAACGCGCCGAGAGCCACGCAGCCTGAGGAAGAATGCCCAGATGACCGTCTCCGACACCTACGGCACGAACTCCTACACGGCCAAGGAGTTGGCCGGCCTGCTCGCCGACCGACTCGACGTGACTTTCACCGAACGCGAGAGCGACTACCTCGGCGTCTACTTCCTGGCCACCCCCGCCGACACGACCCGCGTCCAGGTCCAGCCGAACGCCATTCCCGGCAACGACGGGGAAGACGATCTCTACAACGACGAGCACCCCGACGTGTCGGTACTCCTGCTCATCACCTCGCCGACTGCCACCGAGCCCCTCAACGACGAACTCTCGGCGGTCGGGGGACTCACCAGGCTCCGATCAACTCGAAGCTGAGCAACTGCCGATCCACAAGTCTTGACTATTGCTCCGTCCTCGGCCGGGCAGACTCCACCTGGCTCTTCCCTGGAGGCCAGCCTGGCCGCCCGATCAGTGCTTGGGCCATGGGCGAACGGCTCCGCAAACTCGGCATCCGACTCGCGGAAGCCCGCTCGACCGCTCTGTTCCAGCTCGCCACCGAACTCCCCGCCGCGGTCCTCGCCCGCACCCTCGGCATCGACATCACCATCGCCGTCAAAATGGCAGTGCGCCGCCGCCGGAGACTGGGCCGCCTACGCTGCCGACGTCAGCCAACGTGTCTCGGAGAATCAATGAGACTGCCCATCACCATCCACCACGCACGCCTCGGGGCAACGGAGTTCAAGGTCATCCGCCCTACCCAACCACTGCCCCACGCGGTGCTCATCGATCACGACCGACACCTGGATGCCTACCTTGACGAGGACGCCGCACGCCGGCTTGGCGGCCTGTGGATGCTCGCCGCAACATCACCGCGCGTGCTCATCCACCTGCCGATGCGCGGCAACCAGCCCCCCTCCCGCGGACTGCCGGAGGACGCAACGCGCCAGCTTGATCTCGTGCTGCTACATCACTCGCTGCAGTTTGCGCCGGCACGCTGGAAAGAGATCCGCAGCCGCCTTGGTCCAGGCCGGCCGCGGACCGTGACGCTGCCCGACTCAGGACTCGAAAGCCATGCCGTGGTCGACCACGAGGCACGGCACTACCAAGAGAACCGGGACCTGTTTCACCAGCACCTCCATGCCGAGACCCTGTTCATGACCGGCAGCGCCAAGGTGTTCAGGGAGACCGCCCGGCACTTCCTCGACGTCGCTCGCAACGGGCCCGGCTACGTCCCCATCCACCCGAGCTACCCGTACTTCTGCACAGAGCTCCACTCCAACGACGGCATCCTCGGCGACGCACGCGAGATCCACATTGAGTACTGCAGCGAATGGGGCTCGTGATCCAAAAGGCGCAGGGTGCATTCGGGTAGTTCCAATACCCGGATGCACCATTAGCGATCTACCCGGCCGAGACGATCGAGACCCACCGCGCCTTCATTGCCCGTCGCCGGGCCACCCGACCCAGCGATGAGTATCGGACGCCCACCGAGGAAGAATGGGACGCTTTCCTTGCACACTTCGAGAAGCGCAAGGTGTCCATCGGCACCGGCGCTCGCGCCTTTTCAAGTCCTTGTGTTCATGAACACGCTTGTGCTCGTTGCTCGCTCCTCCGGCCGGACCCGGCCCAGCGCGGCCGGTTGGCGGAGATCCGCGACAACCTCGTTGCCCGCATCGGCGAGGCCGAGCGCGAGGGCTGGCTCGGGGAGGTCGAAGGACTCCGGGTCAGCCTGGCTGGCGCCGAAGACAAGCTTGCTCAAATGGACCGACGAACTCCCTGCGGCACGGCGATCAACGTCGGTATGCCACGCATAGCCGCAGCTCAACCTATCCGGGAGGAGGGAACGGCTTCGCTGAGTCAATCAGTGGATGCCCAGCAATGAGATCCGGTTCGACTGCCAGCAACGTGGCGACGTCGGCGTGCTCGTGATCGTCCCCCGCATCGATGAGGCACCACTCACCGAGCTGATCGACAGCTTCGAGATCGCTGTCGGGATGCAGCCCGCAGGCGACGCCTACGGTGGTCTGATCCCGCAGTTCTTCCGATTCGGCCCGATGCAGGACCACTTCCTCGGACGGTCCACCAAAGCGATGGGGCCGAAGACACCCGTTCTCGGTTGTGAATGCGGCGAGTGGGGGTGCTGGCCTCTCATGACCCGCATCACCACCACAGCCGACCTCGTGATCTGGGACTCCTTCGAGCAACCCCATCGCAAGACCCGGGAGTACACGGCACTCGGTCCACCGACACGATCGGCCTCATCCTCGCCGTGACAGTCGCCGGCGCCGGCCTCTCCGAGAACGCCATGGGAATACGCCTCCTCAATCAGGCGAAAGAGACCTGCCCGACCATCACGAAAAGCTGGGTCGACACCGGCTTCAAGAACGCCGTCGTCGAGCACGGAGCCCGCCTCGGAATCGACGTTGAAGTCGTCAACCGCAACCCAAAAAAAGCCTGGCTTCCACGTCGTGAAAAGGCGCCGGGTAGTGGAGCGGAGTATCGGCTGGATCATGATGCACCGCCGTCTCGCCCGCGACTACGAGACCCTCACCACCAGCTCCGAAGCAGTGATCCACATCGCCTCGATCGACAACCTCGCCAAGCGCATAACGGACGAGAGCACACCAACCCGGCGAGGAACCTACTAGGGCATACAGGGCAATACGCCTAGATCAAATGCCCTCTGAGACCGAAATGACCCCACCGGCCAGCGATGTCCGCGCAGCATCCGCCGCTATCTGGTTCATCCGGTCCGCCCCTACTTCCTCAACAGCGCAGCCTCACCGCTACGCTAGCCCCCAAAACACCGGGTCACACAGCGCGAACAGCAGTGAGCGGTCCCAGGAGCGACATGCCTGCTGTGTGGACCACTGCTCATGCGACTGGAACGAGGACCACCCGCCCGCCACCCACACCACCGCGGCGTTCCGCGGGGCGAGGGGGCCTAAAAAGATCAACACCAGCGCCCTCTGTCGCTTCAGACTGGGGCCCGCCCCCCTCAAACGGGCCCCAGCAGAGCCAGTTCAGCCGGTGCAGCCGGTGACGGTCGCGGGGCTTCCGGCGCAGTTGGTGGGAACGTTGCCGGTAACAGTGGCGGTAGTCGCGAAGGGGATACTGGTCCAGATACCTCCGGGTGCGGTGGCAGCACTGTTGGAGGTGACGGAGGTAGTGCTGTTCAGGGAGACGGTCCCACCGTTGTTGAAGATGCCGCCGCCCTGAGAACCGGTACCCGTGGCCTTGTTCGCGGTGATCGTGGCGCCGGTGGCGTTGAGGGTGGTACCGCTCGCAGTGTAGATGCCGCCGCCCTGCGAGTACTGGCCGGAAGCGAGGTTGTTGCTGACGGTGGTCACACCGCTGGTGTTCTGCAGGGTGATCGTCCCGCGGGTGGCGGCGAGGCCGGCGCCCCTCCCCCGCGCCCCGACGATCTTGTTACCGGTGACGGTACTGCCGTCCAGGACCACGTTGCTGGTGTTGCTGTCTGTCAGGATCCCGGCGCCGGTCGCGGGGGGAGTGTTGTTGTAGGCGAGAGTGTTGCCACCGATCGTGGAACGCGTCACCGTGAACGTGCCACCCGCGACGATGATGCCACCACCGCCTTCCCCATTGGTGACAGTGTTGTTGGTGACAACACTGTCGGTGATCGACCCTCCCCCCGAGGCGTTGATCCCGCCTCCTCCGCCGTCGTCGGGTCCGAAGCCCGTGACGCGGTTGTTGGTGACGCTGCTGTTCTGGTCGATGACGAGCTGGCCGACGCCATTTTTGTTGATGCCGCCTCCGTACTCGCCCGCACGGTTGGAGGACACAACAGTCCCGTGAAGCTTCAGATTCCCGCGGCTGTCAATACCGCCACCCAGGCCACTACTGATCGAGCTGACGGTGTTGCCGTTGATGAGGCTGGCGGTGAGTTCGGCCGCCCCGCCTGAATCCACCTGGAGTCCTCCACCTGAGAAGGTGACCCTGTTGCCCTGGATGGTGAGGTTGCCGGTGGCCGTAAGGCTGCCACCGCTCTGCACGAGAATGCCACCCCCGAACTCGAAGCCTGCGAGGAGGCCGTTCATCACGGTGAGATCACTGACAGTCAGGTTCCCCCCGGAAGCGATACGCAGAATACGGAAAGGGGTAGCGCTGGTGAGGGTAGGGGCGCGCTGGATCGTGGCGTGGTTGCCCGTGATGATGAGGGTCTTGGCGAGGACGAGGGCACTGGTGGCCTCTGTCGTGTTGGTGCCGTCGTAGCGATAGACGCAGTAGGCGGTCAGGGTGAGGGTGTCCCCGGGGGCGGCGGTCGTGACAGCACTCTTGAGGAGAGTGCCGGCCACGATCGGATCAGGGTCACAACCGACCGGAGTAACAGCAGCGTGGGCGGGAACCGCAGCCGGAAAAGCCACCGCCGCCGCGGCCAGCGCGGTCGCCACCAGCGGCCGCGACACAGCGGGCCGCAGACAACGAGACACCACAGGAATACTCATACGCGTTCCTCCAGAACCGTCTTGGCGCGAGCGCTCCCGCCGAGCCCCACAACCGCGAACGCGACGGCCAGCCCGCAAACTGGAGAGAAAAGAGGCCCGGCGGAGACACAGAGAAGACACCTGTAACCGCATCAGGACACCTGGCACCCACGACCCACCAGACCCACAACCGCACATCACCTAAAAAGATCAACACCAGCGCCCTCTGGAGTGAGTGCACGCTGAGCCGCTCGCTGGAGGAACCCCGGCCCGAACGCGTGGAGGCAGGCCACGGGCGCGACGCTCCCGCATTCGGCTCTGTCCGCCGGGTCCAGGACGACGTCGCCACCGCGGCCGTGAAATGGGTACGCCATCCCCTGCTCGTCGTCTCGGTGGGTGTGGCGGGGAGGCACGGCGATCGTGTCGGCTGTCATTGCGGTGCTCTGTTGCATCATTCTGTGGGCTGGACCAGCCTGATCGTGGTCGATGAGGCGCACCGGACTTCCGGGCGGCTGGGCAAGCCGTGGGCGGTCGTCCACGACAACACGCGGATCCCGTCCCTGCGGCGCCTGTACATGACGGCCACGCCTCGCCTGTGGCAGCTGGACGAGGACGCCGGGCAGGGTGTGCCGGGTGAGCTGGTGGCGTCCATGGACGACGACCCGGACGGGCCGTTCGGTGCCCGCTGCTACACGCTGACACTGTCGGAGGCGATCGACCGTGGGATCTGCGCGCCGTATCAGGTGGTGTGCGTGGACATCACCGACACCCAGCTCCAGGCCGCGCAGCTCCTGGGTGCTGAGCAGCGCTCGGATGCGGTCCGCGGGGCGCGGCTGGCCGCGCTGCAGACCGCTCTGGTGAAGGCGTCGTCGGAGGGGAACTTCCGGCGCACACTCGTCTTCCACCACGTCGTGAAGGAGGCCGAGGCGTTCGCCGTGGGCCTCCCCCTTGTCGCCGCGCAGCTGTATACCGCCGACCCTGGGCTGTACCCGCGCACGGTCTGGGCCAACTGGCTGTGCGGCGACCACAAGCCGGGCCATCGGCGGCGGGTCCTTGGGGAGTTCGCGGCCGGGATCGCCGCCGATGGAACAGTCGTGGAGAAGGGGTTCCTGGGCTCGGTGAAGGTGCTGGGCGAAGGTGTCGACACCAAGAACTGCGACTCCGTCTACTGGGCCGACGTCCGCGGCGCCATGCCCGACCTCGTCCAAGCCGTCGGCCGCGCCCTGCGCATGCAGCCGGGCGAGGGGAAGGTGGCCAGCCTGGTCGTGCCGGTCCTGCTCGGGCCGGGCGAGACCGCCGACAACATGCTCACCTCCCGCGCCTTCGGCGGGCTGGCCAAGCTGCTGGAGGCCCTGCGGGCGCACGACGCCCGGGTCGTGGAGCAGCTCGCCGAACAGCAGGCGCCCAGCAGGGTGAAGGGCGTGCACAGCCGCACCGGGGAGGGGGAAGATGAAGGAGAGGAAGGAGCCGGGAGCGACCGAAGCCCAACGACTCTCCCTGCCCGCGCGGGCACTGCTGAAGTTCTCCACACCCCGCGACCCGGCCGCCCTCGCCGCGTTCATCAACCTGCGCGTCCTCAACCCGGAGCACGAGCACTGGCGGCGCGGGGTGGAGGCCGTCGTCATCTGCGCCCGCGAGCACGGCAATCTGAAGGTGCCGTTCACCTACCGGGTACCAGGCGGAGAGGTTCAGGCGGTGGATGCCGAAGGGTGGCCAGCCTCGCTCGCCGGGTTTCCGCTCGGGCAGTGGATCGCCGACAACCGGCGCTTCCACGACCGCGGCGACATGGACGAGGACCGCGTCGAGCAGATGGAGAAGCTCGGCATGATCTGGTCCCACTACGACGTCGCATGGGAGGAAGGCGTGGCCGCCGCCCGTGGGTGGGCCGAAGCGAACGGGCACCTGCTCGCACCAGTGGACGTCACCCACCAGGGCTACCGGGTAGGTATCTGGCTGAAGAACCAGCGGGCCGCCGCCCGGAAAGCCGCAGAGATCGAGCAGCGGCGCGCAGTGGGCCTGCCGGTAGGGTCGTCGGCCGGAGCGCTGTCGGACGAGCGGCGCGAGCAACTGGAGGACATCGCCCCCTCATGGTGCCCGGCCTGGCCGGTGGAATGGCAGCGCGCCTTCCACCTCGTGCGCCTCCACCTGGACGCCGGCGGCACCCTGCCCACGTCGCCGGGCGACATCGTCCACCAGGGCGAGGACCTCGGACGATGGGTACGCTCCGCACGGCTGGGCTGGGACAAACTGACGACCGTGCAGCAGTGGATGTGCGAGCAGGTCCTCGGGATCGAGCCCGCAGCCGAGGACGAGAAGCCGCCCGCGCGCCGTACCCAGGCCGACAAATGGGCGCTGAACTACCAGGCCGCCCGCCAGTTCTACGAGCGCGAAGGGCACCTGCTGGTGCCAAGAAGGCACATCGAACAGACCGCCGGCCAGGACCAGGAGGAGCGGGAGCTGAAGCTAGGCGCATGGATCGGAAACCAACGCAGCCGCGCCGCAACACTCACGCCGGAACGGGTGGAGCGACTGTCCGCCATCGGCATGCGGTGGACATAGAGGCGAACAAGTAGACGACGTCAGACGCGGCAGCACAACCCACCACACCTTCCAGGGGCCCCCAGACCCCGAGCCTCCCGCGCACTGCGGGAGCGGGCGGCGACTCTCACGCTGAGCCTGGCTGTCAGTGGCCTGGCGGGAATCGCTCCCGCTCATGCCGCCGCCATCACTCCCGTCGGCTGCAACCCCGACCTCATCGCAGCCTGGCCGTACCCAAGTGAAACGGCGAGGCTGACGAGCCGAAGTCAGTAACCCTCTCTGAGAGGTCTCCAGGTCCGTTACTTGTAGAGCCTGTGTCAGCCCATGCAGTTGGTGACGGGGGCGGGGCTGAAGACGCAGTTGGTGGGAGTTGCCGGTGAAGGTGGTGCCGGCGTCGACGCTGGTGATCGCCACGGTCGTGTACACCCCGCCGGGCGCGGGGGCGAGCGGTGCGGTGTTGTTGTTCACGCTGGAGGTGGTGAAGGAGTAGGTGCTGCCGTTGTTGTAGATACCCGCGGCGGCGGAGCCGGTGCCGGTGACCTTGTTGGCGTCGATGTGGGAGGCGTTCACCGCCACGGTGACGGGACTGAACGTGTTGTCGGTGTAGAGGCCGCCGCCCTGGGAGTTTCACCAAATGGCTGGCCGCCCGCGCTTCCTAAAACACGGCCTAGTCAGGGCAGCCGTGGGTGAGAGGGAGGCCCGGGCTGTAGAGGCAGTTGGTAGGGGTGTTCGCGGTGATGGTGGAGCCGGAGAAGGTGGTGAAGTCGGTTTCGGTGTAGAGGCCGCCGGGGCCGGTGGGGGCGGTGTTGCCGGTGATGGTGGTGTTGGTCAGCGAGAGTGTGCTGTTGGTGTCGTAGACGCCGGCACCCTTGGCCCCGCTGCCGGTGACCTTGTTCCCGGAGACTGTGGTACCGCTGGTGTTCAGGGCGCCGCCCTGGGTGTAGATGCCACCGCCCTTGGAGTTCTGCCCGGAGGCGAGGTTGCCGGTAACGGTGACTGTGTCCAGGGTGAGGATCCCGCCGATCTGGCTGATGGCGGCGCCCTGGGCGTTCCTTCCGACGAGACGGTTGTTGGTGATTCTGCTGTTGGTGATGACCGCGTTGCTACCGATGACCAGTCCCCCGCCGATCGGACCGCTCGGGGTGGTGCCGGTGGCAGCGTTGCCGGAGATGGTGGTGGAGTCGATGGTCAGACTGTTGCCGTCGCTGTAGACACCACCGCCGGATGCGTCGTCTCCGGCGGTGGCACTGTTGTTGATGACGAACGAGCCGGTGATGGTGTCCGTCCCACCCCGCAGGTTCAGTCCGCCAGCTCCGTGAGCCCCCACGTTGTTGGCGATGGAAGTGGTGAAGACATCCAGGGTGCCGGACTCGGCGTTGATCCCGCCGCCGTGGTTCAGGGCGCGGTTGTGGTCCACGGTCATGTCGTGGAGGGTGACCGTGCCGTCGGAGTCGATGCCGCCGCCGTCGCTTTGGGCGCTGTTGTCGTTGATGCGGGTGGTCTGGAGGTCGGCGATGCCGCCGGCCGCGACACTGACGCCGCCGCCGTCGCCGCTGTCGCCGGTGGGGCCGGCGGCGGCGAGGTTGCCCTGGATGGTACTGGTATGGGTGGTGAGTTTGCCGCCGCTGAGGACGAGGATGCCACCTCCGTCCAGGGTAGTGGCGGTTTCGGTGGAGCCGTTCTCGATG
Source organism: Streptomyces sp. NPDC086787 (assembly GCF_044745865.1). Lineage (NCBI taxonomy): Bacteria > Bacillati > Actinomycetota > Actinomycetes > Kitasatosporales > Streptomycetaceae > Streptomyces > Streptomyces sp. NPDC086787. The sequence goes on along the minus strand of NZ_JBIVBC010000014.1, from coordinate 4,843 downwards.
CTGACGCCGGTGAGGTCGAGGGTGCCCCCGCTGTCGACTTCGAAGATGCGGAAGGTGCTGGAGGCGTTGCGGAGGATGGTGGCGTTCTGGCCGATGACGACCACGTGCTGGGTGATGACGGGCAGGCCGTTGTCGGCGCCGCCGTGGGCGCCGGTGAGGTTGTAGACACAGTAGGGGGTCAGGGAGATGGTGCCGCCGCTGACGTTCGCTGTGGTGATCGCGTTGACCAGATCCGTCTCGGTACAGGCCACATCGGCCGCTATGGCCGGAGGGCCGGCCAGCAGCACGGTGGGCAACGCCAGCAGCGCCCCGGCCAGGGCCAGCCGGGTCATGGTGGCGATCGGCGTCGTCCTTGGACTGGTCATCGTTCTCCTCGCGGATCCTAGCGCCGGTAGTTGCGGATCCGTGCCTGACTCCGGTACCGCCACGGGGAGGAAGTGGCACACCAGAGATACCCGCGGCGCCGCGCTCCGACAGTCGACACGCGGTGTCTCACGGTGTCGCCACCCGGACGCGCCACCCATAAGCCGGTTGGCCATACCGCTCAAGTTGCCCACCGCCGTGCGAATAGGGCGTCGGCCTCTGTGACGGGGGACGTGGTTCCAGCCGGTGCAGTGGGTGACGCCGGCGGGGCTGAGGAGACGGCCGGCGAGGCGCCGGGAGGACAGAGCTGGCTGGACATGGGGACGCCGGTCGAGTGGGCAGTGAGGCGAAGCCTCCGGCGGAGACGGTTTTCTTGGTTGAAATCCCACCTACCCGCGGCTCGGCCCGTCGTTCAGGCAACCACGCCACCGACGCGGAAGGTGGGAAAACGTCATGGGTCGGTCGTCCGAAGTCGTGCCGGTCCTCGGACCGGTTCAGGCCCGGTTGAGTTGATTCGTGTCCGGAAGCGGAATGCTGACGCTGTCTCGTGCGAGGCTGATCGCGACATCGATCCGACGGCTCGGGAGGAGTCATGCGCCCACGCTCCGGTCTGCTCGCCGTCGCGGCCGTGATGCTGTCCGTGTCGGCCGCCGCCTCGTCCGCGGGGCCGGGAGACCGTCCCCAAGGCTGCGGTGGCGGCTGGTGCGGGGTGGTCCGCAGTGGTGACCGTCCGGTCCGGGATGCCGAGGTGACGCTGTTCCGGGCCGGGGACCGGCCAGGGGCGCCACCACACCGCCTCACGCGGGCCCGAAGCGACCGGAAGGGCCGGTTCCGGCTCCCCCGCCCACGGGATACGGAGCCGGGCGGCGTCCTGTACCTCACAGCGGACGCCGCGACTCCCGGTGTCGCAGGGCGGACGCGCCCGAGGGCCGGACCTGTGCGGCTCGCCACCGTCCTAAGCCCGGTCCGCAACCCGCGACAGGTGGTCGTCAACGAGCGGACCACCATCGCGGCCGCCTACGCCATGGCACGGTTCACCGACGGGGACGGCATCGCCGGATACGAACCCGGTCTGAGCAACGCCGCGGCTGTCTCGCACAACCTGGCCGACATCACGACCGGCGCCGTCGCCCGTGTGCTCGCCGCTCCGCCGAACGGTACCCTCACCTCCACCCTGCGCACCCTCAACTCGCTGGCGGACCTCCTGGTCGGCTGCGCCGACGGCCGGACCTGCAGCCGGCTCTTCGAGCTGGCCCGGCCACCGGACGGCCCCCGGCCCCGGAACACCCTGGCAGCGGCCGCGGACATCGCACGTGCTCCGGGCGGCCACGCCGCCGAACTCTTCGCGCTCGCGGCGCGGGAGCACCGTTACGAGCCGTCGCTGGCCGCCGCGCCCGACGCCTGGATCCTCGCCCTGCGCTACGACGGCAACGGGCACGAACTGGACGGCCCGGGCAACCTCGCCTTCGACGCGGACGGAAACGCCTGGGTGAGCAACAACTACGCGTTCGCGGCGGATCCGCTGACCCCGGTCTGCGGAGGCCGGCAGCTGATCCGGCTCACTCCGACCGGCGAGGACGCGCCCGGCGCGCCCTACACCGGTGGCGGGCTCTACGGGGCGGGCTTCGGAATCACCATCGACCCCCATGGGGTCGTCTGGGTCGGCAACTTCGGCTTTCAGGGATCCGGATGCCCGCTCGACCCCGGCCGGTTCAACCGCAGCGTCTCCCAGTTCCGGCCCGACGGCAGGCCGGTGTCCCCGCCGACCGGCTGGCGGGGCGGGGAGATCGTGCAGCCCCAGGGGATGGCGACGGACCGAGACGGCACCGTGTGGATCGCCAACTGCGGGAGCAACGGGGTGACGGTGCTGCCGGGAGGCCGGCCGGACAGTGCACGGCGGATCGACCCACCCGCCGGGGCCCTGGTCAGACCGTTCGGAGTCGCCCTTGACGCCGCTGGACGGGCCTGGGTGACGGGAAACGGCAGCGATAGCGTCCAAGCGTTCGAGCCGGATGGCCGCCCGGGACGCACCATCACCGGTGGCGGCCTCGACCTGCCGATCGGGATCGCCTCGGACAGCCGGGGGAACCTCTGGGTCGCCAACAGTGGCGTACTGCCGCTGCTGCCCTGCACCTCGGCCAACACCGCCTCTCCCACCGAGAGTGTGTTCCCCGACCCGACGTCCGGCTATCCGGGAGCATCGGTCACCATGATCCGAGCCGACGGCACCCCCTCCAGGCGGGCCTTCCGAAACGGAGGGATCTTTCTGCCCTGGGGAATCGCAGTGGATGGCGACGACACCGTATGGGTCGCCAATTTCGGCGGCCAACGGGTTGCCAGGCTGTGCGGGGCCCGCCTGTCGGCCTGCCCGCCGGGCCATCACGTCGGGCAGCCCATCTCACCTCCCGCCACCGGCTACACCAGTGACGCGCTGGAACGAGTCACCGGCATCCAGATCGACCCCTCTGGCAACGTGTGGCTCGCCAACAACTGGCAGACGAAACCGGCGCAGACCAACCCAGGAGGCCATGAAATCGTGGTCCTCGTCGGTGCCGCCGCGCCGGTCGCAGCACCCCGAATCGGGCCCCCGCACCGCCCCTCTCCCCCCGCAAAGCTTCCGTCGAGGTGACCGGCCGACGGGCACGCGCGCCGGCACTGTGCCGGTACCACCCAGCCCGCGGGCGGGCCCGGCCGGGCCCCCGCAGCGCCCGGAGGGGTTCACTTGTTGCTTGTTCTTGCGGTGAGGGGAAAGCTGGTTGGAACCCTGGGGACGCGTCCAGGGTTCCTTCTTACCGCCACTGGAATACGCCTGATCTTGGCGGCAGTCACCGCGCTTCCATGACGGACGAACGGGGTTTCTCCCTTCCCCACTTCGGCGACGCCCCCGGCGGGACCAACGTCCGCCTCGGCGTCCTCCGCCCGAACAACAAGGTCCGGCCCGCGCGCCGCCGATGGCTGAAGAGCACCTTCAGTCGTCGCGGACGATGCGACTGGACGGAACAGCGCGGGCGTTGTCAGCAAGGCCCTGCCGGCAGGGCTCTCCCGTTGTTCACGAGGGTCAGACCGGAGCGCAATGGCCGGCATGACAGCTGCTTGCTGGTCCGCAGAGACTGCATACGGATCTTCCGTATAGCCCAAGCGCTTCATGACCCGCAGTTACAGCGTGGGGAAGAGTGATCGGGAACCCCGGGATGCCCTCCAGGGTCTTTTTTCTGGCCTTCGCCGGGCTACGCCCGATCGTGGAGGCGAGCCCGACGACGTCACCTCGGGCGCCGAACGGGTGATCTTTCCCCTCGTATGGAGGCTCCCGGCTTGCGCAGTCGGTAGGGACACCACCCGTCGGAGATCCATACACCGACGAACGAGGATGACCGGCCGATAGAAGCAGGCCAGGTAGGGACGGCGACGCCGGATGTCTACCGATCCCGCTCCCTGCGAGGTCCCCGGTCAGGGACATCAACGAACCCCGTGGAAAGAACGATTTGGGAGGGTCGGCCCATGGCACGACGCGGCAGCACAACCCATCACACCTTCCAGGAGCCCCGCAGGCCCCGGGCCTCCCGCATGCTGCGGCAGCGGGCGACCACCCTCACGCTGAGCCTGGCTGTCAGTGGCCTGACGGGCATCGCGCCCGCCCATGCCGCCGCCATCACTCCCGTCGGCTGCAATGCCGACCCCATTACAGCCGGCACGCTCCTGAAGAACGCCGTCACCGGCGCCGCCTCCGGCGACACCCTCACCCTGACCTCCTACTGCGTCTACGGCTACGACGACACCAACAAAACGGACGCCACCAACGCCCTCGTCATCGACAAGAACCTCACCATCACCGGCAACCACGCCACCCTCAAACGCACAGCCGGCACACTGCGCCTCATCCTTCTCACCAACACCTCCACCCTCACCCTCGACACCCTCACCGTCATCAACGGCAACCCCGGCAACGACAACGGCGGCGGCATCTACACCGACACCGACACGACCCTCACCGCCACCAACCTCAACCTCCAGGGCAACAACGTCGGTTCCGGGCTGGGCGGCGGACTCTACTCATTGGACAGCACCATCACCCTCACCGGCGGCATCATCAAGGACAACCGCACAACGTCCTACGCAGGCGGCGCCCTCCTGAGCGGAACCGTCTTCTTCCACGGCGTCACCGTCACCGGCAACCGGGCGCCGGGCGACGGCGGGATCTACCAGGCAGCCGGTGACCTCACCATCGACCAGAACTCCTTCATCAGCAACAACACCGCCGTCTACGCCGCCGGAATCGAAACAGCAGGCACCTCGGCGACCATCATCAACAGCCGCATCACCGACAACACCGCCACCCAATTCGGCGGCGGCATCTACGCCGGAGCCGCTACCACAACCCTGTCCGGCTCCCTGGTCTCCGGAAACACCGTAACCAAGTCGGATACCCCGCAGGGCGCGGGCATCTTCGTCGGTGATTCGACGACGCTGTCCGGCACCACCG
>NZ_JBIVBC010000013.1:0-192890 GCF_044745865.1 Streptomyces sp. NPDC086787 | reverse complement strand
GGTTACATACCGAACCCGGAAGCTAAGCCTCACAGCGCCGATGGTACTGCAGGGGGGACCCTGTGGGAGAGTAGGACGCCGCCGAACAAATATTGAATAAGGGTCGGTTCCCGAGCTTCGGTTCGGGGACCGACCCTTTTTTGCTATGCGTAACTTTGAGTTCACGTTCCACGCGGAGCATCCGCAGCATGGGTACCGCTGCAATGCTCAAGGCTGCCGGTGTCGGAGCCGGTGACGAGGTCATCGTTCCGGCCTATGGAAACGTGGAAGTGGCCGAGGCCGTATCGCTGGCCGGTGCGCTTCCGGTCTTCGCGGACATCGACCCACTGACCTACTGTCTGGACGCGTCCGCCGTGGAAGCGGCGACAACTCCGCGCTCCACGGCCGTCGTTGTCGTGCACCGCTTCGGACGGCGCGCCGACGTCGCCCGTCTGCGCGGTCTCGGGCAGCGGCACGGCCTCCTGGTGCTGGAGCAGGCGGAGTCCGAGGCGCCGTACGACGAGATCGCCCAGCGGCGGGAACGCGCCGCGTTCCTCGACGGCAGGCTGAGGGGCGTACGGACGCCGGACGGCGGCGACGGGCACACCTACCAGCAATATGTGGTGCGGGTCCCCGGGAACGGCCGACCGGATCGTGACGCCTTCGCACGAGCCGTACGGGCCAGGGGAGTCGCATGCCGGGTGCCGGTGAAGACCCCCGTGCACCGGCTGCCCGAGTACCGGCGGTGTGTGTCCCTGCCGCAGACCGAGCGGGCCGCCGACGAAACGCTGGCGTTGCCCGTCGACGCGTCCCTGACGAAGCGCGACATGCAGCGGATCGTGGGTGCGTGCAATGCGCTGGGCGGGCTTCTCCAGCCGGCCTTCTGAACTCGCCTCCGAACGGGTTTGGGAGTGCGGCTCTGTTCGGGGTATGCTCTATTCCGTTGCAGCGAGGGAAACCTCGAAGTGACCGGCCCCTATAGCTCAGTCGGTAGAGCGTCTCCATGGTAAGGAGAAGGTCAACGGTTCGATTCCGTTTGGGGGCTCCAGCAAAAAGGCCTCGCCCATATGGGCGAGGCCTTTTTCATGTCCCTGTCCGTTTCTACTCGTTGTGGAGTCCGGGGACCCGCATCGCCAGGATCGCCATGTCGTCGGACGGAGCGTCGGACGCGAACCGCTCCACCGCGCGCATGATCCGGGCGGCGACCGCGCCCGCCGTGAGGCCGGTGCATGTGGCGAGAACATCGGCGAGGCCGTCGTCGCCCAGCATGCGCGTGCCCTCACGGCGCTCCGTGACGCCGTCCGTGACGCACAGCAGGACGTCGCCCGGGTCGAGGGTCACCGTCTGCTCGTACAGCTCGAGGTCCTCGATCACACCGAGCAGCGGCTGCGGCTCGGCCGCGGCCTCCACCGAGCCGTCCTGGCGCAGCCGCAGCGGCAGCGGATGACCGGCGCACACCACCTTCAGCTCCGCACCGCCGTCCGGCTGCGGGCGCATCTCGCCGTAGAGGAGCGTCAGGAAGCGGCTGCGGGCGCCCTCGTCGAGGATCGCGGAGTTCAGGCGTTCCAGGACCGCCGGGCCGCTCAGACCCTCCCGGGCCAGCAGACGCAGCGCGTGCCGGGCGAGGCCGGTGACCGCCGCCGCGTTCGGGCCCGTACCGCAGACGTCGCCGATCGCGAAGCCGTACGCCCCCTCGCCGATCGGGAAGACGTCGTAGAAGTCGCCGCCGACCTCGTTGCCCTCGCCGGCCGCGCAGTAGATGACCTCGACCTCGATGCCCTCGATGTGCGGGGTGCCGGGCGGGAGAAGGCTGCGCTGGAGGGCCTGGCTGATGGCCGTGCGCTCCGAGTACAGGCGGGCGTTGTCCAGGGCCAGGGCGGCCCGGCGGGACAGGTCCTCGGCCAGTTCCAGGATCTCCTGGCGGAAGTGTTCGTCGGTCGGTTTGCCGAGCGTCAACATGCCGATGACCCGGTTGCGGGCGACGAGCGGCAGGACGACCGTCTCGCCGCCGACCGCGGCGGCCGTGGCGAGCGTCGGGCCGATGCCGGAGGCGACCTGGTGGGTGGCGCCGCCGCTGAGGCCCAGGCTGCGCATGGAACTGCGCAGGGCCGCCTGGTGGGCGACCTCGGCGGGAGCCGTCCAGACGCGGGCGCCGGGCGTGAGCACGGGGTCGGGCGGGGCGATCTTCGAGAGCAACGACTTGATGCCGTCGATGAGTTCCTCGTCCTCGTGCAGGACATACGACAGGAACGGCTCCGAGGCCGGGTCGGCGATCGTGTACACGGCGCACCAGGTGGCGAGCGTCGGTACCGTCATCTGGGCCATCAGGGCCAGGGTCTGGTCCCGGTCCAGCGTGCCCGCGAGGAGGTCTGAGGCCTCCACCAGGAAACTGAGCGAACCGCGGCGCAGCCGCTCCAGCTCACCCAGGCGGGCCGACTCGACGGCCAGGGCGATGCGGTCGGCGGCGAACTGGAGGCGCAGGGCCTCCTCGTTGGAGTATCTGCCGGGCGCCTCGGCGGCGACGCCGAGGGAGCCGGTGAGGCGGCCCTCGACCTTCAGCGGGACCGTGACGACCGAGCGCATGCCGGTGCCGTTCAGCAGCGGCACGGCGCCGGGTACGGCCGTCAGGTCCTCGTGGACGGCCGGCATGCGGGCCGAACCGTAGCGTCCCGGGCCCGCCTCGACCGGGACGCGGGCGAAGCGCTGGCGTGCGGAGGGCAGCCCGGTGGAGGCCCGGACCTCCAGTTCCGTCTCGTCGTCGGTCGCGAGGAGCAGGAACGCGGAGTCGGCGTCGAGCATGTCGCGGGCGCGTTCCACGGTGCGCTGGAGGAGCCCGTCGAGGTCGTCCGGGGCCGGGGAGCCGATGAACACCTCGAACGGGTCGGCGCTCTGGCCGTCGGTGACGGCGGGGGAGTCGGCGGCGGGGACGCGGGACGGTGTCTGGAGGACGGCGCGTTCGTGGTCCCGTACCAGCAGGCAGACCGTGGAGGGCTCGCCGGCCGTGTCACGGACCCGGAGGTGGGAGGCGTACACCGGGATCACCCGGCCGTCGGCGCCCCGGATGCCGTAGCTGCCCTCCCAGCGTGAGAGCTGGAGCGCCTCGGCGATGCCGGTGCCGGTGCCCGGAGTGTGCGGCCATGCCGCGAGGTCGGTCAGGGGTTTGCCGATGACCTGGCCGGAGGGGTGGCCGAACACCTCCTCCGCGTCCTCGTTCCAGGAGGTGACGGAGCCCTTGCGGTCGATCTGGACGACCGCGACGCGGACCCGGCCGTCGGCGAGCGGGAGGAGCTCGGCGGGCAGCGACGGGCCGGCGGCCCGGGTGCCGACCGAACGCTCCGGGAGGTCGAGCTGGAACCAGACGTTCTTGTGCGTGGGTGTGTACTCGACGCCCCAGCGGCCGGCCAGGGCCGCGCAGAGCTGGAGACCGCGGCCGCCCTCGCGGTCGGGGCTGCCCATGTTGACGGCCGAGGTCTGGAGCGGGACCTCCCGCTCCGGGTAGCGGTCGGCCACCTCGATCCGGACGCCGTCCGTGCTGCGCAGGCACAGGACGTCGGCGTGGGTGCCCGCGTGGACCACCGCGTTGGTCACCAGTTCGCTGGTGAGGACCACGGCGTCGTCGACGATGTCGGCGAAGCCCCACCCCTGGAGGGTGTCGCGGACGAAGGAGCGGGCGGTCGCGACGGACCGTCCGACGGGCTCGAAGTTGGCGCCCGCGCGCGCGGTGATCACAGAACTCCTCGACCGGTCGTCGATGTGCACGTCTTCGTGGCCGGCCCGCTCGTGCCGCTGGTGCGGCAGCCGCGCGCCTGACGGCTCCGGGGACTGTCCCCCGGGGATCACTCCGGTGGTCATGGTCTGCGGCCGCCCCTCCGATGCCCGCTCGTTCTGGTCCACCGCCCAGGCCGGACGGACCGGTGCGGCTGGACAGCCGTATGCAAGGTTACTTACCTTCGCCGTCCGAGCGGATGCCGGTCGCGAGTGTTTACGCCCCGAAGGGTGTGCGGACGATGTGCGAAGGTGCCGAACTGTTATGGCCGGGTTCAACAGGGGTGAAACACTGGGCAGTGTTCTGGTGCGGCTCGGGTCGGACCGAATGCGCTCGGCGTACGGGGGGCATCAGCCCCTGGTGTGGCCGGATCGCATCCGGCACGTCCACCGGATCACACATGCGGCAGTAATACGCGGCGGTAACCGGTACGCAGTGGTGAGCCGGTTCACCCTGCGGCAGTACCTGAGCAGCAGCATCCGAGCACAGCGGTAACGGTCGACCCCTGCGGGAGGGACACAGTGGAGTCTGGCGCAGCGACGCGTGGCACCAAGGCGCGCGCGAAGGGCGGACAGTCCCTGGGCAAGCAGCGAGGCGGGACCACGACGGTCGACACGGCTGCCCTGGACCGGCTGCTGACGGCTCTCGTGGCGATGCGCGACGGGAACTTCCGCAAGCGGCTGACCGTCTCCGGCGACGGCGTGATGGCGGAGATCGCGGCGGTCTACAACGAGGTCGCCGACCGCAACCTGCATCTGACGGGTGAGCTGTCCCGGGTGCGGCGCATGGTGGGGCGTGAGGGAAAGCTCACAGAACGTCTGGACACGGGGGCCTGCGAGGGTTCGTGGGCGGCCGCCATCGACGCCTCGAACGCGCTGGTCGACGATCTTGTACGGCCGGTCTCCGAGGTGGGCCGGGTGCTGACCGCGGTGGCCGAGGGTGATCTTTCGCCGCGCATGGAGCTGCGGACGCAGACGCCGGAGGGGGGCGGGCATCCGCTGCGCGGCGAGTTCCTCCGGGTGGGGCGGACCGTCAACAACCTGGTCGACCAGTTGTCGACGTTCACGGACGAGGTCACGCGGGTGGCCAGTGAGGTCGGTACCGAGGGCAAGCTGGGCGGCCAGGCCCGGGTGCGCGGTATGTCCGGTTCGTGGAAGGACCTGACGGAGTCGGTCAACACGATGGCGAACCGGCTGACCGCTCAGGTGCGGGACATCGCCCTGGTGACCACGGCGGTCGCCCGGGGTGACCTTTCGCGCAAGGTCACCGTCCATGTGGCCGGCGAGATGCTGGAGCTGAAGAACACCGTCAACACGATGGTGGAGCAGCTGTCCTCCTTCTCGTCCGAGGTGACCCGGGTGGCCCGTGAGGTGGGCACCGAGGGCATCCTGGGCGGCCAGGCGCAGGTGCCCGGGGTCGCCGGGGTGTGGAAGGAACTGACCGACTCCGTCAACACCATGGCGGGCAACCTCACCGCCCAGGTGCGTGGGATCTCCCAGGTGACCACGGCGGTCGCGAGCGGTGACCTGTCCCGGAAGGTGACGGTCCCGGCCCGTGGCGAGGTCGCGCAGCTCGCCGAGACGATCAACCAGATGACCGAGACGCTGCGGATCTTCGCGGACGAGGTCACGCGCGTGGCCAACGAGGTCGGTGCGGAGGGCCGGCTCGGCGGCCAGGCCAACGTGCCGGGCGCGGCCGGTACCTGGAAGGACCTGACCGACTCCGTCAACACGGTGTTCCGGAACCTGACGACGCAGGTGCGGGACATCGCCGCGGTGACGACGGCGGTGGCCAACGGTGACCTGTCGCAGAAGGTCACGGTGGACGTGGCCGGCGAGATGCTCGAGCTGAAGAACACCGTCAACGGGATGGTGGACCAGCTGTCGTCCTTCGGTGCCGAGGTCACGCGGGTGGCGCGGGAGGTCGGTGTCGAGGGTGAGCTGGGCGGCCAGGCGCAGGTGCCGGGGGCGGCCGGTACCTGGAAGGACCTGACCGACTCCGTCAACACCGCGTTCCGCAACCTCACCGGGCAGGTGCGCAACATCGCGCAGGTGACGACGGCGGTGGCCAACGGCGATCTGTCGCAGAAGGTCACGGTCGACGTGTCGGGCGAGATGCTTCAGCTGAAGAACACCGTCAACACGATGGTGGACCAGCTGTCGAGCTTCGCCGACCAGGTGACACGGATGGCCAGGGACGTGGGCACGGAGGGCCGGCTCGGCGGTCAGGCCCGGGTGGACGGCGTCTCGGGCACCTGGAAGGAGCTGACGGACTCCGTCAACTTCATGGCGGGCAACCTCACCTCGCAGGTGCGGCAGATCGCGCAGGTGACGACCGCGGTGGCGCGGGGTGACCTGTCGCAGAAGATCGACGTCGACGCGCGCGGCGAGATCCTCGAGCTGAAGAACACGATCAACACGATGGTCGACCAGCTGTCCGCCTTCGCCGACCAGGTCACCAAGGTGGCGCGCGAGGTGGGTACGGACGGCCGGCTCGGCGGTCAGGCACAGGTGCCGGGTGTGGCCGGCGTGTGGCGCGATCTGACCGACTCCGTGAACGGCATGGCGGGCAACCTCACCGCCCAGGTGCGCAACATCGCCCAGGTGGCCACGGCGGTGGCCCGCGGTGACCTGTCCCAGAAGATCACCGTGGACGCGCGCGGGGAGATCCTGGAGCTGAAGAACACCCTGAACACGATGGTCGACCAGCTGTCGTCGTTCGCCCAGGAGGTCACGCGGGTGGCCCGCGAGGTGGGCACCGAGGGCATGCTCGGCGGGCAGGCCGAGGTGCAGGGGGTCGCGGGCACGTGGAAGGACCTCACGCAGTCCGTGAACTTCATGGCGAACAACCTGACCATCCAGGTCCGCAACATCGCCGAGGTCACGACCGCCGTCGCCAAGGGCGACCTGTCCAAGAAGATCACTGTTGACGCGAAGGGCGAGATCCTCGAGCTCGTCACGACGGTCAACACCATGGTCGACCAACTGTCGTCCTTCGCCGAGCAGGTGACCCGGGTGGCCCGTGAGGTGGGCACGGAGGGCATCCTGGGCGGGCAGGCGCACGTGCCGGGTGTCACGGGCATCTGGAAGGACCTCAGCAACAACGTGAACCTCATGGCCAACAACCTGACCATGCAGGTGCGGAACATCTCCCAGGTCTCGGCGGCGGTCGCCAACGGTGACCTGACGCGGCAGGTCACCATCGAGGCGAGCGGTGAGGTGGCCCAGCTCGCCGACACGATCAACACGATGGTCAAGACGCTGAGTTCGTTCGCCGACCAGGTCACCAAGGTGGCCCGTGAGGTGGGCACGGACGGCATCCTGGGCGGGCAGGCGCATGTGCCGGGCGTGGCGGGCACCTGGAAGGACCTCACCGAGTCGGTGAACGGGATGGCGTCGAACCTGACCGGTCAGGTGCGCAACATCGCGATGGTGACGACGGCCATCGCCAAGGGCGACCTGACGAAGAAGATCGACATTGACGCCCGCGGCGAGATCCTTGAGCTCAAGACGACGATCAACACCATGGTCGATCAGCTGTCGTCCTTCGCGGAGGAGGTCACCCGGGTCGCCCGTGAGGTGGGTACCGAGGGGCAGCTCGGCGGTCAGGCGCGGGTGCGGGACGTGGACGGCACCTGGCGGGACCTCACCGAGTCCGTGAACGAGATGGCCGGAAACCTGACCCGCCAGGTGCGCGCCATCGCGCGCGCGGCCACCGCGGTGACCCGCGGCGATCTCAACCTGAAGCTCGACGTGGACGCCGCCGGCGAGATCCAGGAGCTCCAGGACTACATCAACAAGATGATCGCCAACCTGCGTGACACCACGATCGCCAACGAGGAGCAGGACTGGCTCAAGGGGAACCTCGCCCGTATCTCCGCGCTCATGCAGGGCCGCCGCGACCTGGAGGACGTGGCGTCGCTGATCATGAGCGAGCTGACGCCGGTGGTGTCCGCGCAGCACGGCGCGTTCTTCCTCACGATGCCCCTGGTCGACGGCAAGGACATGGGCGCCGATTCGGAGGACGCGTACGAGCTGCGGATGCTCGGCTCGTACGGCTACTCGATGGGCTCCATGCCGACGTCGTTCCGGCCGGGCGAGGGGCTGATCGGGACGGCCGCCAAGGAGAAGCGCACGATCCTGGTGGAGAACGCGCCCAGCGGATACCTGAAGATCTCCTCCGGGCTGGGTGAGGCACCGCCCGCGCAGGTGATCGTGCTGCCGGTGCTGTTCGAGGGCAACGTGCTCGGCGTCATCGAGCTGGCGTCCTTCGCGCCGTTCACGCACATCCAGAAGGACTTCCTCAACCAGATCGCCGAGATGATCGCGACGAGCGTCAACACCATCTCCGTCAACACCAAGACGGAGCAGTTGCTGAAGCAGTCGCAGGAGCTGGCCGAGCAGCTCAGGGAGCGGTCGGCCGAGCTGGAGAACCGGCAGAAGGCCCTCCAGGCGTCCAACACGGAGCTGGAGGAGAAGGCCGAGCTGCTGGCCCAGCAGAACCGCGACATCGAGGTGAAGAACACCGAGATCGAGGAGGCGCGGCAAGTCCTGGAGGAGCGCGCCGAGCAGCTCGCCATGTCGATGCGCTACAAGAGCGAGTTCCTCGCCAACATGTCGCACGAACTGCGTACGCCGCTCAACTCCCTGCTGATTCTGGCCAAGCTGCTCGCCGACAACGCGGAGGGGAACCTCTCCCCGAAGCAGGTCGAGTTCGCCGAGACCATTCACGGGGCGGGCTCCGACCTGCTCCAGCTGATCAACGACATCCTCGACCTGTCCAAGGTTGAGGCGGGCAAGATGGACGTGTCCCCGACGCGCATCGCGCTCGTACAGCTGGTCGACTACGTGGAGGCAACCTTCCGTCCGCTGACCGCGGAGAAGGGCCTGGACCTGTCGGTGCGGGTGTCGCCGGAGCTGCCCGCCACGCTGCACACCGACGAACTGCGCCTGCTCCAGGTGCTGCGCAACCTGCTGTCCAACGCGGTGAAGTTCACCGATTCCGGGTCGGTGGAGCTGGTGATCCGGCCGGCCGGCGCGGGCGTGCCGGTGGCGATCCGGGAGCAGTTGCTGGAAGCCGGTTCGCTCAGTGACCCGGACGCCGAGCTGATCGCGTTCTCGGTGACGGACACCGGCATCGGCATCGCCGCGAGCAAGATGCGGGTGATCTTCGAGGCGTTCAAGCAGGCGGACGGCACGACCAGCCGCAAATACGGCGGTACCGGCCTCGGACTGTCCATCTCGCGGGAGATCGCGCAGCTGCTCGGCGGTGAGATCCACGCGCAGAGCGAGCCGGGCCGTGGCTCGACGTTCACGCTTTACCTGCCGCTGCGGCCCAGCGAGCTTCCGCCGCAGGGCTACCAGCAGTCGGTGCCCGAGCTGGAGGCGGGCGACGCGGACGCCCCGGAGGCGTCGCCCGCCGAGTTCTCCGGGTCGGGCATCGAGACGCCGGCCGAGGTGAAGTCGTACCAGGAGACTCAGAATGGCGCCGCCGCTCTCTTCCGGCGCCGCCGCCGGAGCTCTCTGACCGCCGACGAGCGGACGGAGTCCTGGCCGATCGGCGAGCAGGAGACGGCGCCCCAGTCGAGCGCCGTGGTGCGGTTCGGCGGCGAGAAGGTGCTGATCGTCGACGACGACATCCGCAACGTGTTCGCGCTCACCAGCGTGCTGGAACAGCACGGTCTGTCCGTGCTGTACGCCGAGAACGGCCGTGAGGGCATCGAGGTGCTGGAGCAGCACGACGACGTGGCGGTCGTGCTGATGGACATCATGATGCCCGAGATGGACGGATACGCGACGACGACGGCGATCCGGCGGATGCCACAGTTCTCCGGGCTGCCCATCCTCGCGCTGACCGCGAAGGCCATGAAGGCGGACCGGGAGAAGGCGATCGAGTCGGGTGCTTCGGACTATGTGACCAAACCGGTCGATCCCGACCATCTGCTGTCGGTCATGGAGCAGTGGATGCGCCCGGAGTGACGGGAGTTGTTGGTTCCGGGTGGCGGAAGCCGTGTGGAAGTGCGGGATTCGGGGAACCTTCTGGTCTCCTGCCACGTTTCCGCTATGTGCACAGTGACATCGCGGTGACAGGGTGTGTCGATGGGCGGGGTGCGGCTACCATGACCGGCACAAGGACGGGCGGCGAAAGGGAGTCGTCCCCTGGGGCGGCGCCCGGTGTACCGCCGGGGCGAGGAGGGCGGGCCATGGTGCAGAAGGCCAAGATCCTCCTGGTCGATGACCGGCCGGAGAATCTGCTGGCGCTGGAGGCCATCCTCTCTGCGCTCGATCAGACGCTGGTGCGGGCATCGTCCGGGGAGGAAGCGCTCAAAGCACTGCTCACGGACGACTTCGCGGTCATTCTGCTGGACGTTCAGATGCCAGGAATGGACGGTTTCGAAACCGCCGCGCACATCAAGCGGCGAGAACGGACCCGGGACATCCCGATCATCTTCCTCACCGCGATCAACCACGGCCCGCACCACACCTTCCGCGGCTACGCGGCGGGCGCGGTGGACTACATCTCCAAACCGTTCGACCCATGGGTGCTGCGCGCCAAGGTTTCGGTGTTCGTCGATCTGTACATGAAGAACTGCCAGTTGCGGGAGCAGGCGGCGCTGCTGCGGCTCCAGTTGGAGGGCGGCGGCAAGGGCGCGGTCGGCGCCGGCAAGGAGCCGGCCGGGCTGCTCGCCGAGCTGTCCGCGCGGCTCGCGGCCGTCGAGGAGCAGGCGGAGGCGCTGTCCAAGCAGTTGGACGACGACTCCGCGGACGCGGCCGCAGTGGCCACCGCGGCCCATCTCGAACGCAAGCTCACGGGTCTGCGCCGGGCCCTCGACGCGCTGGAGCCGGGCACGGGCAGCGGCGCGCCGTCGGTCCCGTCGCAGAACTGACGCTCGCTCCGGCCCCAGTTGGGCGTGAGCGCGCGTCAGTTCAGCGCCTCGGCAAGGGCGACACGATCGGGTGAAGCGCAAGGCACACGTGTCCCTTGTCGTCTCCACCGGTAACCTCACACCCATGGCCTCACGTCCCTCCGCAGCCAAGAAGCAGCCCGCGAAGAAAGCGGCTGCTCCCGCGAAGGCACCGGCGAAGAGGGCCGCCGCGAAGAAGGCGCCCGCCAGGAAGGCCGCGGCGAGGAAGCCGGCGCCGTCCAAACCGGTGCCCAGCCCCACCGGGGGCGTCTACCGCCTCGTGCGCGCCCTCTGGCTGGGCCTCGCGCACGCTGTCGGCGCTGTCTTCCGGGGCATAGGGCAGGGCGCGAAGAACCTGGACCCGGCTCACCGCAAGGACGGTGTCGCGCTGCTGCTGTTCGGCGTGGCGCTGATCGTGGCCGCCGGCACCTGGGCCGACCTGCGCGGCCCCGTCGGCGACCTGGTCGAGATCCTGGTGACCGGTGCCTTCGGGCGTCTGGACCTGCTCGTGCCGATACTGCTCGCGGTCATCGCGGTGCGCTTCATCCGCCATCCCGAGAAGCCCGAGGCCAACGGCCGCATCGTCATCGGCCTGTCCGCGCTCGTCATCGGCGTGCTCGGCCAGGTCCACGTGGCCTGCGGCTCGCCCGCCCGCAGCGACGGCATGCAGTCCATAAGGGACGCGGGCGGACTCATCGGCTGGGCGGCGGCGACCCCGTTGACGTTCACCATGGGCGAGGTTCTCGCCGTGCCCATGCTGGTCCTGCTCACGGTCTTCGGCCTGCTCGTCGTCACCGCGACACCGGTCAACGCGATCCCGCAGCGGCTGCGGGCCCTCGGCGTGCGGCTGGGCGTCGTGCACGACCCCGCGCGGGACGAGTTCGGCGAAGACGACGAGCGCTATGACGAGCAATGGCGCGAGGCGCTGCCCGCGCGCCCCCGCAAGCGCCAGGGCGCCTCCCTGGACTACGAGCCCGAGGACGCCGAGCAGGAGGCCCTCAGCAGGCGCCGCAGCCGCCCCCGGCGCTCCGCGGTGCCGCAGCCCGCCATGGACCGCAGGCTGGACGCCGTGGACATCGCCGCGGCGGCCGCCGCCGACCTCGACGGCGCCGTCCTGCACGGCATGCCGCCCTCAGCGCTGGTCGCGGACCTCACCCAGGGTGTGACCGTGGGCGACCGCGAGGAGACCACGCCGGTCCCCACCCCGGTCCCGGCCCCGGCCGGACGGCCGCGACAGGAGAAGCTCAAGACCGAGACCGCCGTACCGGACCTGACGAAGGCGCCCGAGAAGCCGCGCGACCTGCCGCCACGCGCCGAGCAGCTCCAGCTCTCCGGCGACATCACCTACTCGCTGCCCTCGCTGGACCTCCTCACCCGCGGTGGCCCCGGCAAGTCGCGCAGCGCCGCCAACGACGTGATCGTGGACTCCCTGCGCCAGGTCTTCACGGAGTTCAAGGTGGACGCGGACGTCACCGGGTTCACCCGTGGTCCGACGGTCACCCGGTACGAGGTCACGCTCGGCCCCGCCGTGAAGGTCGAGCGGATCACCGCGCTCACCAAGAACATCGCGTACGCCGTCGCCAGCCCGGACGTGCGGATCATCAGCCCGATCCCCGGCAAGTCGGCGGTCGGCATCGAGATCCCGAACACCGACCGGGAGATGGTCAACCTCGGTGACGTACTGCGGCTCGCGGACGCCTCCGAGGACGAGCACCCGATGCTGGTCGCGCTCGGCAAGGACGTCGAGGGCGGCTATGTCACGGCCAACCTGGCGAAGATGCCGCACATCCTGGTCGCCGGCGCCACCGGGGCCGGCAAGTCGTCCTGCATCAACTGCCTGATCACCTCGATCATGGTGCGCGCGACCCCCGAAGACGTCCGTATGGTCCTGGTCGACCCCAAGCGTGTCGAACTGACCGCCTACGAGGGCATTCCGCACCTGATCACGCCGATCATCACCAACCCCAAGCGGGCCGCCGAGGCGCTCCAGTGGGTCGTGCGCGAGATGGACCTCAGATACGACGACCTGGCCGCGTTCGGCTTCCGGCACATCGACGACTTCAACGAGGCCATCCGGGCCGGCAAGGTGAAGCTGCCCGAGGGCAGCGAACGGGAACTCCAGCCGTACCCCTACCTCCTGGTCATCGTGGACGAGCTGGCCGACCTCATGATGGTCGCGCCGCGCGACGTCGAGGACGCCATCGTCCGCATCACGCAGCTCGCGCGCGCGGCCGGCATCCACCTGGTGCTGGCCACCCAGCGGCCGTCCGTCGACGTCGTCACCGGGCTCATCAAGGCGAACGTGCCCTCGCGGCTCGCCTTCGCCACCTCCTCGCTCGCCGACTCCCGCGTCATCCTCGACCAGCCCGGTGCCGAGAAGCTGATCGGCAAGGGCGACGGCCTGTTCCTGCCGATGGGCGCCAACAAACCGGTCCGTATGCAGGGAGCGTTCGTCACCGAGGAGGAGGTCGCGGTCGTCGTCCAGCACTGCAAGGCGCAGATGACACCCGTCTTCCGGGACGACGTCACCGTGGGCACCAAGCAGAAGAAGGAGATCGACGAGGACATCGGCGACGACCTCGACCTGCTCTGCCAGGCGGCCGAACTCGTCGTCTCCACCCAGTTCGGTTCGACGTCCATGCTCCAGCGCAAGCTGCGCGTCGGCTTCGCCAAGGCCGGCCGGCTGATGGACCTCATGGAGTCGCGGAACATCGTCGGCCCCAGCGAAGGTTCCAAGGCCCGTGACGTGCTGGTGAAACCCGACGAGCTCGACGGCGTTCTCGCCGTGATACGCGGGGAATCCGAGGGGTAGACGGCAGAGGGAGGAAGCCGGGAAACAGGGATACGACCGTTCGGAGGCATCGCCGTGATCCACCCGTTAGAGAACACCGGGCAACCGTTTCCCTGTGACGAACGTCAAGTTGAGCGGGAGGGCAGGTAGGGGTACCACACTGGACCCGTGTCTGGCCCGCCATCGGATGACCGGCCATACCGATGGCGTACAAATCCCACCGCCCGGTTGCCCCTCCCTTTCGTACCCCCCCTAGACTGAATTTCCAGCACAGGTGGCTACTCGCTCGAAAGGCGCCCCCGTGTCCATCGGCAACTCCCCTGAGGACGAGCGTCCGTTCCAATTCGTGTCCGACTCCGAGGAAGCCCGTACGTCCGTGGGCCGCGCCCTGAAGGACGCGCGTATTGCGGCCGGGCTCACCGTCGACGACGTCAGCGGTGCCACTCGTGTCCGCATCGCGATCGTGCACGCCATCGAAGCCGACGACTTCACCCCCTGTGGCGGTGACGTGTACGCCCGCGGTCACATCCGCACCCTGGCCAGAGCCGTCCGCCTCGATCCGGCACCGCTCATCGAGCAGTTCGACGCCGACCACGGCGGGCGTCCCGCCCCGACCCCGGCCGCTCCTCTCTTCGAGGCCGAGCGCATCCGCCCCGAGCGGCGCGGACCCAACTGGACCGCGGCCATGGTCGCCGCGATCGTCGCCGTGATCGGCTTCGTCGCGTTCACCGCGTTCAAGGGCGGCGGCGACGGTGGCGGCGCCACCGACCAGGTCGCCCAGGGCGGCGCCCCGTCCGGCAAGTCCGCCTCGCCCACGCCGAAGAAGAGCAAGCCCGCCGCCGAGAAGCCCGCGCCGGCCGACAGCGCCATCGCCGCCGCTCCGCAGGACAAGGTCACCGTCCAGGTGAGCGCCCCCAACGGGCGCAGCTGGATCTCCGCCAAGGACCACAACGGCCGCATGCTCTTCGACGGGCTCCTCAAGAAGGGCGAGTCGAAGACGTTCCAGGACAGCTCGAAGATCAACCTCATCCTGGGCGACGCGGGCGCGATCAAGCTGTACGTCAACGGAAAGAAGATCGAGGACGACTTCCAGCCGGGAGCGGTGGAGCGGCTGACGTACACGAAGGGTGATCCCGAGGTCGGCTAGGGACTCGTACAACCGGGTACGCACGGGGTTGGCCAAGATCGGCCAACCCCGTCGACATGGGGTGTCAGTCGGACGAAGTACTCTTGAGCCCATGCCTGAACGCCGTACCGTCGCACTAGTCACTCTCGGCTGCGCCCGTAACGAGGTGGACTCGGAGGAGCTCGCAGGCCGTTTGGAGGCGGACGGCTGGCACCTCGTCGAGGATGCCTCGGACGCCGATGTAGCCGTGGTCAACACCTGCGGCTTCGTCGACGCGGCCAAGAAGGACTCCGTGGACGCCCTCCTGGAGGCCAACGATCTCAAGGGGCACGGCAGAACCCAGGCCGTCGTGGCGGTGGGCTGCATGGCCGAGCGGTACGGCAAGGAACTCGCCGAGGCCCTCCCCGAGGCGGACGGTGTACTCGGCTTCGACGACTACTCGGACATCTCGGACCGTCTCCAGACCATCCTGAGCGGCGGCATCCACGCCGCCCACACTCCGCGTGACCGCCGCAAGCTGCTGCCGATCAGCCCGGCCGAGCGCCAGGACTCGGCGACCGCGGTGGCTCTGCCGGGGCACGGCGCCCCGGAGGACCTCCCCCAGGGACTGGCCCCGCAGTCCGGCCCCCGCGCGCCCCTGCGCCGCCGTCTGGACGGGGCCCCGGTCGCCTCGGTGAAGCTCGCCTCCGGCTGCGACCGGCGCTGCTCCTTCTGCGCCATCCCCTCCTTCCGCGGCTCCTTCATCTCCCGCCGCCCCAGCGACGTGCTGAACGAGACGCGCTGGCTGGCCGAGCAGGGCGTCAAGGAGGTCATGCTGGTCTCGGAGAACAACACCTCGTACGGCAAGGACCTGGGCGACATCCGGCTGCTGGAGTCCCTGCTGCCCGAGCTCGCCGAGGTCGACGGCATCGAGCGGGTGCGAGTGAGCTACCTCCAGCCGGCCGAGATGCGGCCGGGACTGATCGACGTCCTGACCTCCACCCCGAAGGTCGTCCCGTACTTCGACCTGTCCTTCCAGCACTCCGCGCCCGGCGTGCTGCGCGCCATGCGCCGCTTCGGCGACACCGACCGCTTCCTGGAACTGCTCGACACCATCCGCGGCAAGGCTCCGCAGGCCGGCGTGCGCTCCAACTTCATCGTCGGGTTCCCCGGCGAGTCCGAGTCCGACCTGGCCGAGCTCGAGCGGTTCCTGAACCACGCGCGGTTGGACGCCATCGGCGTCTTCGGCTACTCCGACGAGGAGGGCACGGAAGCGGCGACGTACGACAACAAGCTGGACGTGGACGTCGTCGCGGACCGACTGGCCCGCGTCTCGCGACTTGCCGAGGAGCTCGTCTCGCAGCGCGCCGAGGAGCGCCTCGGGGAGACCGTGCACGTCCTCGTCGAGTCCGTCGACGAGGAAGAGGGCGTCCACGGCCGCGCGGCCCACCAGGCGCCGGAGACGGATGGCCAGGTGCTGCTCACGAGCGGCGAAGGCATGTCCATCGGTCGTATGGTCGAGGCGAAGGTGGTCGGGACGGAGGGCGTCGACCTGGTGGCCGAGCCTCTGCAGGGCTCGTTCGCGCGCGGCGAGGAGGCGAGCAGATGACGGGAGCACCGGCCTCCGCCGCGGGCGGCTCGCCCGCCGCGCGGGGCGCCACGGGCCCCACGGCCTCCTCCGGTGCCGCGGGTGGTTCCGCTTCCACTCCCGTCTCCGACCCGCAGGGCGGGGCGCGGCCCCCGCGCGGGGCGAAGCTGGCGGCCGCGGCCGTCAACCAGGCCAGCCTCTGGAATGTCGCCAATCTGCTGACCATGCTCCGGCTGGTCCTCGTGCCCGGTTTCGTGGCGCTGATGCTGGCCGGTGGCGGCTATGACCCGGCGTGGCGCTCGCTCGCCTGGGCGGCCTTCGCCATCGCCATGATCACCGACCTGTTCGACGGGCATCTGGCGCGCACCTACAACCTGGTCACCGACTTCGGGAAGATCGCCGATCCCATCGCCGACAAGGCGATCATGGGAGCGGCGCTGATCTGTCTCTCCGCGCTGGGCGACCTGCCCTGGTGGGTGACGGTGGTCATCCTCGGCCGGGAGCTCGGGGTCACCCTGCTGCGTTTCCTGGTCATCCGCTACGGCGTCATTCCCGCCAGCCGTGGTGGCAAGCTCAAGACGCTCACCCAGGGCGTCGCCGTGGGGATGTATGTGCTGGCGCTGACCGGGTGGCTCGCGACCCTGAGGTTCTGGGTGATGGCGGCGGCGGTCGTGCTGACCGTGGTCACCGGGCTCGACTACGTGCGGCAGGCCGTCGTGCTGCGCAGGCGGGGAATCGCCGAGCGCAAGGCCGCCCTGGAGGGCTCGGACGAGTGAACGACACGGCCGCCGAACTTGTCCGACTACTCACGGTGAGGGGTGAGACCCTCGCCGTGGCGGAGTCGCTGACCGGCGGCCTGGTCGCGGCGGAGATCACGGCGGTGCCCGGCGCCTCCAAGGTCTTCCGGGGATCCGTCACCGCCTACGCCACCGAGCTGAAGCGTGAACTGCTGGGTGTCGACGCCACCTTGCTGGCGCAGTCCGGAGCGGTGGATCCGCAGGTCGCGGCCCAGATGGCGGCGGGCGTGCGCAAGGCGCTGGGAGCCGACTGGGGCCTCGCCACGACGGGTGTCGCAGGCCCGGAACCGCAGGACGGCAAGCCCGTCGGGACGGTCTTCGTGGCGGCCGAAGGACCGTCCGGGGTGGATTCCGGTTCTGCCGGTGGCGGAAAAGTCGAGGCTCTGCGGTTGAACGGCGACCGCACGGAAATCCGTAAGGAGAGTGTACGGAGCGTACTCGCACTGCTCCTGAGAGGGCTCGGGGGCGAACAGACCGGAAATGAGCGGGCACAGGATACGGAACAGAACGGGGGGTTTTGATGTTTGCAGCCCTGAGTGAACACGACATCGCTCCCCGCACGGCCGCGGCGCAAGGCGGTACGGTGGGGCGTGAAGGATGCGGCTACGCGGTCCGAGGAGGGAGCCACCGATGATTCTGCTCCGTCGCCTGCTTGGTGACGTGCTGCGTCGGCAGCGCCAGCGCCAGGGCCGTACTCTGCGCGAAGTCTCCTCGTCCGCCCGAGTCTCACTCGGCTATCTCTCCGAGGTGGAGCGGGGGCAGAAGGAGGCTTCCTCCGAGCTGCTCGCCGCGATCTGCGACGCGCTTGACGTACGGATGTCCGAGCTCATGCGGGAAGTGAGCGACGAGCTCGCCCTCGCCGAGCTGGCCCAGTCCGCCCGGGCCACCGAGCCCGTACCCACGCCGGTTCGCCCGATGCTGGGTTCCGTCTCGGTGACCGGTGTGCCACCGGAGCGGGTGACCATCAAGGCACCTGCCGAGGCGGTGGACGTGGTCGCCGCGTGACACCCCCGCGCATGGCTTTGTGACGCGACACGTGTGAGGCCCCGGCCGGGGCTTCCTCCCGGAACTTTCCAGGAGGAGGCGCAGCCGGGGCTTCCGTGCGTCTCCTCGCGTACACCGTCGATCCGTTTTGCGTCCATTTGCCGGTATGCGGCCTGGCGGTCATGGTGGAGGGACGTGGCGACGCAGAGCCAACGGAGGATTGCGCATGTACGTGGTGAAGAGCCCGTTGTCCGACGCGGACCGGAAAACCGTGGCCGAGGCGCTCCAGGGCGCACTGGTCGACCTGGTGGACCTGTCGCTGGTCGCCAAGCAGGTCCACTGGAACATCGTCGGGCCCCGTTTCCGGTCCATCCACCTCCAGCTGGACGACGTGGTCGCCAGCGCGCGCACCCACTCCGACACGGTCGCGGAGCGGGCGTCGACGCTCGGCGTCCCACCCGACGGACGGGCCGCCACGGTGGCCGCCGACAGCGGCATCGGATCCACCCCCGCGGGCTGGATCAAGGACACGGACGCGGTGGGGACGCTCGTGGACGGTCTCGGCCGGATCATCACACGGATGCGGGAGCGGGTGGAGTCCACCGCGGAGCCGGATCCGGTGTCGCAGGACATCTTCATCACCATCACAGCGGATCTGGAGAAGCATCACTGGATGTTCCAGGCGGAGAACGCGTGAGCGTGCCCCCCGCGACGACTGCCGTCCGCCCGTCCGCCATCGCCAGGCCCGGCGGTGCACCGGTGAGCCCTTGGTGCGCCTGCCCGGAGCCCGGTGCGGCGTTCTAGCGTCCGGCTGGAGGTGGCGCCATGGTGGGGCGGATAGTGCGACGGGGGGCCGTGCTGGGGTTCGGTGCGGTGTGGTGGTGGGCCGCGCTGCGGTTCGTCTCGGGTGCCGACACCGGCGTGTTCGAGGACGCGGTGGCCGCCGGGGGATGGGGGCTGAGCCTGCTGCCGGTGCACTGTGTGCCGAAGCTGCGGGCGGCGGGAGCCGTGGGGGCGGGTCGGTGGGTGGCCGCCTGGCGGGCGGGCAGCGTCCCGAGCGTCACCAAGGCATCGCGACACCCCCGTTCGGGCGCAGGATCTGGCCCGTCGTGAACGACGAGGCGTCACAGGCCAGATAGAGCACCGCCTGTGCCACGTCGTCCGGTTCGCCGACCCTGCCGAGCGGCGACATACGGGCCATGCGGGTCTCGGTGTGCGCCTGGGCCTCCCCGTCGTGACGGCTGGTCATGGGCGTGCGGATCCAGCCCGGAGCGACCGCGTTGACACGGATGCCGTGCCCGCCCACCTCGTTCGCAAGGGTCTTCGTCAACTGGACCACCGCTGCCTTCGCGGCGCCGTAGCAGAGCAGCCCGGGACCACCGGTGTCGACGGCGCCGGACGCCATGGTGACGATGCTGCCTCCGGCGCCGCGCGCGAGCATCAGCCGGGCCGCTTCCTGGCAGGCGTACAGCACGCCCTTGAAGTTGACGTTCAGTACTCGGTCGAGATCCTCGTCCCGGGTCTCCAGGACCGGGCTGCTGTGCATGACCCCGGCGATCGCCGCCATCACGTCGAGACGCTCGCAGGACCGGACCGCTCGCGCGAGCCGTGCCCGGTCGGTGACGTCGACCAGGTGGGTACGGGCGCTGCCGCCGCGCTTCTCGATCAGGGCGGCCGTCTCGCCCAGGCCGTCCGCGTCCAGGTCGGCGCAGTGCACGGTCGCGCCCGCCTCGGCGAGCAGAACGGCCGAGGCCCGGCCGATGCCGCCGGCGGCGCCGGTGACGAACGCCGTGCGTCCGGTGAGGTCGTACACCTTGACGGGCATGAGGGGACCGTACGAGGGTTTCTGACGGTGCGTCAATTGATGTGACGTCTTCGGTCGCCGCGGTCCGTCAGGGGCCGGTGGCGGGACGGATCCGGCGGGACCACCGGGCCCGTGGCGCGGGGGCAGGGCCCCACTGGCAGCCCGGACACCAGTACGTGGGCCGTTCCCGGGAGCCGTCACCCTGGTCGGCCTCGCGGACCGGGGTCCGGCAGCGAAGACAGGGGCGGGGGGCTCGGCCGTACACGAACAGGTCCTGACCGCGCAGGCCGGTCGTGCTGCGTACC
Organism: Streptomyces sp. NPDC086787; assembly: GCF_044745865.1. Taxonomy (NCBI): domain Bacteria; kingdom Bacillati; phylum Actinomycetota; class Actinomycetes; order Kitasatosporales; family Streptomycetaceae; genus Streptomyces; species Streptomyces sp. NPDC086787. The sequence goes on along the minus strand of NZ_JBIVBC010000013.1, from coordinate 172,867 downwards.
GGTCGCTCGCGGTTGGCCTCCAGGAGCTTCCTGGCGAGCGCGGGCAGAGTCGCCGCGCGGTCGGGGAGCAGCGCGCCCACCGGGAGCCAGGGGGTGGCGCCGAGCAGGAAGCAGAGCTCGCTCTTGTAGACGTTGCCGATGCCGGCCAGATTGCGCTGATCGAGCAGGGCCTCGCCGAGCGGGCGGCCGGGATCGGCGAGAAGGTTGCTCAGGGCCAGTCCGGGGTCCCAGTCAGGGCCCAGCAGATCGGGGCCGAGATGGCCGACCACCCGGGGCTCGTCGGCCGTGCGGAGCAGATCGAGGACCGGGAGGCGGTACCCCACCGCGGTGCGGTCCTCGGTGCCGAGGATCGCGCGGATCTGGTGAGCCGGGCCGCCGCGCCAGCGCTGGCCGCTCCCGTAGACCTTCCACGAGCCGTCCATCCGCAGATGCGAGTGCAGCGTCAGGCCACCCTCGATACGCGTGAGCAGGTGTTTGCCCCGGGGGGTGACGTCCAGGACCGTGCGTCCGGTGAGGTCGGCCGTGGCATACCTCGGCACCCGGAGATCACTGCGGGTCAGCACGCTGCCCGCGAGCGCCTCGTGCAGCCGCCTCGCGGCCTGCCAGACCGTGTCACCCTCGGGCATGAGGCCCTCCCGTCTGCACCGTGCCGGTCATGCTCTGAGCCGCAGTCCGCGCGGGGTCGCGATGAAACCGGCACCCTCCAGGAGGGCGCCCAGCGGGGAGGTCAGGGACGCGGCGCCGTTGACCCGCTCCACCGTGACCGTGCCGAGGGCACCGGCGCGCGCGGCGGCCGCCAGGGACTCGGCGGCGGCCCGCAGGCGGGGATCGTCGGCCGGTGCGCCCTCCGGGTCGGCGGGCCAGGCCAGCAACGTCTTGCCGCCACGCTCCATGTAGAGCGTCAGCTCGCCGTCCACCAGCACGACCAGCGAGCCCGCCTTGCGCCCCGGCTTGTGCCCGGCCCCGGTCGGCGGCTCCGGCCACGGGAGAGCGGCTCCATAGGCGTTGGCCGGGTCGGCCGCGGCGAGGACGACGGATCGCGTGTCGCTCCGGGTGCCGACGGCCGGGGTGCGGCTACGCCGGTCGCCATGGCCCTGCGGGGTGGCGGGACCGCCGTCACCCGGTGAGGTGAAGTCGCGGGGCGAGACATAGTCACCGGGGACGGCCGGGAAGGGGGAGTCGGGCGGCCCGAAGTAGTCGCCGTCGGCCGGGTCGAAGCCTGCTGGGCCGCCGTTCCCGAAGCCCGCCGGGTCGGCACCGGTGAAGCCCGGGGACGGGCCCGCGCCCCGCTCGCGGGCGTTGGACACCGCGCGCAGACGGTCCACGGCGCCGTCCATCGCGAACTGGGCCGCGCCGAGGCCCTCCACCACGTACCCGCGCCGCGCCTGGCCGAGTTCCTCGAAGGCGGACAGGATGCGGTACACCCCCGAGAAGCCGCCCTCGACGCCCTCCGCGGCCACGGCTCCCCGGGTCACCACTCCGTGCCGGTCGAGGAGCGTGCGCGCCAGCGCGTGTGCGCGCACGGTGGGATCCGGCTCCTGCCGGGGAAGCAGGGACCAGCGGCCCGCGACGGTCGGCGGGCCGGTGCGCGATGCCGGACGGGCGGCCGCAGTCAGGGAGCCGTAACGCCCCCGCGGCACCGCCCGCTTGGCGCGATGGGCCGTGGCGCCCGCCGTACGACCGGAACCCAGCAGCGAACGCATCGGCGCGAGGGTGTCGTTGGTGAGCCGGCCGGACCAGGCCAGGTCCCAGACCGCGTCGGCCAGTTGGGGATCGGTGGCCTCGGGGTGGGTGGTGGCCCGGACGTGGTCGGCGATCTGCCGGAAGAACAGGCCGTAGCCGCCGGAGAGCGCGTCCAGGACCGACTGGTGGAGGGCGGTCAGCTCCAGGGGGTGGGGCGGCGGCAGGAGCAGGGGCGCCGCGTCGGCCAGATAGAGCCCCACCCAGCCGTCCTTGCCGGGCAGCGCGCCCGCCCCGGCCCACACCACCTCGCCCGCGGCGGTCAGCTCGTCGAGCATCGCCGGGGTGTAGTCCGCCACCCGTGACGGCAGGACCAGCTTCTCCAGGGCCGACGCGGGCACGGACGCGCCCTGTACCTGCTCCACGGCGCGCACCAGTCCGTCGACGCCACGCAGACCGTGCCCCTTGCCGATGTGCTGCCACTGCGGCAGGAACTGCGCCAGCGCCGGCGGCGGCACCGGCTCCAGCTCGTGCCGCAGCGCCGCCAGCGAACGCCGGCGCAGCCGGCGCAGCACGGTCGCGTCGCACCACTCCTGACCGATTCCCGCCGGGTGGAACTCGCCCTGTACGACCCGTCCGCCCGCGGCGAGCCGGTGCAGCGCGCCGTCGGTCACCGCCGCGCCCAGTCCGAATCGGGCGGCCGCGGCCGCCGAGGTGAACGGGCCGTGCGTGCGGGCGAAACGGGCGAGGAGGTCACCGAGGGGATCCTTGACGGGCTCGGTGAAGGCCTCGGGGACGCCGACGGGCAGCGCCGTGCCCAGGGCGTCACGCAGTCGGCCCGCGTCCTCGATCGCCGCCCAGTGGTCGGCGCCGGCGATCCGCACCCGGATGGCCCGGCGGGCGGCGGCCAACTCCCCGGCCCAGCCCGGCTCGGCGCCCCGCTCGGCCAGTTCGGCCTCCGTGAGCGGGCCCAGCAGCCGCAGCAGGTCGGCGACGCCCTCGACGTCCTTGACGCGGCGGTCCTCGGTCAGCCACTGGAGCTCCCGCTCCAGCTCGGCCAGTACCTCCGCGTCGAGCAGCTCGCGCAGCTCCGCCTGTCCCAGCAGTTCGGCCAGCAGCCGTGAGTCCAGGGAGAGCGCGGCGGCACGGCGCTCGGCGAGCGGCGAGTCGCCCTCGTACAGGAACTGGGCCACGTAGCCGAACAGGAGCGAGCGCGCGAACGGGGACGGCTCGGGCGTGGTGACCTCGACCAGTCGCACCTTCCGGGACTCGACATCACCCATCAGCTCCACCAGGCCGGGGACGTCGAAGACGTCCTGGAGGCACTCGCGCACCGCCTCCAGCACGATGGGGAACGAACCGAAGTCGCTCGCCACCTGGAGCAGTTGGGCGGCCCGCTGGCGTTGTTGCCACAACGGGGTGCGCTTTCCGGGGCTGCGCCGCGGCAGCAGCAGCGCGCGGGCCGCGCACTCACGGAACCGGGACGCGAACAGCGCCGAACCGCCGACCTGCTCGGTGACCATCTGGTCCACCTCGCCCTTGTCGAACGTGACATCCGCCGCCCCGACCGGGGCCCGCTCGCCGTCGTACTCGGCGCCGGGCCTCCCCGGATCCTGGTCCAGCAGGTCGAGGCTCATCAGGTCGGCGTCCGGCAGCCGCAGCACGATGCCGTCGTCGGCGTGCATGACCTGGGCGTCCATGCCGTACCGCTCGGACAGCCGGGCGCCCAGGGCGAGCGCCCACGGGGCGTGGACCTGCGCGCCGAAGGGAGAGTGCACGACCACCCGCCAGTCGCCCAGCTCGTCGCGGAAGCGCTCCACGACGATCGTGCGGTCGTCCGGGACATGACCACAGGCCTCGCGCTGCTCGTCCAGATAGGACAGGACGTTGTCCGCGGCCCAGGCGTCGAGTCCCGCGGTCAGCAGCCGCAGCCGCGCGTCGTCCTTCGACAGCGAGCCGACCTCGCGCAGGAACGCCCCCACCGCGCGCCCCAGTTCCAGCGGGCGGCCGAGCTGGTCGCCCTTCCAGAACGGCAGCCGCCCGGGCACCCCGGGCGCGGGGGAGACCAGAACACGGTCGCGTGTGATGTCCTCGATGCGCCAGGAACTGGTGCCCAGGGTGAAGACGTCGCCGACCCGGGACTCGTAGACCATCTCCTCGTCGAGTTCGCCGACGCGGCCGCCGCCCTTCTTCGGATCCGCTCCGGCCAGGAACACCCCGAACAGGCCGCGGTCCGGGATCGTGCCGCCGGAGGTGACGGCGAGGCGCTGCGCCCCCGGCCGACCGGTGATCGTCCCCGTCACCCGGTCCCACACCACGCGCGGGCGCAGCTCGGCGAACGCGTCCGAGGGGTAGCGGCCCGCGAGCATGTCGAGGACCGCCGTGAACGCCGACTCGGGCAGTGCGGCGAAGGGCGCGGCCCGGCGCACCGTGGCGAGCAGGTCGTCGAACTGCCAGGCGTCCAGCGCCGTCATCGCCACCAGCTGCTGCGCCAGGACGTCCAGCGGGTTGGCGGGCACCCGCAACGACTCGATGGAGCCGGAGCGCATACGCTCGGTGACCACGGCCGCCTGGACGAGGTCACCGCGGTACTTCGGGAAGACCACGCCCGTGGAGACCGCCCCCACCTGGTGTCCCGCGCGGCCGACCCGCTGGAGGCCGGAGGCCACCGACGGCGGGGACTCCACCTGCACGACCAGGTCCACCGCGCCCATGTCGATACCCAGCTCCAGGCTGGAGGTGGCCACCACGGCGGGCAGACGGCCGGCCTTCAGGTCCTCCTCGACCAGGGCGCGCTGCTCCTTGGAGACCGAGCCGTGGTGGGCACGGGCGATGACCGGCGGCGCGCCCCGCCCCGCGCCCGAGCCGCCCATCAGCTCGGCGGGCGAGTGATGCTCGTCCAACGGCTCGCCGGTGGCGCGCTCGTAGGCGATCTCGTTGAGCCGGTTGCACAGCCTCTCGGCGAGGCGGCGGGAGTTGGCGAACACGATCGTCGAGCGGTGGGCCTGGACCAGGTCCGTGATCCGCTCCTCGACATGCGGCCAGATCGACGGCCGTTCCGCGCCCTCCTGGCCGTCGGCCACCGGGGAGCCGCCCAGTTCGCCGAGATCCTCCACCGGGACGACGACGGAGAGATCGAACTCCTTGCCGGACGGCGGCTGGACAATCTCCACCCTGCGGTGGGGGGAGAGATAGCGGGCCACCTCGTCGACCGGGCGGACGGTCGCGGAGAGTCCGATGCGGCGAGCGGGTTTCGGCAGCAGCTCGTCCAGCCGCTCGAGGGACAGCGCCAGATGCGCGCCGCGCTTGGTGCCCGCGACCGCGTGCACCTCGTCCAGGATCACCGTCTCCACGCCGGTCAGCGCGTCGCGCGTGGCCGACGTCAGCATCAGGAACAGGGACTCCGGGGTGGTGATCAGGATGTCCGGTGGGCGGGTGGACAGGGCGCGGCGCTCGGCGGCCGGGGTGTCACCGGACCGGATGCCCACCTTGACCTCGGGTTCGGGCAGGCCCAGCCGCACCGACTCCTGCCGGATACCGGTGAGCGGGCTGCGCAGATTGCGCTCGACGTCCACCGCGAGCGCCTTCAGCGGTGACACGTACAGCACACGGCAGCGCTTCCTCGGGTCGGCCGGCGGGGGAGCCGAGGCGAGCCGGTCCAGCGCGGCGAGGAACGCGGCCAGTGTCTTCCCGGAGCCGGTCGGCGCCACCACCAGCACGTCCGAACCCTCACCGATGGCTTGCCACGCGCCCGCCTGGGCCGCGGTGGGCGCGGAGAACGCCCCCGTGAACCAGCCGCGGGTCGCGGGGGAGAAGCCGTCGAGGGCCCGATGCGCGGAGCTGACCATGCGTCCATCCTGCACCCGGACACTGACAATCCCGCCGACCTGCGAGGACTCGGTCCGCTCCGGGAGGGGGCGCGGGGTGGCCGGTACCGCGGACCACCAGGCGTCGGCCTCCCGCGCCTCCCCGTATCACCCCACGAACCGGCCGTACGCCCTGAGTGTGCGCAGGGCCTCGATCGTCGCCATGGGGCGGGTCTCCAGGACCGTGCCGGGCGCCCACGGGCGCCGGTGCACCGGCCAGCCGCCGTCCTCACGCTGCTCCCCGGCGAGGAAGTCCAGGGAACGCGCCATCTCCTCGTCCGTGAACCACGCGCGCGCGAGCGAACGAGGTGTTCTCGCGAAGTCGTGCGGGAAGCGGTGCTCGCCCAGGGCGTATCCGGGCGCGACCGGGTAGTCCTCGAGCATTCCGGGGTCCAGAGCCGCGATCCGCTGCTCACGGACCATGCGGCCCAGCCGGTCCGCGGAGGCCTCCGCGCGCGGGCGGTCGGGCACCGAGTCCAGGAAGGCCACGGCGGCCTCGATCTCGTAGGGGTGGGACTTCTCCAGGGCGTCCACGGCCTGCCAGCAGAAGTCGGTGGCCCGGAACAGCCAGGCGTGCCACACGTCGTTGCGGTGCAGCAGGCCCACCACGGGCCCGGTGGCCAGCAGCTCGCTCGGCGGGGCGTCCACGATCGGCACGGACGGAGCCGCCGGATAGCCGCGCTGGCTGGGGTCGACCGCCGGCAGGGCGCCGTCCGCGGTGGACACGGACGTCAGATAGCGGCACACCCGCTCCACCCGCTGCCCCCCGCACCGCCCGATGGCGTCCAGGACGCGCAACGCGTGCCCGGTGTGCGGCGGCTGGCTCACCGGTCCGCGCAGATCGGGGTCGAGCGCGTGGCCGTATCCGCCGTCGTCATTGCGGTAGGCGTCCAGCGCGACCTCCACCGGCTCGGCGCCACCGTTCAGGAAGTGGAAGGCGAACAGGCGCTGTTCCAGCACGCGCGCGGTGAGCCAGACGAACTGTTCGGCGCGGAAGAGCGGGGAGCGCGCCGTGGACGGGTCGAGGAGTGGGCGGGGGAGTGGGGAAGCTCCTGTTTCGGGCATGCGTCAGACCGTAGGACGGAAAGCGGTCTCGGCAAGCGGTCCCCGGGCAGGGCCCACCCCCAGGAGCGGGATACTGGTGTCATGCGGTTGACGGTCTTCTGGCAGCGGATGGCGGAACACTTCGGTCCGGGGTACGCCGACACCTTCGCGCGCGACCACGTGATGACGGAGCTCGGCGGGCGCACGGTGCACGGGGCGCTGGACGCCGGCTGGGATGCCAAGGACGTGTGGCGCGTGGTCTGCGCCGTCATGAACGTGCCCGGGGAAAAGCACTGAACGGCCGCGAGGAGGCACGGGGGCGGCGCGCCGTCGGCGGCGTGGGCGAGACTTGCCCCGTGGCACCCACTGACGACACCGGGCAGACAGCCCCGCACACATCCCCGTTCGGTACGACGCCGCCCGCCCGGCCCCCGGCCGACGGCGCCGCCGGGCCGGTCGCGCGCATGCCGCGCTGGCTGCCGCGTGCCATGGTGCTCGCGCTCGCCCTCATCGCCTGCTTCCAGCTCGGCAGCTGGGCCTTCCACCAGCTGACCGGTCTGCTGATCAACATCCTCATCGCGCTCTTCCTGGCCCTCGCGATAGAGCCCGCGGTCAGCTGGATGGCCGCCCGGGGAATGCGCAGGGGGTTCGCCACCTTCCTGGTCTTCCTCGGCCTGGTGGTCGTGACTGCCGGGTTCGTCACCCTGCTCGGCTCGATGCTCGCGGGCCAGATCATCAAGATGATCGAGGGATTCCCCGGCTATCTCGACGCGTTGATCAACTGGGTCAACCAGAGGTTCCACACCGACTTCAGGCGTGTGGACGTCCAGGAGGGACTGCTCCACTCCGACTGGCTGCGCAAGTACGCGCAGACCAGCGCCGCGGGCGTGCTCGACGTCTCCGCCCAGGTGCTCGGCGGCCTGTTCCGGCTGCTGACGATCACGCTGTTCTCGTTCTACTTCGCGGCCGACGGGCCGCGGCTGCGCCGCACCGTGTGCTCCGTGCTGCCGCCCGCCCGGCAGGCCGAGGTGCTGCGCGCGTGGGAGATCGCCGTCGACAAGACCGGCGGCTACCTCTACTCGCGCGGGCTCATGGCTCTCGTTTCCGGAGCCGCGCACTACATCCTGCTCCAGGCGCTGGGCGTGCCGTACGCGCCCGTGCTGGGTGTCTGGGTGGGCCTGGTCTCGCAGTTCATCCCCACCATCGGCACGTACCTGGCGGGCGCGCTGCCCATGCTGATCGCGTTCACGGTCAACCCCTGGTACGCGGTGTGGGTGCTGGTCTTCGTGGTCATCTACCAGCAGTTCGAGAACTATGTGCTTCAGCCGAAGCTGACCTCCAAGACCGTCGACATCCACCCGGCGGTCGCCTTCGGATCGGTCATCGCGGGCACCGCGTTGCTCGGTGCCGTCGGCGCCCTCATCGCCATTCCCGCGGTCGCCACGCTGCAGGCGTTCCTGGGCGCGTATGTGAAGCGGTACGACGTGACCGACGACCCCCGGGTGCACGGTCACCGCACACCCGCGGCGGGCGGACCCGGCCCGTTCGCCCGCGTGCGGAGACTGTGGACCGCCCGGCCCGGGACCGGCGAGCCCGTCGCGGCGGCCCCGGAGGAGAGCACTTCCTGAGCGGGGGCCGCGGGCAGCGCTTGACACGAAAATCGAACATCTATTCTCATTGGGGTTCGGGCGAGGCTCTCGGACGGGATTTCGGCACGCTTTGGGTGGAAAAGTACCCGAGTTATCCACAGGCCGGACCGGCGTCGGGGCGCATTGTCAGTGGCAGGCGTTAGCGTCTTTGACGTGAAGCGATCGACACAAGCAAACCGGGTGGAACCCATGGCAGGAACCGACCGCGAGAAGGCGCTCGACGCCGCGCTCGCACAGATTGAACGGCAGTTCGGCAAGGGCGCGGTCATGCGCATGGGCGAGCGCTCGCTGGAGCCCATCGAGGTCATTCCGACCGGGTCGACCGCGCTCGACGTGGCACTCGGTGTCGGCGGCCTGCCGCGCGGCCGCGTCGTGGAGGTCTACGGCCCGGAGTCCTCCGGCAAGACGACCCTGACCCTGCACGCCGTGGCCAACGCGCAGAAGGCCGGTGGCCAGGTCGCGTTCGTGGACGCGGAGCACGCCCTCGACCCCGAGTACGCGCGCAAGCTCGGCGTCGACATCGACAACCTCATCCTCTCCCAGCCCGACAACGGCGAGCAGGCCCTGGAGATCGTGGACATGCTGGTCCGCTCCGGAGCCCTCGACCTCATCGTCATCGACTCCGTCGCCGCGCTCGTCCCGCGCGCGGAGATCGAGGGCGAGATGGGTGACAGCCACGTCGGTCTCCAGGCCCGCCTGATGAGCCAGGCCCTGCGCAAGATCACCAGCGCGCTCAACCAGTCGAAGACGACCGCGATCTTCATCAACCAGCTCCGCGAGAAGATCGGCGTGATGTTCGGCTCCCCGGAGACCACGACCGGTGGCCGGGCCCTGAAGTTCTACGCCTCGGTGCGCATCGACATCCGCCGCATCGAGACCCTGAAGGACGGCACGGACGCGGTCGGCAACCGCACCCGCTGCAAGGTCGTGAAGAACAAGGTCGCGCCGCCCTTCAAGCAGGCCGAGTTCGACATCCTCTACGGCCAGGGCATCAGCCGTGAGGGCGGCCTGATCGACATGGGTGTGGAGCACGGCTTCGTCCGCAAGGCCGGCGCCTGGTACACGTACGAGGGTGACCAGCTCGGCCAGGGCAAGGAGAACGCGCGCAACTTCCTCAAGGACAACCCCGACCTGGCCAACGAGATCGAGAAGAAGATCAAGGAGAAGCTGGGCGTCGGAGTGCGGCCCGAGGAGCCCTCCGCCGTGCCGGGAGCCGACGCGGTGACCGAGGCCGGTCCGGACGCCGACAAGCCGGTGGCCGCCCCGGCGGCCGGAAAGACCACCAAGCCCAAGGCCGCCGCGGCCAAGAGCTGACCCGTGACACGCCGAACCGACTGGGCCGAGTACGCGCAGTCCGTCGCTCCGCGCGAGCGAGGGGACAGAGACGGCGCGGCTCCCGCCCGGACGGGCGACAGCAGGGGGGACGGAGCGTACGGGGGAGATGAGGGTTCCCTCTCCTCGTCGAGGGCCGAGAAGGGGGAGCACCCGGGGGACCCGGTTGAGCGGGCGCGGGCGATCTGTCTGCGCCTGCTCACCGGGACCCCGCGCACGCGGAAGCAGCTGGCGGACGCCCTGCGCAAGCGGGAGATCCCCGACGACGTGGCGGAGGAGGTGCTGTCACGGTTCGAGGAAGTCGGTCTGATCAACGACGGGGCGTTCGCCGACGCCTGGGTGGAGTCCCGGCATCACGGCCGGGGGCTGGCCCGGCGCGCGCTCGCGCGGGAGCTGCTGACCAAGGGCGTGGAGTCGACGCTGATCGACGAGGCCGTCGCCCAGCTCGACTCCGAGCAGGAGGAGGCGACCGCCCGCGAACTCGTCGCCCGCAAGCTGCGCTCCACCCGCGGTCTCGACCGAGACAAGCGGATACGACGTCTCGCGGGGATGCTCGCCCGCAAGGGTTACCCCGAGGGCATGGCCCTCCGCGTGGTCCGGCAGGCATTGGAGAAGGAGGGCGAGGACACGGAGTTCCTCGACGGCGAGGAGTTCTGACCGTCCTTGCCGTGGCTTGAGCCTGGCCGACTACCCCTGGCGCCGGCTTCTCCCCGGCTGGACCGCACCCTGCTGACCGCGCTCGGCGGCCGGGGCGTCGACCGGCAGTCCTGCCGCCCTCCAGGCCTGGAAGCCGCCGGTCAGGTCCGTGGCCCGGCGCAGACCGAGCCGATGCAGGGACTCCGCGGCCAGGCTGGAGGCATAACCCTCGTTGCAGATCACCACGACCCGCAGATCATGACCGGTGGCCTCGGGCACGCGGTGGCTGCCGTGGGGATCCAGGCGCCATTCCAGCTCGTTGCGTTCGATGACGAGCGCGCCGGGGATCAGTCCGTCCCGCTCACGCAGGGCCGCGTAACGGATGTCGACGAGCAGGGCCTCGCCTGCCTCGGCCGCGGCGTGGGCCTCGCGCGGCTCGACGCGTGAGTAGCCGTCGCGTACCCGTTCCAGCAGTTCGTCGATCCCCACCGGACGCCCTTCCGGGCGCTGTTCCGCCCCGCTCACTGCCAGTCCTGCGGATGCTCGACCTGCTCCAGGCGCAGCGTCGGTCCGGTTCGGCTGTAGCGGCGGATCTGCGGAAGGGGCGGGTAGTAGGCATGGACGGAGATCGCGTGGAGGCCGGCGGACTCGTTGAGCACCTCGTGAACGTGGTGCCGGCCGAATGAACGGCCCTCCCCGGCCGGCAGACGGCGTGCGTGGTCCACGTCGTCGGCGAGTTCCAGGGTCTTCCAGCCGTCGGTGGGCAGCCGCGCGGTGAGCGAGTTCTCCTTGAGCTCGCCGGACGCGGTGAGGAAGGCGCCGACCGAGTCGGCGTGGTCGTGCCAGCCGGTGCCGGTGCCGGGCGGCCAGCCGATCAGCCAGGCCTCGCTGCCACCGGGACCTTCCAGCCGAACCCAGGTGCGGCCCTCCGGGTCCAGCGGGAGCGAGGCGATCAGCTCGGTGTCGGCGGCCGTCCGCCGTACGAAGTCGAGAAGGTCCGCCTGAGTGGGCGCGGCACCGGCCCGCGCGGTGAGGGGAGCGGCGGGAAGGGAGGGAGAGACAGACACGTGAACCGTCCTGATGAGGTGCGTTCGCTGAGACGGCGCGCGGTACGCGAGAGGGCGGGGCGCGACGGGGGAGAGCGAGATGAATCCGGCGGCGCGACGTCAGCGCGGCGGATTCAGTGATGCGATGTCAGCAGGACGAGCGACACACGCAGCCCGCATAGCGGACGAGGTCCATATGGACCCTCCGCCACAGGAGCACATCGGTGTCGGCCATGATCCGGAGTACACCATGCTGGTGCGAACCGGTCAATCAGTGGTCAGCATGTGGACCGGAGGCCGGCTCCGGACGCGGTCAGCGCACGCGGGAGCCCGCCCCGGCGGCGGCCTCTTCCTGCTCGCTCTCCCGCGCCTCCTCGGTCCTCTGCCCCTTCTCCGCCTTCTCCGTCTGCTCGCCCTCCTCGTCGGTCTCCCCGTCCTCGGGCTTCTCCGCCGTCCCCGGTGCCGACACCTTGCCCAGCGCCGCCTCCGCCGCCGTGTACAGATCGGCCGGCCGGACCCCGCCCAGCGCGGTGACCAGATGGCCGTCGGGTCGCACGAGCAGCACGGCGTGCGCCGGAGCGCCCGGATACTCCTCGGCCACCAGCAACTCGGCGGGGTGCGGCAGCGCCGTCACCGCGGCGGCCAGCCGCGGCATGATCCCGGCGGTCATCCAGTGCTTGCGGTCCCACACGGCCGTACCCGGCGCGACCAGAACGACCAGCAGCGCACCGCGCCCGAGCCGGTCGCGCAGCCGCACGAAAGAGCCGTCCTCCGCCGTGATCCGCACATCGGCCACCGGCGCTCCCACCGGCGTGCCGACGGGTACCTCGCCGTCCACGTGCCGGGGCGCGAGCGGCGAGTCGGCATACGTCCCCGGGGCGCCCAGGGCGCCGCGCCCCAGGTGGCCGTCCGCGTGCAGGGTGTCGTGGCCCCGGGCCGCGCCGGGGACGTACGACCGCAGGCCGCCGCTCCCGCGCAGTACCGGCAGGGCCTGGTCGGCGGCGCGCAGGCGGCTCGCGATCACCGCGCGCCGCTCCGTCTGATAGCTGTCGAGCAGCCCCTCGTGCGGGCCGTGGTGCCAGGCCAGCGCCAGCTTCCAGGCCAGGTTGTCGGCATCCCTGAGTCCCTCGTCCAGCCCCTGGGTGCCCAGTGCGCCGAGCAGGTGCGCCGCGTCCCCGGCGAGGAAGACGCGCCCGGCCCGCCAGCGGCGGGCGAGACGGTGGTGCACCGTGTGGACTCCGGTGTCGAGGAGTTCGTACGCCGGTGCCGGGCCGTCCGTCCAGCCCGCGAGGGTCTCGCGGATCCGGGCCACCAGCAGGTCGGGCGTGACCAGGTCCTTGCCGGGCGGCAGCAGCCAGTCCAGGCGCCACACCCCGTCCGGGAGGGGGCGAGCGGTCACCTCTCCCGCCGAGGACCCGGACGTCCGCCATGGCGGCGTCCGGTGGAGCAACGCCTGACCGGGGCGTGGAAGTTCGGTGCGCAGCGCGGCGACGGCGTGCCGCTCCACAGCGGTGCGGCCGGGGAAGCGGATGTCCTGGAGTTTGCGCACGGTCGAGCGGGGTCCGTCGCAGCCGACCAGGTAACTGCCGCGCCACCAGGTTCCCTTGGGGCCGCGGGTGTGCGCGGTGACGCCGGAGTGCTCCTGCTCGATCATGTCGAGGCGGCTGTCCGTGGCGATCCGGGCCAGCGGCTCGTCGTCGAGGGCGGCGCGCAGGGCGCGGGTGATGGCGTGCTGCGTGAGGTGCAGCGGGGCGGGATCGTCTTCGCCGAAAGAAGTCTCGCTCATCACCTGCTTGCGCCGCAGTGACCGCCATCCGGCCCATCTCACGCCGTGGTCGTCGAGCGCGTCCCCGGTCAGCCGCGTCAGCAGGGCGGCCGTGTCCTCGCGCAGTACGACGGTGCGTGCCGGGCGTGGTTCCTCGTGGCCCGGTCCTTCGTCCAGAACGACGGTGGGGACCTCCTGGCGGCCCAGGGCCAGGGCGAGCGCGAGCCCGACGGGCCCCGCTCCGACGATGATCACCGGGTCCACGGCGTGACTCCCCCTGCCCGTGGCTGTGCCCGGACGGACATGGGTGAACCAGAAGCTGGGGCAGGGTGCACGATCACAGAACGTATGCAACCCATTGGAGGGGTTTGCGTCAAGTGACCGAGGCGGTGGCGATCACGCCACCGCCTCGGTGTCACGCGGGCGACTTGACCGACTGTCAGGCCTCGGTGCCGGTCGCGTAGGAGCCACCCACCTCGGCCGGGTTCATCCCCCCGGCGTCGTCGGCGGCGAGGACCGCGCCCGTGCTCCGCTTGCTGCGGCGCAGCCTGCGCTCCAGCCAGCTCGCGAAGCTGGTGAGGACGAAGTTCAGCAGGATGAAGATGACAGCCACGACGATGAAGCTGGGGATCACGTTGGCGTAGTTGGCGGCCAGCGTGCTGCGGTTGTTGAGCAGTTCCGTGAAGCCGAGCATCACGCCGCCCAGCGCGGTGTCCTTCACGATGACCACCAACTGGCTGACGATGGCCGGAAGCATGGCCGTGACCGCCTGCGGGAGCAGGATGCCGGTCATCGTCTGGCCCTTGCGCAGACCGATCGCCTTCGCGGCCTCCGTCTGCCCCTTGGGCAGCGCGAGGATGCCGGCCCGGACGATCTCGGCGAGCACCGACGCGTTGTAGAGCACCAGTCCGGTGACGACGGCGTACAGCGGCCGGTCCTCACTGGTCACGTCCGTGGAACGGACGTAGAACTCGTTGGCGAACAGCATCAGCAGCAGGACCGGGATCGAGCGGAAGAACTCGACCACGACGCCGGCCGGTATGCGGACCCATCGGTGGTCGGACATACGCGCGATGCCGAAGAAGGCGCCCAGGGGCAGCGCGATGACCATGGCCAGCGCGGCGGCCTTCAGGGTGTCGCCGAGGCCCGGCAGCAGATAGGTCGTCCACGCCTCGGACGTGGTGAACGGCTGCCACAGGGCCCACTCCAGCTGGCCCTTGTCGTCCATGGTCTGCCACACCCACCACAGCAGCAGGGCGAGCAGGAGCACGAACACCACCGAGAGGACGGTGTTGCGCAGCCTGGCCCGGGGGCCGGGGGTGTCGTAGAGAACGGAGCTCATCGCTTCACCGCCAGTCGCTTGCCCAGCCAGCCGAGGATGAGGCCGGTGGGAAGGGTCAGAACCACGAACCCGAAGGCGAAGACCGCGCCGATGGCCAGCGTCTGCGCCTCGTTCTCGATCATGGACTTCATCAGGTAGGCGGCCTCGGCCACACCGATCGCGGAGGCCACCGTGGTGTTCTTGGTCAGGGCGATCAGCACGTTGGCCAGCGGGGCGATGACCGCGCGGTATGCCTGGGGCAGCACGATGAGCCGGAGGGTCTGGCTGAAGTTCAGGCCGATCGCGCGGGCGGCCTCGGCCTGTCCCATCGGCACGGTGTTGATGCCGGAGCGCAGCGCCTCGCACACGAAGGCCGCGTGGTAGGCGATCAGACCGAGCAGCGCCAGCCGGAAGCCCTGCACCTTGAAGTCGGAGGCGCCCAGCGTCACGCCGAAGATGTCGGCGAGGCCGAGCGAGCTGAAGAGAATGATGACCGTCAGGGGGATGTTCCGGACGATGTTGACGTAGGCGGTACCGAACCCGCGCATCAGCGGGACCGGGCTGACTCGCATCGCGGTCAGCAAGGTGCCCCAGACCAGGGAGCCGACGGCGGAGAGGACGGTGAGTTTCACCGTCATCCAGAACGCCCCCAGGACGTCATAACCTTGAAGAAAATCAAACACGATGTCCCGCGCTTCCGGGTGTGTGGCGTATGAGGAGGGCATGGCGTGCCGCCGCCGTGGTCGCGGCGGGACGGCGGCACGCCATGGAAGCCCTGCGGAGCCGGGTTCGGCCCTACTTGACGATCTGGCCGGTCTTCGGCGCGGGCTCGTTCTTGTAGTTGGCCGGGCCGAAGTTCTTGTCGACCGCCTTCTTCCAGGAGCCGTCGCTGACCATCGACTCAAGAGCCTTGTTGATCTTGTCGAGGGTCGCGGTGTCACCCTTCTTCACACCGACGCCGTAGTTCTCGTTGCTGAGCTTGAGCCCGGCGAGCTTGAACTGGCCCTTGTACTTGTCCTGCGCGGCGAAGCCCGCGAGGATCGAGTCGTCGGTGGTGACGGCGTCCACGGCACCGCTCTGGAGGGCGGCGATGCACTCCGAGTAGCCGCCGAGCTCCTTCAGGTTGGACTTCGGGGCGATCGTCTTGTGGATGTTCTGCGCGGACGTCGAGCCGACCACGGAACACAGGTTCTTTCCGTTGAGGTCCGTGCCCTTGCTGATGTCCGAGTCCTTCTTGACCAGAAGGTCCTGGTGGGCCAGCAGGTACGGGCCGGCGAAGTCCACCTTCTTCTTGCGCTCGTCGTTGATCGAGTAGGTGGCCGCGATGAACTTCACGTCGCCCCGCGCGAGGGCGTTCTCGCGGTCGGCGCTCTTCGTCTGCACGAACTCGATCTGGTCCGGCTTGTAGCCCAGCTTGCCGGCGATGTAGGTCGCCACGTCCACGTCGAAGCCGGAGAAGGAACCGTCCGGCTTCTGGAGGCCGAGTCCGGGCTGGTCGTACTTGATGCCGACCTTGATCTTGCCGCCGCCGGACGAGCTGCTGTCGTCCTTCTTGTCCGAACCGCACGCGGTGACGGCCAGGGACAGAGCGACGACCACGGCCGAGGCGGCGGTGACCTTGCGGAGCTTCATGATGAACATCCTTTTGTCTGGTGAGAAGAAGCGGCCGTTGGGTCCATGACCCAGGTCGTCCGGTAGCGCGGGGCGGGCACCGTCAGTGGTGAAGGATCTTCGAGAGGAAGTCCTTCGCCCGGTCGCTGCGCGGATTGCTGAAGAACTGCTCGGGCGCAGCCTCTTCGACGATCCGGCCGTCGGCCATGAAGACCACCCGGTTTGCAGCCGATCGTGCGAAACCCATCTCGTGGGTGACGACGACCATCGTCATCCCGTCCCGGGCGAGCTGCTGCATGACTTCGAGGACCTCGTTGATCATCTCGGGGTCCAGGGCCGAGGTCGGCTCGTCGAAGAGCATGACCTTCGGGCTCATGGCCAGCGCGCGTGCGATGGCGACACGCTGCTGCTGGCCGCCGGACAGCTGCGCCGGGTACTTGTCGGCCTGGGTGCCCACGCCGACCCGGTCGAGCAGGGCGCGGGCCTTCTCCTCGGCCTGCTTCTTGTCCGTCCTGCGGACCTTGACCTGGCCCAGCATCACGTTCTCCAGCACGGTCTTGTGCGCGAAGAGGTTGAAGGACTGGAAGACCATTCCGACGTCCGCCCGCAGCCGGGCCAGCTCCTTGCCCTCCTGGGGCAGGGGCTTTCCATCGATCGTGATGGTGCCGGAGTCGATGGTCTCCAGGCGGTTGATGGTGCGGCACAGGGTCGACTTACCGGACCCGGAGGGTCCGATGACCACGACGACCTCGCCGCGGGTGATCGTCAGGTCGATGTCCTGGAGCACATGCAACGCGCCGAAGTGCTTGTTGACGCTCTTCAGGGCGACCAGGTCGCCGGATGCGGCCACGTCTTCCTTGGCCACCGATACTTCGGTCATCGCTCTAGGGCTCCGTCCTCCTCGGTTTCGGTGGACAGTAGTGATGCTCGGTGACCAGCGTCATCACATCTGAGGGGAATCTGAGCATCACGATCCGATAGCATTCGGACACGTGTCGTAGCTCCTGTCGCCTGTGCGTATATCGGGCGGGTAACGGTAGTGCCGGGCAACCGGATCCCTCTTGACGCCGTCCTTACTCATCGGCGTGACTTCCATGGTGCGCCCGCGCCCGCGTGCGATCTACAAGCCGTACGAGAACCACGACCGTGTGACCGCTGAACCGGAGGGGGCCGGCATGAGACTGTTGCTCGTCGAAGACGACAACCATGTCGCGGCCGCGCTGTCCGCGGTCCTCGCGCGGCACGGCTTCGCGGTCACCCACGCGCGCAACGGCGAGGAGGCGCTGCGGGCGCTCGTCCCGGAGGGCCCCGGCTTCGGCGTGATCCTCCTCGACCTCGGCCTGCCCGACCAGGACGGATACGAGGTCTGCGGCAAGATCCGCAAGCGCACCAGCACTCCGGTGATCATGGTTACCGCCCGCTCCGACGTGCGCTCCCGCATCCACGGCCTCAACCTCGGCGCCGACGACTACGTGGTGAAGCCGTACGACACCGGCGAGCTGCTCGCCCGTATCCACGCCGTCAGCCGGCGCACCGCGCACGAGGACGGCGCACCGGCCGCCGAGGACGCGCTGCGGCTCGGTCCCGTGCGCATCGAACTGCCCACCCGGCAGGTCAGCGTCGACGGTTCGGTGGTCCAGCTGACCCGCAAGGAGTTCGACCTTCTCGCGCTGCTCGCGCAGCGCCCCGGAGTCGTCTTCCGCCGGGAACAGATCATCAGCGAGGTCTGGCGCACCAGCTGGGAGGGGACGGGACGCACCCTCGAGGTGCACGTCGCCTCGCTGCGCGCCAAGCTGCGCATGCCCGCGCTGATCGAGACCGTACGCGGCGTCGGCTACCGGCTCGTCGCCCCGGCCGTGTAGCGGGGACGAGTGCGTACACGTCTGCTGCCGCTGCTCATCGTCCTGATGGCGGCCGTGCTGCTCGCGTTGGGCCTCCCGCTCGCGGTCAGCGTGGCGGCGGCCGAGCAGCAGAAAGTGGTGGTCGACCGGATCGACGACACCGCGCGGTTCGCGGCACTCGCCCAGTTCGTCGCCGACAGGACATCCGGGTCGACATTCTCGTCGGAGCACGTGTCCGGGGACGAGCGCGAGGAGACGCTGCGCCGCGAGCTGGCCAGCTACTACGGCGTCTACGGCATTCGGGCGGGAGTCTTCTACCGCAACGGCGCGGCGATGGCCAACGCGCCCGACACCTGGTTCCTGCCGAAGACGGGCGAGCTGCGGGAGGCCTTCGGCGAGGCCCTGCTCAGCCGGCGCAGTCACGACCCCGCGCAGGTGTGGCCCTGGCAGCGAAGCCGGCTGATCGTCGCGTCCCCGGTGATCCGGGACGGTGACGTGGTGGCGGTCGTGGTCACCGATTCGCCCACCGGGCCGATGCGTTCGCGGACCCTGCGCGGCTGGGTGTTCATCGCTGCCGGCGAGTTCGCCGCGATGCTGCTGGCCGTGGGCGCCGCGCTGCGGCTGACCGGCTGGGTGCTCAAGCCCGTGCGCGTCCTGGACGCCACCACCCACGACATCGCCACCGGGCGGCTCAAGTCGCGTGTCGCGGTGGCCGGCGGCCCGCCGGAACTGCGCAGGCTCGCCCGGTCGTTCAACGAGATGGCGGACAACGTCGAGGATGTGCTGGAACAGCAGCGCGCCTTCGTCGCCGACGCCTCGCACCAACTGCGCAACCCGCTTTCCGCGCTGTTGCTGCGCATCGAACTGCTCGCCCTCGAAATGCCCGAGGGCAACGAGGAGATCGCCTCGGTGCGCACCGAGGGGAAGCGCCTCGCGCAGGTTCTGGACGACCTGCTCGACCTGGCGCTGGCCGAGCACGCCGAGGCGGACCTGCGGCTGACGGACGTGGGCGGGCTCGCCGCCGAGCGGGTGGCCGCCTGGTCACCGGCGGCCCGGGCCAAGGGGGTCCGGCTGACCGGTCAGTGTCCGCCGACCACTGCCTGGGCCGACCCGGTCACCCTCTCCAGCGCACTGGACGCGGTGATCGACAACGCGGTGAAGTTCACCCCCGAGAACGGCACGGTCACCGTGACCGTCGCCGCCGGGCGCGTGACCTCGCAGGTCGTGGTGACCGACACCGGCCCCGGTCTGACCGACGAGGAACTCGCCCGCGTCGGCGACCGTTTCTGGCGCAGTGGTCGCCACCAGAACGTCAAGGGATCCGGCCTCGGCCTCTCCATCACCCGCGCCCTGCTCACCGCCGGCGGCGGCTCACTCGACTGCGCCCACCACGAACCCCACGGCCTGAAGGTGACGGTCACGGTGCCCCGGAACGAGTCGGGAGCCTCCCTGCCGGGTCACTAGGGCGTGTCCGAGGCGTTCGGCCGCTACGGCTTCACCGAGAGGTAGTAGCGCCGCGCGCCCTCGTGCAGCCTGAGCGGGTCGGTGTAGATGGCGGTGCGGAGGTCCACCAGCTGCGCCGAGTGGACGTGGGCGCCGATGTCGTCGCGGCTCTTGATGACGGTCCGGGTCACCCACTCGATGATCCGGGGATCCATGTCGTCGCGGGTCATCAGCAGGTTGGACACCGCGAGGGTCGGCACCGAGGTCCCCTGCTGCACGGCCGGGTAGGCGGACTCGGGCATGCTGGTGCCCCGGTAGTAGCGCGTCTGGTTCCCGTCGGCGTGCAGCTTGGTGACGAGAGCGCCGTCGATCGGAATGAACCGGAATTCGAAGGTCCGGGTCAGCTCGGACAGACCGTTCGTGGGCAGGCCGCCCGACCAGAAGAACGCGTCGATGTCGCCGTTCTTGAGATGGTCGGGCCCGGTGTCGATGCCGTCTGACACCGGCGTGATGTCCTTCTGGGGATTGATGCCCGCGGCTTTGAGAAGCCGGGTCGCTATCAGCCGCACCCCCGAGTTGGGCAGCCCCACGGCGACCCGCTTGTGCCTCAGGTCGGAGACCGTCGTGACGTCCGAGCCGCGCGGCACGATGAGCTGCACATAGTCGTCGTACAGCCGGGCCACACCGCGCAGCCCTTCGGCGCCGCTCCCGTGCTGGAGCTGGTACGCCTGCACCGCGTCGGCCGCCGCGATGGTGAAGTCCGCCTCCCCGGTGGCCACCCGTCGCACGTTTTCCTGCGAACCGGCGCTGTGCAGCAGCTTCACCTCCAGGCCCGGCATGTCCCTGCTGAGCTCGGTGCGCAGCCGCTCGCCGTACTCCTGGTAGACCCCGCTCGGTGTGCCGGTGCTGAAGACGATCGTGCCGCTCGGAGGGTCCTCGCCGAGCGGCAGCAGCCACCACAGGAGCAGCCCGAAGGCCACAAAACCGGCGGCCGCTCCCTGGAGCGCCCGGCGTCTGCTGATATGCGGGAACACCTGGGGCATGCGCGCGATCCTGCCAGTCGCCCGCGGTCCTGACCAGGGCGGGGCTCCCCGACGGGCGCGTTGGTCGGTGGTGACGGGGGCCCAGGACGGGGGCGTCACCGGTGGTGAGCGGGGCCGAGATCGCCGCGCGGGGCGTTGTCGGTGGTGACCGCTAGAGTCCTCACATGAGCGACTCCTCGCCCGCGGGCCTCGTCCGCGAGTTCCACCACACCTTCGGTCTCGACGCCCGCAGCAGACCGACGGAGGTGTCCCCCGAGCTGGCCGCGCATCGCGGGGAGCTGCTGGCCGAGGAGGCCGCGGAGGTCGCCGAGGTCGCCGTCACCGGCCCACTGGACCGGCTCGCCCACGAGCTGGCCGACGTGGTCTACGTGGCCTACGGCACGGCACTCGTCCACGGCATCGACCTGGACGCGGTGATCGCTGAGGTGCATCGGTCCAACATGAGCAAGCTCGGCCCCGGGGGCAAGGTCGCCCGCCGGGCCGACGGCAAGGTACTCAAGGGCGAGCACTACGAGGCGCCGGACGTGTCGACCGTCCTGCGCCGTCAGGGGTGGGCCCCCGACGGCGCCTGACGTCGGCCGACGCCGACCGGCGTCACCTCAGAGGGAGCCGCTCGCGAGTTTCCACTCACGGTGCAGCGTGCCCAGGGGGACGCTGCGCTGGAAGACGGGGGTGCCGAAGATGGACAGCTGGAATCGGAGCGTGCCCGACAGGTCCACGCCGCCGTACAGACCCCACGAGAGGGATGTCTTCGCCCCCGGGGTGTTCGACGAGGCGTTGACCGAACCGGAGGCCTCCCCGCGCAGGTACGGCGCCAGGTCGGCGGTGACGCCCACGGCGCCGTAGAGGCCGACCGAGGCTTCGGCGCCGAGTGCCGCCTTCACGTTTCCGGCGGCGGTGAGCGAAGTGCGTACCGGCGTGCCCGTCATGTCGGAGGAGCTCACCGGCGTCCAGCCCCGGCCCGCGCCGAAGGTGCCGCCCGCCTTGAAGTCGCCCTTGACGTTCTGCTCGACGTCGATGGTGACCTTGCCGTCGGCGCTGATCTGGAAGTAGCAGGTCAGGTCGAGGTTGATGACGACCGGGACGGGCCCGACCTGAAGCACCGGGTCGGCGTGCAGCTTGGCGAACGGGATCCGCAGCGGCTTGAGGGAGGCGGCGGCGTGGCCCTTGACGGACCAGCCGGAGGTCCAGTCGCCGGACACGCCCAGGTAGGCGGAGCCGGGCGTGGCGGCGGTGCCTGTTCCGCCGTAGGTGAAGTCGACCTGCGGGGCGACCTGGACGAAGCCGGAGACCGCGGCCGCCGCCGAGACCGGGGCGCCCTCGGGCGTGGGCACCTCGGCGGAGACGTCCAGGCGCAGGCTGCCCAGCGGCACCGTGGCGCCCTTGGGGCCGATGTGCACGTCCCCGGTCTTCGACCAGGACACCTTGACGTCGGGCAGCAGCTTGCGGATGTCGAAGGAGGACGGGTCGACCGGCACGGTGCCCTTGGCCGTGCTGTCGCCGAGCACGGAGTTGAGGGCAGCGGGCTCGGTCTGGACCTCTGTGCCCTTGTCGGTCTCGCCGATCACCTTGGTGACCTTGGCGAGCAGACCGTGCGGTGCGCCGGGCGCCGGGGCGCTGGCGATGACGTCACCGACGGCGGCCTCGCGCGGGGTGGCGGAGGCGCTCGGGGAGGGCGAGGCGGGAGAGGAGGGGCTCGCGGAAGCGGTCGCGGAGGGTCGTGCGGTGGGTGAACCCGGCCGACTCTTCTCGGAGATGACGGCCCGTCGGGTCCTGCTGTCGTACGAACTGACCGTCAGCGTGGTCTTGTGGGCCGGCTTGCCCGAGCCGGCCGGGCCCGTCGCAGCTGTCGCCGCGGCCTCGGGGGCGGCGGCGACGGTGAGCGGGCGGTCCGCCTCGGTCGTCGTTCCGCTGTCCTGGCTCCCGGCCTGGCGGCTCTGGCCGGCGTCAGGCTGCTCGGCCTGCGGCGCGGACGTGGAGCAGCCGGCGGCGAAGAGGAGGGCGGTCACGGCGAAGGCGGGCAAGAGGGCATGCGTGTGCCCCGTGCGTCTGCGCAAGGTGATTCCTGAGGGGTGGGGGGTGGCAAGGAGGCACCGGCGGACGGCGCGCGAGGCTCCGTACTGGCCGGTAACTCGGTGGCGAGCCATGAGCATGCCACGGCTGTGCACATAGGACTCTCACAATCCGCCCACAGTCCAACGTGACCTCAGACACGTCGAGTTCCGCCCCCGGCGAGCACCGGCGGCCGTGTCCACCGGTCCATGGCCGGAAGTCGTCGCCCGCGGATCGGCGGCCCCTAAGGTCGAAAGCGCTGACGATCAAGGTGAAGAGACGGCAGGGACGAGACGAAGGGGGCCCGACCGCCGTGGCGGACAAGCGGGTGGTGATTGTGACCGGTGCGGGGACGGGCATCGGGGAGGCGACCGCCCGGCTGCTCGCCGAGGGAGGCCACCACGTGGTCGCCACCGGACGGCGGACCGAGCCCCTGAGGCGCCTCGCGGCGGAGACCGGGGCGCTCGCGTATCCGTCCGACGTCGGTGACCCCGAGGCGGCCGAGGGACTCGTCCGGGCGGCCCTGGCCGCGTACGGACGGCTCGACGGGGTGGTGCTGAACGCGGGCATCGGGCGTGGCGGAACCGTGGCGGACATGTCGCTCAAGGAGTGGGACGACGTCATGCGCACCAACGTCACCGGCCCGCTCCTCCTGCTGCGCGCGGCCATCCCGCACCTGCTGGAGAACAGGGGTGCGGTGGTCGCCGTGGCGTCGGTGTCCGCGCTGCGCAACGGCACCAGCAACGCGCCGTACGCCACGTCCAAGGCGGCCCTGCTCCAGCTCTGCCGGTCCGTCGCCGTGGACTACGGACGTCAGGGCGTGCGGGCCAACATCGTGTGCCCCGGCTGGGTGCGCACCGAGATGGCCGACCGGCGCATGACACGCTTCGCCGAGGAGACGGGCCTGCCGGCCGGGGACGTGGACGCCGCCTACGCGGAGGCGACCAGGCCGCTGCCCACCGGCCGGCCGGGCTTGCCACGGGAGGTGGCGGAGGCGGTCGGCTGGCTGCTTTCCCCCGCGGCGTCCTACGTCAACGGCGCGGTTCTCACCGTCGACGGCGGGACGACGGCCCTCGACCCGGGAACGCTCGCGTTCGACTTCCACATCACGCCGCGCGACGACGGGACGGCCCGCGAGGACCGCTGAGAGCGCCGGTCCGCCTCGCGCGGACTGCGTCCACCACGGACCGCCTACCCTTGTGGCATGACCAGCAGCAGCGACCGGAGCCCCGTGGTGGACGTAGAAGCACCCAAGACCTACGAAGTTCGTACCTACGGGTGCCAGATGAACGTCCACGACTCGGAGCGATTGTCCGGCCTGCTCGAGGGGGCCGGGTACGTGCGCGCCCCCGAGGGTTCGGACGGGGACGCGGATGTCGTCGTCTTCAACACCTGCGCCGTCCGGGAGAACGCCGACAACCGGCTGTACGGCAACCTCGGCCGCCTCGCCCCGAAGAAGGTGTCCCGCCCCGGCATGCAGATCGCCGTCGGCGGCTGCCTCGCGCAGAAGGACCGCGACACGATCGTGAAGCGGGCGCCCTGGGTGGACGTCGTCTTCGGCACCCACAACATCGGCAAGCTGCCCGTCCTGCTGGAGCGCGCCCGCGTCCAGGAGGAGGCACAGGTCGAGATCGCCGAGTCCCTGGAGGCGTTCCCCTCCACGCTGCCCACCCGGCGCGAGAGCGCCTACGCGGCCTGGGTCTCCATCTCCGTCGGCTGCAACAACACCTGCACCTTCTGCATCGTCCCGGCCCTGCGTGGCAAGGAGAAGGACCGCCGCACCGGCGACATCCTCGCCGAGATCGAGGCGCTCGTCGGCGAGGGCGTCTCCGAGATCACGCTGCTCGGCCAGAACGTCAACGCCTACGGCTCCGACATCGGCGACCGCGAGGCCTTCAGCAAACTGCTGCGTGCCTGCGGGGCCATCGAGGGACTGGAGCGGGTCCGCTTCACCTCCCCGCACCCGCGCGACTTCACCGACGACGTGATCGCGGCGATGGCCGAGACGCCGAACGTGATGCCGCAGCTCCACATGCCGCTCCAGTCCGGCTCGGACTCCGTCCTGAAGGCGATGCGCCGCTCCTACCGGCAGGAGCGCTTCCTCGGGATCATCGAGAAGGTGCGGGCCGCCATCCCGCACGCCGCGATCACCACCGACATCATCGTGGGCTTCCCGGGCGAGACGGAGGAGGACTTCGAGCAGACCCTGCACGCCGTCCGCGAGGCCCGCTTCGCGCAGGCCTTCACCTTCCAGTACTCCAAGCGGCCCGGCACCCCGGCCGCCACCATGGAGAACCAGATCCCCAAGGAGGTCGTGCAGGCGCGCTACGAGCGTCTCGTCGCCCTCCAGGAGGAGATCTCCTGGGAGGAGAACAAGAAGCAGGTCGGCCGCACCCTGGAGCTGATGGTCGCCGAAGGCGAGGGCCGCAAGGACGGCGCCACGCACCGCCTGTCCGGTCGCGCCCCCGACAACCGCCTGGTCCACTTCACCAAGCCGGAGCAGGAGGTCCGCCCCGGCGACGTGGTCACCGTCGAGATCACCTATGCCGCCCCGCACCACCTCCTCGCCGAGGGCGCCGTCCTGGACGTGCGCCGCACGCGCGCGGGTGACGCGTGGGAGAAGCGCAACGCGGCCGAGGCGGCGAAGCCGGCGGGTGTGATGCTCGGCCTGCCGAAGATCGGCGTGCCCGCCCCGCTGCCCGCCGCGACGGGCGGCTGCGGCTGACACCCCCGCTCGGCGCGAGGACGGCGCCGGCTCGACGCGAGAACGACCCCGGCTCGGCGCGAGGACGGCGCCGGGCGGCCTGAATCTCCCGGGGGCCGACGACGGGGGCTGACGCCGTGGCGCGTACGGCTTACGCTGCCGGTCGTGCTTGTCGCTGCCGCAGTCTGCCCCTGCCCGCCGCTCCTCGTCCCGGATGTGGCCGCGGGCGCCGCGCCCGAGCTGGACGACGCGCGCACCGCGTCTGTGGACGCCCTCGGAGTACTCGCGGCCGCCCGCCCCGACCGGCTGGTGGTCGTCGGGCCCGCCGACGGGGTCGGGCACGGCCCGCATCCGCAGGGCGCCCGTGGTTCCTTCCGCGGCTTCGGCGTCGCCCTCGACGTCCGCCTTGGACCGGAGCGGGCTCCGCGGCTCGGGCCGGAGCGGGACCCGTCGCCGGAGCGCGAACTGCCGCTCTCCCTCGCCGTGGCCGCGTGGCTGCTGGCGCGGACCGGCTGGGCGGATGCCCCCATCGAGGGCCTCGGCGTGCCGGAGACGCTCGCGCCGGAGCGATGTGCCGAGACCGGCGGAGAGATCCGGTCACGGGCCGCGCGGGTGGCGCTGCTCGTGATGGGCGACGCCAGCGCCTGCCGCACGGTCAAGGCGCCCGGCTATCTCGACGAGCGGGCAGCCCCCTTCGACGCACGCGTCGCCGGCGCCCTGGCCTCGGCGGACGTGGCTGCCCTGGGCTCCCTCGACGCCGCCCTGGCCCACGAGCTGCGGGCGTCAGGACGCGCCCCCTGGCAGGTACTCGCCGCCGCGGCCGAGGGCGCGGACCTCACCGGCACGCTGCTGTACGAGGATGCGCCGTACGGCGTCGGGTACCTGGTCGCCGCCTGGTCGTAGACCGCTGCCGCCGGGTCAGCATTCCGGTGGCGTCTTCGACGGTCAGGAGGCCGGTGGCGTCTCGGACCGCGTCGTCGTCGTGCCGTCGGTGGGTGTCATCGGGTCCATGGGCGGCTGAGCCGTGCCCTTGTGCGCGAGCCGGTCCATCGCGTCCTTGGCCTTGTCCGTACCCGTGTGGATCTTGTCGCTGTACTTGCCCTTGGTCTTCTCGTCGACGACCTTCGCGGCCCTGTCCAGACCGTGCTGAAGCTTGTCGATCTTGTCCTCGTGCTGGTGCGCGAGGTCCGACACCTTGTCCCTGGCCGGGCCGAGCCTGGCCTTCAGGTTGTCCAAGAGATGCATGGTCCACCTTCCCTCACCGGTCAGTCGTACGCCGATACAGACCAAATGCGACCATATCCACTTCCTCTCCTTCATACGGTACTCGCGTTCGCCGAACACCTTGGGGGAGCGGCCGTCGCGTTTGCGAGACTGGTGCGGTGAGCAGCGCATCCTCCGCCCCCCGAGTCATCGCCGTCGTCGGTCCCACCGCGGCCGGCAAGTCCGATCTGGGTGTCTTCCTCGCCCAGCGGCTGGGCGGCGAGGTCGTCAACGCCGACTCGATGCAGCTCTACCGCGGGATGGACATCGGCACCGCCAAGCTGACGCCGCAGGAGCGTGCCGGTGTCCCGCACCACCTGCTGGACGTCTGGGACGTGACCGTCGCGGCATCGGTCGCCGAGTACCAGAAACTCGCCCGCGCGCGGATCGACGATCTGCTGTCCCGGGGGCTCTGGCCGATCCTCGTCGGCGGCTCGGGCCTGTACGTCCGCGGAGCCGTCGACAACCTGGAGTTCCCCGGCACCGACCCGGAGGTCCGGGCGCGGCTGGAGGAGGAGCTCGCGCTGCGCGGCTCCGGGGCGTTGCACGCGCGTCTCGCCGCCGCCGACCCCGCGGCCGCGCGCGCCATCCTGCCCGGCAACGGCCGCCGTATCGTCCGGGCCCTGGAGGTCATCGAGATCACCGGCCGGCCCTTCACCGCCAACCTCCCGGGGCACGACTCCGTGTACGACACCATCCAGATCGGTGTCGACGTGGCGCGCCCCGAACTCGACGAGCGCATCGCGCTGCGCGTCGACCGGATGTGGGACGCCGGCCTGGTGGACGAGGTACGCGCACTGGAGGCGCGGGGCCTGCGCGAGGGGCGTACGGCGTCACGTGCGCTCGGCTACCAGCAGGTGCTCGCGGCGCTGTCCGGGGAGTGCGCCGAAGACGAGGCACGGGCCGAGACCGTACGCGCCACCAAACGCTTCGCGCGCCGTCAGGATTCATGGTTCAGGCGCGATCCGCGGGTGCACTGGCTGAGTGGGGCCGCCGCGGACCGCGCGGAACTTCCGCACCTCGCTCTGGCGTTGATCGAACGACCGGTCACAGCCTGATCACGTCATGGCATCGGGATGCTCGGGCGGTCATCGAGGCCTCCGGTGCCGTGCCATCATCGAGCTTCGATCGACCAAGTGGAGTCCAAGTTGGGAGGGCGCGTGGCGATGGAAGCCGCCCCTCGCGACACCGCACAAGCGTCACAGGACACCGACTACGTGGGCATCGGCGGAACCGGACCGGAGCCCGAGGGTCGGCTGAGTTCCGACGGACCCGACGACGAGCTCGGCGGAGTCACCGACGACGGCCCGGCGCCCGGTGAGATGTTCCCCGGCGGCCCGGAGGTCGAGGTCGAGCTGCGCCCGCAGCGCCGGCTGCGCATCTGGCAGCTCGCGCCCATCGTGGGCCTGGCCGCGGTCGGCTCGCTCATGTTCGCCTTCCCGCTGGCCTTCGACTTCGGCGACAGCGGCGCGGTCATCGCCATGCTGGGCCTCCTGATCTGCTCCTGCGCCGCGGGCTGGGGCATGATGGCCGCCCGCCGCGTCGGACACACCTGGCCGGGACTGCCCTCACGGGGCTCCGGGCGCCGCGCCGACTGGCGGGTCGCCCTCGGATACGCCCTGCTGGTGGCCGTGGTCGTAGTACTCGCCGTGTGGCGCGTGGCCCGGCTGCGCTGACCTCCCCGGGTGCGGACGCCGGGACCTCTCATGGCCGTACCCGACCGTCCACCGGCGCTGTCGTACCGACGCCGTACGATCGAGGCATGAGCACGCGGATCGCCTTCCTCAAGGGTCACGGCACGGAGAACGACTTCGTGATCGTCCCGGACCCCGAGAACGCCATCGAGCTGACCCCCGCCGCCGTGGCCGCCCTGTGCGACCGGCGCGCCGGCATCGGCGGCGACGGGGTGCTGCACGTCGTGCGCTCCGCCGCCCACCCGGAGGCCGCGTCGATGGCGGCCGACGCGGAGTGGTTCATGGACTACAGGAACAGCGACGGCTCGATCGCCGAGATGTGCGGCAACGGCAGCCGGCTGTTCGCGCGCTACCTCCAGCACACCGGGCAGGTGACCGAGGGGGACATCGCGATCGCCACGCGCGCGGGCGTCAAGAACGTCCACATCGCCAAGGACGGAGACGTCACCATCGGCATGGGCCGTGCGCGCCTGCCCGAAGGGGACGTCACCGTGAGCGTCGGCGAGCGCAGCTGGCCCGCGCGCAACGTGAACATGGGCAACCCGCACGCCGTCGCCTTCGTGGACGACCTCGACCACGCCGGGAAGCTGCTCGACCCCCCGCCGTTCAGCCCTGCCGCCGCCTACCCCGAGGGGGTCAACGTCGAGTTCGTGGTGGACCGCGGCCCCCGGCACGTCGCGATGCGCGTGCACGAACGCGGCTCCGGCGAGACCCGGTCCTGC
Organism: Streptomyces sp. NPDC086787; assembly: GCF_044745865.1. Classification (NCBI taxonomy): domain Bacteria; kingdom Bacillati; phylum Actinomycetota; class Actinomycetes; order Kitasatosporales; family Streptomycetaceae; genus Streptomyces; species Streptomyces sp. NPDC086787. Next base: position 144,155 of record NZ_JBIVBC010000013.1, on the reverse strand, counting down.
GGCACGGGCGCGTGCGCGGTCGCCGTGGCCACCGCGCGCCGGGACGGCGCCGACCCGTCCGTCACCGGCGTCCCTGCGACGTACACCGTGGACGTCCCCGGCGGACGCCTCGTCATCACCGAAGGGCCGGACGGCGAGATCGAGATGACCGGCCCCGCCGTGATCGTCGCCGAAGGCGAGATCGACGCCGAGTGGCTGGAAAGCGTCTCCGGCTGACCGCGCAAACCGCACTCCCGCACGGCACGCACGCGCGTATTCCGTGGAAGTGGGCCCGCCGACCAGCGGAAACCACGGCAGACCGCCGATCGCCTGGCCAAAATCCGTAAACCTCCGCATCATCGCTCGAATGGGTGATCCGTTTCACGCTCGGCGAGAGGCGGTCAGCCGGGCGTGATGGGCTCGGTAGCATCAAGCACCGGCACGGACGGGGGAACGTCGCCATCCCTGAGCCGCGCACACCCCGGGCTCCGTCCGCCGGTCCACGAGCCGGAGGTGCCCATGAGTGCGGAGGCAACGAACCCTGCGACGCCCGGTCCTGTAGCCCCTACAGCGGCCCGCAGAAAGGCGCGCCCCCGGATCGACCTGCGCCGACTCGGCCGGGTCGCCCTCCTCGGCACCACCGGCCGCGACCGGTTGCCGGATGCCATCGGCCATGTCGCCGAGGCCCACCGCGCCCACCATCCCGACGCCGACCTCGAACTGCTGCGCCGTGCCTACGTCCTGGCCGAGTCCTCGCACCGAGGCCAGACCCGCAAGAGCGGCGAGCCGTACATCACCCACCCGCTCGCGGTGACACTGATCCTCGCCGAACTCGGCGCCGAGACCACCACCCTGACCGCGTCCCTGCTCCACGACACCGTGGAGGACACCGATCTGACGCTGGACCAGGTGGGGGAGGAGTTCGGCGCGGAGGTGCGCTATCTCGTCGACGGCGTCACCAAGCTGGAGAAGGTCGACTACGGAGCCGCCGCCGAGCCCGAGACCTTCCGCAAGATGCTCGTCGCCACCGGCAGCGACGTCCGTGTGATGTCGATCAAACTCGCCGACCGGCTGCACAACATGCGCACCCTCGGCGTGATGCGCCCCGAGAAACAGGCCCGCATCGCGAAGGTGACCCGCGACGTCCTCATCCCGCTCGCCGAACGCCTCGGCGTACAGGCCCTCAAGACCGAACTGGAGGACCTGGTCTTCGCGATCCTCCACCCGGAGGAGTACGAGCACACCCGCGAGCTGATCGCGGCCAACGCGGTACGCCCGGACGACCCGCTCGCGGGGATCGCCGACGAGGTCCGCGCGGTGCTGCGCGACGCCGACATCCAGGCCGAAGTCCTCATCCGCCCGCGCCACTTCGTCTCCGTCCACCGGGTGGCCCGCAAACGCGGCGAGATGCGCGGCGCCGACTTCGGCCGACTCCTGGTCCTCGTGGGGGAGGACGCCGACTGCTACGCCGTCCTCGGCGAACTGCACACCTGTATGACGCCGGTCGTCTCCGAGTTCAAGGACTTCATCGCCGTACCGAAGTTCAACCTGTACCAGTCGCTGCACACCGCCGTGGCCCGCGGCGACGGCCAGGTCGCCGAAGTACTCATCCGCACCCACCAGATGCACAAGGTGGCCGAAGCGGGCGTCGTCGCGCTCGGCAATCCCTACGCCCCTCCCGCGGAGGAACAGTCTCCGCACGACGGCGAGCGCGCCGACCCGACCAGGCCCGGCTGGCTCTCCCGGCTCCTCGACTGGCAGCAGGCCGCCCCCGACCCCGACACCTTCTGGTCGACCCTGCGCGAGGACCTCGCCCAGGACCGTGAGATCACCGTCTTCCGGCCCGACGGCGGCACGCTCGGCCTGCCCGAGGGCGCCAGCTGTGTGGACGCCGCCTACGCCCAGTACGGCGAGGACGCGCACGCCTGCATCGGCGCCCGCGTCAACGGTCGCCTCGCTACCCTGAGCACGGTCCTCAGGGACGGCGACACCGTTCAGCCCCTCATGGGCCAGGACCCCGCCTCCGAACCGTCCAGGGAGTGGCTGGAGCACGCCCACACCGCGGCCGCGCGCATCGCCATCCAGCGATGGCTGGCCGCGCACCCCGAGGACGAGACTGCGGGCCCGCACGGCGGCACGCAGGAGGCCGCCCCCCGCACCGGACCCGCGGCCCGCCCGTCCGGCTCCCGCCGCGCCGCGGACGTCCTCATGGACCGCCCGCAGAGCGCCGTGCGTCTCGCCGGGTGCTGCACCCCCGTCCCCTCGGACAGGATCACCGGCTTCGCCGTGCGCGGCGGAGTGGTGACCGTGCACCGCGTGGAGTGCGCCACGGTGGCGCGCATGACGAGTGCGGGGCGCCCCGAGGTCACCGTGCGCTGGGGCGACACCACCGAGTGCCGGGTGACCCTGGTCGCCGAATCGTTCGGCCGCCCCCACCTGCTCGCCGACCTCACCGAGGCGATCGCCCAGGAAGGCGCCGAAATCGTCTCCGCGACCGTCGAACCACCGAGCCAGCAGCGGGTACGCCACACCTACACCCTCCAACTCCCCGACGCGGCCCACCTCCCGGCCCTCATGCGGGCCATGCGCGACGTACCCGGTGTGTACGACGTCAGCCGCGCACAGCACCAGGTCCCGGAGGCCCCCTGAGCGAGACCCCGGGCTCCCCCTGAGGAACCTGCCGGGCAACACGTTCGGGTGGGCCGGTCGCGCGCCGCCGCCACGGCCCACGCGCGCGCTGGTAGCGGTGGTGCATGCTGCTCACTCCGCGCACCCGGGCACCCCGCCCGAAGAACCCGGGGGTCTCCCGGCACCGCACGGCGGCCCTCCTCGCCTCCGCCGCCTCCGTATGCCTGCTCGCCGCGAGCGCTCCCGCCGCCCCGCTGGGCGTCGGCGACCAGCTCTTTCCGTACCTCGGCAACCCGGGATACGACGTCGAGTCGTACGACCTCTCCCTCGTCTATCCCGGCAGCAACGACAAGCCCCTCCAGGCCGTCACCACCATCACCGCCCGGGCGACCGCCGACCTGGACAGCCTCAACCTCGACTTCGCGCGCGGCAAGGTCGACTCCGTCGAGGTCGACGGCCTGCCCGCCGCCTTCACCAGCGCCGGTGACGACCTGGTCGTCACCCCCAAGATCCCGCTGCCCAAGGGCTCCCCGATGCGGATCACCGTCCGGCACACCAGCGACCCCATGCCCGTCAAGGGCCAGGACGGCGGCTGGGTGCGCACCGCCGACGGCCTCGTCATGGCCAACCAGGCCGACGCCGCCCACCTGGTCTTCCCGTGCAACGACCATCCGTCCGACAAGGCGATGTTCACCATCCGGATCACCGCCCCCGACGGCTACACGGCCGTGGCCAACGGACTGCCGGTCACCACCTCCACCCGGACCGCCGACTCGACCACCTGGACCTACCGGACCCAGCACCCCATGGCCACCGAGCTGGCCCAGGTGTCCATCGGCCGCTCCGCCGTGCCGCACCGCACCGGACCCCACGGCCTGCCGATGCGTGACGTCGTGCCCGAGGCCGACAGCAAGGTCCTCGAACCCTGGCTCGCCAGGACTCCCGACCAGATCGCCTGGCTGGAGAGCAAGATCGGCAGCTACCCGTTCGAGACCTACGGCGTGCTCATCGCCCAGGCCGCCACCGGCTTCGAACTGGAGACACAGACGCTCTCCCTCTTCGAGAAGAACCTGTTCACCCAGACCGGTTACCCCGCCTGGTACGTCGAGTCCGTCATGGTGCACGAGCTGTCCCACCAGTGGTTCGGCGACAGTGTCAGCCCGCGCTCCTGGTCCGACCTGTGGCTCAACGAGGGACACGCCACCTGGTACGAGGCCATGTACGCGCAGGAGAAGGGCAACAGACCCATGGTGGACCGCTTGAAGGCGGCCTACGGCGCCTCCGACCGCTGGCGTGACTCCGGCGGCCCGCCCGCCGCGCCCAAGCCGCCCAAACCCGGTCAGAAGATCAGCATCTTCCGGCCCAACGTCTACGACGGAGCGGCGCTGGTGCTCTACGCACTGCAGCAGGAGATCGGAAAGGACGCCTTCGAGCAGGTGGAGCGGGCCTGGGTGAGCGAGCACCGGGACAGCAGCGCGAGCACCGCCGACTACGTGGCTCTGGCGTCCCGGATCGCCGGGCGCGACCTCGGCGCGTTCTTGCACGACTGGCTCTACGGCGCGAAGACGCCCCCGATGCCCGGCCACCCCGACTGGAAGCAGACCCCGCCGCCCCCGCTCCCGGCCCCGCGGCCAACGGCCACGGCCACCCCGCCCAGGAGCCACGCGCCGCACGACCGGACGCGGTGAACGTGGCCGGACCCGGTGAATAAGGCGGTGACGAGATGTGACGTGCCGTGCGACCATCTTCGGGTCGGCACGGCACGGGACCCGGGAATCTCCCGAGGGCCTCGGGCGTTGTAAAAGTGGATGCCGAACGGAACCCTCATCGACGTAAGGACCCAATGACCTCCTCTTCTTCCCCTTCCCAGGACTCCAAGCGCCTCGCGAACGCCTATGCCGAAGGTCTTCGGGCCGATGCCCTGATGGAAGAGGACGTCGCCTGGAGCCACGAGATCGACGGTGAGCGGGACGGCGAACAGTTCGACCGCTCCGATCGCGCGGCCCTGCGTCGTGTCGCGGGCCTCTCCACTGAGCTGGAGGACGTCACCGAGGTCGAGTACCGCCAGCTGCGTCTGGAGCGGGTCGTCCTCGTCGGCGTCTGGACCTCGGGGACCGTCCAGGACGCGGACAACTCCCTCGCCGAGCTCGCCGCCCTTGCCGAGACCGCGGGCGCAGTCGTGCTCGACGGTGTCACCCAGCGCCGGGACAAGCCCGACGCGGCGACCTACATCGGCTCCGGCAAGGCCCTGGAGCTGCGCGACATGGTCGTCGAGACCGGGGCGGACACCGTCATCTGCGACGGTGAGCTGAGCCCCGGCCAGCTGATCCACCTCGAAGACGTCGTCAAGGTCAAGGTCATCGACCGTACGGCCCTGATTCTGGACATCTTCGCCCAGCACGCCAAGTCCAGAGAGGGCAAGGCGCAGGTCGCGCTCGCCCAGATGCAGTACATGCTGCCCAGGCTCCGTGGCTGGGGTCAGTCGCTGTCCCGGCAGATGGGCGGCGGCAAGGGCGGTGGCCTCGCCACCCGCGGTCCCGGTGAGACCAAGATCGAGACGGACCGGCGACGGATCCGCGAGAAGATGGCGAAGATGCGCCGGGAGATCGCGGAGATGAAGACCGGCCGTGAGATCAAGCGCCAGGAGCGCAAGCGCAACAAGGTGCCGTCCGTCGCCATCGCGGGCTACACCAACGCGGGCAAGTCCTCCCTGCTCAACCGCCTCACCGGCGCCGGCGTCCTGGTCGAGAACGCCCTGTTCGCGACCCTGGACCCGACCGTCCGCCGGGCGGAGACCCCGAGCGGTCGGCTGTACACCCTGGCGGACACCGTCGGATTCGTACGACACCTGCCGCACCATCTGGTCGAGGCGTTTCGCTCCACCATGGAGGAGGTCGGCGACTCCGACCTCATCCTGCACGTGGTCGACGGCTCACACCCGGTGCCGGAGGAGCAGCTGGCCGCCGTGCGCGAGGTGATCCGCGACGTCGGCGCCACCGACGTGCCCGAGATCGTCGTGATCAACAAGGCCGACGCGGCCGATCCTCTGGTCCTCCAGCGGCTGCTGCGGATCGAGAAGCGCTCCATCGCGATCTCGGCCCGCACCGGGCTCGGCATCGACGAACTGCTCGCGCTGATCGACAACGACCTGCCGCGGCCGTCCGTCGAGATCGAGGCACTCGTGCCGTACACCCACGGCAAGCTGGTCGCCCGTGCCCATGCCGAGGGCGAGGTGCTCTCCGAGGAGCACACCGCGGACGGCACCCTCATCAAGGTGCGAGTGCACGAGGAACTGGCCGCGGACCTGGCGCCTTACACGCCCACGGCCGCGGCCTGACCCACCCGGCCCACCAGGCCGAAGAAGTCGAAGTACCGGAAGGCCCGCCCCTCGCTCTCAGCGGGGGCGGGCCTTCCGGTTCTTCCGGGGACGCCGTGGCTACCGCCCGGCGAACTTCTTGCTGACCGAGGTGTAGACACCCTTGGCCACGTCACCCAGTCGCGGACCCGCCAGCCAACCGGCGGTCACCGGGCCGATGGACGTGTTGGACACCAGCTCGGGCTTGCCGTCCGCGCCGGTCTCCACCCAGCCGCCACCGGACGCGCCACCGGTCATCGTGCAGCCGATCCGGTACATCGTCGGGTCCGAGTCGTTCAGCGACAGCCGTCCCGGCTTGTCCTTGCACTGGTACAGCGACTGGCCGTCGAACGGCGGAGCCGCCGGATAACCGGTCGCGGTGAGGCTGCTGACCTTGGGCACGGCCGGGGCGCCGAAGTTCACCGGCAGAGCCGAACCGACCGTCTCCTCCAGGGACTTGCCCCCGTTGCCCTGCTCCGGCGTCACATGGATCACGGAGTAGTCGTACGAGGCGCCGTCGCCGCCCGTCTCACCGCCCTGATCGATCCACTGCTGCGAGGTCTTCGCCCCGTTGGCCCACCAGACCCCGTACGGCGCCACCTGTTGCCTCGTGGCCGACTGCAACTCCTCGGCCTTCATGCCCTTGTCGTTGTACGACGGCACGAACACGATGTTGCGGTACCAGCCGCCCTTCTTGCCGGCGTGCACACAGTGGCCCGCCGTCCAGATGAGGTTGGACTTGCCCGGGTGGGCCGGGTCCTTCACGACCGTCGCCGAGCAGACCATCTTGCCCTCGGGCGAGTCGAAGAACACCTTCCCGGCGGTGGCCGCGTGCGTGTGGTACGACGGCTGCACCGCCCGCGCCTTGACCGGCGCCGGCGTCGGGTCCGTCACGCCCTGGTCACCGGAGATGTCGTTCTCGTCGACACCCTTGTCCGGGTCGTTCGCGTCCCGCATGCGGTCCGGATCCCACAGCCCCTTGATGATCGGGTTGATGAAGTCGTTGGCCTCGCGCAGCCAGTCGTCCTTGTTCCAGTTCTTCCAGGCGCCGTTCTTCCACTTGTCGACGTCGATCCCGTGCTCTTTGAGCTTGTTCCTGATGTCGTCCGGGATCTGGATCTTTCCGTCGTCCGCGCTGGTCGCGGAGGCGGTGGGGTCGCCGTCCGCCTTGGCGTCGCCGTCGCAGGCGGTGGTGGTGAAGGCCAGTGCCGAGGCGAGGGCGACGGCCGCCAGCACGGGGGAGGCTCTGCGCGGCGAGCCACTCCCTCGGCGCACGGTGAAGGACGGCCGTATGGATCGCATGTCTTGACTCCCCCTGAGGTAAAGGAACTGGACGCCGTGACAGTGGTACGAGCATGAACCACGAGGGGTTCACGCCGGTGCCGCCGACGCCCCGGAACGGCATCACACACTATGCGCTCGGTATGGGGGACTTCCGATGGAACGGCAACGGTTCCATCACGGCAAGGATCTTGAGGTAAACCCGTAACCAGCTGGGCGGTTCGGGGTTGTAGCGGTGGGGGGACCGCTGCCCGCGTCCGGTCCCCGCGGATCAACTCGCCCTGGACAGCGGGAGAACAGCGAGCCGTGGCCGTGACCGAGTCGGTGACCGGGGTGACCTCCGGAGGTGCGCGTGCCGCGCACGAGGGGATCCTGAGGCGCCAGTCCGCGCGCGAGTCGTCGGCGCGCACCTATGCGCGCGCCCTGCCCATCGTGCCGGTGCGGGCGCGCGGACTGACCATCGAGGGCGCCGACGGACGCCGCTACCTCGACTGTCTCTCCGGTGCCGGCACCCTCGCCCTCGGCCACAATCACCCCGTCGTCCTGGAAGCCATCCGGAAGGTCCTCGACTCGGGCGCCCCGCTCTCCGTCCTCGACCTCGCGACCCCGGTGAAGGACGCGTTCATCACCGAACTGTTCCGCACACTGCCACCCGGTCTCGCCGACCGCGCCCGCGTCCAGTTCTGCGGACCGGCCGGCACGGACGCGGTCGAGGCCGCGTTCAAGCTGGCGCGCGCCGCCACCGGGCGCAGCGGAATCATGGCCTTCACGGGCGCCTACCACGGGATGACCGCCGGAGCCCTGGCCGCGTCCGGTGGCGCCGGCGACGTACAGGTCGCCCGCCTCCCGTATCCCCAGGACTACCGCTGCCCCTTCGGCGTCGGCGGCCCCCGTGGCGCCGATCTCGCCGCCCGCTGGACCGAGTCGGTCCTGGACGACCCCAAGTCCGGCGTGCCCCTCCCCGCCGGGATGATCCTGGAACCCGTCCAGGGCGAGGGCGGCGTGATTCCCGCCCCCGACGCCTGGCTGCGGCGAATGCGGCAGATCACCGCCGACCGGTCCGTGCCACTGATCGCCGACGAGATCCAGACCGGAGTCGGACGCACCGGCGCGTTCTGGGCCGTGGAGCACAGCGGCATCACCCCCGATGTGATGGTCCTGTCCAAGGCCATCGGCGGCAGCCTGCCGCTGGCCGTCGTCGTCTACCGTGAGGAACTCGACGTCTGGGAACCCGGCACCCACGCGGGCACCTTCCGCGGCAACCAGCTCGCCATGGCAGCCGGTACGGCCACCCTCGCCTACGTCCGGGAGAACGGCCTCGCCGACCGCGCCGCCCGCCTCGGCCACCACCTGCTGACCCAACTCCAGAAGCTCCAGGCGGAGTTTCCGTGCATCGGCGACGTCCGGGGAAGGGGACTGATGCTCGGCGTCGAGCTGGTGGACCCGGAGCGGGAACCGACCGGCGCGGCAGCCGGCCCGGGGCGGGGCGGGGCGGGCTTCGGCGACGCGGGTTCGAACAGGGTGAACCCACACGCGGCGGATCCGGTGAGGGCGCATTCCGTGACGGCACGGGCGACGGCCGGGCGCTCCGCGACGGACTCCGCCAAGGAGTACCTGGCGAGGGCCGAGTTCACGGCGGGGACATCCACGGGCGGAGGCTTGCCCGGTCCCCTGGAAGGCACCGGAGGGCCGCTCCCAGGGCTGGACTCCGGCCTTGCTCCTCGACCTGCCGCTCCCGAACTCGCCGCCGCGGTCCAGCGGGAGTGCCTGCGCCGTGGCCTGATCGTGGAACTCGGCGGACGCCACTCCAGTGTCGTGCGCCTCCTACCGCCCCTGACCATCAGCGACGAACAGGCGGCCGCCGTCCTCGACCGTCTCTCCGACGCGGTGGCAGCCGTGGCCAACGGCACCGCCGACCGGGTCTGCTCACCCCGACGCCCCGGCGACCCGACCGGACCGGCGAGGTAGGACCCACAGGACCGGTCCACCCCACCGGGCTGACCGGCCGGACCACCGAGCCAGGAGACTCCGGCCCCGTGCGTCCGCTTCCGAAGCCCGGTCCACCGCGGCACACGCCGGGGCCAACCGTGCGGTCTCCGCACCGGTGGTCCGGTGGTCCAACGCCCTCACCGAACCGAACGCCCGAAGGAACCTCCTTGAACCCCCACCTCACCTCCGATCACCAGTCCCACCTGCCCGACCACCTTCCCTGCGGGGCCCGGACCCCCGAGGACCACCCGGCTCCCCCCGGCGACCACCCCGCTCTCCCCGGCGGCCACCCGGCTCCCTCCGGCGCCGGTCCGGATCCTGACGGTGACCTCGTCCGCGGCGAGGAGAAGACCCTGCCCACGGCGACGTCCGAGCCGCTGCCCAAGCAGAAGCAGCGTGCGCCCGAGCCGGAGTCGCCGGCCGACTCGACCGCCGACATCCTGGAGCACCCCGACCCGTACACCGCGGCCCAGGCCGCCGCCATCGAGAACCTCCTCCGCTGCTGGGTACGCGAGACCAACCTCGCCATGCCCGACGCCGGCCCCCTGCGCATCCCGCTGCCCGCCAGCGGTACCTCGCTGACCGTCACGGTCCACCACAGATCCCCGACGGGCTGGCACCGCTTCGGGCTCCCGCGCCTGGCCGGCACCCCCGTGGAAGTTCCGCCACTGGACGCGCTCACCCTCGCGGCCGTGCTCACCCGAGAGACACCCCGCAGGGCCGATGCCGTGGACACCGTCGCGGCAGGCACCCAGAGCGCCGACGCCGGAGACCTCGTCGCCCGGGTCGCGGACTCCGTCCGTCGTACCGTCACCTTCATCAGTGACCGGCGCGAGCGGCCCGCCGACGGCACCGACCTGTTCCTCGCAGCCGAGCAGGCACTCCTGCTCGGTCACCCGTTCCACCCGACCCCGAAGAGCCGCGAGGGACTGACCGACACGGAAGCCCGCCTCTACTCACCAGAACTGCGCGGCTCCTTCCCCTTGCACTGGATGGCTGTCGCCCCGTCCGTACTCGCATCCGACTCGGCCTGGACCGAACGAGGCCGCCCGGTGCCGGCCCAACTGCTCACCGCACGGATCGCCGGATCTGGATCCGCACTCCCCGACGGCTACGCAGCCCTGCCCCTGCACCCCTGGCAGTCACGCGAGGTCCGACACCGCGCCGACACCGCCGCCATGCTCGACTCCGGGCTGCTCCGTGACCTCGGCCCCCACGGATCTGCCTGGCACCCCACCTCCTCCGTCCGCACCGTCCACCAATCCGGCGCCCCCGCCATGCTCAAACTGTCACTGGGCGTCCGCATCACCAACTCCCGCCGCGAGAACCTCCGCAAGGAACTGCACCGGGGAGTCGAGGTGCACCGCCTGCTGCGGGCCGGGCTGTCCACCGCATGGCGAGCGGAGCACCCCGGCTTCGACATCGTCCGCGACCCGGCCTGGCTCGCCGTGGACGGTCCGGACGGCCGACCTGTGCCAGGACTCGACGTCATGATCCGGCACAATCCGTTCGCACCGTCCGACGACGTCGCCTGCGTCGCCGGTCTCGTCTCACCCCGGCCACACACCGGCCCGGCCCTGACCGACGACCAGGCCGCCGCGACCTCGCGGACGGGGCCGACGGCCCTGCGGTCCCGCCTCGCCCACGTCGTCACACGCCTCGCCGAGCGGACCGGCCGACCTCGTGACGCCGTCGCGGCCGAGTGGTTCCTCCGCTACCTCCACCAGATCGTGCGTCCCGTGCTGTGGCTGGACGCCGAAGCCGGTATCGCTCTGGAGGCACACCAGCAGAACACCCTGCTGGTGCTGGACGCCGACGGCTGGCCCGCGGGTGGCCGCTACCGGGACAACCAGGGCTACTACTTCCGCGAGTCCCGGCGCGCCGAACTCGACGCCCGACTGCCCGGCATCGGCGAGCACAGTGACACCTTCGTCTCCGACGAGGTCACCGACGAACGCTTCGCCTACTACCTCGCAGTCAACAACGTGCTCGGCCTGATCGGCGCGTTCGGCTCCCAGCGCCTCGCCGACGAGCAGCTGTTGCTCGCCGCGTTCCGCCGCTTCCTGGGCGACGTCGCCTCGGGGCCCTCCGCGATGCGCACCTCCCTCCCGGCACGGCTGCTCGACTCACCCGTCCTGCGCTGCAAGGCCAATCTGCTGACCCGGTTGCAAGGCCTCGACGAACTCGTCGGACCCGTCGACACCCAGTCCGTCTACGTCACCATCGCCAACCCCCTGCACTCCTGAACCGCATCACGCCTCCTTCATCCACTCCCGAGGACATGACCCCCCTCGTTTCCTGAGAGGAGCCCGCCGTGCCTCCCATCGACGCGAGCGCAGACGCCGGCACCATCCCTGTCCACGCCTCACCCGCCGGTCCCGGTGCTGGTCCCCCCGGACCCGGGATGGACAGCGAGGACACCCTCGAACTGCGCCTGCCCGACGAACTCCTCTCCTTGCTCGCAGAAGAGGTGACCGGCCCCAAGAGCCGACTCGGGGGAACGGCGCCGGGGTCCGTTCCTGCCGGGCGCCGGCCGGCCCCGGCCGAGATGTGGCCAGCACCTGCCCGTGACCGGATCGCCGTGGCGGACCGCCCGTCGTCCACGGCCACGAACGACGACCTGCTGGACCATGTCGCCGAATGGGGCCCGCGTGCCACACCCGCAGGACTGTTCCATCTGCTCCCGGTCCGTCTCGACCGCGACCTTCCGCTCATCAACGCATGGATGAACGATCCCGCCGTGGCCGCATTCTGGGAACTGGCGGGTTCCCCCACCCGCACCGAGGAGCACGTGCGCACCCAGCTCACCGGCGACGGCCGTAGCGTCCCCTGCGTCGGCGTGCTGGACGGCACCCCGATGAGTTACTGGGAGATCTACCGGGCGGACTTGGACCCGATCGCCCGTCACTGTCCCATCCGTCCGCACGACACCGGTCTCCACCTCCTCATCGGCAGCGTCGCCGACCGTGGGCGAGGGTTGGGTTCCGTCCTGCTCAGAGTTGTCGCCGACCTTGTCCTCGACCGCCGCCCCGCCTGTGCGCGCGTCATCGCGGAGCCCGACCTGCGCAACACCCCCTCCGTAGCCGCTTTCCTGAACGCGGGTTTCCGGTTCGGCGCCGAGATCGACCTGCCCGCCAAGCGGGCGGCTCTCCTGATCCGGGACCGGTCCCTGCCCTGTCATTGATGACACCATGTGTTCGAGCGCTCACATGTTGTACGAACGGCGGGCTGTCGTTGTTCCCGGCTCGCTCACAAGTTTTTCTTCGACCTTGCCCGACTGCGCCCCGGCTTCGTCCGTTCGGTGTCCTCGGGCTCCGTCCCACCCTTGCCGGGCAACAGCCGCCGACTTGTACGCATGGCCGGGCGCCGTACCAGCGCCCAGTCAGGCAGCCCGGCCTCGTCCCGTCCCATTCCAGCCGAGGAGCCTCACGGTCGTGCGCCCGTACCCGGTCCCTCCTCTCGCCCCAGCCCCGACCTCGGCTCTGGCCCCGGACCTGATCCCACCCCGGGGCACAGCCTTCGTCACACGTTTGTCAGTGCCGGGCCGTAGGGTGGTCGCGCTATGACGAAGCCCTCTCTCCCCGAACTCCTGCATGCCGCCGTCACAGCCGTCGGCGGTACGGAGCGCCCCGGTCAGGTGACGATGGCCGAAGCGGTCGCCGAAGCGATCGACGACGGATCCCACCTGCTGGTCCAGGCCGGTACCGGCACCGGAAAGTCACTCGGCTACCTCGTGCCCGCACTCGCACACGGGGAGCGGGTCGTCGTGGCGACGGCCACCCTGGCGCTGCAGCGGCAGCTCGTGGAGCGCGACCTTCCGCGCACGGTCGACGCGCTGCACCCCCTGCTGCGTCGCCGCCCCGAGATCGCGATGCTCAAGGGCAGGTCGAACTACCTGTGCCTGCATCGCCTGCACGAGGGAATGCCCCAGGACGAGGAGGAGGGCCTCTTCGACCAGTTCGAGGCGGCCGCGCCCACCAGCAAGCTGGGTCAGGACCTGCTGCGGCTGCGGGACTGGTCGGACGAGACCGAGAACGGCGATCGGGACGACCTCACGCCCGGCGTCTCCGACCGCGCCTGGGCTCAGGTGTCGGTGTCTTCCCGCGAGTGCCTGGGCGCCTCCAAGTGCGCGTACGGTGCCGAGTGCTTCGCCGAGATGGCCCGTGAGCGCGCCAAGCTGGCGGAGGTCGTCGTCACCAACCACGCCCTTCTGGCGATCGACGCCATCGAGGGTGCGCCGGTGCTGCCGCAGCACGAGGTGCTGATCGTGGACGAGGCCCACGAACTGGTCTCGCGCGTCACCGGCGTCGCGACCGGGGAACTCACGCCAGGACAGGTCAACCGGGCGGTGCGCCGAGCGGCGAAGCTCGTCGACGAGAAGGCCGCCGACCAGCTTCAGACCGCGGCCGAGGGTTTCGAGAGGCTGATGGAGCTGGCGCTGCCGGGCCGTCTGGAGGAGATCCCCGAGGATCTCGGCTACGCCCTGATGGCCCTGCGGGACGCCGCACGCGCGGTCGTCTCCGGTATCGGGGCCACGCGTGACAAGTCGGTGCAGGACGAGGACGCGGTCCGCAAACAGGCGCTGGCGTCGGTAGAGTCGGTTCACGACGTGGCGGAACGGATCGTGAACGGATCCGAGTACGACGTCGTCTGGTACGAGCGGCACGATCGGTTCGGTGCTTCACTGCGGGTCGCACCCATGTCGGTTTCCGGTCTTCTCAGGGAGAAGCTCTTCGCGGACCGTTCCGTCGTCCTCACCTCCGCGACGCTCAAGCTCGGCGGTGACTTCAACGGGGTGGGTGCCTCCCTCGGGCTGGCCCCCGAGGGCACGGAGGGCGACGACCTGCCGCAGTGGAAGGGCGTCGACGTCGGCTCGCCCTTCGACTACCCCAAGCAGGGGATTCTGTACGTCGCCAGGCATCTGTCACGTCCCGCCCGCGACGGCGACCGCGCCGACATGCTCAACGAGTTGACCGAACTCATCCAGGCGGCGGGTGGCCGGACCCTCGGCCTGTTCTCCTCGATGCGGGCTGCTCAGCAGGCCGCTGAGGAGTTGCGCTCCCGGATCCCTGAGTTCCCGATCCTGCTCCAGGGCGAGGAGACGCTCGGAGAACTGATCAAGAACTTCGCGGCGGATCCGAAGACCTGTCTCTTCGGCACCCTTTCGCTGTGGCAGGGCGTCGATGTGCCCGGCTCCAGCTGTCAGCTGGTCGTCATGGACAAGATCCCGTTCCCGCGTCCCGACGATCCGCTGATGAGTGCCCGGCAGAGGGCAGTGGAGGACGCGGGTGGAAACGGCTTCATGGCCGTTGCGGCCACCCATGCGGCGCTGCTCATGGCCCAGGGCGCCGGCCGTCTGGTGCGGGCCTCCGGCGATCGCGGTGTGGTCGCCGTACTGGACCAGCGGCTGGCCACAGCGCGCTACGGCGGCTACCTCAAGGCGTCGCTTCCCGATTTCTGGTACACGACGGACCGGAATCAAGTCCGCCGCTCGTTGGCCGCGATCGACGCGGTGGCGCAGCAGACGGAAGCGCAGTGACCGCAGGCCTGCCCCGGCAACGGGGCAGGCCTGCGGTCTTGAGCATCTCTGCGCCATCGAGCGGCTCGGTTCCCACACGGGGAGGGCATTGGAGGCGGAAAGGCAGGACCCCGGGACCGGCGCAGGGGTCCCGGGGCCCGGTCAGGGGGTGAGCCTGTTGGGCTCGCCCGCCGCGGCCGTCACACGCGGCGCAGTACAGCGACGACCTTGCCCAGGATGGTCGCGTCGTCACCGGGGATCGGCTCGTAGGCGGAGTTGTGCGGGAGAAGCCATACGTGGCCGTCTTCCCGCTTGAAGCGCTTGACGGTCGCCTCGCCGTCAAGCATTGCGGCCACGATGTCGCCGTTCTCGGCCACCGGCTGGCGGCGGACGGTGACCCAGTCACCGTCGCAGATCGCAGCTTCGATCATGGAGTCGCCGACGACCTTCAGAACGAACAGCTCACCGTCACCGACCAACTGGCGGGGGAGAGGGAAGACGTCCTCGACCGACTCCTCGGCGAGGATGGGTCCGCCTGCGGCGATACGGCCGACCAGTGGGACGTACGAAGCGGCGGGCTTGCCGGCGGTGTCCGTGGGCTGCACCGTCACCGCCTGGTCGGAGCCACGGACCTCGTACGCGCGCGGGCGGTGCGGGTCGCGGCGCAGGAAGCCCTTCCGCTCCAGTGCCATCAGCTGATGCGCGACCGAGGAGGTGCTGGACAGGCCGACGGCCTGGCCGATCTCCCGCATGGACGGTGGGTAGCCGCGACGCTGCACGGAGTCCCGGATCACTTCGATCACCCGGCGCTGCCGGTCGGTGAGCCCGGAACTGTCCGCCCGGATGCCTGGAGGTCGGCCCGGGAGGGAGCGCTTGTGCCCCTCGGGATTCGTGGCTTCGTTCATCGCGTGCACCGGGTCCAGTCGGCCCTGGGAGCGGTCCTGGGTGGTGATGGTGGCGCTGTCGGCGGTGGTGGTCACGTCGGCCCCTCTCGATGGTCTCCCTGCTGCACAACGGTAGTTGCTTTCGAAAGGTTGCGCCAAACACACGTTCGAGTGAAAAACCGCGGTTCACCTGACGTAATTGCGTGTCTGGGTGTATGGCTAACGCGGTGCCTGGCGAGCGAAAGGTTTCATTGTCGTACTCTTCGCCGCCGGGCCGATGGCTTCGTGGGCCGCCGCCCAAGTCTGCCATCCGGAACCTCGTCGACCGGTATCCGGTCCCCTTCCGTGTCGGAGTACCCGCGCACCCTCCGTACCGCGCGCGTCCTCCGCGCCGCCCACGCTATCCCCGCCGCCGTCGCAGCGGTACGCATGCGCGCGTGTGTGTTCCGTGAGGGGCGCGGTCGCCCGTTGCGGGGATTCCTCCGCGTGCGACACGCGCTTGTGCTCAATGTGGCTGCTACTCCCTACATCTAGTGGTTGGATTGCTACAGCGGCCCACAAGTTGTGGTCCCCTGTGTCCGCGGTGGCTTCGAGATCGCCTATGCTTGGGGCTGCTTCGCGGGACTCCTGAGGTCTCGCGGCGCAGTTCAGTCTGCTGTGAGGAGGGTTGGAGAACATGCACTGCCCCTTCTGCAGGCACCCCGACAGTCGTGTGGTCGACAGTCGTACGACCGATGACGGCACGTCGATCCGCAGGCGCCGCCAGTGCCCCGACTGCTCCCGTCGATTCACGACAGTGGAGACGTGCTCGCTGATGGTGGTGAAGCGGTCCGGGGTCACCGAGCCGTTCAGCCGCGCCAAGGTCATCAACGGTGTGCGCAAGGCATGCCAGGGACGGCCCGTCACCGAGGACGCGCTGGCCCAGCTCGGCCAGCGGGTCGAGGAAGCGGTGCGAGCCACCGGGAGTGCCGAGCTGACCACCCACGACGTGGGGCTGGCCATACTCGGCCCATTGCAGGAGCTCGACGTCGTCGCCTATCTGCGATTCGCCTCCGTCTACCGAGCGTTCGACTCGCTCGACGACTTCGAGGCAGCCATCGCCGAGCTCAGGCAGACGACGCGTGGTCCCGCCGCGCGCGACGAGGACGCGGGAGCGGGGAGCCGGGAGGACGATCGCGGGCTCGGCGGGACCGGCCAGGTCCCCGTGCCCGCCCACGCCGCCGACTGACCGACGGACCCGAGCCGTGCGCAGGTCACGGAACCGGGTGGACGGCGGCGAGCGAAGACCTGTTGCGGGTGGCAGCTGAGGGTGCCCGCAACACATGACAGAACACCGTGTCACGGGAACATCGTGGCACTTCAGGGCGTTTTAGCCCGTACAGGGAGGCGGCATGACAGAGACGGCGAGCGGTCCGGCACGAGGTTCCCGAGCCAAGGGATCCAAGGCCGGCAAAGGGCTGCGTGTCGAGCGCATTCACACCACCCCCGGCGTGCACCCGTATGACGAGGTGAACTGGGAGCGCCGTGACGTCGTCATGACCAACTGGCGCGACGGCTCGGTCAATTTCGAGCAGCGTGGCGTCGAGTTCCCCGACTTCTGGTCGGTGAACGCGGTCAACATCGTTACCAGCAAGTACTTCCGGGGAGCTGTCGGCACCCCGCAGCGCGAGGTCAGCCTCAAGCAGCTGATCGACCGCATCGTGAAGACGTACCGGAAGGCCGGCGAGGACCACAAGTACTTCTCCTCGCCCGCCGACGCCGAGATCTTCGAGCACGAACTGGCGTACGCCCTCCTCCACCAGATCTTCAGCTTCAACAGCCCCGTGTGGTTCAACGTGGGCACCCCGCAGCCCCAGCAGGTCTCCGCCTGCTTCATCCTGTCCGTCGACGACTCCATGGAGTCGATCCTCGACTGGTACAAGGAAGAGGGCATGATCTTCAAGGGCGGTTCCGGCGCCGGCCTGAACCTCTCCCGCATCCGCTCCTCCAAGGAGCTGCTCTCCTCCGGCGGCAACGCCTCCGGACCCGTCTCCTTCATGCGCGGCGCCGACGCCTCGGCCGGAACGATCAAGTCCGGTGGCGCCACCCGCCGCGCCGCCAAGATGGTCATCCTCGACGTCGACCACCCGGACATCGAGGACTTCATCGAGACCAAGGTGAAGGAGGAGGAGAAGATCCGCGCCCTGCGTGACGCGGGCTTCGACATGGACCTGGGCGGCGACGACATCACGTCCGTCCAGTACCAGAACGCCAACAACTCGGTCCGTGTGAACGACGAGTTCATGAAGGCCGTCGAGCGGGGCGGCAAGTTCGGCCTCCGCGCGCGGATGACCGGCGAGGTCATCGAGGATGTCGACGCCAAGGCCCTGTTCCGCAAGATGGCCGAGGCCGCCTGGGCCTGTGCCGACCCGGGCATTCAGTACGACGACACGATCAACCACTGGCACACGTGCCCCGAGTCCGGCCGCATCAACGGCTCGAACCCGTGCAGCGAGTACATGCACCTGGACAACACGTCCTGCAACCTCGCCTCGCTGAACCTGATGAAGTTCCTCAAGGACGACGGCAAGGGCAACCAGTCCTTCGACGTCGAACGCTTCGCCAAGGTCGTCGAGCTCGTCATCACCGCGATGGACATCTCCATCTGCTTCGCCGACTTCCCGACCCAGAAGATCGGCGAGAACACGCGCGCCTTCCGCCAGCTCGGCATCGGCTACGCCAACCTCGGCGCTCTGCTGATGGCGACCGGCCACGCGTACGACTCGGACGGTGGCCGTGCCCTCGCCGGGGCCATCACCTCGCTGATGACCGGCACGTCGTACCGCCGCTCCACCGAACTCGCCGCGGTCGTCGGCCCGTACGACGGTTACGCCCGCAACGCCGACGCCCACAAGCGCGTCATGAAGCAGCATGCCGACGCCAATGGCAAGGCCGTCCGCATGGACGACCTCGACAGCCCGATCTGGGCCGCCGCCACGGAGGCCTGGCAGGACGTGGTTCGCCTCGGCGAGCAGAACGGCTTCCGTAACGCCCAGGCGTCCGTGATCGCGCCGACCGGCACCATCGGCCTGGCGATGTCCTGCGACACCACCGGCCTGGAGCCGGACCTCGCGCTGGTCAAGTTCAAGAAGCTCGTCGGCGGCGGCTCGATGCAGATCGTCAACGGCACGGTCCCGCAGGCCCTGCGCCGCCTGGGCTACCAGGAGGAGCAGATCGAGGCGATCGTCGCCCACATCGCCGAGCACGGCAATGTGATCGACGCCCCCGGCCTCAAGCCGCAGCACTACGAGGTCTTCGACTGCGCCATGGGCGAGCGCACCATTTCCCCGATGGGCCACGTCCGCATGATGGCCGCGATCCAGCCGTGGATCTCCGGAGCCCTGTCCAAGACGGTCAACATGCCTGAGACGGCGACCGTCGAGGAGGTCGAGGAGATCTACTTCGAGGCCTGGAAGATGGGCGTCAAGGCTCTCGCGATCTACCGCGACAACTGCAAGGTCGGCCAGCCGCTCTCGGCCAAGAAGAAGGACGACGACAAGAAGTCGCAGGCCAAGGCCGAAGAGGCCGCCGCCAAGGTCGAGAAGGTCGTCGAGTACCGCCCGGTCCGCAAGCGCCTGCCCAAGGGACGTCCCGGCATCACCACGTCCTTCACGGTCGGCGGCGCCGAGGGCTACATGACCGCCAACTCGTACCCGGACGACGGTCTCGGCGAGGTCTTCCTGAAGATGTCCAAGCAGGGGTCCACCCTCGCGGGCATGATGGACGCCTTCTCCATCGCGGTCTCGGTCGGCCTCCAGTACGGCGTGCCGCTGGAGACGTACGTCTCGAAGTTCACAAACATGCGCTTCGAGCCTGCCGGCATGACGGACGACCCGGACGTGCGGATGGCGCAGTCGATCGTCGACTACATCTTCCGCCGCCTCGCGCTGGACTTCCTGCCCTTCGAAACGCGCTCCGCGCTCGGCATCCACTCCGCCGATGAACGTCAGCGCCACCTGGAGACGGGTTCGTACGAGGCCGGCGAGGACGACGTAGACGTCGAGGGCCTTGCCCAGTCGGCGCCGCGCCAGACGGATCTCAAGGCCGTCGCGGCCCCGAAGCCCGAGCCCGAGGCGGCGGCCAAGCCCGCTCCCCAGCAGGCCCACACCAGCGCCGAGCTGGTGGAGATGCAGCTGGGCATTCAGGCCGACGCCCCGCTCTGCTTCTCCTGCGGCACGAGGATGCAGCGAGCCGGCTCCTGCTACATCTGCGAGGGTTGCGGCTCGACCAGCGGTTGCAGCTGAGGGTGGGCGCAACTGCGTCGGATACGACATCCGACGCAGTGCGCGCACGTAGCTGAGCGGCGGCTGACAAACGACAAAGGGGACCGGCTCGAAGCCGGTCCCCTTTTGTCGGCGGGGCGCCGTCCATGGAGGCTCATGCCCGCCAGGTGAGTGCGCTCCGGCAGGGCGCGTCCGTCAGGGCTGGCGTGCCCTGCCCATGTGCCGCGCGAAGGACGCCGGATCGTCCTCGAAGCCGTGTACGCCCGCGTGGAAGACCCAGCCGCCGGACTCGTCACGCACGAACTCCGCGACCGTCGCAGCCGTCGCTCCCAGCACCGAGCCGAAGTCGTCCTCGGTCAGCACGTTGTAGCCCTCGCGGATACGCACGGACGGGTTCCGTACGTTCACGAAGGTACGGTCCGTCTCCTGCTGCTGGATGACGATGCCCACCACCACGCGCGCGTAGCGCCCGTCGAGCCGGTCGAGTTCGAGCGTCATGACCTCGTCCCAGCCGAAGCCCTTGCCGTCCTTGCTGTCCCGGTTGAGAAAGATCGTGCCGTCGGGCGAGCGGCTGTCGAAGTGCACCAGGTACGCCGGTGCTCCATACGCGTCCTCGGCCGTGTAGGGCCCGGCGACGATGTCCAGATCGGTGGGCGGCTGACCCGCCGGACTGGGGTCCCACTTCAGAGCGACCTCGACCTTGCGGATTCCCTTACTGAACCCGTTCACCAGGTGTCCCCTTCCCCCTCGGCAGCCTCTGCCCCAACTCCTTGGAAGTCAAGGCGCGTTGTCCATCGTGCCACGCCCGGGGAGAGCGCGCGCGAGTGATCTCTCCGGGAGCGTGACCGGCGCCACGTCCCTTGGCCTTACGATGGCGCGGTGCTGGTCAAGTGGACTCGCTGCACCGTGGTGGACCGCCGAGGCTTCGAGCGGGGGCAGCGAAAGTGGGCGGGGCTTCCGGGAGAGCCGGGATTTCGTGGACAGGGGGGTGGCTGGAGTCGGCACCGTCCGGGGGTGGCGCACACCTTCGCCTTCTGGGAGAGCCGTGCCTTCTACGACTCCTTCATGGCCCGTTCCCACGACCGGCTGGCCGCTGCCCAGTCCGGCACCTTCACGGACGCCCAGGTCAAGCTGTTCGAGTACCGGTTCGATGTGAAGACCGGCTTCGAGCCGCGCTTCACGGACTGCGACCTGATCCGCGTGGCCCTCTGTCGTGTCCACGAGGAGCGAGTCGAGCACTTCACGCTGATGCAGGAGAAGGTGTGGAACCCCGCCATGGCCGGTTCGCCGGGCATGATCCGGGGCATGTTCGGGGAAGCTCCGTCACACGAGTTCCTCGTCCTGTCGATGTGGCGGTCGGCCGCCGAACACGGCAAGTACCGCACCGAGCGGGTGGAGCGCCTCGCGCTTCGAGCCCAGACCGAGGCGGACATCGCCTTCCTGACCGGTGACATCGTGGAGCTGGAGCCGACCTGGACGGTTTGAGATTCGGACGCGGGGCATGTGTGCCCTCACACGCCCGGTGGAACAGAAATCGTGGAACAGAAATCATGTGACATATGCCGTATACAGCCCGTACGAGTATGGGATCAGCTCTCGGCCGATCTAGGGTTTTGGCATGGCAAGACCACGGCGCATCGTCCTTGTCCGGCACGGCGAGTCAACGGGCAATGTTGATGACTCCGTGTACGAGCGTGAGCCCGATCATGCTCTTGCACTGACCGGGCGGGGCCGGCGACAGGCGGAGGAGACCGGCAAGACGGTCCGGGAGGTGTTCGGGCGCGAGCGGGTGAGCGTCTACGTCTCCCCGTATCGCCGTACACACGAGACGTTCGGGGCCTTCCACCTCGATCCCGATCTCATACGGGTACGGGAGGAGCCCCGGCTCAGGGAGCAGGACTGGGGAAACTGGCAGGACCGCGACGACGTGCGCCTTCAGAAGGCCTACCGGGACGCGTACGGGCACTTCTTCTTCCGTTTCCCCCAGGGAGAGTCCGGTGCCGATGTGTACGACCGGGTCGGCGGCTTCCTGGAGAGCCTGTTCCGCAGCTTCGAGGACCCCGACCATCCGCCGAACGTGCTGCTCGTGACCCACGGACTGGCCATGCGGCTGTTCTGCATGCGCTGGTTCCACTGGACAGTCGCCGAATTCGAGTCGCTCGCGAATCCCGGGAACGGCGAGATGAGAATGCTCGTTCTCGGGGATGACGGCAAGTACACACTGGACCGGCCCTTCGAACGCTGGCGCGATCCCGTGCCGAACTGGATCCCCGGATAGAGTGGGCAGGCGATGACCGCAGACTTCTCACCTCCAGGACGCCTGGAACGCGCCCTGGCCAGCCTGGGTGGGCTCGCCGTGGGCGACGCGCTTGGCTCGCAGTTCTTCGTTCCGGCGAACTATCCGCTGCTGAAGCGCCGCGAGCTGCCGCCCGGCTCCTGGCAGTGGACGGACGACACGGAAATGGCCTGCTCCGTGGTCGCCGTCCTGGCCGCACACCACCGAATCGACCAGGACGCCCTCGCGCTCTCCTTCGCCGAGCGACACGACTTCGACCGGGGCTACGGCCCCGCCGTCAACCGGCTGCTGCGCCTCGTCCGGGAAGGTGGCGACTGGCGCGAGCTGGCTGCCGGCCTGTTCAACGGGATGGGTTCCTGGGGCAACGGCGCCGCGATGCGGATCGCCCCTCTGGGGGCCTGGTACGCCGACGACCCGGAGCAGGCGACCCACCAGGCGGAGATCTCCGCGTATCCCACCCACCAGCATCGTGAGGCAGTCGTCGGAGCCATGGCGGTCGCCGCGGCCGCGGCGCTGGCCGGCTCCCCGGACGGCCCGCCCGGGCCCGAGGCCCTGCTCGACGGCGTCGTCGCTCTGATCCCGAAGAGCGCGGTCGGCGCGGGGCTGCGGCGCGCTCGCGACATGCTCGACTACGCCGACGCCGGCACCGTCGCCGCCGTCCTGGGATGCGGGCGGCGTACGACCGCTCACGACACCGTTCCCTTCGCCCTCTGGTCGGCCGCCCGGTCCCTGGGCGACTACGAGACCGCGTTCTGGACGACCTCCCAGGTCGGCGGGGATGTGGACACCACCTGTGCCATCGTGGGCGGCGTGCTCGCCTCGGCGGCGGCCGGAACTCCGCCCGCCGCATGGCTGGAGCGGACGGAGTCGCTGCCGGGCTGGCTGGCTGCGGCGGGCTGACGGCCTCGGGTGCCGGTGGCGCCGACCCGCGACCCTTCGAAAACTCTCCGTATCGATCGGGAACTCTGTGTGACGGGCGGGCGTTGTCCGGGCAGAGATCGAGCGACGACTGGATTCGTGCGGGGAGAGTTCCGCATTTACAGGGGGTTGGTGGTGTGGTGCGTGCCGTTGTGGGTGCTGGTGGCGCTCCTCCCTGCGTTGGGGGCCGTGGTGCGAAGGGCCGGCCCGATGCCTTTGCCGCATGTCCCTCGGGCATGGTCCGGCCCTTCACGGTCTCGCGCGGACCCGGCGGTCGGCTCAGGCGATTCCAGGGCCCGCGGTGCCCGACAGGGCTTCGAGATCGCTCTTGCGGACCTTGATCACCAGCCACGCGGTGGCCAGCGCGAGCACCGCCATCGCGGCGGCCGGGATGAAGGCGGTCGAGATGCCGTGGGCGAGCACCTCGTGCCCCCAGGGCGCGGGCAGTTGGTGTGTCCTGGCGAATTCCGCCTTCTGCGCCGCCGAACCGTCGGCGAGGAACTTCGGCAGTTGTTCCGTCGCCTCGTCCTTGCTGGCCGTTCCGAAGACCGTCGTCAGAATGGACAGTCCCAACGAACCACCCACCTGCTGCGTGGCGTTGAGCAGTCCGGAGGCGGCGCCCGCCTCGTGCTGGGCGACTCCGGAGACTGCTGTCACGGTGGCCGTCACGAAGTTCAGGCCCATGCCGAAGCCGAACACCACCATCGGGCCGAGTACTCCGCCGAGGTAGGAACTGTCGGGCTTGATGAACGCCTGCCAGGTGAGCCCGACGACGACGAGCGCCGAGCCGGTCACCATGAACGGCTTGGGGCCGAACCTGGGGAGGAACTGCTGCGACAGGCCGGCGCCGACCGCGATCGCCGCCGTCACGGGCAGGAAGGCGAGCCCTGCCTTGATCGGGCTGTAGCCGAGCACGTTCTGCACGAACAGCACGATGTAGAAGAACATGCCGAACATCGCGGCAGCCAGGCTCAGCATGATCACATAGGTACCGGAGCGGTTGCGGTCCGCGAACATCTTCAGCGGGGTGATCGGCTCCCTGGCCCGCGTCTCGATCAGTACGAAGGCCACGAGGAGCACGGCGGCGGCACCGAAGGACCCGAGGGTCATGGTGTCGCGCCAGCCGTCCTCCGAGGCGCGGATGAAGCCGTACACGAGCGAGGCCATGCCCGCGGTGGAGGTCAGCGCGCCCGCGATGTCGAAGCGCCCGGGGTGCCGTTCGGACTCGCTGATGTAGAGCGGGGTGAGCGCGGCTATCAACAGGCCGATGGGCACGTTGACGAAGAGCACCCAGCGCCAGTCGAGCCAGTCGGTGAGCATGCCGCCCGCGAGCAGGCCGATGGCGCCACCTCCCGCCGACACGCCGGCGAAGACGCCGAACGCCCGGTTCCGCTCCGGGCCTTCGGGGAACGTGGTGGTGATGAGCGCGAGCGACGCCGGCGACGCGATCGCGCCACCCATGCCCTGGAGAGCGCGTGCGGCGAGCAACTGCCAGGGCTCCTGGGCGAGACCGCCGAGCAGGGAGGCGAAGGTGAACAGCAGGATGCCGGTCACGAACACCCGGCGGCGGCCGAGGATGTCACCGGCTCGCGCCCCGAGCAGGAGCAGGCCTCCGAAGGTCAGCGTGTAGGCGCTGACCACCCACGTGAGGTCCGTGGTGCTGAACTTGAGCGCTTCTTGAATGTGCGGGAGAGCGATGTTCACAATCGTCGCGTCGAGTACCACCATGAGTTGGCAGGCCGCGATGACGGTGAGCGCGATGCCGGGGTGTCCCTCCCGGCGCGCTGCTCCGGGCTTGCCTTTCCGTACCAGCTGAGAGGTTGTCACTGTGGATCCCCCACGAAGGTGTTAGTGAACGCAGACGTTCACTGCCCGTCAAAGGTAGTGAGTCCCCAACAGGGAACGCAAGCGTTCACTTAACTTGCCGTCGCGTGCCGCGTCCCCCGCTGTCGTCGCGCGATCGGTCCGATGTCCCGGAGTCCCCACTCCCTCTTGCTCGCTGGAGAAACTCAGATGGATACCTCGCGCTGGGCGGCCGCTCCTGCCCCGACGGCCTCCCTGCGTCGGCGCGGCGCCGTGCTCGAACGCGCGATCCTGGACGCCGCGCTGGAGCAGCTCGGCACGGTCGGCTGGAACGGCCTCACGATGGAGGGTGTCGCCGCGGGTGCCCAGACCGGCAAGGCGGCCGTCTATCGCCGCTGGCCGTCGAAGGAGGATCTCGTCGCCGACGCGCTTCAGGCGGCACTGCCCCGGCTGGAGGGGGCGCCCGACCTGGGTGCCGTGCGCGAGGACCTGCTGGCGCTCTGCCGTCAGGCGCGTGCAGCCATGTTCTCCCTCCCCGGTTCTGCTCTTCGCGCCGTGATTCACGAATGCGATCAGTCTCAAGCCGGGCGCTTCCATGGTGTGATCTTCGACGGTGTTGTCGAGCCGACCATCAAGCTGTTGCGTGAGGTCATTACCCGTGGAATAGGGCGCGGTGAGGTCCGGCCTGATGCCGCGAACGGCTACGTCTTCGACGCCATCCCGGCGATGATGATGTACCGGTCAAAGATGTGCGGCAGTGAATGGAGTGATCGGGATCTCGAAGAGATGATCGACCTGCTGATGCTTCCACTGTTGCGGCCGGAAGGTGCCTGAGGAAGGGTGTGGCGGGCCTCGGCGGCGGCGGGGGAACCGGGGTGT
The DNA here is from genome assembly GCF_044745865.1 of Streptomyces sp. NPDC086787. NCBI lineage: Bacteria > Bacillati > Actinomycetota > Actinomycetes > Kitasatosporales > Streptomycetaceae > Streptomyces > Streptomyces sp. NPDC086787. Next base: position 118,363 of record NZ_JBIVBC010000013.1, on the reverse strand, counting down.
CGCGCGATGATCCCGGCGGCGTACGCTTAGGGCGCCATGCCGTACGAACCACCTACTCACACCGTCGAGCGCTCCCTGCGTGCCACGACCGGAGCGAAGGTCATTGCCGGTGTCGACGAGGTGGGGCGCGGCGCCTGGGCCGGGCCCGTCACCGTCTGCGCGGCGGTCACCGGACTCCGTCGCCCGCCCGAGGGCCTCACCGACTCCAAACTGCTCAGCGTCAAGCGCCGCACGGTGCTGGCGGAGGAGCTGTTGACGTGGGTGACCACCCATGCGCTGGGGCATGCCTCGCCGGAGGAGATCGACGATCTGGGGATGACGGCAGCGTTGCGGCTTGCGGCGGTGCGCGCCCTGGAGGCACTGCCGGTCCGCCCCGACGCGGTGATCCTGGACGGGAAACACGACTACCTCGGCACCCCGTGGAAGGTTCGTACGGTGATCAAGGGCGACCGCTCCTGCGTGGCGGTGGCGGCGGCTTCGGTGATCGCCAAGGTTCAGCGCGACAAAATGATGGCCGAACTGGGTGTCGACCATGCAGACTTCGGTTTTGCGGACAACGCCGGGTATCCGTCGCCCGTCCACAAGGCCGCACTGGAGGAGCGGGGACCCACCCCGCATCACCGGTTGTCGTGGGCGTATCTTGATGCGCTGCCCCAGTGGCGGCACCTCAAGAAGGTCCGCAGCTCGGCGGATGGAAGCGTTCCGGAGATCGAGGGTCAACTCGGCTTCGATTTCTGACGCCTCTGCTCGCACTGTTGTGCCACCCGGTCGCGTGCATCGCGCCAATGTTTGATAAATATCAGCTCATGCCTCTCATTCCCGAGGAGCCTCCGATTCACGAGAGTGCCCAGGGTCCCAGCGTCACTCCGGCCAGTGGCCGTATCGCGCCGACCCCTCGCCCCGTACCCGGCCCCCGCCCCGCGGCTCCGTCGCGTCCCGGTCGTCCCGGCCCTCTCCGGCCGGCGCCGCCGGTGCAACGCGCACCGCGCGACGTGGCCGTGAACAAGCCGACCCCATCGGGTCCGGCCGCTCCCGCCGCGGCTGCGGCGACCCCGCAGATCCAGCTGATCCCGGCTTCGGCCGAGGGTGCCCTCGACGCCGCCGAGGAGGCAGTGGACCTGCTCCTGGAGTCGGGCCGTACCCCCGGTGACGTACTGGTGATCACCACCGGTGAACGGCACCCGTGGGCCGACCACGAACTGTCCTTCGGCGAGGCCTCCTACTGGGCCCAGCACGACGCGGGCGACGACGTCTTCTACGCGGATGCCTCCGTGGCCTCGCGTGCGACGTCCCGTGCCGTCGTCGTGGTCGCCGTCAACGGCGGGCCTGCCTCCGCTGCCCTGACCACCCTGCCGCTGGCCCACTCTCGTGCCGGTGCCCTGCTGATCGTCTGCGGTGACCCGCAGCAGATCAACTCGGTGCTGGGCGCGGGCGTCTGAGCCCTGTCCGCCGTCTCCGGAAGCACCGGGGGCGACGTATGGGTGCGGTCATGGCACCTGCACGGCGGGACCTCTGTCGTGCCCGGATTCCGGCCGTGGCCGCGCTTCGCCAGGTGATGGCGTCCGGCCTACGGCTGCTGGAGGGCACGGGCAGAGGTACTGCGGGATGCTCTCGGGCACAGTCCGGGTGCGGCCGTGCGTCGTTCTGGCCGCTGGTCCGTCCCGGCCTGCGGATCCGCTGGGACGGGGGCCGTTTTCCGGGGACGGTGTCGGCGGCCCGGCGTCGACGACGGCGCCGGTGAAGCGGGTGGCGCTTCGGCCGTCGTCAGCGAGCCGCCGCGCGGCGCAGGACGTCCGACATGGCGCCGCCGGTGCGGGGTGACGGGGGTGGGACATCCATGGCGCCCCAGGGCTCGGGAGGTGAGTCCGTGCTCGGCCGACGGCCCCCACGGCCCTCGCCGAGCACCTGCCAGCCGTCCCGCGTCAGCGTGATGTAGGCCCCGCAGCGCAGGCCGTGCAACGTGCATGCGTCACGCAGTCCCCACATCCACGCGCCGTCCTCCTCCGTCCACCGCGCGTCCCCCTCGCGGCAGTAGAGGAGCACGGCCGTACGCACGGGTGTGCGCCGCCGGAGGTCGTGCGGAATCACCAGGCGCAGCTGGGCCAACAGCGCGTTGCGGAACATCCAGCCGTCGGCCGGCGCGGCGCGGCGGACGAACGAGGCGCTCGCCAGCAGCCGTTCCTCCGGATCGAGAACGGCGACGATCGCGGTCGCCACTCCGGGCCGGTGCCGTGTGTGCAGTCCGCTGACAACCTCGCGGGGATTGCGCAGCAGCGGGATGCCGGCGGCGGCCCACTCGGCGGGTTCGAGCAGGCGACTGGCGGAAGCGGCGGATGCGGACGTCGGCATCGAGGCCGCCGAGGACGGAGCGAATCCGAAGGTCACGGTCCTCCCTTCGGCTACGCGCCCACACTGCGGGCGGGGTCGGATTCGGGGGACGCGCACCGCAGCGAAGCCCAACCGGATCACGAGCGAGCCGTGCGGGGAGCGGATCTCAATTCTTCCTGTCGAACTTGGATGCGGCAACGAGCAATTGGGGCCACCGGCTGTTATCCGATGATGCGTGGCTTATATCCCTACCCTCGGGGGAGCCTGATCATCCGTGTGCGTTCGAGTACAGCACGTCCGCGCGCGACGGGTGACGTCTGGTCCGCGGTCGGCCTGGGACCGGCTGATCAGTAGTGCGGTCGAGATTCGCACGGCGACGCAGTTCGCCGCCACGAGAGCTCCCGGAGCTGCTTGTCCGGCAGAATGTGAGCCCTGAGCGAACGTCGTGTCACGTTGAGTGAAGTGGCTGATTGTGCGTGCGATCAGGTTGCATGGGGGCATGGACGATCTGAAGCTGCGCGCCGAGGCCGATGCCATCCTCGCGGAGCTGGTCGGCGACCCCGCCGGTTCGGCGCGACTGCGGGAGGACCAGTGGCAGGCGGTGGCGGCCCTGGTCGAGGAGCGCCGACGAGCGCTGGTGGTGCAGCGCACCGGCTGGGGCAAGTCGGCGGTGTACTTCGTCGCGACGGCCCTGCTGCGCCGACGCGGCTCCGGTCCTACGGTGATCGTTTCCCCGCTGCTGGCGTTGATGCGCAACCAGGTCGAGTCCGCCGCGCGAGCCGGAATCCGGGCGCGCACCATCAACTCGGCGAATCCGGAGGAGTGGGACTCGATCCACGAAGAGGTGGAGCGTGGTGAGACCGACGTCCTGCTGGTGAGTCCGGAGCGCCTCAATTCCGTGGACTTCCGCGATCAACTGTTGCCCAAGCTCGCGTCGACGACCGGTCTGCTGGTGGTTGACGAGGCACACTGCATCTCCGACTGGGGGCACGACTTCCGCCCTGACTACCGCAGGCTGCGGGCGATGCTCGCCGAGCTGGCTCCAGGCGTGCCGGTGCTGGCCACCACGGCGACCGCCAATGCCCGCGTGACCGCGGATGTCGCCGAGCAGCTGGGCACGGGCGCCGGCGAGGCCCTGGTGCTGCGTGGCCCGCTGGAGAGGGAGAGCCTGCGCCTCGGGGTCGTAAGGCTGCCGGACGCCGCACACCGCCTGGCCTGGCTCGCCCAGCACCTGGACAAGCTGCCTGGCTCGGGGATCATCTACACCCTCACCGTGGCCGCGGCCGAGGAGGCCACCGCCTTCCTGCGCCAACGAGGGTTGCGGGTGGCCTCCTACACGGGGCGCACGGAGAACGCCGACCGGCAGCAGGCGGAGTCCGATCTGCTGGGGAACCGGGTCAAGGCGCTGGTCGCGACCTCGGCGCTGGGCATGGGCTTCGACAAACCGGACCTGGGGTTCGTGGCGCACCTCGGCTCGCCCTCCTCGCCGATCGCCTACTACCAGCAGGTGGGGCGGGCCGGTCGCGGCGTGGAGCACGCGGAGGTGCTTCTCCTGCCCGGCAAGGAGGACGAGGCAATCTGGCGCTACTTCGCCGACACCGCCTTCCCGGCCGAGGAGCAGGTGCGCCAGACGCTCTCGGCGCTGGCCGGTGCGGGACGGCCGCTGTCCGCACCGGCCCTGGAAGCCGTGGTGGACCTACGGCGCACCCGTCTGGAAACCATGCTGAAGGTGCTCGACGTGGACGGGGCCGTCGAGCGGGTCAAGGGAGGCTGGGTCTCCACCGGTCAGCCGTGGGTCTACGACGCCGAGCGGTACGCTTGGGTCGCCCGGCAGCGTGCAGCCGAGCAACAGGCCATGCGTGACTATGTGGAAACGTCGCGGTGCCGGATGGAGTTCCTGCGTCGGCAACTGGACGACGAGGGAGCCGCCCCGTGCGGCCGTTGCGACAACTGCGCCGGTGCTTGGATCGACTCCGCGGTTTCCGCGGAGGCGTTGAGCGGAGCGGTGCGCGAACTCGACCGCCCCGGAGTGGAGGTCGAGCCGCGTCGGATGTGGCCGACGGGCATGCCCGCCCTGGGGGTCGACCTCAAGGGGCGCATCCCGGTCAAGGAGCAGTGTTCCACCGGCCGGGCCCTGGGACGGCTCTCGGACATCGGCTGGGGCAACCGCTTGCGTCCGCTGCTGGCGGAGAGCGCGGCCGACGGGCCGGTGCCCGACGACGTCCTGCGGGCCGCGGTGACGGTTCTCGCCGACTGGGCGCGATCCCGGGGCGGTTGGGCGCCGGACGCCCCGGACGCCTCCGCCCGGCCCGTGGGAGTGGTCGCCCTGCCGTCCATGACCCGCCCGCAACTCGTCGGTTCCCTTGCCGAGGGAATCGCGGCCGTCGGCCGCCTGCCGTTCCTGGGCAGCCTGACCTACACCGGGCCGGGCGGCGCGCACGCGGCACGCCGCAGCAACTCGGCCCAGCGCCTCAAGGCCCTCTCCGGTGCCCTCACCGTTCCCGAGCAACTCGCCGACGCTCTGCGGCAGTCCCCGGGTCCCGTCCTGCTCGTGGACGACTGCACCGACTCCGGCTGGACCCTCGCGGTCGCCGCCCGGCTGCTGCGCCGAGCGGGCAGCGAAGGGGTCCTTCCACTGGTCCTCGCCGCGGCCGGCTGACCGGGGCGCCCAGCCGGTTGGCGCCGAGCCGCTTGTCGTGCTCCTGCCTGGAGTTGTCCACAGGCTCAAGCGGAATTTCGGGATCCGCGAGATCGTCGGCTCATGACGAATCACAGCGAAACGACCGGATCCTTCGAAAACGGCGACATCGCCGGACAGGGCACGCACAAACTGCCCCCCGGAGACCCGGGGCGAGAGGCCGTGACCGAGCTCGGGACGGGTTTCGGGCTCGCGGCGCCCGAGAGCCAGGTCACCCTGCGCACCCCGGCCGAACTGGCCGACGCGCTGCCCTATCTGCTGGGCTACCGCCCCGAGGACAGCATCGTGTTGGTTGCCCTCCACGACCGTGGCGGACGTGGTCGCTTCGGCGGCCGGGCCAGGCTCGGCATCCCCGCGAGCACGGACGACTGGGAAGCGGCCGCCCGGCAACTGACACGCGGCCTGGTGGCCGGCAGCGAGCGCAGGGGCACCCGGCCGGAACAGATGGTCGCCTACGTCTGCCAGGAACCGGCGCGGGGCGAGTCGGGCCGCGACGTCATGCGGCGCCTGCGTCCGCTCGCGCAACTGCTGCGCACCGAGTGCGGACTCCTCGACGTACCGGTCATCGAGGCGCTGTGCATCTCGGGCGGCCGGTTCTGGTCCTACTGCTGCCCGACCGAGGGCTGTTGTCCGGACGACGGGGCTCCGATGGGACTTCCCGGCACCTCCGTACTCGCGGCCGCCGCCACCTTCGCCGGCATCCAAGTGCGCGGCACGCTGCGCGAATTGCGGGCGAGGCTGCTCCCCTGGGAGACCTCCGCGGCACTGGAACAGGAGATCGCCCTGGACGCTGCCGGAATGCCCTTGGTCTCCAGGATCCTCGACGACGCGACCCGCGAGGGCGTCGCGACGGAGACGCTCGACCTCGCCCAGCGTGTCATCGACCGGTTCGGCGCCGCGCCTCCGGTGTCCGGCACGCTCCCCGCGGACCTTCGCGACGACGAACTGCTCACTCACGAAGAGGCGGCGACCCTGATCCTCGGCCTCCAGGACCGCACGACTCGGGACAGGGCCGCCGCGTGGATGGAGGGCGACGAGGCCGGTCCGGCCCTGCGCCTGTGGCGCGCCCTGTCCCGCCGCTGTGTCGGCCCATACGGCGAACACGCGGCGGCCACGCTCACCCTCGCGGGCTGGGTTGCCTGGTCGATCGGAGACGACCTGGAGGCCAGGGAAGCCCTCGCGATGGCACTGGGCGCCGATCCGGACTACCTGTTCGCCCGCCTCCTTCATCAGGCCTGCAACGAGGGCCTGGACCCGGAGGCGATCCGCCGCTGTCTTCGCACGGAACGCGCGGACACGCCGGAACGTACGCAGGGGGCGAAGCCGGAAGTCGCTGCGGAGACGAGGGTGGAGTGCGAGGAGGGTGCCGAGGAGCCCGACACGAAGTCCGAGGAGCTCGACACGAAGGCGGAGGCGGCCCTGGCGGAGAACGAGGAAGGGGCGGCCGGGAGGCTCGGCACCGCGCCACGATGTGACGGCCCGGGAGCAGGCTCGCCTCGACGCCGTCGGGTGGGTACCGTCGGCGGAACCGACAGCACACGCCCGGCGCGGGTGCGGATCCGCCGTTCCCGGTCCGATGGCACGCGTGCGCGTACGGCAGTCCCGGTCCCGGACCGCACCCGCCCCGGCGCCGCCCGGCCGGCGGTCACGCGCAAGCGTGCGTCTTCGGAGGGCGACAGGCGGCTCGGGGACACCGCGCCAGGAGGCGTCCGGTCAGCAGCTGATGACACGGAAACGGACGCGTGAGCGGCGCCTCGCGGCCTTTTGCGAGCATCGGGCCGACGGCCCGGCGGCACGGGCGTCGACGGTCGGCGCGGGACCGGCCGGACGCCGCCATTCGGTCGGCTTCCCTGGTCGGAGGCGTGACCTGGGGGAGTCCCGTGCCGTTCACCTGGGTGGCGGTACCTCCAGTCGGGCCGTGCCGCCGTACGTTCGCTGTTCCTCCGGAGCCTTCCACCCGGCGCCGAGTACGTCCGAGTCGCACAGAGCGCAGAAGAAGCCGCCCCATGCATCAGCCGCCCCCGCCCACCGCCGCCGACGACCACCACCCCGCCCCGGGCCTGCCCGTGCCGTCTCCGCCGGGCGGCGCCGGCCTCCCGCCACCGGACAGCGCGGGCGCCCCAGCCCGGTCACAGGTCCTGGGGATCACGTCCGCGCCGCCCCCGGCATCCCTGGCATCCCCGGCGTCCAAGGACCGGTCCGTGCCTCCTTCCCTCCCTGCTTCTCCGGCCGCCGCACCGCTAGGGAACCGGCCGCCACCTTTGTCCAGCTCCGCGTCTCGGGAGTCCGCCACCCGGCCCGCGCTCACGGCCCCCCGTCGCTCCGCCGACTTCCCGCCCACCCACACGGCCCTGATCTGCGTCGCCCTGCCAGGGCTGGCCATCTCGACGGAGCAGGGGCAACTGACCGGACACGGGCTGGAGGGTTTCTACCGCGCGGGCCGCAGGCTGCTCTCCCGGTGCCAGCTCCGGGTATCCGGACGGGAACCACTGGCGATGCAGGCCAGGATGACCGCGGCTGACCAGGCTCGGTTCGTCGGCACCCTGCGTACCACCCCGGGTGTCGGCCCCGACCCGGACGTGGTGATCGAGCGCATCCGCCAGGCGGACGGCATCGAGCGCATCATCTTCCGCAGCGCCGCCGTGCGCCCCCTGCGGCTGCCGGTCGAGGTCGCTCTCGGTACGGACCTCGCCGACCTGAGCGCCATCGCCTCCGGCAGCGTGGGTCCCGAACTGTCCGCCACCGTCCACGACTCCGGCCTGCGCTGGACCTGCCCCACCGGGAACGCCACGGTCACCGCGAACCCGCCTCCGATGGACGCCCTGGCCTCTGCGGGGCTGCTGCGCTGGGAGCTCGAACTTCCACCGGGCGGAACGGCGACCGTGGAACTACGGGTAAGACCGGAGGGGGCGGGACCGCTCAGAACCGCGAGCCGTACCGGCGCGAACCCCCTGGCGCAGGCCAGAGCGGCAGGTGACGACCCCAGGGTCGCCGCTCTGATGCGGACCAGCGTCGAGGACCTCCAGTCCCTGCTGCTGCGCGACCCTTCGCACCCCACCGACACCTACCTGGCGGCAGGAGCGCCCTGGCGCTGCGGCATGGCACCGGCCGAGGCGCTGGCCGCCGCGCGCATGACGTTGCCGCTGGGCACCCGGCTGGCCGGGGGCACACTGCGCACCCTCGCCCGTACCCAAGTCACGGCCCCGGGACCGGCACAGGGCATGATCCCCGGACCACGCCGGGACGCGGGCCCCCATGTGCCGCCGGGGTGCACGGGTGTGGAGGCCACGCTCCTGTTTCCCACCTTGCTCGCGGAAGCACGTCGCTGGGGGCTCCCGGAGCAGGAGACAGCGGAACTCCTGCCCACGGCCGAGCGATGTCTTGCCTGGCTGCGGACCACCGTCGGCGACAGCACCTACCTGTGCGACCCCCAGCCCGTCGGCCCCGTCCGCTGCGAGACCCAGGCCCACGCCCATCGAGCGGCACTGCTGGGCGCCGACCTCCTGGACGCCCACGGCAGACCCGGTGCCGCCGAGCTACGACAGTGGGCGGCCGAACTGCGGGCCGCGTTCCGGGCGGACTTCTGGATCGAGGACCACGCCGGTGGCCGTCCGGCCGCCGCCCGCACCCCGGACGGCCGCCTCCTGCCGCACCTCGGCGCCGCCGCTGTCCATCTCCTGGACACCGGCCTGCTCGGCGAGGGGGAACCCGCACCCGGTCTGCTCGACAGAGCGCGGACCGAACAGCTCGCCCGGCTGTTCGAGAGCCATGCCATGGACTCGGGATGGGGACTGCGTGGGCTGAGTACGAAGGACGCGGGACACAACGCGTTCGGGCACCGGGCCGGGGCCGTCCGTGTCCACGAGACCGCGATCGCCTTCGCCGGCCTTGCCGCCGCCGGCCATGAGAAGGAGGCGGGCGGGCTGTTGCGCGGTCTCCTGGCGGCCGCCGAGCACTTCGGCCACCGGCTGCCCGAGATGTACGCGGGGGAGCAGCGCTTCGACGGCAGTGCCCCGCTTCCCCACCCGGCGGCCTGCCGGCCCGCGGCCACGGCTGCGGCCTCCGGCGTGCTGCTGCTGACCGCCCTCGCCGGCATCCGCCCGGATGTCCCCGGCCGCACGGTCACCCTGCGCCCCGTACGCGGTGCCCCCCTCGGCGAGATCGGCTTCACGGGACTGCGGATCGCCGGCGCACCCTTCTCCGTGCGCGTCGGCAGGCTCGGGATCGCCATGGTCGAGGAAGCGGCCGACGGCCTGCAGTTGGGGGCGTGACCTCGGACGACCCGACCCGGCGGACAGGTGGGACCGGTCAGGGAGCCGCACGGGGCGGAAGCGGATCAGCCATTGCCGCGATCACCGGAGGGAGGTGTTTATCGTCAGGAAGACGACTATGATCGCCGCATGCCCTACGACCCGTCAGCCTTTCCGCCCTTCGCCGTCACCGTGGACCTGGTCGTGCTGACCGTGCGCCGCCATGCGCTGTGCGCGCTGACGGTGCGCAGGGGTGAGTCTCCGTTCCAGGGGTGCTGGGCGCTGCCCGGCGGCTTCGTGCGGGCCGACGAGGACCTGGCGCAGGCCGCGGCCCGCGAACTCGCCGAGGAGACGGGTCTGCATGCCCACGACCCCTCCGCACCCGTCCAGGACGGTGGCGCGCACCTCGAACAGCTCGCGACCTACGGCGACCCCGAACGGGACCCGCGGATGCGTGTGGTCAGCGTTGCCCACCTGGCCCTCGCCCCCGACCTGCCTGCGCCCAGGGCGGGTGGCGACGCCAGCAACGCACGCTGGGCCCCGGTGGAGGAACTGTTGCGGCAGGACGTGCACGGCCGTGACGGCGAGCCCGGGGCGCCGCTCGCCTTCGACCACGCCCAGATCCTGGCGGACGGGGTGGAGCGGGCCCGTTCCAAGATCGAGTACTCGTCGCTGGCGACGGCGTTCTGCCCGCCCGAGTTCACCGTGGGCGAGCTGCGCCGTGTCTACGAGGCGGTGTGGGGAGTCGTCCTCGACCCCCGCAACTTCCACCGCAAGGTGACCGGTACCCCGGGGTTCCTCGTCCCCGCCGGTGGCACCACCACACGCCAGGGCGGCCGCCCGGCCCAGCTCTTCCGCGCCGGCGGCGCCACCCTGCTCAACCCGCCGATGCTGCGCCCCGAAGTGTGACCGTCGATCCATACGGGCAATAGTTTAAGGACAGTTCAGGCGATACCGAGAAAAACGGGCATAGCGCGCTATCTTGCTGTAGGTGATCGAAGCCTTCGGACTGACCAGCATCCCCCGCAAGGCGAACCCGCCCGCCGTCGACGACATCTCCTTCGGGGCGCACGCCGGCCGTGTCACCGCGCTCCTCGGCGCGCCGGGCGCGGGCAAGACGACGGTGCTCCGGTTGATGCTCGAACTCCAGCCAGGCAGAGGCATCACCCACTTCAAGGGCAGACCCCTGCATCACATCGCCCATCCCGCGCGCGAAGTCGGCGTGCTCCTCGGCGACGTGCCCGGACATCCGGCCCGCTCCGTCCGTGGACACCTGCGCATGCTGTGCGCCGCGACGGGAGTTCCCGCCCGGCGCGCCGACGAGGTTCTCGAAGTGGTCGGTCTGGTGAGCCTGCGTGAGGAACGCGTGGGCACGTTGTCACGCGGCATGGACCGTCGGCTCGGTCTGGCCTGCGCTCTGCTGCCCGATCCGCACACGCTCGTCCTGGACGCCCCCACGGGCGGCCTGTCGGCCCGCGAGGCCCGCTGGCTGCACGGGATGCTCCGGGCGCACGCGGCCCAGGGCGGCACGGTCCTGTACACCACGGGTGATCCCAAGGAAGCGGCCCGCTCCTCCGACCGGGTCGTCACCTTGGACAGTGGCAGACTCGTCGCCGACCAGGAGGCGGTGGAGTTCGGCCGCACCCGGCTGCGTCCCCGTGTGGCCGTCCGCAGTCCGCACGCCGCCCGGCTCGCGGCCGTGCTCACCAAGGAGGCCCGTACCGAACGGCGTTCCGTGGAGGTCGTCCGGGAGGGTGGCAACTGCCTTTTCGTGTATGGCAGTACGACAGCCGATGTCGGCGAGGCCGCCTTCCGGAACAACATCCTCGTCCATCAACTCGCGGACGAGACGGGCGACATGGGGCCCGGTGCGGGAGGGTGCCCCACTGATCGGCGCCGTCCGGGCGACGAGCCGGTCTGTACGGGCCGAGAGAAACCTTTCGACGAGCCGCCCCAGGGGGACGCAGCGGCACTCTCCGGCGAACCGGTTCCGGCGGACCGGGCGGAACCCTCTGGCGAGCCGCAGTCGTCGGACCACCCGAGGATTCCCGGCGGGCGGCTGGCCGCGGACCGTCCTGGGGCGGCCGACCGCACCGTGTCCGCCGTTCGTCCCGGGGCGGCCGACCGGCCGGTGGTCCTCGCCCGGATGGAGGCGTTCGGCGGGTCTGTGACCGGCGTGCAGTCGGCGAAGCCCGACGGCGCAGTGCCGGTGAGTCAGGAGGAGCCGTCGGGGGACGCGTCGAACGTGGACCGGCCGCATGGCCTCGACGACCTGTCCGGTCATGACAGGACGCAGCCCCTCGGCGGACTGTCCGCACCTGATCCCGCACGGTCGGCCGAACTGCCGTCCGCTCCGGATGGCAAGCGGAGTACCGTCTCACCGGAGTCGCCGGTCGACCGGCTTCCCGCCGCGAGTGACCGATCGCAGCCGGACTCCGACCACGCCTCGACGGCCGGTGCGGAACCCGCCGACACTCAGGCTGCCGGTGCACGGGCTCTCGCCATGCCGATGGCCCAGGACGGTCGACATCCGGACAACGCCGCCCCGCCGCCCATCTCCGTCCGCCCGGCCCCCGGCCCACTGCGTCCCCTCAGCTATGAACTCCGTCGTGCCACCGGCGTCGTCACGGGCTTCGCCATCTGCGGTGCCGTGCTCGTGGTGTCCGCGATCACAGCCGTACTGCTCGCTCGGCTCGCCCACACCGAACAGGGGCACCTGTTCGCGGCCTGGCCGCGGGGGCTGCCCCTGCCCCCCGCCGCGCTCGGAGCCGGGCTGCTCGGCGCACTCGCCTTCGGCGACGAGTTCCGCCACCCCGCGCTGGCAGCGAACCGCGGCACCGTGCCCCGTCGGCTGGGGCTGCTCGCCGCGAAGCTCGTCGTCTCCGGGGCCATGGCGCTCGTGCTGGCCTTTCTCACCGCGGGCTGCGACGCGGAAGTGCTCTATCTCGTATACGGCCGGGAGCTCACGCAAGTTCCCGCCGACTGGTTTTCGATGGCCGCGAGCTGGTTCGGGCTGGTGGCGGGGTGTGCCTGGGCGGGCGTGCTGGCCGCCGGTGTCTTCCGGTCCACCGCGGCCGGACTCGCCGGGGTGCTGGCCGTACCCGTCGTGGGAGTCCCGCTGGTGCAGAAGGCGCTGGAGGGATCGACGGTACGGATGGCCGCCGGGCTTTCGGTGCGCATGCGCGAGACCCTGCTGCTGAGGTGGCCCTTCGGGGGAGAGCGGTACCTGACCGGAGCGGCTCGGGTGCTGACTCAACCCGTGGGCGTGGCGCTCGCGTTGTCACTGGCTGGTCTGCTCTGTGCATATCTGCTCACGACCCTGAGAACGAGGGCCCGATGACGACTGTCCGTACGCATCCGATCCCGCCGTGCGCACAACTCCCCGGAGAACGCCCATTTCTTTCCGATAAGGCGTCAATTGCGACGGGGTGAGCGATCACCCTTTCGTGTGCTTTTCACCAAAGACCTCAAGGGAGTTGGAGACGGCGCCGACAAAGGATCCGTGAGTACCCTTGCGCACACCATGATGACCGCCGCCCGCTCCGTAGACTCAGGTCTCGTCGGACCGGGCGAACTCGACCGTTACCCCTACACCGAGGCCTCCGCCGTCGACCGTGTCGGAGCGCCTGTCTGGGACGGTGCGGAACCGGAGCTGGGCCGTGTCGGCCGACGCGCCGCGGGCAGCCGCGGACGCGGGCTGCACGGCCAACTCGTTCAGCAGCTGGGACAGATGATCGTCTCGGGCGACCTGGGCGCGGATCGCCCGCTGGTGCCCGAGGAGATCGGCCAGCGTTTCGAGGTCTCCCGCACCGTCGTCCGCGAGTCCCTCCGTGTCCTGGAGGCCAAGGGCCTGGTCAGCGCCCGCCCGAACGTCGGCACGCGCGTCCGTCCCGTCAGCGACTGGAACCTCCTGGACCCGGACATCATCGAGTGGCGGGCCTTCGGCCCGCAGCGCGACGATCAGCGGCGTGAGCTGAGCGAGCTGCGCTGGACGATCGAGCCGCTCGCCGCTCGCCTCGCCGCCGGGCACGGCCGCGAGGAGGTCCAGCAGCGCCTGTCCGACATGGTCGAGATCATGGGCCACTCCATGGGGCAGGGCGACGCGCTCACCTTCTCCCGCGCCGATTCCGAGTTCCACGGGCTGCTCATCCAGATCGCGGGCAACCGCATGCTGGAGCACCTCTCCGGCATCGTGTCCGCCGCGCTCCAGGTCTCCGGCGGCCCGGTGACCGGTTGCGACCGGCCGACCGAGTCGTCCCTGACGCACCACGCCCGGATCGTCGACGCGCTGGGTGCCGGCGACGGCGCTGCGGCCGAGGCGGCCATGCGGCAGCTGCTGACCGTTCAACCCGAGGTGGAGCGCGTAGTACCCGCCCCGCGCGAGCACTGACCCCGGCGCGGGGGCGGTGCGGTCGGTGAGTGCCGCGGTGCGGTGGCGATGCCGGGGTCTGGGACCCGTCTGTCGCCGGACCCCGCCGGACCTTCTGGAGTCCGGCGGGGTCCGGTAGGTCCAGCGGGGTCCCGGTAGGTCCAGCAGGGTCCGGTGGTGGCGGGGCCGGCGGCACAACCCACGGGAACGGCGCGGTCGAGATCGTCGGCGATATAATTTCTCCATATCTGACCGCTTTTATTCAGTTACGGGGTGTGACTCGGGCCACGTAGATTGGGCGTAACGCTCGTGGGAGCAGCGCGATGACCTAAGAGGTGACAGCCGCGGAGGGAATACGGACGCCATCTATGGCGCTGTGAGTCTTCCCGGCCCCCGCCCGCGCCGTCGGCCCATCCCCAAGCCGGCGGTCGGCCCCTGTTCGTCGTGGACGGGGCCGGAAGCCGTTTTCCAACGTTCCGAGAGGTTGTTCGTGTCGGCCAGCACATCCCGTACGCTCCCGCCGGAGATCGCCGAGTCCGTCTCTGTCATGGCGCTCATTGAGCGGGGAAAGGCTGAGGGGCAGATCGCCGGCGATGACGTGCGTCGGGCCTTCGAAGCTGACCAGATTCCGGCCACTCAGTGGAAGAACGTACTGCGCAGCCTCAACCAGATCCTTGAGGAAGAGGGTGTGACGCTGATGGTCAGTGCCGCGGAGCCCAAGCGCACCCGAAAGAGCGTCGCAGCGAAGAGTCCGGCCAAGCGCACCGCCACCAAGACGGTCGCGGCCAAGACGGTGACCACCAGGAAGGCCACCGCCACCACGGCGGCCCCGGTCGCGTCCGCCGCCGACGAGGACATCGAAGCCGCCGAGGAAGCCGCACCCGCCAAGAAGGCCGCGGCCAAGAAGGCGACCGCGAAGAAGGCGGTCGCGAAGAAGACCGTCGCCAAGAAGACGGCGGCGAAGAAGACCACTGCCAAGAAGGACGACGCCGAGCTCCTTGAGGAAGAGGTCCTTGAGGAAGCCAAGGGCGCCGAGGAGCCCGAGGGCGCCGAGAGCGCCGGCTTCGTGCTGTCCGACGAGGACGAGGACGACGCGCCCGCGCAGCAGGTCGCCGCGGCCGGCGCCACCGCCGACCCGGTCAAGGACTACCTCAAGCAGATCGGCAAGGTCCCCCTGCTCAACGCAGAGCAGGAGGTCGAACTCGCCAAGCGCATCGAGGCCGGTCTGTTCGCCGAGGACAAGCTCGCGAACGCCGACAAGCTCGCACCCAAGCTCAAGCGTGAGCTGGAGATCATCGCCGAGGACGGCCGCCGGGCCAAGAACCACCTTCTGGAGGCCAACCTCCGACTGGTGGTGTCCCTGGCCAAGCGCTACACCGGCCGCGGCATGCTCTTCCTGGACCTCATCCAGGAGGGCAACCTCGGTCTGATCCGCGCGGTCGAGAAGTTCGACTACACCAAGGGTTACAAGTTCTCCACCTACGCCACGTGGTGGATCCGCCAGGCGATCACCCGTGCCATGGCCGACCAGGCCCGCACCATCCGTATCCCGGTGCACATGGTCGAGGTCATCAACAAGCTCGCGCGCGTGCAGCGCCAGATGCTCCAGGACCTGGGCCGTGAGCCCACCCCGGAGGAGCTGGCCAAGGAACTCGACATGACCCCGGAGAAGGTCATCGAGGTCCAGAAGTACGGCCGTGAGCCCATCTCCCTGCACACCCCGCTGGGTGAGGACGGTGACAGCGAGTTCGGTGACCTCATCGAGGACTCCGAGGCCGTCGTGCCGGCCGACGCGGTCAGCTTCACACTGCTCCAGGAGCAGCTGCACTCCGTCCTGGACACCCTGTCCGAGCGGGAGGCGGGCGTCGTCTCCATGCGCTTCGGTCTCACCGACGGTCAGCCGAAGACCCTCGACGAGATCGGCAAGGTCTACGGCGTGACACGTGAGCGCATCCGCCAGATCGAGTCCAAGACCATGTCGAAGCTGCGACACCCGTCGCGCTCCCAGGTGCTGCGCGACTACCTCGACTAGGTCACGGTCGTAACCGTACGAAGGCCCGGTCCCGACGAGGGGACCGGGCCTTCGTGCTGCGCCGTGCGGCACTCTGGATCACTCTGGGTTTCCCAAGACCACCCCGGAGTGAGGAGCGTGCATGCCTCGTACTTTCGCGCGGGCCCTGGCGCGGCCGCTGGTCATGGCGGCCGCCATGACCGCCATACCTCTGTTCAACGCCGTCCCCGTCGCGGCGGACAGCGTCGTTGTCGGGGGCTTCCCCGTCGATGTGTCCGAGACTCCCTGGACGGTCGCGCTGTCCAGCCGTGACCGGTTCGGGGGTACGCGGGCGGGACAGTTCTGCGGCGGCGTGGCGATCGGCCGCACCACCGTGCTGACCGCGGCGCACTGTGTGGGCGACGAAGCCCTGGGAAGCCCGCCGAGCAGGGCGCGTGACCTCAAGGTGATCGCGGGACGCACGGATCTGCTGTCGGGCGAGGGCAAGGAGATCCCCGTCAAGGAGGCCCGGATCAATCCGCGGTACAACCCGGTCGACAACAGCGGGGACTTTGCCGTACTCACCCTCGCGGAGCCGCTGCCGCAGAGTTCGGTGATCGCTCTCGCGGCCGAGGGGGACGCCGCATATGTGCCGGGGGCGAGTGCGCTGGTCTCCGGCTGGGGCGATGTGACGGGATCCGGCGCCTACACGGTGCGGCTGCACGCCGCACAGGTGAACGTGCTGGCCGACGCGCTCTGCGAGCAGGCCTATCCGGATGGCGTCGACGGCGCCTACCGCCCCGACTCCATGCTGTGTGCCGGGGAGGCCCAGGGCGGCCCTGACGCCTGCCAGGGGGACAGCGGAGGGCCGCTGGTCGCCGACGGGCGGCTCATCGGGCTCGTGTCCTGGGGTGACGGCTGCGGACGGCCGGGGAGTCCGGGGGTCTACACCCGGGTGTCCGCGATCGCACAGGCGCTGGGCTCGATCGGCGGCGACTCCTCGTCGGAGTCGGCGCCGGAGCCGCACAAGGGCACCTGAGAGGCCGCCTGACCGCAAAAGACGGGTGGCCGCTCCTCCAGGAGGAGCGGCCACCCTGATCCGGCCTGTGCCGGAGCTGGCTCGTCGTGGATGCGAGTGTCAGCGATCTTCTTCGGAGGCGGAGGCGGATGCGGGGGCGGCCGTCAGCCGCTCCGTCTCGTCCTGTATCTCAGCGGCGATCTTCTTGAGTTCCGGCTCGAACTTGCGGCCGTGGTGGGCGCAGAAGAGCAGTTCGCCGCCGCTGAGCAGGACGACCCGCAGGTACGCCTGGGCGCCGCAGCGGTCGCAGCGATCAGCGGCCGTCAGCGGGCTCGCGGGGGTCAGAACAGTAGTCACGTCGCCTCTTCTCTAGCTCGACGAGCTGTCGTACCAGGGTCAACATCCAACCAGCCCGAAAACGTTCCCGCTCGTGGCTTTTCCTCGAAAAAAATCTTTCGGGGCGGCTGTCTGCTGCCGGTTGGCGGCGAATGTGCCGTATTGCGTGTCTTCGATGCTTACGGGTTCGCGCTGATTTATTCGGTTCGGGTCCCCCCGGCTGGGTTGCCGGTTGTGCATGAGGACGTGCCCGGAGCCTAAATGGTTCATGCCTCGAAGGGAACGTGATGTGTACTTCACCCTATCGAGGGATCGAACATGCTTGCGACCCTGGACTAGTCTGAGTTCAGAGTGAGGGTGGCGTTACAACGGCTCTACCAGGCCTCGGTACCCTCGGAGCGGCGAACGAAGCCGGGCCCTTACCCAGAAGGGGCCCATCTGAAATTCAGCGAGGAGCGAACCCGCGTGACTGCCGATACGTCCGTGCCGTCCACAGCACTGCTGGCAGGAGCAGACCGGGACGGCTCCAATTACACCGCGCGGCACCTCCTCGTCCTCGAGGGGCTCGAGGCCGTACGCAAGCGTCCCGGCATGTACATCGGTTCGACCGACAGTCGCGGCCTCATGCACTGTCTGTGGGAGATCATCGACAACTCCGTCGACGAGGCCCTCGGCGGCTACTGCGACCACATCGACGTGATCCTCCACGACGACGGCTCGGTCGAGGTGCGGGACAACGGCCGGGGCATTCCCGTGGACGTCGAGCCCAAGACCGGACTGTCCGGTGTCGAGGTCGTCATGACCAAGCTGCACGCGGGCGGTAAATTCGGCGGCGGCTCCTACGCGGCCTCCGGCGGTCTGCACGGCGTGGGCGCCTCCGTGGTCAACGCGCTGTCCGCTCGCCTCGACGTCGAGGTGGACCGCAGCGGACACACCCACGCCATCAGCTTCCGCCGCGGTACGCCGGGAGCGTTCGCGGGGTACGGCCCGGACGCGAAGTTCGAGGCCAAGAGTGGCCTGACCAAGGCCAAGAAGATCCCCCGCACCCGCAACGGCACGCGCGTGCGGTACTGGGCCGACCGCCAGATCTTCCTCAAGGACGCCAAGCTCTCCCTGGAGACGCTGCACCAGCGCGCCCGCCAGACCGCGTTTCTGGTGCCCGGCCTCACCATCGTCGTCCGCGACGAGTACGGCCTCGGCGAGGGCGGCAGCAAGGGCGAGGAGTCCTTCCGCTTCGACGGCGGCATCAGTGAGTTCTGTGAGTACCTGGCCACCGACAAGGCGGTCTGCGACATCCTGCGCTTCACCGGTCAGGGCACCTTCAAGGAGACGGTGCCGGTCCTGGACGAGCACGGCCAGATGACGCCGACGGAGGTCACGCGCGAGCTCGGCGTCGATGTGGCCCTGCGCTGGGGAACCGGTTACGACACGACTCTCAGGTCGTTCGTCAACATCATCGCCACCCCCAAGGGCGGTACCCATGTCGCCGGCTTCGAGCTGGCGATCCGCGAGACGATGAACGACGTGCTGCGTGCCAAGAAGCTGCTGCGCGTGGCCGAGGACGACATCATCAAGGACGACGCCCTCGAAGGGCTCACCGCGGTCGTCACCGTCCGGCTCGCCGAACCGCAGTTCGAGGGCCAGACCAAGGAGGTTCTTGGCACCTCCGCCGCCCGCCGCATCGTGAACAACGTGATCTCCAAGGAACTGAAGGCGTTCCTCACCTCCACGAAGCGCGACGCCGCCGCCCAGGCCCGAGTCGTCATGGAGAAGGTCGTCGCGGCCGCGCGTACCCGCATCGCCGCCCGTCAGCACAAGGACGCGCAGCGCCGGAAGACGGCCCTGGAGTCCTCGTCCCTGCCCGCCAAGCTCGCCGACTGCCGCAGCGACGACGTCGACCGCAGCGAGCTGTTCATCGTCGAGGGGGACTCCGCGCTGGGTACGGCCAAGCTCGCCCGGAACTCCGAGTTCCAGGCGCTGCTGCCGATCCGCGGAAAGATCCTCAACGTCCAGAAGTCATCCGTCACGGACATGCTGAAGAACGCCGAGTGCGGAGCGATCATCCAGGTCATAGGTGCGGGGTCGGGCCGGACCTTCGACCTCGACGCGGCTCGTTACGGCAAGATCATCATGATGACGGACGCCGACGTGGACGGCTCCCACATCCGGTGCCTGCTGCTGACGCTGTTCCAGCGCTACATGCGGCCCATGGTCGAGGCCGGCCGGGTGTTCGCCGCGGTGCCGCCGCTGCACCGCATCGAGCTCGTCCAGCCGAAGAAGGGCCAGGACAAGTACGTCTACACGTACTCGGACCGCGAGCTGCGCGACAAGCTCATGGAGTTCCAGAACAAGGGCGTCCGCTACAAGGACTCCATCCAGCGCTACAAGGGTCTGGGCGAGATGGACGCGGACCAGCTGGCCGAGACCACCATGGACCCCCGTCACCGCACCCTGCGCCGGATCAACCTCTCCGACCTGGAGGCCGCCGAGCAGGTCTTCGATCTGCTGATGGGCAACGACGTGGCCCCCCGCAAGGAGTTCATCTCCAGCTCGGCGGCCACACTGGACCGGTCACGCATCGACGCGTAACCGCTGTACGGGGCCCGGGCCTGGCCCTGACGCGAGCCGCGCCAGGCCCGGGCGGGCCTCGTGGGCATGGGCAGCAGGAGCAGCGGGTCCGGGGTTCAGGTCGGATCCGGAGTGTGGCGGACGAGTCATGGGCTTCGGTGG
Source organism: Streptomyces sp. NPDC086787 (assembly GCF_044745865.1). NCBI lineage: Bacteria > Bacillati > Actinomycetota > Actinomycetes > Kitasatosporales > Streptomycetaceae > Streptomyces > Streptomyces sp. NPDC086787. The sequence continues at coordinate 98,644 of NZ_JBIVBC010000013.1, read as the reverse complement.
GTGGTGCGGACCGCGGGGTTGGTAGGCAGGTCGCTCTCCACCCGCGGGTGGAGAAATCCGCAGGGGAAGGATCCACCCGGTCTCCATCCTGGCTCCGATCCGCTGACCTGCGCGTTTCCGTAGTGTCGGAGGCGTCGGCAGGACTGGCCTCCGACGCTCCCTTCCTCTCACGGAGGCTTTGATGTCCGGGCTCGTCAACATGGTGGTGACCGTGGCCGTTGTCGCGCTGGTGGTCGTGCGGCAGTTCCGCGCCCGTCCGATCGACACCGACCGGCGCTGGTGGGTGCTGCCCGTCGTCCTCGCAGCCCTGGCACTGCGTGAGCCCGGCATACTCGACGCCCACCACCGTGTGGAGTCGGCTCTCCTGCTGTCCGCCGAGTTGCTGACAGGACTGGCCACCGGTGCGGGCTGGGGCTGGACCACCCGCGTGTGGGCGGAACCGGACGGCGTCGTCTGGACCAAGAGCACCAAGGCGAGCCTGGCTGTCTGGGGCGTCGGTATAGGTCTGCGCGTCGCCCTCTTCGCACTCGGCACCATGATTGGCGTGCACCAGGACAGCTCCGCCCTCATGCTGGGGCTCGCGGCCACCCTGCTGGTCCGCTCCGGGGTCCTGGCCTGGCGGGCACAGTCGCTGAAGACGCCCGTCGCGCAGGCCACGTCCTACGGTGACAGCCTGGCCGGGACGGCGTGGAGGGAGCGCGTATGACGGACAACGCCTGGACGCGCTGGCCCTCGCGCGAGGCACTCGGCCAAGCGGGGATCTCGCAGCCTCGGCGGATGCTGACGCTGGCCTTGCGGCTGGTGGTGGTCGCCGTCCTTCTGTGGGGCGCCTTCAACACGCGTCATGTCCACGGCTGGGGCGTGCTCGCCGCCGTCGCGGGAGTCATCGCGGTAGCGGCCCTCGCCTGGACCTTCTTCCGCACCACGTACGCGCACCGGCTGGTCCCCTCCCTCGCCCTCATCGGCGTGCTGCTCGGCATCGCGGTAGCGGCACAGTCCACCGGCCTCCGAGGACCGGCTCTCGTGATCTGGTGCGGCTGCGGTATCTCTGCCCTGGAGCGCCTCCCCCTGGGAGCGGCTCTGCCCGTGGCCTCGGTGGCACTCGCCTCCTACTCGGCGTTCAACAACGACATGTGGCTCACCACAGCCGCCACCGTCGTGGGCATGGCCCTCGCCGGGTATGTCCTGCGGCTGGATGCCGAGGCCCGGGCCGGCGCCCAGCGTCTGCTGGCCCAGGAGCGGGCTGCCCGGGCGGCAGAGGCTGAATCGGCGGCACTGACGGAGCGTGCCAGGATCGCGCGGGAGATCCACGACGTACTCGCGCACAGCCTCTCGGCCCAGCTCGTGCACCTGGAGGCGGCACGGCTGCTCGTCGAGCGCGACGCGGACCGCGAGCAGATCCTGGAACGGGTGGTGGCGGCGCGCCGTATGGCCCGCGACGGCCTCGCGGAGACCCGGCAGGCGCTCTCCGCGCTGCGTGGCGAACTGACCCCGCTGGAGGACTTCCTGAAGGAACTCGTCAGCACCGCCGCCGGTGCCGAGGTCACCGTCACGGGTGAGCGCAGAGCGCTGCCGGCGGAAGCCTCGCAGACCGTGCGCAGGGTGGCCCAGGAGGCCCTGACGAACGTCCGTAAGCACGCACACGGGGCCAGGGTTCAGGTCCGACTGGACTACAGCGATCACGAAGTGGCCCTGGAGGTGCGGGACTCGGGTGGCAGACCGGGCGAGCTGACCGGGTCCGGAGCCGGGTACGGTCTGCTGGGGATGCGGGAGCGAGCCGAACTGCTCGGCGGTTCGCTGGAGGCCGGGCCCGGCGAGGAGGGATTCGTGGTGACGCTGAAGGTGCCCGCATGACGGAGGAGGCGGGGGAGAAGCCGGCCAGGGTCGTCGTGGCGGACGACCAGACGGTGGTCCGGGAGGGGATCGTGATGCTGCTCGGTCTGCTGACGGGGATCGAGGTGGTGGGTGCCGCGGGCGACGGGGACGAGGCGGTCCGACTGGTCGCCGAACTCGCCCCGGACGTAGTCCTGATGGACCTGCGGATGCCCCGGTGCGACGGTGTGGAGGCGACCCGGCGGATCCGGTCGGAGCACCCCGCGACCCAGGTGGTGGTGCTCACCACCTACGCGGACGACGACTCCCTGTTCTCCGCGCTCAAGGCGGGTGCCCGCGGCTACCTCACCAAGGACGCCGGCGGTGACGAGATCGTGCGGGCCGTACGAAGTGTGCTGTCCGGGGAGGCGGGGCTGGCGCCGAGCGTTCAACGGCGGCTGCTGGAGCGGCTGTCGGAGCCGGATGTACCGCGGGTGCCCGAGCAGGCGCCGGACGGACTGACGGTGCGGGAGACAGAGGTCCTGGTGCTGATCGCCGAGGGCCTGACCAATCAGGAGATCGCCCGCAGGCTGCATGTCTCCACGGCGACCGTGAAGACCCACATCAACAACCTGTTCGCCAAGACGGGGGTCAAGGACCGTGCACAGGCGGTGCGTTACGCGTACGCCAAGGGGCTGGCGCACCCACCAGCAGGTTGAGTCACCTGATGGGGTGAAGAGCCCGGAGAAGAAGGTCGGGGATCTTCCCGGTCTGTCCATCCTTGGGCATGCAGTCAAGCAACGGCCGTCCCCATGAAGGCGGAGGCGGCCCTGAGAGTTCGGCCGGGAACCACGCGCGGCGCGACCCGGCATCCCCCGACGTGGGCTACGAGGACCCCTGGTACGACGCGCTGGCGTCCGGCTGGGGCGAGTTGGACGGTACGGGGGCGCCGGCCCCTGTCATGACGTCCGCGGGTGAGGAGCCGGAGGCGGTGGTTCGCGCGCGCGACGTATATCTGGAGGTGCAACGCAGCGCGGCGTTCCAGGAAGTGCGGGGCCGCTACCGCAGGTTCGTGGTCCCGGGAGCCGTGGGGTTCCTCGCCTGGTACGTGGGCTATGTCGTCACCGCGACGACGGCCCCGGGAGTCATGGCCAAGCCCGTGGCGGGCGCGGTGAACGTGGCGATGCTGGCCGGGATGGGTCAGTTCCTCAGTACTTTCCTGCTCACCTGGGCCTACGCCCGGCATGCCCGGCTGCACCGGGACCGGGCCGCGCTCGACCTGCGCTGGGACACCCAGGAGCTGACACGCGGGGCCAGGGGTGAAGCGTCATGACGGGGCATCACCAGGCATTGACATTAGCCCTGTTCAGTGGATTCGTGATCGTCACCCTGGCCATCACGACGTGGGTGAGCCGCAACCGCCATGGCTCCGCCGAGGAGTTCTACGCGGGCGGTCGGCTGTTCTCGCCGATGGAAAATGGTTTTGCCATCGCGGGCGACTACATGTCGGCCGCGTCCTTCCTGGGCGTCACGGGGCTCATCGCCCTGGTCGGCTACGACGGGCTGCTGTACGCGGTGGGCTTCCAGGTGGCCTGGCTTGTGGTCCTGTTCCTGGTCGCCGAACTGGTCAGGAACTGCGGGCGTTTCACGCTCGCCGACGTGGTGGCGGCGCGGATGAGCGAGCGGCCGGTGCGGATCGCCACGGGGATGTCCTCGGTCACCGTGTCCGTGCTCTACCTGGTGGCGCAAATGGTGGGAGCGGGCAGTCTGGTCGCGCTGCTGCTCGGGCGGACGGGCGAGGCGGCGCAGGCGTGGACCGTGATCGGTGTCGGTGCGCTCATGGTGATCTATGTGTCGTTGGGAGGGATGCGGGCCACCACGTGGATCCAGATCGTGAAGGCCGTGCTCCTGCTCGGCGGCACGATCGCGCTGACCGTGCTCGTCCTGCTGCGTTTCCACGGCGATGTCGACCGGCTGCTGCTCACGGCCGCGAACCGCAGCGGTCACGGAGACGCGTTTCTGGCACCGGGACTCAAGTACGGTGGAAGCTGGACCGCGCGGTTCGACTTCATGAGCCTCGGACTCGCGCTGGTGTTGGGCACCGCCGGGCTGCCGCACATCCTTTCGCGCTTCTACACCGTGCCGACGGCCCGGGCCGCGCGTCGTTCGGTGGTCTGGGCGATCGGGCTGATCGGCGCCTTCTACCTGATGACGTTCGTGCTCGGGTTCGGGGCGGCCGCGATTGTCGGGCCGGACGCGGTGCGCCGATCGAACGCGGCGGGGAACACGGCGGTTCCATTGCTCGCCCTCGACCTGGGCGGCGGCGCCGACTCGACCGGCGGAGCGGTCCTGTTCGCGATCGTGGCCGCTGTCGCCTTCGCCACGATCCTCGCCGTGGTCGCCGGGATCACCCTCGCGTCCTCCGCCTCGGTCGCGCACGACCTGTACGCGTCGCTGCGGCGGCGCGGACACGGCAGGCGGGGGAGTGAGCCTCGCAGCGAGGTGGCGGTGGCGCGGGTGGCCGCGGTGGGCATCGGTGTCCTGGCGATCGCGCTGGGGCTGCTGGCCCGTGATCTCAACGTGGCGTTCCTGGTGGGCCTGGCCTTCGCCGTGGCCGCGTCCGCGAACCTGCCGGTGCTGCTCTACTCGCTGTTCTGGCGCGGGTTCACGACACGCGGTGCGGTGTGGGCCGTCTACGGGGGACTGGTCCCGGCCCTGGGGCTCGTGCTGCTGTCGCCGGTGGTGTCCGGCAGCCCGGGTTCACTCTTCCCGGACGTCGACTTCCAGTACTTTCCGCTGGAGAACCCGGGCCTCGTCTCCATCCCGCTGGGCTTCCTCGCGGGCTGGCTGGGGACGGTCACCTCGGCGGAGACACCGGACGATGCCAAGCACGCGGAGACCGAGGTGCGGTCGCTGACCGGTGCCGGGGCGGTGTGAGTGCCGGAGCGGACCGGCCTGTTCCGGAGGGCGCGGTAGCACCGAGGCGTGCGGCGAGCCCGTCGTCACCCGGCCAATGCGCTCGTGGTGAGTTCGTGCAGTGCGACGACGTCCATGCGGGCGGGGGTGCCCAGCACGGACACGCCGCAGCTCTCCGGCCGGGGCGGCAGTGAGGCGCTCTGGGCCACGGTGACGTGCCACGCGCGGCCGTCGGTGTGGGTGACGGTCAGCTCCCAGCGCGGGGCCCCGCCTTCCGTCCGTACGACGCGCAGGGTGTCGGCGCGGTACTCGCCGGCGGCCGCCCGCACGGCCAGCTCGGCCGCCTGCCCGGGCCGTTCCCAGGCAGAGCGCCCGCGGCAGCCATCGAGGACGACACGGCCCTCCCTGACGCCGTGCAGGACTTCCTTGACGGCGTGGGCCTCGGCTCTGCCGTACGCGTAGCCGTACGGGAGGACGAGCACGGTGGGCGAGAAGCGGTGACCGCCCAGATGAGTGACCTCCCAGGTGCCCCGCACGCCGGACGAGGCGAGCTCGGCGGCCAGGGGGCGGCCCAGCAGGGCGCAGCAGCGGTCGCGCTTGCCGTTGGTGCACACCAGGGCGAGCGGCCCGCCCGAGTGGCGCCGGCCGCGGAGCGTGGTGTCGAACGTACGGTGGTCGCCCGCACCCAGGGCGGCGAAGTCGAGGGCGCGCAGCTGCTCCGGGTCGCGGGTCGCGGCGCTGTGCAGCCAGGTGTTCCCGGGGACGGTGTGGGCGGCGTACACGCGGCGCAGGGGCTTACCGGGGTCGGCGTGCCGCCCGGGGCGCCGGATGAGCGCGATCCGCACACCGGTGCCCTCGGCGGCGGCCTCCAGGGCGCGCCCCAGGTCGGGGTCCAGATGGCTCGAAGTGAGCGCCTTGGCACCCCAGGGGCCGGGCTGTTCCAGCAGCAGCCACGTCGTCGCGATGGCCGCGGTCCCGGAGACGGGCTCGTCGAGGCTGCGGGAGACGGTTGCACACCTACTCACAGAGGTGAGCCTAACCTGACTTTGCTCGGAGCGACTTCCAGCCGGGCCTGTGTCCTACTCCGGCCGGGGTTGAGGCGGCCTCGGGCCCACGTAGTGGCCGCTGGGGCGCATCCGCAGGGGGCGCTCGCCGTACTCCTCCAGGGCGTGGGCGATCCAGCCCGCCGTGCGGGCGACGGCGAAGATCGTCTCGCTCGCGGTGGGGAGCATGCCGTTGGAGACGGTGAGCACGGCGAGCGCCAGATCGACATTGGCGTGCAGCGGCGTGTGACGGGCGGTGGTGGCGGCGATGTCACGGGCCGCGAGGAGTGCGGGCTCCGCGTGCGGGATCTGTTCCAGGAGGGCGAACAGGGCGGTCGCGCGGGGGTCCTCGCCGGTGTACAGGCGATGGCCGAGTCCGGGGATGCGGCGTCCGGCGCGGAGTTCGTCCGCGATCACCGGGACTGCGGTGCCCTGTTCGAGCACGTTCAGCAGCAGCTTGTGGGCGTGGCCGCCGGCCGCGCCGTGCAGCGGGCCCTCGATCACGCCGAGTCCGGCCGAGACGGCCGCGTAGGCGTGGGCCCGGGCCGAGGCGGCGACCCGTACGGCGAGTGTCGAGGCGGCCAGGTCGTGGTCGGCGAGCAGGGCGAGCACCATGTCCAGGGCGCGCAGTGACGACTCGTCGGCCTCGTGCCCGGTCAGCCGGCCCCACAGGCGCTGAGCCAGCGGCCCTTGGTCGTGCTGGCGGGCGAATGGCTGGGGCGGCAGGGCCGCGACGAGCGTGGGGATGAGGACGCGTGCGGTGCCGAGCACGGACTCCTCGGACAGGTCGAAGCGCAGCGGGTCCTCGGTCGCGGCGGCGATCGTCGCGACCCGCAACCGGTCGGTGGGCGCGGTGTGTTCGGGCAGGGCGGCCACGGCACCGCGGGCCACGGCGACGACGGCCTCGGGAGCGGTGAAGGTGACGCCGGAGCGCAGCTGCCCCGTCCACAGCCACTCGGCGACCTCTTCGTAGGAGTGACGCTCCGCGAGTTCCACGGCGTCCACTCCGCGGAAGTAGTACCTGTCCTGGTCGATCAACGTGAGCCGGGTGCGTACGGACAGTTCGCCGCCGTGTCCCGAAATTCCTTTGCTCTCGCGCTTGTTGCGCCGGGCGAGCGTCTCCACTTCCCCGGCGTCGAAGGTGCTGCCGCGGCCACCGGGTTCGCGCCTGCTGCTGAGCTGGCCGCGACTCACGTAGGCGTACACGGTCTCCGGCTTCACGCCGAGAGTCTCGGCGGTCTCCTTGGTGCTCAGTCGTCGCCCGATGCCGCTGTGAACAGGGTGTTGATCGCGCATGGGGGTCACCGTAGCCGTCGGCAATGTCGACTGTATCGACCTCATGTTCGACCGCATGTTGAGCCGGTCAATGTGACACCTGCACAGTCATGGGCGGGCATCAGGTCCGCGGCGTGCGATGAGCTGAGCGGAGCATGAGGTCGGGGTGCGCGGGGGTCAAGCGGGGCCGCGAAAATTAACCCGCTTGCCGAGGGATAACGGCCCCACTGGCCACACGGGGATCGATAATCTTGCCCTCGGCCCCTCTCCGGGCGCTCCGGCGAACACCCTTGCGTTCGGAGAGCGCGCTCCGACAGACCCCATCGGAAAGTCCAGCTCGGAGGATCTCTCATCCCTCTGAGCCATAAGGCGGTAGCTTTCCGTGAAGATCGTGCGACGTGTAGGGGCTTCTCCTCGGGAGCGCGGCAGTGCCACGGGGCAGACATGCCCCGACATCTTCGAGCTCGACAACGGCGACTTCGCCGTCATCGGGCGCGAGGCGACCGCGCAACTGGACCCCGAGCTGCCGTCGGACGCCGCACGAGCCGAGTACGAGCGGATCGTGATCATCACCCGCGAGACCCTCCTGCGGGCGAAGCGCGACATCCCCGACTCCTGACGATCCCTCCAGGCGTCCGGCGATCCAGTGATCTGATCCAGTGATCTGTCCGGCGACTCGGCGTCCGGGAGGCGGGAGGCGACGCGGCCCCGGGGTCAGGGGGATTCCTCGGGGGGCTCGCCCACCACCCACCATTCGTCGGTGTCGGCCTCGGTGATTTCGCGGACCAGGTCGTCCATCATCTGCCCGAGGGCGAACTCCTCCGAGGACTCGGGGAGGCTCTTGCGGTGATGCCTGGTCGCCTCCCAGTACTCGCGGAACACCTCGTTCTGGCACATCACACGCAGATGGCCGTAGAGCTCCGCGCGGGTCAGCGCTCCGATCCGGTGGAAGTGGAGCGCGTTGATGTACAGCGCGTTCGCGAACAGGAACTGGCGCTGCTTGTCCAGGGGGATGTCCGCCTCGTACGTGTCGAGGACGGCGGCCAGGGCGGGATCGTCCATGGCCTTGCAGATCAGGTCGAAGTGGAGCCGGTGCTGCTGGGTGAGGACAGTCCTCCTGCGGCGGTGCGTGCTCCGTGTGCCGAGGGTCTCGGTGACGGCCGCGAGCTTGGCTTTGGCAGCCGAAACGATCCTTCCCATCCCTTCCCTGCCCGTCCCTGAACTCTGTGTGGCCATGTCAACCCCCGAATCAGGCGGCCGTCCGCCGGTCGTCGGTGTTGCGGGTCGACGGGAGGGGACCGGCGAGCGGTGGGCGGCGCTTGCCGTCTCCCAGAGTGTGCCGAGCGGCTCTGATCGGCGGGGAGGCGGAGAGGCGGCGCACGGAGGGAAGCGAGGGTCGCACACTCCGGCGCTCTGCCCATCGTCTGCCCCGCCGACGCCGCCAACAACCGTTCACTTCGAGGTGTTTCTTCCCCTCGTATCCTGAGTCGGCAGTCAGTCATCGTCCGTGCGCCGGGCCGCGAGCCCGGGGCACGCTTGCGCGTGAGAGAGGTCGCAGAGTGGGGCACAACCGCGGTCCGCAGCAGATCCCGGTCGTCGTACTGGCCGGCTTCCTGGGCTCCGGGAAGACCACCCTCCTCAACCATCTCCTGCACCGCGCCGGAGGCAGCCGCATCGGCGCCGTCGTCAACGACTTCGGCGCCATCGAGATCGACGCGATGGCCGTGGCCGGCGCACTCGGCGACTCCACGGTCTCGCTGGGCAACGGCTGCCTGTGCTGTGCCGTCGACGCGAGCGAACTCGATCTGTACCTGGAGCGGCTCGCGCGCCCCTCCACGGGCATCGACGTCATCGTCATCGAGGCCAGCGGACTCGCCGAGCCCCAGGAACTCGTGCGGATGCTGCTTGCCAGCGAGCACCCCGGCATCGTGTACGGCGGTCTCGTCGAGGTCGTCGACGCGGCCGAGTTCGACGCCACCCGGGCCCGGCACCCCGAGATCGACCGGCACCTCGCCCTGGCCGACCTGGTCGTCGTCAACAAGCTCGACCGTACCGACGACGCCGAGCGCGTCCTCGGCGTCGTCGGCTCGCTCACCGACCGCGCCGCAGTCGTCCCCGCCACCTACGGCCGGGTCGACCCCGAGTTCCTCTTCGACTGCCGGCCGAGCGAGGAGCGTGTCGGGCAGCTGTCCTTCGACGACCTGCACGACCGCGACCGCGACACGGACCGCGGTCACGGCCACGACGGCGAAGACGGCGATGGCCACGCCGGCCATCTGCACACCGGCTACGACAGCCTGTCCTTCGTCTCCGAAACCCCTCTCGACCCCCGACGTCTGATGGCGTTCCTCGACAGCCGTCCCGAGGGGCTCTACCGCATCAAGGGTCATGTCGACCTCGGCCCCCACGACACCCGCAACCGCTACGGCGTGCACGCCGTCGGCCGCTTCCTGCGCTTCTACCCGCAGCCCTGGACGCCCGCCGACGCCCGCCGCACCCAGCTCGTCCTGATCGGCTCCGGCATCGACACCGCGGCCCTCGCCAAGGAACTGGAGACATGTAAGAGCGACGCCCCGCACGCCGACGAGCACGGCATGTGGGGCGTCCTGCGCTACGTACAGGACGCCCCACATGCCGCGGAATCAAGGTCCGAACACGACCTGGTCGACTAGAGCGCCGGCCCGGCCACCACCGCCACCGTCTTCGCCAGGGACGTGCCCGAGCCGTCCCGGCGTGGGTCGATCTCCGGGAGTTCGACCGGGGTGCCGTTCTTCTGCGCGGCCAGCGCCGGGGTCGGGCCCGCCCAGGCCAGGGACAGGCAGTCCTCGCCCTTCAGGAAACGCTGGCAGCGCACACCGCCGGTCGCGCGGCCCTTGCGCGGGTACTGGTCGAACGGGGTCAGCTTGGCGGTCGTCTGGACCGAGTCGTCGAGCGTGCCGCGCGAGCCCGCCACCGTGAACACCACCGCGTCCGAGGCCGGGTCGACGGCCGTGAACGAGATCACCTTCGCACCCTCGGTGAGTTTGACGCCCGCCATGCCACCGGCCGGCCGGCCCTGCGGGCGCACCTGGGACGCCTGGTAGCGCAGCAGTTGCGCGTCGTCCGTGATGAAGACCAGGTCCTCCTCGCCGGTGCGCAGCTCCACCGCGCCGACGATCCGGTCGCCCTCCTTGAGCGTGATGACCTCCAGCTCGTCCTTGTTGGACGGGTAGTCGGGCACCACACGCTTGACGACACCCTGTTGCGTGCCCAGCGCGAGGCCCGGCGACGACTCGTCCAGCGTGGTCAGGCAGACCACCGTCTCGCCGTCGTCCAAGGAGACGAACTCGGCGACCGGCGCTCCCCCGGAGAGGTTCGGTGCGGCCGCCGTCTCCGGCAGCTGCGGCAGGTCGACCACGTTCACCCGCAGCAGCCGGCCCGCCGACGTCACCACGCCCAGCTCACCACGTGCCGTCGCCGGAGCCGCCGAGACGACCACGTCGTGCTTGGCGCGCCTGACGTCCGCGTCCTGGGGGAAGGGCGCGCCGTCCGCCGTACGGGCCAGCAGACCCGTCGACGACAGGAGCACCCGGCACGGGTCGTCGGCCACCTGGAGCGGCACGGCCGACGTCGGGGTGCCCGACGCCTCCAGCAGGACCGTGCGCCGTTCGGTGCCGAACTTCTTGGCCACCTCGGCCAGTTCGGCGGAGACCAGCTTGCGCAGCTCGGCGTCCGACTCCAGGATCCGGGTCAGCTCGGCGATCTCCTCGTTGAGCCGGTCCTTCTCCGCCTCCAGCTCGATGCGGTCGAACTTGGTGAGGCGGCGCAGCGGCGTGTCGAGGATGTACTGCGTCTGGACGTCCGACAGCGAGAAGCGCCGCATCAGACGCTCCTTGGCCTGCGCGGAGTTCTCGCTCGAGCGGATCAGGCGAATGACCTCGTCGATGTCGACGAGGGCGGTCAGCAGGCCCTCCACCAGGTGCAGCCGGTCGTGGCGCTTGCTGCGGCGGAACTCCGAGCGCCGGCGGACGACGGTGAAGCGGTGGTCGAGGTAGACCTCCAGGAGTTCCTTCAGGCCGAGCGTGAGCGGCTGGCCGTCGACCAGGGCCACGTTGTTGATGCCGAAGGACTCCTCCATCGGCGTCAGCTTGTAGAGCTGCTCCAGGACCGCCTCCGGCACGAAGCCGTTCTTGATCTCGATGACCAGGCGCAGCCCGTGTGCCCGGTCCGTGAGGTCCTTGACGTCGGCGATGCCCTGGAGCTTCTTTGCGTTGACCAGGTCCTTGATCTTGGCGATGACCTTCTCGGGCCCCACCGTGAAGGGCAGTTCGGTGACGACGAGGCCCATGCGGCGCGGCGTCACGCTCTCCACGGAGACCGTGGCACGGATCCTGAAGGTGCCGCGGCCCGTCTCGTAGGCGTCCCTGATCCCGGCGAGGCCGACGATCCGGCCGCCGGTGGGCAGGTCGGGGCCCGGGACGTACTTCATCAGCGTGTCCAGATCCGCGTTCGGATGGCGGATCAGATGGCGGGCGGCCGCGACGACCTCGGCCAGGTTGTGCGGCGGCATGTTCGTGGCCATGCCGACCGCGATGCCCGACGTGCCGTTCACCAGCAGATTCGGGAAGGCGGCGGGCAGCGCGATCGGCTCCCGCTCCTGGCCGTCGTAGTTGGGCGCGAAGTCGACCGTGTCCTCGTCGATCGAGTCGGTCATCAGGCTCGTGGCCTCGGCCATCCGGCACTCGGTGTACCGCATGGCGGCCGGCGGGTCGTCGTTGCCCAGGGAGCCGAAGTTGCCGTGGCCGTCGACCAGCGGGACGCGCATCGAGAACGGCTGCGCCATGCGGACCAGCGCGTCGTAGATCGACGCGTCTCCGTGCGGGTGCAGCTTGCCCATCACGTCGCCCACGACACGCGCGCACTTCACATAGCCGCGGTCGGGACGCAGGCCCATCTCGTTCATCTGGTAGACGATGCGCCGGTGTACCGGCTTGAGCCCGTCGCGGGCGTCGGGGAGGGCGCGGGAGTAGATGACCGAATACGCGTATTCGAGGTAGGAGCCCTGCATCTCGTCCACGACGTCGATGTCGAGGATCTTCTCCTCGTACGAGTCGTCGGGCGGCGGGGTCTTCGTGCTGCGGCGGGCCATCGCTGCCGGCTCCTCTTTCCTGGTCGCTCGCCTACGGGCCGCTCACGCGGCGCGCCCCTTCGGCTCACTCTTGCTGAAGCGTGAACGGGATCTGACGGGGACCATTGTGGACCGCGGTACTGACAGGCCGGGCCAGGGCCCGGTGCCGACGGTCCCTCCCGGTACCGCGAGGTGCCGGCGGGGGCCGCCCCGCGGCACGACTCCCGCAGGCTACGCGATCCGCTGTGGGCGTACGCCCGGCGGGAACTTCACCGAGCCCCCGGACGCTTGCATAAGGTGGCAGGACCGGCAGGAAAACCGCGGTCTCAGGACCGCCTCCGCGATCGAAGGGACGTACATGTCCATGGGTCACACGACCGAAGCCGAGGCAGGCTCCGGGGGCCTGACAGCGACCGAGCACCGCCTGGCCAACGGTCTGCGCGTGGTGCTCTCCGAAGACCACCTGACCCCGGTCGCGGCGGTGTGCCTCTGGTACGACGTCGGCTCCCGTCACGAAGTCAAGGGGCGTACCGGCCTGGCTCACCTTTTCGAGCACCTGATGTTCCAGGGCTCCTCCCAGGTGAAGGGCAACGGCCACTTCGAACTGGTGCAGGGCGCCGGCGGCTCGCTCAACGGCACCACCAGCTTCGAGCGCACCAACTACTTCGAGACCATGCCCACCCACCAGCTGGAGCTCGCCCTCTGGCTGGAGGCCGACCGGATGGGCTCGCTGCTGGCCGCCCTCGACGAGGAGTCGATGGAGAACCAGCGAGACGTCGTCAAGAACGAGCGCCGCCAGCGCTACGACAACGTCCCGTACGGCACCGCGTTCGAGAAGCTGACCGCCCTCGCCTACCCGGAGGGCCACCCGTACCACCACACGCCGATCGGCTCCATGGCCGACCTGGACGCGGCCACCCTCGAGGACGCGCGCCGGTTCTTCCGTACCTACTACGCGCCGAACAACGCGGTGCTCTCGGTGGTCGGGGACATCGACCCCGAGCAGACCCTCGCCTGGATCGAGAAGTACTTCGGCTCGATCCCCATGCACGACGGCAAGCCCGAGCCGCGCGACGGCTCGCTGCCCGACACCATCGGCGAGCAGCTGCGCGAGGTCCTGGTGGAGGAGGTCCCGGCCCGCGCGCTGATGGCCGCCTACCGGCTCCCCGAGGACGGCACGCGCGCGGCCGACGCGGCCGACCTGGCGCTCACCGTCCTCGGCGGCGGCGAGTCCTCCCGCCTGTACAACCGGCTCGTACGACGCGACCGTACGGCGGTGGCGGCCGGGTTCGGCCTGCTGCGGCTGGCCGGGGCGCCCTCCCTCGGCTGGCTGGACGTGAAGACCTCCGGCGACGTCCAGGTGCCGGTCATCGAGGCCGCCATCGACGAGGAGCTGGCCCGCTTCGCCGAGGAGGGCCCCACGCCCGAGGAGATGGAGCGCGCCCAGGCCCAGTTGGAGCGCGAGTGGCTGGACCGGCTCGGTACGGTCTCGGGCCGCGCCGACGAGCTGTGCCGCTACGCCGTCCTGTTCGGCGACCCGCAGCTCGCCCTGACCGCCGTGCAGCGCGTCCTCGAGGTGACGCCGGAGGAGGTCCGCACGGTGGCCGCGGCCCGCCTGCGCCCGGACAACCGGGCGGTGCTCGTCTACGAGCCGCTCTCCGTCGAGTCCGCGGAGCACACCCAGGACGAGGACTTCCCCGAGGACCCCGAGTCCGAGGCCACGGTGAAGGCCGGCGCCGACCAGAACGACGAAGAGGAGACGGCCAAGTGACCGAGCTCGCCGCGATGGAGTTCCACCCCCAGCCCCGAGCGGGCGAGCCGAAGCCGTGGGCGTTCCCGGCCCCCGAGCGCGGCACCCTGGACAACGGCCTGACGGTGCTGCGCTGTCACCGCCCCGGCCAGCAGGTGATCGCCGTCGAGGTGCTCCTGGACGCGCCGCTCGACGCCGAGCCGGCCGGTTTCGACGGCGTCGCCACCATCATGGCGCGAGCCTTCTCGGAGGGCACCGACAAGCACTCCGCCGAGGAGTACGCCGCCGAACTGGAGCGCTGCGGCGCGACCCTGGACGCCCACGCCGACCACCCCGGAGTGCGTCTGGGCCTGGAGGTACCCGCCTCCCGTCTCGGCAAGGCGCTCGGCCTGCTCGCGGACGCCCTCAGGGCGCCCGCGTTCGCCGACAGCGAGGTCGAGCGGCTGGTCCGCAACCGCCTCGACGAGATCCCGCACGAGATGGCGAACCCGTCCCGCCGCGCGGCCAAGGAGCTCTCCAGGGAGCTGTTCCCGGCGACTTCGCGCATGTCGCGACCGCGCCAGGGCACCGAGGACACGGTCGAGAAGATCGACGCGGCGGCCGTGCGCGCCTTCTACGACCGCCATGTGCGGCCCGCCACGGCCACCGCCGTGGTGGTCGGCGACCTCACCGGCATCGACCTGGACGAGCTGCTCGGCGCGACCCTGGGCGGCTGGACCGGCTCACCGGCGCAGCCCCGCCCGGTGCCGCCGGTCACCGCCGACGACACCGGCCGGGTCGTCATCGTGAACCGTCCGGGCGCCGTTCAGACGCAGCTGCTCATCGGCCGCGTCGGCGCTGACCGGCACGACCGTGTGTGGCCCGCCCAGGTGCTCGGCACCTACTGCCTCGGCGGCACCCTGACCTCCCGCCTGGACCGTGTCCTGCGCGAGGAGAAGGGCTACACCTACGGCGTGCGCGCGTTCGGGCAGGTCCTCAGGTCCGCCCCGGACGGCACGGGTGCCTCGATGCTCGCGATCAGCGGTTCCGTCGACACCCCGAACACCGGCCCGGCGCTGGCGGACCTGTGGGCGGTGCTGCGCAAGCTCGCCGAAGGGGGCCTCACCGACGCCGAGCGCGATGTCGCCGTACAGAACCTGGTCGGGGTCGCGCCGCTGAAGTACGAGACGGCGGCGGCCGTGGCGGGCACCCTGGCGGACCAGGTCGAGCAGCATCTGCCCGACGACTACCAGGCGGCGCTGTACCGGCAGCTCGCCGCCACCGGCACCGTGGAGGCCACCGCCGCGGCGGTGAACGCCTTCCCGGTGAACCGTCTGGTCACGGTCCTGGTGGGTGACGCCGCCCAGATCAGGGAGCCCGTCGAGGCCCTCGGCATCGGCGAAGTCACCGTCGTCTCCGCCGAATAACCTCAAAACACCGGCACACGCGCGTGCCCTGACGGCCGACGGTTCGTCAGGGCACGCGCGGCATTTCCAGGATGTCCGGATTGAGGCGGAGGTGACCTGTCTGGCCTGTGGGATGCGCTACAAAATCCGGGATCGGTTTGGGGATTGAAGCGCGCCCGCATAGCGTCATCCCGGCTGTTCGTCATGCAGTGCGCCGCACCCGCGGCACCGGACAGTCATCGCCGAGTCCCCGTACGGCGCGAGCCAGGGGAGCCGGGGACCCATGTCCCTGGGGTGAATCGGACGCCCGCGCGGCTGCGAGGGGGTCCGTAGGAGACCTTCCTGCTCCGAACCCGTCAGCTAACCCGGTAGGCGAGAAGGAAGGAAAGGACCAGCCACTTCATGGCGTTCACCCGCGCCACCGGGAAGCACCGTCGTCCCAGTCGGATGCAGCGCACCACCGTCCACGCAGCCGGCGTCGCGGCCCTTGCCACCACCGGCGCGATAGGCGCCCTGACCGCCCCGGCCCTCGCCGCGGAGCCGGCCCCCGCGGACACCGGTCTCACCCCTGTGATCACCCTTGGCGACTCGGTCGCCGAGCAGATCGACGCGCAGGCCGCCGCCCAGCAGCAGGCCGCCCAGCGCCAGGCGGCCGAGGAGGCCGCTCGCAAGCAGGCCGCCGCGCTCGCCGAGAGGCAGCACGAGGTCAAGCTGCGCGCCGCCCGCGAGGCCGAGCGCAAGCGACTCAACGCCTTCGTGGCGCCGATCGCGCACTCCTATGTCTCCACCGGTTACCAGACCGGCGGTTCCCTGTGGTCCTCCGGCTCGCACACCGGCATCGACTTCCACGCCGCCAGCGGCACCACCGTGCACGCGGTCGGCTCCGGCACGGTCGTGTCCACCGGGTGGGGCGGGGCGTACGGCAACCAGATCGTGATCCGGATGGCTGACGGCACGTACACCCAGTACGGCCACCTCTCCTCCATCGGTGTCTCCGAGGGCCAGAAGGTCACCCCCGGCCAGCAGATCGGTCTCTCCGGCGCGACCGGCAACGTGACCGGGCCGCACCTCCACTTCGAGGCCCGGACGACCCCGGAGTACGGCTCGGACATCGACCCCGTCGCGTACCTGCGCAAGCACGGCGTGAACGTCTGACGGACGCGCCTTCGAAAGCCCCGGCTCGTGAGCCGGGGCTTTCGGCGTTTCCGGCGCGCGGTTTCCTGCCGTTTCCGGTACCCCGCTGTCCAAAAAATATCCATGATTCCGGCCCGCCGTCGGAATTTCCCGTGCATTGCAATAGAGTCACGGGGAATATTGAGGCACGGTCCTAGGCGGAGGTCGGTCATGCGTATTCCGGCGCACTCGGTGTGCACGGCGATCCGGGACGACATCGTGACCGGTGTCTACGAGCCCGGCGGGCGGCTCACCGAAGAACTTCTGGCCCGGCGCTACGGCGTCTCGCGCGTCCCCGTCCGTGAGGCGCTGCGCACGCTGGAGGCCGAGGGTTTCGTGGTGACCCGGCGGCACGCGGGCGCGTGCGTGGCCGAACCGAGCGAGCAGGAGGCCGCCGACCTGCTGGAGATGCGCCTGCTGCTGGAACCGCTCGGCGCCTCCCGGGCCGCCCGGCGGCGCAGTGAGGCCCACCTCAAGGTGCTGCGCGGCCTGGTCAGGCTGGGGCAGGAGCGGGCCAGGAGGGGCGGCAGCGAGGACCTGCGCTCCCTGGGCGGCTGGTTCCACGAGACGCTCGCCCAGTCCTGCGGCAGCCCCGCCCTGACCGCCATGCTGACCCAGCTGCGGCACAAGATCGCCTGGATGTACGCGGTGGAGGCGCCCGTGAACCCGGTGGAGTCCTGGGCGGAGCACGGCGCCATCGTGGACGCGGTGGCACGCGGCGACGCGGACCGCGCGCGGGCGATCACGGCGCTGCACACCGAGCGCGCGACCCTCGCGCACCGGCTGCGCCTGTCCGGCGCCGGTGGCCGGCCGGAGCGTTCGCGGACTTCGCAACATGCTGTAAACATTTCGAGCCCGCGGAATTAACACGCGGGACGTATACAAAGAGATGTTATTCGGGGGCGACGCTTTTTCCTGCCCCGATTTTCAGTGGTGCCCCAATTCCGGAACCATGCGAAGTGGTGGCGGTGGCGCAAAAAGACGGCGGAGCCGCACGGCCCGTACGGGCGACGCGGCTCCGCCGATTTCATGTCCCTATGTTCGGACCGTGTCCTCAGACCGTCTCGGGCAGCTCCTCGAGACCCTCGGCGACCAGCTTCGCCAGACGGTCCAGGGCGGCGTCCGCGCCCTCGGCGTCGGAGGCGAGGACGATCTCCTCGCCGCCCTGGGCGCCCAGGCTCAGGACGGCCAGCATGGAGGCGGCGTTGACGGGGGCGCCGCCGGGCTTGGCGATCGTCACGGGGACGCCGGAAGCCGTGGCGGCCCGGACGAAGATGGAGGCGGGGCGGGCGTGGAGGCCCTCGGTCCAGCCGACGTTGACGTGGCGCTCAGCCATGTGATGCTGCCCTTCACTGTCACTTCACTGTCTCAGTGTTGTCTAGACCAGTCTTCCATATCGTCAGGCACGCTCCCGGTCGTCAGGCGTGCTCCCGCCCTCCACAGCCTGCCCCGCGCTGTTGTCGGACGCGAGCCGTACTCTGGGGCCCATGCAGACCTCGGCGGACCGGCGGGACCGGCACGAGTACCCCGCCCACTGGGAGGCGGACGTGGTCCTGCGCGACGGGGGTACCGCGCGCATCAGGCCCATCACCGTCGACGACGCCGACCGCCTGGTCAGTTTTTACGAGCAGGTCTCCGACGAGTCGAAGTACTACCGCTTCTTCGCGCCGTACCCACGGCTGTCCGCCAAGGACGTCCGACGCTTCACCCACCACGACTTCGTGGACCGGGTGGGGCTCGCCGCCACGATCGGCGGCGAGTTCATCGCGACCGTCCGCTACGACCGCATCGACGCCCGCGGCCTGCCCGCCTCCGCGCCCGCCGACGAGGCGGAGGTGGCCTTCCTGGTGCAGGACGCCCACCAGGGCCGCGGAGTGGCCTCCACCCTCCTCGAACACATCGCGGCCGTCGCGCGCGAGCGCGGCATCCGCCGGTTCGCCGCCGAGGTGCTGCCCGCCAACACCAAGATGATCAAGGTGTTCACGGACGCCGGGTACACCCAGAAGCGCAGCTTCGAAGACGGTGTCGTACGCCTGGAGTTCGACCTCGAACCAACCGACCGCTCGCTCGCCGTGCAGCGCGCCCGCGAACAGCGCGCGGAGGCGCGCTCGGTGCGCCGGCTCCTCGCGCCGCGCTCCGTCGCGGTCGTCGGCGTGGGCCGCACACCCGGCGGAGTGGGCCGCGGCGTTCTGGGCAACATCCGGGAGGCCGGGTTCACCGGCCGGCTGTACGCGGTGAACGCGGCCTTCCCCGAGGGCCGGACGGAGATCGACGGGGTCCCCGCCCACCGCTCGGTGCGGGACATCGACGAGTCCGTGGATCTCGTCGTCGTCGCCGTCCCCGCCGAGCGCGTGCCCGAGGTGGTCACCGAGTGCGGTGAACACGGCGCCCAGGGACTCGTCGTGCTCTCCGCCGGATACGCGGAGAGCGGGCCCGAGGGCCGTGAGCGGCAGCGCGAACTCGTCCGACATGCGCGCGTGTACGGCATGCGGATCATCGGACCCAACACCTTCGGAATCATCAACAACGCCCAGGACGTGCGGCTCAACGCCTCGCTGGCGCCGGAGCCGCCCCGCCCCGGCCGGATCGGGCTCTTCGCCCAGTCCGGGGCCATCGGCATCGCGCTGCTGTCCCGGCTGCACCGGCGCGGGGGAGGGGTGACCGGGGTGTCGGGCGTGTCCACGTTCGTCTCCTCCGGCAACCGGGCGGACGTCTCCGGCAACGACATGGTCCAGTACTGGTACGACGACCCCGACACCGACGTCGTCCTCATGTACCTGGAGTCCATCGGCAACCCGCGCAAGTTCACCCGCCTCGCCCGCCGGACCGCCGCGGCGAAGCCGCTGGTCGTCGTGCAGGGGGCGGGATCCGCTCCGCAGGGACACGCGGTGCGGGCCACGCGCCTGCCGCACGCGACCGTGTCCGCGCTGCTCCGGCAGGCGGGCGTGATCCGGGTCCACACCATCACCGAGCTGGTGGACACGGGCCTGCTGCTGGCTCGGCAGCCGCTGCCCGCCGGACCCCGGGTGGCGATCCTCGGGAACTCCGAGTCCCTCGGCCTGCTGACGTATGACGCCTGCCTGTCCGAAGAGCTGCGGCCGTCACGCCCCTCCGACCTGACCACGGAGGCCACCGCGGAGGACTTCCGGCGAGCGCTGGCACGGGCCCTGGCCGACGACTCGTGCGACGCCGTGATCGTGACGGCGATCCCGGCCATCGGAGAGGGCTCACCGGGGGAGGCGGAACTGGCCGAGGCACTGCGGTCCGCGGCCTCCGCCGCGCCCGCCAAGCCCGTCCTGGTCGTCCACGTGGAACTGGGCGGACTCGCCGAGGCGCTCTCCGCCGCCGCCAGCACCGCGCCGCACGCCACCGGCTCCGCGTCGTACGCCGCCGGCGGCGCGGCGCAGCGTCCCGCCGAACGGCCCCCGGCCGCGGGAGCGGCCCAGCCGTCGCCCGGCGCGGTGCCGGTTCCGGTATCGGTTCCGGACGAACCGTCCCTGAACTGCTCCCGGCTCATTCCCGCCTACCCCGCCGCCGAGCGCGCCGTGCGGGCCCTCGCCGAAGCCGTGAAGTACGGGCAGTGGCGCCGTGACGCCGCCAACCCGGGCAGGGTGCCCGAATACGACGACATCGACGAGAAGGGCGCCGCCGGACTGATCCACGGGCTGCTCGCGCGCGGCCAGGGACTCACCCTCGGCACGGAGGAGACCTGCGAACTGCTCGGGAGGTACGGCGTCGCCGTCCGCCGCGCCCTGCCCGCCGCCACCCCCGACGCCGCCGCCGAGGCCGCTCGCGCACTCGGCTACCCGGTCGCCCTCAAGGCCACCGCACCCCACCTCAGGCACCGCGCCGACCTGGGCGGAGTACGCCTCGACCTGGCGGACGAGCGGCAACTGCGTCACGCCTACGCCGAGTTGGCCGAACTGTTCGGCAAGCCGGACGAGGTGCGGCCGGTGGTGCAGGGCATGGCACCCCGGGGCGTCGACACCGTCGTACGGGCCGTGATCGACCCTGCGGCCGGGGCCGTACTGTCCTTCGGGCTCGCCGGAGCCGCCTCGCAGCTGCTCGGCGACATGGCGCACCGGCTGGTCCCGGTCACCGACCGGGAGGCGACCTCACTGGTGCGCTCGATCAGGACGGCACCCCTGCTGTTCGGCTGGCGGGGCTCGACCCCGGTCGACACCCCTGCCCTGGAGGAGCTGCTGCTGAGGGTCTCCCGGCTGGTCGACGACCACCCCGAGGTCGTCGCAGTCACCCTGGAGCCGGTCGTGGTCTCCACGCGCGGTCTCAGCGTCCTCGGCGCCACCGTGCGGCTCGCGCCCCCGCCCGCCCGCGACGACCTCGGCCCGCGGACGCTCCCGGTGTACTGAGCCGGGCGGAAGGGGTATCGGAAAGGGGGACGACCGTCCCTGTACACGGCCCCGGCGACAGGCCGCCCGGTGCTCCCGACTGGCCCGGACCCCCCTTGCCCACGGACTAGGATGGACGTCATGGCCAAGACCAGTACGACGACCCAGGGGCTGCGCTCGGCGATCGAGCGCAGCGGCTACTACCCGGCCCTCGTGGCCGAGGCGGTGGAGGCCGCTGTGGGCGGCGAGCCCATCCGGTCGTACCTGGTCCACCAGGAGACGACGTTCGACCAGAACGAGGTGCGGCGGCATGTGACCGTGCTCGTCCTCACCGGCAACCGCTTCATCGTCAGCCACACCGATGAGCAGGCCGCCGACGACACGTCCCCGACCCCGTACGCCACGACCTCCACGGAGTCCGTGAAGATCGGCCGGATCTCGTCCGTCGTGGTCAGCCGCATGGTCGCCAACCCGGAGCAGTACACGCCCGGCACCCTGCCCCGCGAGGTCGTCCTCACCATCGGCTGGGGCGCCGTCTCCCGCATCGATCTGGAGCCCGCCGCCTGCGGCGACCCCAACTGCGAGGCCGACCACGGCTACACGGGCAGCTCGACGGCGGACGACCTGAGCCTGCGGGTCAGCGAGGCCGGGGACGGCCCGGAGACGGTGCGCCAGGCGCTCGCCTTCGCCCAGGCCATCTCCGAGGCGACCGCGGACGTCACGCGCTGATGGCGTACCCCTCCGCCTGGGACCACCCGGAGCCCCTCGCCCTCGCCTCCGCGCCGCTCCCCGAGTACGGCAGCGGCTCTCTCGCCGACCTGCTGCCCACCCTGGCGGCGGGCATGGCCGTACCGGACATGACCGCCTCGATCCAGGAGCTGGCTCCCGCCGACCGGAACTGCGTCTTCCTGGTCGACGGCCTGGGCTGGGAACAGCTGCGGGCCCACCCCGACGAGGCGCCGTTCATGACCTCGCTGCTCGCGAGTTCGCGCGGGGGCACGGGACGTCCGATCACCGCCGGCTACCCGGCGACCACCGCGACCTCCCTCGCCTCCGTCGGCACCGGCCTCCCGCCGGGCGCGCACGGCCTGCCCGGCTACTCGGCCCGGAACCCGGAGACCGGTGAGCTGATGAACCAGCTCCGCTGGCAGCCGTGGACCTCCCCGAGCCGGTGGCAGCCGTACCCCACCGTCTTCGAGCTGGCGCACCTGGCGGGTGTGCACACCGCCCAGGTGTCGTCACCCACCTTCGCGAGCACCCCGCTGACCAAGGTGGCGCTCAGCGGCGGAACGTTCCACGGCAGGCTGACCGGCGAGGAGCGCATGGACCTCGCTGCCGAGCAACTGGCCGGCGGCGACCGCTCCCTGGTCTACACGTACTACTCCGAGCTGGACGGCGCGGGCCACCGCTACGGCGTCGCCTCAGACACCTGGCGCGGTCAGCTCATGTGCGTGGACCGGCTCGTCCAGCGCCTGGCCGAGCAGCTCCCGCCGCGCACCACGCTCTACGTCACCGCCGACCACGGCATGGTCGACGTGCCCTTCGACGAGGAGCACCGGTTCGACTTCGACCACGACTGGGAGCTGAGCGCCGGCGTCGCGCTGCTCGGCGGCGAGGGCCGCGCCCGGCACGTCTACGCGGTGCCGGGCGCCGAGCAGGACGTTCTGACCTGCTGGCGCGAGGTGCTCGGCGAGCAGTTCTGGGTGGCCTCGCGGGACGAGGCGATCGCGGCGGGGTGGTTCGGACCCCGGATCGACGACCGGGTGTACGCCCGTATCGGCGATGTGGTCGCGGCCGCGCACGACGACGTCCTGATCATCGCCTCCGAGCGAGAGCCGAAGGAGTCGGCGCTGGTCGGCAACCACGGTTCGCTGACTCCAGCCGAGCAGCTGGTCCCGCTGCTCGAAGTACGCTCCTGAAGAACCGTTCATCTGTCCCCGCTCCTGTCCCCGTCTCGCCGAAAGGTGCTCAACCCCCCATGCCCGAACTGGCGTTCTTCTCGGGAACGATGGACTGCGGGAAGTCGACTCTGGCGCTTCAGATCGCGCACAACCGCTCGGCTCGTGGTCTGCAAAGTGTGATCTTCACGCGGGAGGACCGCGCGGGAGCCGGCAAACTGTCGTCGCGCCTGGGGCTGGTGACCGATGCGGTGGAGGCCGCGCCCGAGCTGGACCTCTACGCGTTCGTGGTGGACCGTATGTCGCGCGGCGGCAAGGTGGACTACGTCCTCGTGGACGAGGCCCAGTTCCTGCTGCCGGGGCAGATCGACCAGCTGGCCCGGATCGTGGACGAGCTGTCCCTCGACGTGTTCGCGTTCGGTATCACCACGGACTTTCGGACCAAGCTGTTCCCCGGTTCGCAGCGGCTGATCGAGCTGGCGGACCGGATCGAGACACTGCAGGTCGAGGCCATGTGCTGGTGCGGGGCACGGGCCACGCACAACGCTCGCACGGTGGGCGGCGAGATGGTCGTCGAGGGCGAGCAGGTCGTGGTGGGGGACGTGGGCGCGGCCGAGGCCGTCGGGTACGAGGTGCTGTGCCGCCGTCACCACCGTAAACGCATGACGAGCGCTGCCGCGCGGGCGGCGGCGCTCTCGCCCGACGTGCTGCCGGTCACCTCGGGCTGATCGCGCGATCGCGGCCGGTCGACCGGGCGAAGGCCGACCGGGCCGGTGCGCGGGTCTCCCGGGCTCAGCGTGGGCTCTGGATCACCGAGAAGACCGCGCCCTCCGGGTCGGCCACCGTCGCCACCCGGCCGTGCTCGCCGTCATGGGCGGCCTTCAGCACCCGGCCGCCCAAGTCCAGCAGCCGGCCCAGGGTCTCGTCGGTGTCGGCGACCTCGAAATACGTCAGCCAGTGCGGGCCCCGGTCGCGCGGCAGCGCGTGCCCCACGCCGTGGATGCCGGCGACCCGCCGGCCGGCCACCCGCAGGGTCAGGTAGTCGAAGTCGGCGGACACCGCCGGCTCCTCCTCGAACTTGAACACCGTCTTGTAGAACTTGGCGACACCGGCCGTCTCGAAGGTGAGCAGTTCGTTCCAGGCGGGAGTGCCGGGCAGGCCGGAGACGGCCATGCCGTGGTGCTCCGCCGCCTGCCAGATGCCGAACACCGCTCCCGAGGGATCCGAGGCGATCACGAGCCGTCCGGCCTCGGCCATGTCCAGGGGGCCCACACCCACGGTGCCGCCGCAGTGCCGCACCGTCTCGGCCATGTGGTCCACGTCGTCCGAGGACAGATACGGCGTCCACGCGACGGGCAGATCCTGATCGGGCGGCAACTGACCGATGCCCGCCACTTCCTGTCCGTCGAGCAGGGCCCGCACATAAGGGCCGAGTTGCTGGGGGCCGGGCTCGAACTCCCAGCCGAACAGCGCTCCGTAGAACTCCTCGGTCGTGGCCAGTCCGTGCGCCATCAGGGTCACCCAGCAGGGTGTGCCGGGCTCGCGCCGAGTGCGTGTGCCGTTCGGGCCCGCCGATCCCCGTGCCTCGGTCATCGTCACTCTCTCCCAGGCCCCCTTGCGGTGGCCGTGTCGCTTCCGCTCTCCGGATCGGTGTGTCGCAGCCGCAGACACGCCCCGTACCGATGCTCGCACCCTCTGTGACGCCGTGCGTCGCGGCGGCGCCGCGGGCGCGCGGTACTGCCGCGCGGGCGCCTGCTGCCGAACTCCGCCTCTTCCGCCTGCTTCCGGACGACTGTCGCCGGGTGTCCCTCAGCCGCACAGCATGTGCCTGATCCCGTACGCCTGGTGATCGGGACTGTCCGGCGGAGCAGAGTAGTCGGAGCTGGACGCCGCGGCCACCCCTGGCGTAAGGATGGGGCTCATGAAAGCCATCATCACCGCAACCCGGCTCGCGCATGACTTGACCGAGGGCGACCCGCCGACGCTCCTCGACGTTCGCTGGCAGCTCAGCCTGGCCAAGGCGGCCGGCGCACCGGCCTTCGACGGACGCGCCGAGTACGCGGCGGGGCACATCCCGGGCGCGGTCTTCGTCGACATGGACGAGGAACTCGCCGCTGTTCCAGGGAAGAACGGCCGGCATCCGCTGCCGGACTTGGCCGAATTCGGCGCGGCCATGCGCCGGGCGGGGGTCTCGCCGGGGCGTCCGGTCGTCGTGTACGACGGCGGTCAGGGCTGGGCGGCCGCGCGAGCCTGGTGGATGCTGCGCTGGACGGGTCACCCGGACGTGCGGGTCCTGGACGGCGGGTTGCCCGCCTGGGAGGGCGAGTTGTCGACGGACGTGACCACGCCCGCCGAGGGCGACTTCGTGCCCGAGCCGGGCGCGGGCGGCCTCCTGGACGCGGACGCCGCCGCCGCGCTGGCCCGCTCCGGGGTACTGCTGGACGCCCGGGCGGGGGAGCGGTACCGGGGCGAGGTGGAGCCGGTCGACCGGGTCGGCGGCCACATCCCGGGCGCCGTGTCCGCGCCGACCACCGAGAACGTGGGCGCGGACGGCCGTTTCCTGCCCGCCGGGGAACTGCGGGCGCGCTTCAAGTCCCTTGGCGCCGTTGAGGACGCCGAGGTCGGCGTGTACTGCGGCTCCGGCGTCTCGGGGGCCCACGAGGTACTCGCGCTCGCGGTGGCGGGCATCCCGGCGGCGCTGTACGTCGGTTCATGGTCGGAGTGGTCCGCCGACCCGTCCCGCCCGGTGGCGGTGGGCCCGGAGCCGCAGTAGCGACTGAGGGCTCCGTCCGGAGACGGACGGAGCCCTCATGTCGCCGGCTTCTCGCGAGGTCCGTGACCCTTCGGCGGCGGCTACTCCTGCTTCTTGCGGCGTGTTCCGAAGACGATCTCGTCCCAGCTCGGTACCGCCGCGCGGCGGCCGGGGCGGACGCCGTCGGCCTCGGCCTGGCGGTCGGTGGCGCCGATGAGGCGGTCGCGGTGGCTGCCGACGGAACGCGGCATCAGGACGTCCGCGTAGGCGGAACCGGCCGATGCCGCAGGGGCGGCCGGCTCCTCGGCCTCGACCTCGGCGACGGGCTCCTCCGGGTCCTCCACCGGACGTTCCGGGACCACCAGGTCGCCACGGAAGCTCGGTACCGCCTCCAACAGACTGGTCAGGGAGTCACGTTCGCCCGTGCTCTCCTCGACGGGCTCGGACGCCGGTGCCGGCAGACCGGGCCGCTCGCGGTCCAGAGCGCGGTCCAGGGACCGGTCCAGCGGGCGGTCGCGGGGCAGCCGGGCGATGCGCGGTACGAACGGAAAGCTCGGCTCCGGCGCGGCGAGGTCGTCGGACTCGCCGATCAGCGAACGCGCCTCGGAGTCGACGGCCTGGACGAGCCGCCGGGGCGGGTCGTAGGTCCAGCTCGCCGAGTGCGGTTCGCCCGCCACCCGGTAGACCAGCAGGACTTCCCAGGTGCCGTCGTCGCGGCGCCAGGAGTCCCACAGCACGGTGTCCTTCTCGGCGCCGCGCAGCAGCAGTCGCTCCTGGACGGCCTCGCCGAGCAGTGGGCCGGAGTTCTCGCCGGGCCTGCGCACCGGGGTCTTGCGGGCCCGCTCCGCCATGAAGGCGCGCTCGGCGAGCACCGGGCCCTCGAAGCGCCGTACGCGCTCGACGGGAATGCCCGCGAGCTGGGCGACTTCCTCCGCGGTGGCACCGGCACGTATACGCGCCTGGATGTCACGGGGGCGGAGATGGCTCTCCACCTCGATCTCGATCTGGCCGAGCCGGGGCCGGTCGCCGCGCACCGCGGCGCGCAGCCGCTCGTCGATCGGAAGCGTGTACTCCGTTGCGTCGGCAGCCTTCAGCACCAGCCGTGTGCCGTCATTCGAGACGGCCACGACACGCAGTTCGGGCATGGGGACCTCCCGGGTGGTGCCTGCCGACGTCACGTGCGTCGCTGCTTCCGCTAGTCGAGTGTGGCCTGCCCGGGTGCAGCCTGCCACAACCTTGCCGAGTTGCCCGGCGTGTCGGGCACGGGCCCAGAGCCGCCGTTATGGCACGGTTACCTATTCGCAACGCTAAGTGACCAACTCCGTCACCCTGTGCAACTAGCCCCCCTCCCGGCGGTCCTGCAGGCCGCGGGCACCCTGACGGGGCCGGGCCCAAGGCTCGCAAGAGTACTCCATTCGGGCCACGGGCGTGGATCGGCACGCCGCCCAACTTCTGGCGCGGAGTGCGACTTGGCAGTCCGTGAGCGGCTTGCCGCGTTCACCCGCATGAGGTGCTTCACCCGAACGCCCCGAAGGGAGGCGAGGGTTCCGGATCTTCGGTCAGGCTCCCAGCACTCTGCGCAGATAGTCGTTCTGGAACCGCCGGTCCGGGTCGAGGCGGTCACGGACCGCGGTGAACTCGCCGAAGCGCGGATAGGCCTTGGCGAGGTACTCCGCGTCCCGGGTGTGCACCTTGCCCCAGTGCGGCCGCCCCTCGTGCGCGGTGAGGATCCGCTCGGCCGCGGTGAAGTACGACTGGTACGGCGTCCCCCGGTACATGTGGACCGCGATGTACGCGCTGTCCCGGGCGGAGGCGGTGGACAGCGGGATGTCGTCGGCCGGGGCGGTGCGGACCTCCACCGGAAAACTGATCTTGAGGGGTGAACGGTCCAGCATCGCCTTGAGTTCCCGCAGGGTGTCCGCCATCGCCTCGCGCGGTACGGCGTACTCCATCTCCACGAACCGCACCCGCCGCGGCGATGTGAAGACCTTGTACGGGATGTCCGTGTAGGTCCGCGCGGACAGCGCCCTGCTGGAGGCCCGGGCAATCACCGGGACCGCGGTGGGCGCCGCCCTGCCCGCCCACTGGGCCACCTGGAACACGCCGTTGGAGAGGAACTCGTCCTCGAACCAGCCGGCCAGCCGTCCCACCGGCCGCTCGGGGCCGGCGCTGCGGTTGTTGCGCTTGGTGTTGGTGTTTCCGGTGTGCGGGAACCAGTAGAACTCGAAGTGCTCGTTCTCGGCCCACAGTTCGTCGAACTCGGCGAGCACCCGGTCCAGCGGCATCGGTTCCTCGCGTGCCGTGAGCAGGAAGAGCGGCTCCACGGCGAAGGTGATCGCGGTGACGATGCCCAGCGCGCCGATGCCCAGGCGGGCGGCCGCGAAGACCTCCGGGTTCTCCTGTGCGGAGCAGGTGAGCACCGAGCCGTCGGCCGTGACCAGTTCCAGGCCGGTGATCTGGGCGGCTATGGAGGCGGACTCCCGTCCGGTGCCATGGGTGCCGGTGCTGGTGGCACCGGAAACCGTCTGTTCCATGATGTCGCCCATGTTGGTGAGCGACAGACCCTCGCGGGCCAGTGCCAGGTTGAGCCTCTTGAGCGGCGTCCCGGCCTCCACCGTGACCGTCATGGCCGTGCGGTCGATACCGCGGATACCCGTCAACAGTTGAGGGCGGATCAGCACCCCGTCGGTGGCCGCGATCGAGGTGAAGGAGTGCCCGGTGCCCACGGCCTTCACGGTCAGCCCGTCCTCGGCGGCCCGGCGGACGGCGTCGGCCAGCTCCTCCACCGAGGCGGGTGTCACCTCCCGGGCCGGCCGGGCGGAGACATTGCCTCCCCAGTTACGCCACGTGCCGTTCTTCCCGCTCGCTTTGCTGCTCAACGGTTCCTCCCCGACCCGCGACCGGCTTGCTGAGCCGGCGGTACCCGAGGAAACCGACCGCGACCGCGACGGCCCCGGACGCCACCGGAACCCCATACCCGGCTCGTGCGCCGGCTGCGTCGATCACCCAGCCGGCCGCGGAGGAGCCGAGCGCGACACCGACCGCGAGACCGGTACTCACCCAGGTCATGCCCTCGGTGAGCTTCGCGCGAGGTACGTGCTCTTCGATGAGGGACATCGTCGTGATCATCGTCGGTGCGACGGTCATGCCCGAAACGAACAGCGCCACGGCCAGAAGCGGCAGGCTTCCGACCAGTAGGAGGGGGATCATACTCACGGCCATCGCACATATGCCCAGCAGCCATCGGCGTTCCGCCGCTCCGGCGAAGTGCAGCAGCCCGAACACCACACCGGCGCCGGCGGAACCCACCGCGTACAGCGCCAGAACCACGCTGGAGGCGCCCTTGTGGCCAATCTCGTCGGCGAAGGCCACGGTGACCACGTCCACCGCCCCGAAGATCGCTCCCGTGGCGACGAAGGTGACCATCAGGACCTGGAGCCCGGAGGAGCGCAGCACCGAACCCCCGCTGCCCTCCTCCCGCGGGTGCGGTGCGGGCTCGGTGGCCCGCTGGGCCGTCAGCCAGAAGACTCCTGCGGCCAGGAAGCAGCCGGCCAGCAGCGGGCCGGCCTCCGGGAACCAGGTGGTGGACAGGCCGATGGAGATGATCGGCCCGAAGACGAAGCAGACCTCGTCCATCACCGACTCGAACGAGTAGGCGGTGTGCAGCTTCGGGGTGCCCCGGTACAGCGCCGCCCACCGGGCCCGGACCATCGAGCCCGTGCTCGGCACACAGCCGATCCCGACGGCGCAGACGAACAACACCCAGTCCGGCCAGCCGTAGTGCGCGGCGAGCAGCAGCCCGGCCGCCGCCACGAGTGCCACCAGCGCCGCGGGACGCAGCACCCTGCGCTGCCCGTGCAGATCCACGAGCCGGGAGACCTGTGGCCCGATCGCCGCGGCGGCCAGGGCGATGGTCGCCGACAGCCCGCCCGCGAGTCCGTATCGCCCGGTGAGCTGGGAGATCATCGTGACCACGCCGATGCCCATCATCGACAGCGGCATCCGGCCGATGAAGCCCGCGGCGGCGAAGGCCCGGGTGCCTGGGGTGTCGAACAGAGCGCGATAAGGGCTGGGCACGGGGGTCTCCGTAAGGCGTGAAGAGCGTCGATACAGCTTACGGGTCGGGCGAACCCGTCGCACCGCCCTAGGTGTATCGATCACCGTGTGAACAACGCTGCGGCTCAATACACCTAGGTGGTGGCCCTCCGACCCGGTGATCCCACCCCGCCGTTTCTCCGCAGTCCGTGCCGGGTGGCAGGATCGGATCCATGCCAGATGCGCTCGATGCCACCCCCTACGACGCCCTGCTCCTGCTCTCCTTCGGGGGCCCGGAAGGACCGGACGACGTGGTTCCGTTCCTGGAGAACGTGACGCGCGGGCGCGGCATCCCGAAGGAACGCCTCAAGGAGGTCGGGCAGCACTACTTCCTGTTCGGCGGGGTCAGTCCCATCAACGACCAGAACCGCGCCCTGCTGGACGTCCTGCGGGGGGACTTCGCCGAGCACGGACTGGAGCTCCCCGTCTACTGGGGCAACCGCAACTGGGCCCCCTACCTGACGGACACCCTGCGGGAGATGGTCGCCGACGGCCGCCGCCGCATCCTGGTCCTGGCGACCAGCGCCTACGCCTCCTACTCGGGCTGCCGCCAGTACCGCGAGAACCTCGCCGACGCGCTGGCCGCCCTGGAGTCGGAGGGCCTGGAACTGCCGAAGATCGACAAGCTGCGGCACTACTTCAACCACCCCGGCTTCCTCCAGCCCATGATCGACGGTGTACTCGACTCCCTCGCCGACCTGCCCGAGGACGTCCGCGACGGCGCGCACATCGCCTTCACCACCCACTCCATCCCGACCGCCGCCGCCGACGCCTCCGGCCCGGCCGAGGACCACGGTGACGGCGGGGCGTACGTCGCGCAGCACCTGGACGTTGCCCGGCTGATCGCCGACGCGGTCCGTGAGCGCACCGGCGTCGACCACCCATGGCGGCTCGTCTACCAGTCCCGTTCCGGCGCCCCGCACATCCCCTGGCTGGAACCCGACATCTGCGACCACCTGGAGGAGCTGCACAAGACCGGTGTCCCGGCCGTCGTGATGGCCCCCATCGGCTTCGTCTCCGACCACATGGAGGTCCTCTACGACCTCGACACCGAGGCGCGGGCCAAGGCGGCGGAACTGGGTCTGCCGGTGCGCCGCTCCGCCACCGTGGGCGCCGATCCGCGGTTCGCCGCCGCGATCCGCGAGCTGGTCCTGGAGCGCGCGGCCGCGGAGAGCGGCCGGGACGTCGCACCGTGCGCCCTCGGCGCGCTCGGCGTGAGCCACAACCTGTGCCCGGTCGGCTGCTGCCCGGCCCGCGCCCCCCGCCCGGCCGCCGCGGGCGCCGACAGCCCCTACGCGTGAGGATCCCCATGACCGACCCCCTGCACCAGCGGCTCCTGGAACTGGCCCGGGAGGCGGCCGCCCGCGCGGGCGAGCTGCTGCGCGACGGCCGACCGGCCGACCTCGCGGTCGCGGCGACCAAGTCCAGCCCGATCGACGTCGTCACCGAGATGGACATCGCCGCCGAGAAACTGATCACCGACCTGATCGCCGGGGCTCGCCCCGACGACGGCTTCCTCGGCGAGGAGGGTGCCTCCAGCGAGGGCACGAGCGGCATCCGCTGGGTGATCGACCCGCTCGACGGCACGGTGAACTACCTGTACGGCCTGCCCACCTGGTCGGTGTCCGTGGCGGCCGAGCACGACGGGGAGACCGTCGTCGGGGTCGTGGCGGCCCCGATGCGCGGCGAGACCTACCACGCGGTACGCGGCGGTGGCGCCTGGGCCACCGGCGCCTGGCCGGGTGAGCGCAGGCTGGCCTGCCGGCCCGCGCCGCCGCTGGACCAGGCGCTGGTCTCCACCGGCTTCAACTACGTCTCGGAGGTCCGCGCCCACCAGGCCGAGGTGGCCGCGAAGCTGATTCCGCTCGTGCGCGACATCCGACGCAGCGGCTCGGCCGCGGTCGACCTGTGCGACGTGGCCGCGGGCCGCCTGGACGGCTACTACGAGCGCGGGCTGAACGCCTGGGACTTCGCGGCGGGCGACCTGATCGCCCGTGAGGCGGGCGCCCTGACCGGTGGACGCCCCGGAGAGCGCCCCGCACGCCATCTGACGGTCGCGGGTGCCCCGGGCGTCTACGAACCCCTCCAGCGACTCCTGGAGGACTTCGGAGCCTGGCACGACTAGGACACAGCGGAACGGGACCCCGGCGCTGGATTCGCCGGGGCCCCGTTCGTGTACCGCGGGCTGTCAGACGCGTGACGCGGTGACTTCCACACCGTGTTCGGCGGCGAGACGGCGCAGGTCGTCGAGCTCTCCCTGCTCCACCTCGACGAGGAAGTCGTCGCCCTCGTCACGAGCCCTCGACAGGTCGGACTCGGTCGCCTTTATGCGCTGCAGAAGTCCTGCGGTGAATGCGTCCATGCTGCGCCCCCTCGTCCTGGGTCGTGGGTCGTGGGTCCTTGGCACGGGGGTGTGCCGGTGAAAGGGGCGACCACATCTCCTGCGGATGCCCGGCGCTGTCCGCGCCGGGCGGCGACGGTGCCGGACACCCGCGCCCGCTCCGCGGAAAGCGGATCGCGATGTACCGCTGGTGTTGCGGCACATGCAGAGCGTGATCGCGGGGTGTAAAGCCGTCCTCCCCCAGCTCCTCTCCGTGGAAACCTCAAGCGGAGGGAAAATTCTGGTGTTCATGTCCCGTCGCGGCCGGTCCGGCCGGTCGGTATCCCGCTGTCACGGGCCGGTGGCCGTACTGCGGTGCCTTACCCCCGACTTATGGCCGAAAAGGGCAGGATGGGGGGCACATCCCACGGACACCCCTGCCCGCGCGTGCTCACCGAGCGCCGTGCGGGTGGTCACTGAAAGGACATGCCACGTGCGCGTACTCGTCGTCGAGGACGAGCAGCTGCTCGCCGATGCGGTGGCCACCGGACTGCGCCGGGAGGCCATGGCCGTCGACGTCGTGTACGACGGTGCGGCCGCCCTCGAGCGCATCGGCGTCAACGACTACGACGTGGTCGTCCTCGACCGCGACCTCCCGCTGGTGCACGGCGACGACGTCTGCCGCAGGATCGTCGAGCTGGGCATGCCCACGCGCGTTCTGATGCTCACCGCCTCCGGTGATGTCAGCGACCGCGTCGAGGGTCTGGAGATCGGCGCGGACGACTACCTTCCCAAGCCGTTCGCCTTCAGCGAGCTCATCGCGCGCGTACGGGCCCTCGGCCGGCGCACCAGCGTTCCGCTGCCGCCCGTCCTGGAGCGCGCCGGAATCAAGCTCGACCCCAACCGCCGCGAGGTCCACCGGGACGGCAAGGAGGTCCAGCTGGCGCCCAAGGAGTTCGCCGTCCTCGAGGTGCTGATGCGCAGCGAGGGCGCGGTCGTCTCCGCGGAGCAGCTCCTGGAGAAGGCCTGGGACGAGAACACCGACCCGTTCACCAACGTCGTGCGCGTGACGGTGATGACCCTGCGTCGCAAGCTCGGCGAGCCGCCCGTCATCGTCACCGTTCCCGGCTCGGGCTACCGGATCTGACCGCCGTGGCCACGACACCCGCGCCTCCCCAGGCGCCTCCGAAGCCCACCTGGGACCCCCGCAGGCCGCAGCCGCCGCTGCCCTGGCTGCGACCGACCATCCGCATACGGCTCACCCTGCTCTACGGCGGCATGTTCCTGATCGCCGGCATCCTGCTGCTGTCGATCATCTACCTGCTGGCCGCGCAGGCGATCAACGAGGGCAACCAGCCGCCCTTCAAGATCGTTAGCTACGATCAGCTCAAGGTGTCCTTCCCGGCCTGCCCGGAGATCAACGGGAACAGTCTGACGCTGGGCGAGTTCAACGACGCGATCGGCCACTGCATCGACCAGCAGCGCCAGGGCGCCCTGGACGACCTGCTCAGCCGCTCCCTGCTGGCCCTGCTGGGCCTGGCGATCATCGCCTTCGCCTTCGGCTACGCGATGGCGGGCCGTGTGCTGTCCCCGCTCGGCCGGATCACCCGCACCGCGCGTGCGGTGGCCGGGTCCGATCTGTCACGCCGTATCGAGCTGGACGGCCCGGACGACGAGCTGAAGGAGCTGGCGGACACCTTCGACGACATGCTGGACCGGCTGCAGCGCGCCTTCACCGCCCAGCAGCGCTTCGTCGGCAACGCCTCGCACGAGCTGCGGACCCCGCTCGCGATCAACCGCACCCTGCTCGAGGTCCATCTGTCCGATCCCGGCGCGCCCGTGGAGCTCCAGCAGCTGGGCAAGACGCTGCTCGCGACCAACGAGCGCAGCGAGCAGCTGGTGGAGGGTCTGCTGCTGCTCGCCCGCAGCGACAACCAGATCGTCGAGCGCAAGCCCGTCGACCTCGCCGAGGTCGCCTCGCAGGCCGTCGACCAGGTGCATGCCGAGGCGGAGGCCAAGGGCGTGCGGATCGGCGGCGAGCGCAGGCCCGCGGTCGTGCAGGGCAACGGCGTCCTGTTGGAGCGGATTGCCCTTAACCTGGTGCAGAACGCCGTGCGCTACAACATCCCCGAGGACGGCTGGGTGGAGGTCACCACCGAGGTCCAGCACGGCCAGGCGGTACTGACCGTCTCGAACGCGGGGCCGGTCGTACCGGCGTACGAGATCGACAACCTCTTCGAGCCCTTCAGGCGCCTCCGTACGGAACGAACGGGCAGCGACAAGGGTGTGGGGCTCGGTCTGTCGATCGTGCGGTCCGTGGCCCGCGCGCACGGCGGTCACATCGTCGCGCAGCCTCGTGAGGGCGGTGGTCTGGTGATGCGGGTCACACTGCCACTGTGACGACACCCGCGGGAATGTTCGCTCTACGCGGAATTCCCTCGGGGCTCTACGAGGTTTCCCGTGTGTGATCGATCACATGTGGGTAATTCCGGCCATCTACGTTCAGTGATCATGACTGTGTGGTGAAAGCCGGAAAAATCCGGGTTTTCAGGGGTCGTGATCACGGGAAGTACACGGTGGGACGCCTTTGAGGTGCGGCGTTCGGACCGTGTACGGTCCCCATCGCCATCCAAGCCGATCACTCTTGAGGGGTCCGGTTGGGTGTCGATTGAGTAACAGACCTTGATGTGAGGCAAAATCTCCGCCTCAGGTCGGGCACAAGTCCGGCCTCTCACGCGTTACGTGCGCTGGAGACACCGCAGACACCCAGAGGGGGAGAGCGACAATGGCAACCGATTACGACACTCCACGCAAGACCGACGACGACGTCGACTCGGACAGTCTCGAAGAGCTGAAGGCCAGGCGGAACGACAAGTCGACCTCCGCTGTGGACGTCGATGAGTTCGAGGCCGCCGAAGGCCTCGAGCTGCCCGGCGCCGACCTGTCGAACGAGGAACTGGCCGTCCGGGTGCTGCCCAAGCAGCAGGACGAGTTCACCTGCATGAGCTGCTTCCTGGTGCACCACCGCAGCCAGCTGGCCCGCGAGAAGAACGGCCAGCCGATCTGCCGCGACTGCGACTGAGGACAGTCCGGCCGTGACTGGTTCGAACCCTCCCCGCAGGCGCCGCTTCCCTCTCCGGGGAGCGGGCCGGGGGCCGTCCGACGTCCCGCACGGCGCACTTGACGACGAGCGGGGCTCATCGGGCGCGGGAGCCTCGCTCGAACCGTCGGCCGGCCGGGGTGACCTCCCGGCGTCGGCCGAGCCTCCCGCCTCCGCCGCCAGGCGGCGGGCGGCGGTCATCCGGGACAAGGCCCGAGACATGGCCCGGGAAGGCGCCCGCAAGGGCGGCAGCCGCGCCAGGGCGGGCCTCGGATACCTGGCGGACCGCATCATCGACATCGCCC
Organism: Streptomyces sp. NPDC086787; assembly: GCF_044745865.1. NCBI lineage: Bacteria > Bacillati > Actinomycetota > Actinomycetes > Kitasatosporales > Streptomycetaceae > Streptomyces > Streptomyces sp. NPDC086787. The sequence continues at coordinate 63,364 of NZ_JBIVBC010000013.1, read as the reverse complement.
CACGGGTCCCCGTACGGGACCTCGCGACGCTGCGCGGGCAGTTCCCGGGCCTCGGGCCGGAGGAGCTCGCGGACAAGCTCGTCGCGGGCGCGGCCAGCGGGACCGCCACGGTCGGGGCCGGTATCGGCGCCGCGGCCATGCTGCCGGTGCCGCCCGCCATGCCGACCGAGCTGGCCGCGGAGATCACCGGCGTCGCGGCGATCGAGCTGAAGCTCATCGCCGAACTGCACGAGGTCTACGGCGTGCGGCCGCCCGGCGGCCGCAAGGACCGCAGCACCGCCTATCTGGCCTCCTGGTCGGGGGAGCGCGGCATCCAGGTCATGCGGCCCTCGACCTACGACCACGCCCTCGGCACGCGCATGAAGCGCGAACTGCGCCAGCAGATCATGAAGCGCATGGTGCGCGACCTGCCCAACCTGATGCCGTTCATGGTCGGCGCCGCGGTCGGGGCCGTCATGAACCGTCGCGACACCAGGAAGCTCGCGGCACGCATCCGCGCGGACCTCCGCAAGATCCAGATCCCCTGGGGCGAGCTGCCCGCCCTGCCCCCGCTGGAGCCCCCCGCCGACCCCTTCGCCATCGAGGACGTCACCGGCAGGCCCGAGGACTGATCAGGACGTTGCGGCCTCGCGGGCCGACTTGATCGCCTCGGCCAGCCGCTCCGGCTCCCGGGTCGACAGATACAGGTACGGCGTCGGGTCGGCCGGGTCGGTGACCTCGACGCGCAGCGCGCGCGGGATGTAGGCGCGCAGCAGGAGGAAGGCCCGGGTGTCGGCCTTGTAGGTGCGCCAGGCGCGAGCCTCCTCCGGGTCGAGGACCTCCGCCTCACCCAGCGCGGACACCGGGATCTTGGCGTCGCCCGCGACGAGGAAACCGCCCACCACGCGGATCCTGAGCGAGCCGTACGCACTGGCGACCACCGCGGCGGCCGCCGTACCGCCCACCAGGCCGCCCAGGGCCGGCAACGGGCCGAACGGGAGCACGATCAGGGCGAACGAGACCCCCACAAGGAAGCTGATCAGCCACCAGGAGCGGGGGGCGGTGAGGCGTTCTTCGTAGGGGGCGGCGGAAAGCTGCATGACGCCAAGCTTGGCACGGTGTCCGGACTTCGCCGACGCGCGGGTAAGGTCTGCGCCTGTGAGTGGTAGTTCCGCAGGTCTCAAGCCTCCCGCCGACGCCGTGAAACCGACGCGTCACCCCGATGCCCCCGCGCCCGGCGAACTGCTCGGCGCGCACTACGGACAGTGTTTCGGCTGCGGTCACGAGCAGCCGCACGGGCTGCACCTGGAGGCACGCGCCGGTGAGGGCGTCTCCCTCACGGCCGAGTTCACCGTGCAACCCGCCCACCAGGGAGCCCCGGGGCTCGCGCACGGCGGCGTGCTGACCACAGCCCTCGACGAGACCCTCGGTTCGCTCAACTGGCTGCTGCGGACCATCGCCGTCACCGGCCGACTGGAGACGGACTTCGTGCGGCCGGTGCCCGTGGGGACGACACTGTTCCTGGAGGCCGAGGTGACCGCCGTCGCCGGGCGGAAGATCTACTCGACCGGCACCGGCCGGCTCGGCGGCCCCGAGGGGCCCGTCGCCGTCCGTGCCGAAGCCCTCTTCATCGAGGTCGGCGTGAAGCACTTCGTCGAGAACGGCCGCGAGGAGGAGATCCAGGCGGCCATGAGCGATCCGGACCAGGTCCGGCGCACCCGCGCTTTCGAGGTGAACCCGTGAGTCCCCTGAACGTACTGATCCGCCGTGTCGACGCCGACGTACCGCTTCCGGCGTACGAGCACCCCGGCGACGCGGGTGCCGACCTGCGGACCACGGTGGCTCACGAGCTGAAGCCGGGGGAGCGCGCCGTGCTGTCCACGGGAGTGTCGATCGCCCTCCCGGACGGGTACGCGGCCTTCGTGCACCCACGGTCCGGTCTCGCCGCCCGCTGCGGTGTCGCGCTGGTGAATGCCCCAGGGACGGTTGATGCCGGGTACCGTGGGGAGATCAAGGTGATCGTGGTGAATCTCGACCCGTACGAGACCGTGCGGTTCGAGCGCTTCGACCGGATTGCCCAACTGGTCGTCCAGCAGGTCGAGAGGGTCCGCTTCGAGGAGGTGGCGGAACTTCCCGGCTCGGCGCGGGCCGAGGGGGGCTTCGGGTCCACCGGCGGTCACGCCGCGGTGGGTGACGCGAGCGACGCAAACGGTCAGGCCGCCAAGAGCGGTCATACGGGTGGGAATCGATACGCTTCGGTCGTATCCGACCGGGAAGGACAGTGACGTGTTCGGACGTCGCAAGAAGAAGGGTGCCGCCGAGGACGCGGCCGGCGAGGCCGAGCAGGTCGTCGACAGCGTCGACACCGAGGCGGACGAGGAAGAGGGCGAGCGCGCGCGGGTACGCCTCGACCCCGAGCCGCGGCCCGACGGGCCCTGGGACGACTCCGAGGTGAGCGAGCCCGCCGAGGGCCGCGTGGACCTCGGCGGTCTGTTCGTGCCGGGCGTGGAGGGCATGGAGCTGCGTGTCGAGGTCGCGGGCGACGCGATCGTCGCGGCGACCGTGGTGCTCCGCGACAGCGCCGTCCAGCTTCAGGCCTTCGCAGCGCCCAAGCGTGAGGGCATCTGGGGCGAGGTGCGCGAGGAGATCGGCGCCGGCATCACCCAGCAGGGCGGCATCGTCGACGAGGTCGAGGGCCCGCTGGGCTGGGAGCTGCGGGCCCAGGTGCCGGTGCAGCTGCCGGACGGCACGGGCGGCTTCCAGGTCGTCCGGTTCGTCGGTGTGGACGGACCGCGCTGGTTCCTGCGCGGCGTGATCTCCGGCCAGGGCGCGGTGCAGCCGCAGGCGGCCGGTTTGCTGGAGCAGGTCTTCCGGGACACGGTCGTGGTCCGCGGCGAGGGCCCCATGGCGCCCCGCGACCCGATCGTCCTCAAGCTCCCGAACGACGCCCAGATGGTCCCCGAGGGCTTCCAGCAGGACGAGTCCGAGTCCTCCCGCTTCTCCGGCGGCATGGGCCAGCTCCAGCGCGGACCGGAGATCACCGAGGTCCGGTAGCCGTTGGGGGGCCGCGATTCGCTTCGCGGATTCGAGCAGGGAGAGGGGCCGTACCCGGTTTCGGGGTGCGGCCCCTTCTTGTGTCCCATGTGTCTTGTGTCCCGCGTGCTCGAGTCCCGCACGTCAGGGTTGCGTCAAAGATGCCCGCTCACCGGTTCTCCGTCCCATTCGTCGGGATTGTTGGCCGTAAGGTCGACGCTGCGTAGGCAGCAGTAACCGGAAGACAATGGGGCCATGGCACGCGGCAAGCTTCGGATCTACCTCGGCGCGGCACCGGGCGTGGGCAAGACCTACGCCATGCTCTCCGAGGCGCACCGCAGGACCGAGCGGGGCACCGACTGCGTGGTGGCCTTCGTGGAGCACCACGGCCGGCCGCGCACCGAGGTGATGCTGCACGGCCTGGAGCAGATCCCGCGCAGGGAACTGGAGTACCGGGGCGCCGTCTTCACCGAGATGGACATCGACGCCGTCCTGCGCCGCGCGCCCGCCGTCGCCCTGGTGGACGAACTCGCCCACACGAATGTCCCGGGCTCCCGCAACGCCAAGCGCTGGCAGGACGTGGAGGAACTCCTCGCGGCCGGGATCGACGTGGTCTCGACCGTCAACATCCAGCACCTGGAGTCGCTCGGTGACGTCGTGGAGTCGATCACCGGCGTCCGCCAGCAGGAGACAGTGCCCGACGAGGTCGTACGCCGGGCCGACCAGATCGAACTGGTCGACATGTCGCCGCAGGCGCTGCGCCGCCGCATGGCGCACGGCAACGTCTACAAGCCGGACAAGGTCGACGCGGCCCTGTCCAACTACTTCCGTCCCGGCAACCTGACCGCCCTGCGTGAACTGGCGCTGCTGTGGGTCGCCGACCGTGTCGACGAGTACCTCAAGCAGTACCGCAGCGAGCACCGGGTCTCGGCCATCTGGGGCTCACGGGAACGGATCGTCGTGGGCCTGACCGGCGGCCCCGAGGGCCGGACGCTGATACGACGGGCCGTACGTCTCGCGGAGAAGGGCGCGGGCGGCGAGGTGCTCGCGGTCTACATCGCCCGCAGCGACGGGCTGACCTCCGCCTCCCCCAAGGAACTGGCCGTCCAGCGGACCCTCGTGGAGGACCTCGGCGGCACCTTCCACCACGTCGTCGGCGACGACGTCCCCACCGCCCTGCTGGACTTCGCGCGTGGAGTGAACGCCACGCAGATCGTCCTCGGCTCCTCCCGCCGCAAGACCTGGCAGTACGTCTTCGGACCCGGCGTCGGCGCCACCGTCGCCCGGGAGTCGGGCCCCGACATCGACGTGCACATCGTCACCCACGGTGAGGTGGCCAAGGGCCGCGGACTGCCCGTCGCCCGCGGCGCGCGGCTCGGCCGCGCCCGGATCATCTGGGGCTGGACGGTCGGACTGGCCGGCCCCGCCGCGATGGCGGTCCTGCTGAGCACCGTGAACCTCGGCCTCGCCAACGACATGCTGCTGTTCCTGACCTTCACGGTCGCGGCGGCCCTGCTCGGGGGACTGCTTCCGGCACTGGCCTCGGCGGCCTTCGGGTCCCTGCTGCTGAACTACTACTACACACCGCCCCTGCACCGGCTGACCATCTCCGACCCGAAGAACATCGTCGCCATCGTGATCTTCTTCGGGGTCGCGCTGTCCGTGGCCTCGGTGGTGGACCTCGCCGCCCGCCGCACCCACCAGGCAGCCCGGCTGCGCGCCGAGTCGGAGATACTCTCCTACCTCGCCGGCAACGTGCTGCGCGGCGAGACCGGCCTGGACGACCTGCTGGAACGGGTCCGCGAGACCTTCGGCATGGAGTCCGCGGCCCTGCTGGAGCGGTCCGGCGAGCTCGAGCCCTGGACCTGCGTCTCCCGTGCCGGATTCGGCCGGACGCTGGACCGGCCGGAGGACGCCGACGTCGACGTGCCGGTCGGTGACCATCTGGCCCTCGCGCTGACCGGGCGGGTGCTGCCCGCCGAGGACCGCCGGGTGCTGGCGGCGTTCGCCGCGCAGGCCGCCGTCGCCCTGGACCGCAGGCGCCTCCAGGAGGAGGCCGACAGCGCCCGCAGACTGGCCGAGGGCAACCGCATCCGTACGGCGCTGCTGGCCGCCGTCAGCCACGATCTGCGCACCCCCCTGGCCGGGATCAAGGCGGCGGTCACCTCGCTGCGGTCCGACGACGTGGACTGGCCGGAGGAGGACCGGGCGGAGCTCCTGGCGGGCATCGAGGAGGGCGCCGACCGGCTCGACCACCTGGTGGGCAACCTGCTCGACATGTCCCGCCTCCAGACCGGCACGGTCACCCCGATCGTCCGGGACATCGACGTCGACGAGGTGGTCCCGATGGCGCTGGGCGGGGTGCCCGAGCACAGCGTCGTACTGGACGTGCCCGAGTCGCTGCCGATGGTCGCCGTCGATCCCGGGCTCCTCGAACGCTCGGTGGCCAACCTGGTGGAGAACGCCGTCAAGTACAGCCCGCCGGACCAGTCCGTGCTCGTTTCGGCCAGTGCCATCGCCGACCGGGTCGAGGTGCGCATAGTGGACCGGGGACCGGGCGTGCCGGACGACGCCAAGGGCCGCATCTTCGAACCGTTCCAGCGCTACGGCGACGCGCCGCGCGGCGCCGGTGTCGGCCTCGGCCTGGCCGTCGCGCGCGGCTTCGCCGAGGCGATGGGCGGCACCCTCGACGCCGAGGACACGCCTGGCGGCGGACTCACCATGGTCCTGAGCCTGCGCGCGGCAGGATCGGCGGCGGGGCCGGTGACAGGCCCGGAACCGGCGACAGGACCGGTTCCCACCCGGCTCACTTCCGCACAACCGGAAAGGCAGGCTCCATGATGAGCCCGACCGGGGGTTCGCCCCAGGCCCCCACGAAGGTGCTCGTGGTCGACGACGAGCCGCAGATCGTGCGCGCCCTCGTGATCAACCTGAAGGCCCGCAAGTACGAGGTCGACGCCGCCCCCGACGGCCGTACCGCCCTCGAACTGGCCGCCTCCCGCCACCCCGACGTGGTCGTCCTGGACCTGGGCCTGCCCGACATGGACGGCGTCGAGGTGATCAGGGGCCTGCGCGGCTGGACCCGTGTGCCGATCCTGGTCCTGTCCGCCCGGCAGACCTCGGACGAGAAGGTCGAGGCACTCGACGCGGGCGCCGACGACTACGTCACCAAGCCCTTCGGCATGGACGAACTGCTGGCCCGGCTGCGCGCCGCCGTGCGCCGGGCCGAGCCCGTGACGGGCGACGGCGAGGACGACGTCCTGGTGGAGACCGACGAGTTCACCGTCGACCTGGCTGCCAAGAAGGTCAACCGGGCCGGGCGGGACGTACGCCTCACCCCCACCGAGTGGCACCTCCTGGAGGTCCTGGTCCGCAACACGGGCCGCCTGGTCAGCCAGAAACAGCTGCTCCAGGAGGTGTGGGGACCGTCCTACGGCACGGAGACGAACTACCTGCGCGTCTACATGGCCCAGCTCCGCCGCAAGCTGGAGGCGGACCCGTCGCACCCGAAGCACTTCATCACGGAACCGGGGATGGGCTACCGGTTCGAGCGGTGAGCCCGCGGCCGGGTTGCCGTGGGTGCGTTGCTGTGGGTGCACCCCGGTACGCTTCAGATATGAGCGCTGTTCCTCGTTCCGAAAAGCCGGCCGGACGGTTCCGGCGCATGCTCGACCGGCTCTCCACGTCCCAGCAGGACCTGGAGTCCGAGGAACTGCGGGAAGACGCCGAGACGGCGGGCTGCATACGGATCGGTGACTGCCACGACAGGCAGATCGTGACGGTTACTGGTACCTTGCGCACGGTCACCCTGCGTCCGCGCGCCGGAGTTCCGGCCCTGGAGGCCGAGCTGTTCGACGGCTCCGCCGCCCTGGACGTGGTGTGGCTCGGCAGGCGTTCCATCGTGGGCATAGAGCCCGGGCGCAGGCTGATCGCGTCGGGCCGGATCTCCATGAGCCGGGGCCGCCGTGTGCTGTTCAACCCCAAGTACGAACTGAGACCCCTCGGACGGGAGTAACGCGTGACGTCACTCGACAAGCCTTCCGGAGCCACCACTGAGCAGGACGACGCCAGGGCGGTGACCGAGGCGGCCCTGTTCGAGGCGTTCGGCGGTGTCCGGGGCATGGTCGAGACGGTCCTGCCCGGCCTGCTGTTCGTCACCATCTTCACGATCAACAAGGACCTGCACTGGTCCGCGATCGCCGCGCTCGCCGTGTCGGTCGTGCTGGTCGTGGTCCGGCTGGTGACCAAGGACACCGTCAAGCACGCGTTCAGCGGTGTGTTCGGCGTCGCCTTCGGTGTGATCTTCGCGATGTTCACCGGCAACGCCAAGGACTTCTACCTCCCCGGCATGCTCTACACGCTGGGTCTGGCACTGGCGTACATCATCACCACCCTCGCCGGGGTCCCCCTCATCGGCCTCATCCTCGGCCCGGTGTTCAAGGAGAACCTCTCCTGGCGCACCCGCAACCCGGGCCGCAAGAAGGCATACGCCAAGGCCAGCTGGGCCTGGGGGCTGATCCTGCTCGCCAAGTGCGCGATCCTCTTCCCGCTCTACTGGTGGGCGAACACGGCTCAGCTCGGCTGGGTCCTGGTCGCCCTGAAGATCCCGCCCTTCCTGCTCGCGGTATGGCTGACCTGGGTGTTCCTGGCCAAGGCGCCCGCCCCGATCGACGTGTTCGCCGAGATGGAGGCGGAGGAGAAGGCCGAGGAGGAGCGCAAGGCCGCACTGGCGGCGGGCCACGGCGAGGCGGAGCACGGCGAGGCGAGCGACGCGACGGGCGGCCGACACCGGCGCGAGCAGTAGCCCTACGCCCACGCCCGCCTTCCCGTACGGCCGTACGGGCTACCCGTACGAACCTGTCCCGTACGGAGGTGGAACCACGACGGTGGGGGCGCCCCAGGAATGCCTGGGGCGCCCCCACCGTCGTGTCCCCGAAGGGATCAGCTCTCTTCGCGCCGCACCGACAGCAGGTCCTCCAGCTGCTCCTCCCGGGCCTGCGCGGCCACGAACAGCAGCTCGTCGCCCGCCTCCAGGGAGTCCTCCTTGGACGGGGTCAGCACACGGGTGCCGCGGATGATCGTGACCAGCGAGGTGTCCTCGGGCCATTCGACATCGCCGACCTGGGTGCCGGCCAGGGCCGACTCCTCGGGCAGCGTCAGCTCGACCAGGTTGGCGTCACCGTGGCTGAAGCGGAGCAGCCGGACCAGATCGCCGACACTCACCGCCTCCTCGACCAGGGCGGACATCAGGCGCGGGGTGGAGACGGCGACGTCCACGCCCCAGGCCTCGTTGAACAGCCACTCGTTCTTGGGGTTGTTCACCCGGGCAACGACCCGCGGAACGCCGTACTCCGTCTTGGCGAGCAGGGAGACCACCAGGTTGACCTTGTCGTCACCCGTGGCGGCGATCACCACGTTGCAGCGCTGCAGCGCCGCCTCGTCCAGGGACGTGATCTCGCAGGCGTCGGCGAGCAGCCACTCGGCCTGCGGCACACGCTCGACCGAGATGGCGGTCGGCGCCTTGTCGATCAGCAGGACCTCGTGGCCGTTCTCCAGAAGTTCGCCGGCGATCGAACGGCCGACCGCACCGGCACCGGCAATGGCGACCCTCATCAGTGACCGCCCTCCTCTTCAGGGCCCCCGGCGAACGCCGCCTCGACCTTCTCGACGTCGTCCGACCGCATCATCACGTGCACGAGGTCGCCCTCCTGCAGCACCGTCTGCGAGGTCGGCAGGATCGCCTCCCCGAGGCGGGTCAGGAAGGCCACACGGACGCCTGTCTCCTCCTGCAGCCTGCTGATCTTGTTGCCCACCCACTGGGGAGAGGCGTGCACCTCGGCGAGCTGGACGCCGCCGGTGGGGTCGCGCCACAGCGGCTCCGCCCCGGAGGGCAGCAGACGGCGCAGCATCTGGTCGGCGGTCCAGCGGACGGTCGCCACGGTGGGGATGCCCAGGCGCTGGTAGACCTCCGCGCGGCGCGGGTCGTAGATGCGGGCGGCGACGTTCTCCACGCCGAACATCTCGCGGGCAACGCGCGCGGAGATGATGTTCGAGTTGTCACCGCTGGAGACCGCGGCGAAGGCGCCGGCCTCCTCGATGCCCGCCTCGCGCAGGGTGTCCTGGTCGAAGCCGATGCCGGTCACCCGGCGGCCGCCGAACCCCGGGCCCAGCCGGCGGAAGGCGGTGGGGTCCTGGTCGATCACGGCGACCGTGTGGCCCTGTTGTTCCAGGGTCTGGGCAAGAGCGGAGCCCACTCTTCCGCAGCCCATGATGACGATGTGCACGGTCTTACCCCGCACTCCTCGCTAGGCCGCTGACTTGCGTGAACGCAGTGCTCATATCCTTCTCTCGGCTCGCCGGGGCAACGGGACGGCGGACCGGGTTCCGGTCCGCCGGGCAACATCATGCCGGGGAATCCCCCGTGTGATCCCCCGCGGGTACGTATCGCCGCCCGTGTGTGCCCAAGTCAACCGTAACCTCAGCCGCCGACAGCCCTGCCGGAGCCTCCCAGGAGGGTGGTCCGCGCGAGTGACGGGCCGTAGTCGCAGTCGAACGCGGGGTCGCGACTGCGGCGGATAGTGAGACGCGGGTGGGCGACTGCCTGTTCGAAGCTCTAGCATGCTCTGTCGTGTCCAAACTGACCGACGTGCCCAAACGGATCCTGATCGGGCGCGCTCTGCGCAGCGACCGGCTGGGGGAGACCCTCCTGCCCAAGCGCATCGCACTCCCCGTCTTCGCCTCCGACCCGCTGTCCTCCGTGGCCTACGCCCCGGGAGAGGTGCTGCTGGTCCTGTCCATCGCGGGCGTGTCGGCGTACCACTTCAGCCCCTGGATCGCTGTCGCGGTCGTCGTGCTGATGTTCACCGTGGTCGCCTCCTACCGCCAGAACGTCCACGCCTACCCCAGCGGCGGCGGCGACTACGAGGTCGCCACGACCAACCTCGGCCCCAAGGCAGGCCTGACGGTCGCCAGCGCACTGCTGGTCGACTACGTCCTCACCGTCGCCGTGTCCATCGCCTCCGGCATCGAGAACCTCGGCTCCGCGATTCCCTTCGTGGTCGAGCACAAGGTGTTCTGCGCGACCGCGGTGATCCTGCTGCTGACCCTGATGAACCTGCGCGGCATGAAGGAGTCGGGCAAGCTCTTCGCGATCCCGACGTACGTCTTCGTCGGCGGCGTCTTCATCATGATCGCGTGGGGCGCCACCCGTGGCCTGATCCTCGGCGACACCATGCGCGCCCCGACCGCCGACTACCACATCAAGGCCGAGCACCAGGGCCTCGCGGGCTTCGCCCTGGTCTTCCTGCTGCTGCGCGCCTTCTCGTCCGGCTGTGCCGCCCTGACCGGCGTGGAAGCCATCTCCAACGGCGTCCCCGCCTTCCGCAAGCCCAAGTCCAAGAACGCGGCGACCACGCTCGCGATGATGGGCCTGCTCGCCGTGACCATGTTCTGCGGCATCATCGCCCTCGCCATGGCGACCAAGGTCCGCATGGCCGAGCACCCGGCCACCGACCTGATCCACAACGGCAGCCCGGTCGGCTCCGGCTACGTCCAGAACCCGGTGATCTCCCAGGTCGCCGAGGCCGTCTTCGGCAAGGGCAGCTTCCTGTTCATCCTGCTGGCCGCCGCCACCGCCCTGGTCCTGTTCCTCGCCGCGAACACCGCGTACAACGGCTTCCCGCTGCTCGGCTCGATCCTCGCCCAGGACCGCTACCTCCCGCGCCAGCTGCACACCCGCGGCGACCGCCTCGCGTTCTCCAACGGCATCGTGCTGCTCGCCGGCGCGGCGGCCCTGCTGGTCGTGATCTACGGCGCCGACTCGACCCGGCTGATCCAGCTCTACATCGTCGGCGTGTTCGTGTCCTTCACGCTCAGCCAGACCGGCATGGTCCGGCACTGGAACCGCCACCTCGCCGTCGAGAAGGACCCGCTCAAGCGGCGCCACATGGTCCGCTCCCGCGCGATCAACGCGTTCGGCGCGTTCTTCACCGGCCTGGTGCTGGTCGTCGTCCTCGTCACCAAGTTCACGCACGGTGCCTGGGTCGCTCTGCTCGGCATGTGCATCTTCTACGTGACGATGACAGCGATCCGGCGCCACTACGACCGGGTGTCCGAGGAGATCGCCGCTCCCGAGGGCCCGAGCGACGACAGCGTACGGCCGTCCCGCGTCCACTCCGTCGTCCTCATCTCCAAGATCCACCGCCCCACCCTGCGGGCGCTGGCCTACGCCAAGCTGATGCGCTCGAACACGCTGGAGGCGCTCACCGTCAACGTCGACCCGGCGGAGACGAAGGCGCTGCGCGAGGAGTGGGAACGGCGCGGCATCGACGTACCGCTGAAGGTGCTGGACTCGCCGTACCGCGAGATCACGCGCCCGATCATCGAGTACGTCAAGAGCCTGCGCGCCGAGTCCCCGCGCGACGCGGTCTCGGTGATCATCCCCGAGTACGTGGTCGGCCACTGGTACGAGCATCTGCTGCACAACCAGAGCGCCCTGCGCCTCAAGGGGCGGCTGCTGTTCACGCCGGGCGTGATGGTCACGTCGGTGCCGTACCAGCTGGAGTCCTCCGAGGCGGCCCGGAACCGGGCCCGTAAGCGCCAGGAGTGGAACGCGCCCGGAGCGGTGCGCCGGGGACCGGCCGAGCAGCAGCGGGCGAAGGAGACCAGCGGCAGCAACTAGACTGGTGGGCTGTTGTCGTTCCTCCGTCCAGTTGTCGCCTTGTCTTGTCGCCTCGTCGACGTTTCCCCGTTGAGTTGTGGAGTCACCCCGCCATGCAGGCAGAACCGAAGAAGTCGCAGGCGGGGGCCCACGTGAGCCTCGTGGGTGAGGAGTACGAGGTCGAGGTCGGCCCCGTCGCCCACGGCGGGCACTGCATCGCGCGCACGTCCGGCGGACAGGTGCTGTTCGTCCGGCACGCGCTGCCGGGCGAGCGCGTGGTGGCCCGGGTCACCGAGGGCGAGGAGGGTGCGCGGTATCTGCGCGCCGACGCGGTACGGGTGCTGGAGGCATCCAAGGACCGGGTCGAGGCACCCTGCCCGTACGCCGGCCCCGGCCGCTGCGGCGGCTGCGACTGGCAGCACGCCAAGCCCGGCGCCCAGCGCCGCCTCAAGGGCGAGGTCATCGCCGAGCAGCTGCGGCGGCTCGCGGGCCTCACGCCCGAGGAGGCGGGCTGGGACGGCACGGTGATGCCCGCCGAGGGCGACAAGCTGGCCCCCGGCGAGGTACCGCAGTGGCGGACGCGTGTGCAGTACGCGGTCAACGTGTCCGGCCGGGCCGGGCTGCGCCGCCACCGCTCGCACGAGGTGGAGCCGATCGACCACTGCATGATCGCCGCCCCCGGGGTGACCGAGCTGGGCATCGAGAAGCGCGACTGGTCGGGCATGGACTCGGTCGAGGCGATCGCCGCGACCGGCTCGCAGGACCGCCAGGTGATCCTGACGCCCGAGCCGGGCGCCCGGCTTCCGCTCGTCGAGCTGGACAAACCCGTCTCGGTACTGCGTGTCGAAGAGAAGGACGGCGGTGTGCACCGCGTCCACGGTCGCCCCTTCGTCCGCGAACGCGCCGACGGCCGTACGCACCGCGTCGGCAACGGCGGCTTCTGGCAGGTCCACCCGAAGGCCGCGGACACCCTCGTCACCGCCGTCATGCAGGGCCTCCTGCCGCGCAAGGGCGAGATGGCCCTCGACCTCTACTGCGGAGTCGGCCTCTTCGCCGGCGCCCTCGCGGACCGCCTCGGCGACAACGGCGCGGTCCTCGGCATCGAGTCCGGCAAGCGCGCCGTCGAGGACGCCCGCCACAACCTCGCGGACTTCCCGCGCGTCCGCGTCGAACAGGGCAAGGTCGAGTCCGTCCTCCCGCGCACCGGCATCACCGAGGTCGACCTCATCGTCCTCGACCCACCCCGAGCGGGCGCCGGCCGCCGCACGGTCGACCACCTCGCCACCCTGGGCGCCCGCCGCATCGCCTACGTCGCCTGCGATCCGGCTGCGCTGGCGCGGGACCTGGGGTACTTCCGGGATGCGGGTTACCGGGTTCGGACGCTTCGGGCGTTCGATCTGTTTCCGATGACGCATCATGTGGAGTGCGTGGCGATTCTGGAGCCTGCCGCGAAGGGCGCCTGACCTGCGGATTGCGGTCTGGATGGTTCGGTCGACCTGTTTTGCTGCCTGCGCCGGGTCGAGCGAACGGTGTCTTCGTGTGGGGCGCCACCTCCCGGCCCCCGTGACTCACACGTTCCTGCCCGGGATTCCTGAGGGGGTGTCAGGCGGAGCGAGAGTGACTCCCGTCGCCGGTCTCCCCCCATCACCGGGCAGACCGGCATGCGCTGCTTCTGTGCGCCCCCTCAGAAGCACGGCCAAACTGCTTGGGTAGTCCGTCTGGTTCAGCTCTGGAGTGTGGCGAGCCAGTTGGTCAGCAGGTGGTTGACCTCGTCGGGGCGTTCCTGCTGGATCCAGTGGCCGCAGCCTTCCAGGAGGTGGGAGGCCGACAGGTGGGGGAGGGTGATGGGGTAGGCGTCGATGGCGTCGGACATCCAGGTGGTGGAGGCGTCCAGGGCGCCGCCGATGAACAGGGACGGCTGTTTGATCGGGGCTCCGCGGTGCGGGGCGAGGTCTTCCCAGTCGCGGTCCATGTTGCGGTAGCGGTTGAGGGCGCCGGTCAGACCGGTGCGCTCGAACTCCCCGGCGTAGACGTCGAGGTCCCCCTCGCTCAACCATGCCGGGAGTCGGCCGGTGGGGAAGCGGTCGCGCAGCTGACGGCCCGGGGCCACGAAGTGCGGGTCGGGCTCGTTCTCGGCGGGCATGGTGTCGGCGGAAAGGGCGGCGTAGAAGCCGGCGAGCCAGCTCCGGACGTGGGGCTCGATCTCCGCCTCGGCGCGGCCGGGCTCCTGGAAGTAGGAGACGTAGAACTCCTGCTCGGGGCCGCCTATCCGGTCGAAGACGTCGGTGGGGCGGGGGCCGCCGGGCGGCGCGTACGGGACGCTCAGCAAGCCGACCGCGCGGAAGACCGCGGGGTGGATCAGGGCGGAGGCGGCGGCGATGTTGGAGCCCCAGTCGTGGCCGACGATCACCGCGCTCTCCTCGCCGAGGGCGCGCACGACGGCGACGTTGTCCTCCACCAGGTCGAGCATTCGGTAGGCGTCGGTTGCGGCGGGCCTGGAGGAGCGGCCGTAGCCGCGCACGTCGATCGCCACTGCCCGGTATCCGGCCGCGGCGAGGGCCGGGAGCTGGTGGCGCCAGGAGTACCAGGACTCCGGGAAGCCGTGCACGAGCAGGATCAACGGGCCGGTGCCCTGTTCCTCCAGGTGCAGGCGCCCGGCTGGGGCTTGGACGGTGTGATGGCGCGGTGCGGCGGTCTGCTCGGATCGCATGGGGGACTACTCCTCGGGCGTGGGCGGCCGGCGGGAACCCATCGATCATGCGGCGCTGCGGCCACTCGGCGCGATCAGCGTTGCCAATCTGGCAAGGTTGCAGGACAAGGCGGTGAAGCGGCACGGCGGGAAGGAACCGGGACGATGGCAGGTGACGACGTGACCCAGACGCTGGCGGCGATGGGGCCGCGGCTGCGGGTCGTGCGCGAGCGCCGTGGCGTCACCCTCGCCGCTGTCAGCTGCGCGACCGGTATATCGCCCAGCACGCTGTCGCGGATCGAGACCGGCCGGCGCAAGCCCACCCTGGAGGTGGTGCTGCAGTTGGCGATGGAATACGGAGTCGCCCTGGACGAGCTGGTCGGCACCGCACCCGCTCCTGCGGCCGAGCCCCGCAAGACGGCGCCGCACAACTTCGGTGACGACAAGGCGGTGTTGCCGCTGACCCAGTACGTCGGTGGCCTTCACGCCCACAAGCACGTGCTGCTTGCCGTCGCGGAGCGGCCCGGACGGCCCCGCCAGATGTCCCACGATGGCTACGAGTGGCTGTGCGTGCTGTACGGGCGGTTGTGGATTGCACTCGGCGACCAGGACCTCGTCCTGACTGCCGGGGACGTCGTCGAGTTCGACACCCGCACCCCCCACGGCGTCGCGAACGCCGGATCCACCGGACCGGTCGAGTATCTGATCATGTTCGGCCCTCAGGGAGAACGTCTACGGCTGCGCACTCCTCCAGCCCTTGGCCGCGGGTTGGGTGACGGAAAGACTGCTGAATGAGCACTTGTGACAAGTCGCGTGCCTCGTCGGTGACAACCACACTGCTCCGGTACTCGTGCCCCGTGGCCGTGCCCCCGAGGCTTCGCTCGATCGGATCAGAAACCGACGGCGGTTGGTTGGCTTCGAGACGCGAAGCAGGGCGGCAGGGTCGGCCAGGCGCAACCGCTGACCGGACACGAGGGACGGCCGCGGTGTGCGCACGAGTACCTGTCAGGAATCCTTGGGGCCCTGATGGTTTCCCAAGAGGGCCTCGACGATCCTCACGAGGCGCTCGCCCGCGTCGCTGATGCTTCCGTTCTGGACACTCACCTGCGCTCCTTCAAGGACGAAGGTGATCTCGGCGGCCGCTTGGGCTGGATCGGGCATCCCGGCCCGGGTGCAGAGGTCCGTAAGTCGTCGCAACTGACCGGCTTTGTGGGCTTCGATCAGCCGACGTGCCGGATGTGCGCGGTCGGGCAGCTCGGCCACGGAGTTGATGAACGGACACCCTCGGTGGGAAATCTCGGGAAGTCCGTCGGCGATGAACCGGGCAATCCCCAGGATCTGCGCTCGGGGATTGTCGCGATGTGCCTCTTCCACCCGGTCGAACGCGGCGGTGTAGTCGGCCGCGACGATGCGGAGCCATTCCTCGACGAGTACGTCCTTGGTCTCGAAGTGGCGGTACAAGGCCATCTTGGTGGTCTCGGCCCGGATGGCGATCGCCTGGACACCCACCGCTTTGATTCCGTCACGCGCGAAGAGTTCCTCTGCCGCGTCAAGGATCCGTTCCCGGGGCGGCAACTTCGCCACCCTGTGCTGCCTGCTGGATCTGTCCATGCTCGTCACACAACCCATCACGGTCCGCCGAGGCGTTGCGTCGCCTGACGGCAATGGTACGGTACCGGCCAGTCCCACGCGATACCGATCGGTCTCATGAGATACCGAGAGGTAGCGCTGCCTCGTGCCGCCCTCCATGAATGGACGAACGTGAAACTCTCCGAGTACGTGAACTACGACGGCGTCGGTCTGGCCGACCTGGTGACTCGTGGCGAAGTCAGCGCCGCGGAACTCGCAGCTACCGCCCAGTTGGCGTCCGACCTGGTGAATCCGCAGATCAACGCCGTCGTTGAGACCTGGCTCGCACAGGACGCGCCGGCTGCGGGCAGCACACCGCTGGCGGGGGTGCCCTTCCTGATCAAGGATCTCGCCGTTGCGATGGCCGGCAAACGGATGGAGTTGGGCAGCCGTCTCGCCGCCGGAAACGTCGCCGGAGCCGACTCGTCATTGATGACACGCTTCCGTCGCGCCGGTCTGGTGACGCTCGGACGCACGGCGACCCCGGAATTCGCCTACAGCACCACCACGGAAGGCCTCCTGTACGGCGCCACCCGGAACCCCTGGGACCCGGCCCGGAGCCCTGGCGGCTCCAGCGGCGGCTCGGGAGCCGCCGTCGCCGCAGGCATCGTCCCGATCGCGCATGCCACTGACGCGGCGGGCTCCATCCGCGTCCCCGCCGCCAGCAACGGCCTGTTCGGGCTGAAGCCGACGCGCGGCCGGATCTCCATGGGCCCGGACGCGGACGAGGTGTTCAACGGGCTCGCCGTCCATGGAGTCCTCAGCCGCTCGGTACGCGACAGCGCCACCCTGTTGGACCTGGTCCACGGCCCCGAGGTCGGTGATCCCTACTCCGCCCAGCACCCGGCACGATCCTACGCACGGGAGATCACTCGCTCCCCGGGGAATCTGAGGATCGGCTTGCTCACCCGGCCATGGGGCGGCCGGGCTGTCGACGCCGCCGTCACCGAAGCCGCACTTCGCTCCGCACGGCTCGCCGAGTCCCTGGGACACAGGGTGGAAGAGGTCCAGGTCTCGCTCGGTGTCAGCTGGGAGGAATTCCTCCTGGCCAACGCTCGCCTCTGGAGCACCAATCTGGTGACGTGGATCGATGGCCTCGCCGGAGCCTTCGAGCGCCCCGTCGACTCCACCACCGTCGAACCCGAGATGCTGGCCAGCTACGCCTACGGACAACAGGTCAGCGGCGCCGAGTTCGTCTACGCGCTCGCGATGCGCAACCGCGTCGCACGCGCGATCGGCCAGTACTTCACTGACTACGACATCCTCCTCACGCCCACCCTGCCCGAACTGCCGGTCCCCTTGGGTGCGTACGCCGCGGGCGCCGAAGGTGCCGACGGTCTCGGCTGGGTCACGCAAGTCTTCCATCGCTCGCCCTTTACCGCGGCGTTCAATGTCGCGGGCACCCCGGCCATGTCCGTTCCCCTGGAGACCGACCCCGCCACCGGACTTCCCATAGGCATCCAGTTCGCCGCGGGACACGGTTGCGAGGACCTTCTGTTCCGTCTCGCCGGCCAGTTGGAGCAGGCGGCTCCTTGGACACAGCGGAATCCCAGCGTGTGGGCGGGCAACCACCACAACACCTGACTGTGTCGGGTCAGCCGATCGAGACGACGTGGCTGAGTGCCGTCAGTCCTCCGCCAGTGAAAAGCAACCCCACGATTGGTGGTTGGCACGGTCGGGTCCTGGATCTCCGGCGGAGTCGAGCTCAGATCATCGTCGGCGCCTGCGGCCATCGCCGTACCCGGTACGGTGCCCACCAGATGTGGTCGCCGAACCGTATTGCCAGCTCCTCGGTGACGAAGTCGTCCACCACGTCCTGCGGGAGCGCGGTGGCGGGGACACCGTCGCCGAGTGCGGCGATCGCCGCCTGATACTCGGGCTCGTCGATGATGAACCGGCGCAGTTCACCGAAGCGCCGGTCCCTCACCTGTACGAAGCCCGGCCCCTGCCGGTATACGCACTTGCAGATGTAGTAGCCGTTGCGCCAGCTCCGCAGCGTCTCTTCCGCCTCCGGCACGTCCAACAGCGCGGTCGGGGGGTGCAGATGGTTCAGCCTGGTCCAGGCGTCGGGGCCGGGACCCGGGCGGACCTGCCAGTCGACGGCGATCGCGAGACTCGTCAGATCGCCGACGAAGCCGAGGGCCCGCACGGTCCAGCCGGTGTCCGCGGGATCCGTCAGGTCCACGGGCCGGTCCAGTGCCACCCTGCGAGCCCCCGCCTCGAACAGCTTGTGGGCGGCTTCGCCTCCCGAGCCGTCGATCTCGATGTCGCCGAGGCACATCCCGGGCAATTCGCTTGCCGTGGTGTCGTGGTCGCGCCACGCCCTGACGGCGAAGGGACCGGCGGGCAGGGACGTGGCAGCGGGCATCATGTTCTCCCTCGATGCGGCGGGCTCATGGGGGACCGGGCCGGTCACGCGGTCACCGACGCGAGTTCGTCGGCGGAGGGTCGGCGCAGGGCGTGCATCCGCAGCAGTTCCTCGTTGACCGCAGGCACCGCGACCTGGACCACCTGACCGCCGTTCTCGAACACGAGCCCTCGTTCGCGCCAGTCACGCAGGAGTTCTCGGAGCTGCAACTGATCCACTCCGTCGCCGTGCGCCTCCCGCAGTTTGCGTACCGCGGCGGCCGGGGTGTGCGGCTGGTCGAGCAGCCGGAACAGAGTCACCTCGACCGGCTCGGTCAGCTCCAGCACATGCCAGTCGAACGCGCGCCTCTTGCTGACCAGAAGGATTCGGTCCTGAAGGTCGCAGTAGGTGAGCCGACTCTGCGCGTAGGACCGCTTCCACTGCCGGATGGCCGAGTTGAGCCGTTCGACGACTTCGTCGCCGACGCCGCGCGGTGGCACGTCGAAGACATAGGCGAGGTCGAACATCTCTGCTTCGGGCAGATCGTAGGTGAGCCGGTAGGGCTCGGCGGGGCGCAGCTCGGAGAAGCCGAGGCCCGGGTTGTTGAAGTACGGGCTGAACCGCTCGATGGCGATCCGGGCCGACTCCTCCACCGGAGGGTTGAGGTGCTCCAGCGCGGGCAGCTGGCAGGTGACCTCGTCGTAGTCCTCGGGGGCCTCCCCGGGGAAGCCGTGCAGATAGTTCCAGACCACCGACAAGCCCGCCGTGGCGCCGTCCCGCATCATCCGCACGTTCTGGCAGCCGGTGACGCCCTTGTCCATCAGGCCCAGAACCCTGCTGCTCAGGCTTTCGATGCCGGGCTGCACGTAGATCAGCCCCGCGTCGGCGAGGGTCTGCAACTGGCCGCGCCGCATGTTCGACTTGATCTCGTAGTGCATGCGCAGATCGAATCCGCTCTCGACGATGCGCGGCAGCAGGGAGGTCACGTATCCCATGTCGAGGATGTTGTCGACGACATACATGTCGAGGACGCGGTAGGTGCGGGCGAGCCCGACGATCTCCTCGAAGAACGCGGTGGGATCCTTGCTGCGGAACTGCATGAACGAACCGTTCAGTCCGCAGAACGTGCAGTGGTGCTTCTCGCCCCACCAGCAGCCGCGGGCGCCCTCGACGACGAGTTTCGGCTCGACCGAGCCGCGCGCGGCGGAGGCAGTCAGCCGTTCGAAGTAGCCGCTGTAGTCCGGGGAGAGGATCGCCGCGGGCGGCAACGGCCTGGTGCTCATGGGATTGGCCACCGACGTGCCGCTCCGGTCGCGCCAGCACAGCCCGGGAACCTCGGCGAAGTCACGCTCCCCGTCCAGGGATCTGAGGAGCCCGGGGAAGGACTCCTCTCCCTCGCCTCGTACGACGTAGTCGACGAACGGGAAGTTCCGGTGCACCGACTCACCCTGCTTGCCGTCACAGTTGGCGCCGCCCATGACGGTCACGATGTCGGGCGCGAGTCGCTTGACGTACTTCGCGGCGGCGAGCGCGGCGGTGTTCTGCTGGAAGGTGGAGGTGAATCCCACGACATCGGGGCCGTACGCCACGATGCGTTCAGCGATGTGCTCGATGAAATCCGGTGCCATTTCGTGCAGTTGGGTGGTCATCCGCATACGCGCCGAAGGCAGCCGGTCGTTCATGCTGGTGGTGAACTCCGTCACGCGCCATTGCCGGTCGTCGTACAGGGCCGAGGAGAACACCCAGTCGCCGCAACCGAGGAAATAGGAGGCGAGGGAGTAGTAGCCGTAGTCGGTGAGGGAGAACTCGGTTCGCTGGGTTATCCAGTCCAGGAAGTCTATGTCGGCGTGCAGGACCTCCGCCGCACCGCCGGGTACGTGCTCGTCGACACTGCGCTTCAGAATGCCCAGGGCCAGAGAGGGCAGATCGATCGGAGCCCAGGGCATGTTCACCAGAAGTACGCGCACGTCGCTGGCCTCTTCTCACGAGAAGGGTGCTGTCATTGCGGGCGGGGGGCTGAACGCGGTGCGGGACAGGGCCAACCCGGCCCTGTGGCACGGGTCGGCCCCTCACGCCCCTACTGCTGCTCTTCCGGCTCTTCGGCGTTTCGGAACCGGATGACTACGCCGACACCGACGGCCCGATTGTCCTCGGCGCCCTCCAACGGGTCGTCGTGGAAGATCTCCTTCTGCATCACCAGCACCTCCTTCCTTCCTCGATGGGATATCGCGGTCCGCTCGGCTCAACGTGCGGCCGAGACGTCTGGGGGCGGTGCGGGAGCGGGCCCGAGCGCCCGGCCGAGAAAGCGCAGGGAGCGTTCCAGGACGGCCACGTGCTCGGCGCCGTCGTACCCGTCATGGCCTGAATCCAGCCACAGCAGTTCATGGGGGATGCCGCCCTCGCGCAGCACGGTGAGGTATGCCTCGACCTGCTCGGGCGGGCACTTGGCGTCGTGCCGGGCGGCCACCAGCAGCAGCGGTGAGCGGATCGCCCGCGCGTAGGTCGACGGTGAGGAATGCCGGTACCGCTCGGGCGTCTGCTCCGGCGTGCCGCCGAACAGCGCGGTGTCCAGGAAGCGCAGCGCCGGGGTGGAGTGGTGGAACGCCGTCGCGTAGTCGGCGATGGGTTTGACCGCGACGCCCGCGTCCCACAGTTCAGGGTATGTGCCCAGCGCGAGCAGGACGAGATAGCCGCCCCAGGAGGTTCCGCTGAGGCCGACCGCCCCTGCCCGGCCGATCCCCTCGCGCAGCAGGTGCGCGCGGACCCGTACCAGGTCGGCGACCTGGGTGTGGCCGACACCCTCGGAGTAGGCCGAGCGCCACCGGGGGCCGTAGCCGGTGGAGCCGCGATAGTTCACCCTGGCCACCCCGAACCCCGAGCCGACCAGCGACTGGACCATCGGGTCGTAGGCGTCACGGGCGTGGTCGGCGGGACCGCCGTGGACCAGCAGAACCAGCGGATACGGCGGTCGCTGGTCGGCGGGCGTGGTGAGCAGCGTGTGGACGGGCCCGTCCGGGCCCTCGGTCCACAGATCCCGTCGGCGCCCGAAGGAGGGCAACCGCCAGTCGTGCTGGCCGGGTAACGCTCTGCCGGACAGGGAGAGGGCACGCGGCGGGGTCACCGCGTCCGTCCAGATGAGGTGGATGTCGCCGTCGGCACCCGGCTCGGCGTCGAGCACGGTTCCCTCGGCGGTGGGCACCAGAGTGACGGTGCGGCGGAGCAGGTCCGCGGTGAACAGTCGGCTGCGGCCGTGCCGGTCCTGGCGGAGCAGAACCCGCTCACCGTCCGGATACCAGCGCGCCGTGGTCTCCGTGTCCCAGGCGCACCAGGGGAACAGCTCCAGGCCGGTCGCCGGTCGCCAGGTGCCGAGGCGGTATCGTGCGCGGTCCTCGCACATCACCAACAGCACCGGCTCCAGGTGTCCGGGGGCGAAGCCGAGTCCCCAGACGCGCCGTTCGGCGCCGGACAGCGTGGCGACGGTGGTGCCGCCGGGAGCCACGAGACGCACCGCGTGGCCCGAGTGCGAAGGTCCGCAGATCGCGAGCACATCGCCCGCGGGCGCGAGGCCACCGAGGACGGCGGGCAGTTCGGTGCGGTACACCACTTCGCCGGGTCCGCCACGGCTGCCCATCCGCACGGTCAGACTGCTCTCGTCCGCCATGGCGACGGCGGCCTGCCCTCGGTCCGTGAAGGCCAGGCCGCAGGGTCTTCCCGGCGGCGTGCCCACGAAGGCCCGGATGTGCGGTCCTCCGGCGAACTCCTGTACCCGCCAGACTCCTTGGCCGTGCCGGTCCGAGTCGAACCACCACACGGCGGCGTCCGCGTCGATGCCGCACAGCAGGGTTCCCCGCTCACGGTCCGTCACCTGACGGCTGTTGCCGGTGGACCGGTCCCAGGCGAAGATCTCGCAGCGGCCGTCGGCGTCCCCGGTGTACGCCATTCGGTCAGGGTCGCGCGGGCACACCGCAGGAAGCACGGGCCGGTAGACGCCGTAGTTCCGGGCCGGCCCCGCGGTCGGACGGGATACTGAGGTCACGGCGTCCTCCCTTGTTCGCCCCTCTGTCGCGGCTCGGCTTCCCCGCCGTCCTGGGCGAGCCCCAGCAGACCGGCACGGGCGGTGGCGTAAGAGGCGAGCAACGCCATTGCGACGGCGCAGCCCAGGGCCACCTGGCGCCCGCCGACGGCGGAGACGAGGAGGCCCGCGGTCGCGGGAGCGAGGGTGGCGACGGCCTGCCCCGTCGTCCCGAGGGCGGTTCCGGTACGGCCCTGCAAGTGGTCGGGGGTGATGAGGACGGCCTTCGTCTGCAGGGTGATCACCACGGCGGGCGCGGTGAACGACACCAGGCTCAGCAGCAGTCCGTACGTCCAGGTCCGGGTGGCGAAGGCCAGCGCCACGGCGATCGGCACCATGGCCCAGGACGCGCCGGCCACGATGCGGCCGGGAGGCATCCGCCGGACCGCCAGGGGAGCGGCGAGCGCACCCAGCAGACCGCCGACCCCGGCCAGAGTGAGGATCACTCCGATCGACGACGGATCGGCCCCGCGTGCGTGCGAGGTGAACACCGCGTGGAAGTACAGGGTGCTCAGTACCGCGTTGATCCCCGCTGTCCACATCATGACGAAGCGCAGGAAGGGTTCCCGGCGGATGAAGCGGACGCCCTCGGCCAACTCGGCCAGGAAGGAAGCCGGTTGGTGCTCCGCGCGCTCGGGACTCAGTTCCGTGCGGATGGCCTTGCTGGCCATCGCGACCAGCAGGAAGGAGAGTGCGTCCGCGAGCAGCGGCAGCCAGCGGGCGAGCTGGCACAGCAGTCCGGCGACGGTGGGACCGATGATCTGGACGGCCTCGTCCCGTGCCTGGAGTCGGCTCATCGCCAGGGGGTAGCGCTCGGGCGCGACGATCCGGCGTACGGTGCCGTGAGCTGCCGCGGTATAGGTCGCGCTTGCCACCTGCTCCACCACAGCCACGGCGAGCAGGTGCACCAGCACGACATGGCCGAGTGCCACGACCGCGAAGGCCGACCCCATGGCACCGGACGCCATGAGCGCGGACCAGTACATCATCCGCTTGCGCGGCCAGCGGTCGGCCAGGACTCCGGCGAACGGTGCGACGGACAGGCCGGTGACCATGCCCACCGTGGCCACCAGGCCGACCAGGGTGGCAGGGTATCCGGCCCCGAGAAGAATGAGTGGAACAAAGAGCGAGGAAGCGCACGTTCCCAGACCGTCAATGGCACCGGCGACCCAGAACAGTCGGAAATCCCTGTTCGCAGTGGACTCATCGAGTTCGAGCACAGCAGTCGCGGGTAATTCTCGCTCCCCGCGCCGCGACCGAACTCCCCCGGAGGGTAATTCTCCGGATCCCGCGGAGCGCTGAACCTCCGCGCCTTCCGCCTCCGGCATCAGGGGTGCCCGAAACCGATGACCGAATGAGCCAAAGCGTTCATGAAGTGCCTCGCCCCCAGCCAATGCAAGTCGTTCCAGGAGTTGGACGTCAACGACCATTGGGCCAGGGGAGCGTATACGAGCACTCGTGCGGATCGCAATAGCCTGCGGGGGCGCTCGGCGCTGAAGTTCTGGGCCCTTGCGTTTATCGATCTTTAGGCTTGATCTTTCCTGGCGACCGTCGAGCGAATCTCGTGGATGGCCGTCCGGCCAGGAGGCCTTCGCATGTCGGAGCGGCCAAGACATGATCCGGAATTCCGGATCAACGGCAAGCCGCGAGCCGTAGACCGAGCGCGGCTGTACAAGCCGGTCGTGCTCGTCGCGGACGTGCAGACGTCCGTAGATCCTCGAACCGGCCACGAAGGGCTCACGAGCTGATGTTTCGTGCCTGCGGATTATGTACGGCTGGGCGTTGCGGGCGATGTCTTTACGCATACCTGACGCACGTTTGACGGACGCCGCCCGGAATTCCTGAGAGGGTGCCAGCTGGGCAAAGGGGTCTTCCGCTTTCGGCCCACCGCTCGCCTGCGCCCCCACTCCGAGGCAACGGCTGTGTTGCTCAGCGCATCAGTCAGGGCATGAGACAACATTTCCGGATGACGCTCCGTCTGGTGGCCTCACTCCTGCTCCTCGCCGGTGTCACTGCTGCGGGTGCACAAGCGCCCGCCGCGGCACAGGACGGTGGCAGCTCGGTCGCGGTTGCCGAATACGACCTCGGTGACGAGGCGTTCACCGATCCCCAGAGCGGCACGGTCAGCGAACTGCGCGCGGTCGTGCACTATCCCCGCCACCTGAAGGGCCGGCTCCCGCTGATCGTCATGGCGCACGGCTCGTGGTGGAGCTGCGACAGCCAGGAGGCCGGCACCTGGCCCTGTCCGGCCGGCTCGCATCCGTTCCCGAGCTACCGCGGCTACGACTACCTGGGGACAGCGCTGGCGGCCCGCGGCTTCGTGGTGGTGTCCATCAGCGCGGACGGCATCAACCAGACTTCCTTCGACTACGGCGACCGTGCGCGGTTGATCAACGAGCACCTGCGGCTCTGGCAGCAGCTGGCCGCCCACGGGCGCGGGCCCCTGGCCGGGCACTTCGTCGATCCGTCCGGACGGAGGGTCGCACCGGGCTTCACAGGTCACGTCGACATGACCCGCGTCGGCACCCTGGGGCACTCCCGCGGAGGAAAAGGCGTGATGTGGCAGGCATCCGACAAGCACCGCGCCGAATGGCCCACCGGTGTGCGCGTCCGGGCGGTCCTGGGGCTGGCCCCGGTCAAGTTCGACGATCCCGAGGGCGACCACAGTGACACGCTCATCACCCGGCTGCCGTTCAGCGTGGTCACCAGCACATGTGACGGCGCGGTCGGGGAGGCGGGCCAGCAGTACCTCGACGACGTCACCGGTCTGAACACCTCGACGGACTTCTCGGTGTCGCTGAAGGGGGCGAACCACAACTTCTACAACACGGCATGGACGCCGCCGTCACTGTTCGGCGAGGACGACAGCACCTGCCCCGCCCAGGAACTCGCCCCCGGCCGACAGCAGGACGCCCTCACCGCCTATGCGACCGCGTTCTACCGCTATGAGCTCTACGGTGACCGCATTGCCCTGCGTACTCTGACCGGCAATCGGCCTCTGCCCGGCGTGACCGCGACGACACGGGTGGTTCCGGCTCGCCGCTGACACCCCCGCGGCACCCTGGCCGGATTCCGGGAAGCGCGGCTCCCGGGTCCGGCCCCACAGTCGACCTGCGCCGGGCTGCGTGCGGCCCTGGACATGATTGCTGCGGCTCGGGCGGGTGCTCCTATCCCGCAATCCCCGGTGGATCAGCCCGCGGCGTCAGATGCGGTGCAAAGCGTGCATCGAACCGGTTGGTCAGCCGGGCCGACCAGCATGGCGTCGACCGTGCGGAGTGCCAGGCTTCGGGCGTTTCGGCTGGGACCATCACCGCGAGGCGGATGTAGGAGCCGCTCGGGAACGACGCGCCAGGACGAGGGTCTCGCGCGCGTCACCCACCCGCGCAGAGGATATTCTCCCCTGGTTCGATCACGAAGAGGTCCAAGGGGAGGGCCCATGGAGGGCCGTGCGGAGAGCACAGTGGGGGAGCGCGTCGAGCTGGAGTACCAGCTGACGCGCGAGGACATGAGACAGGCGCTCAAGGCGCGGGCCAAGGCGTCGGGCCGTGCCCGGCGGATGCGGGGGTTCGCTCTGCTCGGCGTGGCCGCGTTCGTAGGAGCGTCGGCGGCGTCGCTGGCGCAGGGTGAGGCTCCTGATACGCAATCGCTGATCATCGCGGGCATGCTCGTCGTGTCGCTCTGGGTGTTGCAGCCCTGGCTCATGGCCCGCCAGTTCCACAAAATCGCGTCCCGGAACGGGTCCTACCGCGCCACAGTCGACGACGCAGGTGTCACCGTCAGCAACACGGGCGGCTCCAGCCGGCTGAACTGGACCGCCGCCCCGCATTACGCCGAGACCCTCAATGCTTTCGTCCTGCTCAGCGGGGACAAGAACGTCTCGTGCCTCACCGTGCTGCCCAAGCGGGGTGTGCAGGAGCCGGGAGGCGTGGACGCTTTCCGGACCCTGCTGGACCGGCACATCCGCAGGCTCTGACATCCGAAGATGTCGCCGCGGCCTGACATCTGCACCGGCTTGTCCTGAGGGTGAGGGTGGTCTGACCTGCGCCGGCATGGTGAAACGCCAGTCAGGCCGACCGCGAGGCGCCACGCCGCTCGGAAATCCCGACGTACGAACGGCGTACGCGCGGATAAATCCGCTGCACGATCCCGGAACCTGTCGACCAGGCCGCCCGCCGCATGCGGCGAGGGAAGTCCGGCAACTTGGCGGCGGCCGCTGACACAGGCATACCGTGAATCGTCATTGAACGTCACGAAAGGACGTCAACCCGGAATCGTGTGGTTCAGGTCGATACGCTCGTCCTCGATCCGTACGGATGGGGGGAGTCGGCATGGCGCTTTTGCGTCGTGGCCTGCTGGTCGGGGCGGTCGTCGTAGTGGTGGGTCTGCTCGTGGCGGTGGTGCTGACCCGGCACGGGGGCGGTGCCGCCGACGGTGAGTCGAAGGGGAGCGGGCGGACTCCGAGGGCTGATTCGCACGAGCAGGCGCAGCAGGTCGCCGGTGCGCTGGAGAGGCTCTCCACCGATCCCTCCTCACTGGTCGCGGCCGGTGCCCGGACCGAGGTCGGTGGGCGCGCCGCCCGAGGCGTCCCCAAGGGGGCGAAGGTCACGCCCGAACCCGCGACGTGGGCGCCGGACGGCGTGGGGGGTGGGGTGATGACGGTGACCGTCGCGTCTCCGGGTCGGCCGGCGGTGAGTTACGCGGCGGTGATGGTGAACGAGAACGGCGCCTGGAAGGTCCTGGCCACCATGAAGCTGCCGGACGCGAGGGCCTCGGTGGCCACCCCGGCGGCGTCATGAGGTGCCGGTGGACCGGGCGGGCCGTGGTCGCCGCTGTCGCTCTCACGCTCCTTGCCAGTGGTCAACTCACCTTCAGGACGACCGCGTCCGCCGCGCCGGCCCGGAGCGCACCCGCCGAGTGGGGCGATCGGTGTGGGTCGGGGCGGCTCGGGCTGGACAAGGACACCGTCCAGCTCGCTCCGACCCTGCGCAAGGAGAAGAAGCCCGACGGATCCCCGGTCGCGTATTCCCCCGACACCCGAGGCACCTACACCCCGATCGTCATGGTGCACGGCTGGACCGGCAGCGACACCCACGACGACGCGGGGCAGGGCGCGTTCTCGCACCGCATCGACCTCACCGCCAACCGGCTGGGCAAGGTGAGCACCACCCGGTCGCTGATCGGGCAGTTCCAGTCGCTGCCCGGCGCGGCTGTCTTCACCTTCGACTACCACCCCTACTCGGCACGGTGGGTCGACGACCCCCATCTCGGGCCCGCGCTGGGCAAGGTCATCGACTGCCTCTACCGGGCCAGCGGCCAGAAAGTGATCGTCGTCGGGCACTCGATGGGCGGTCTCATCACGCGGTACGCGGCGACCCATCCAGGCGTGTCCGGCTCCGACCGGGCTGCCGAGATCAGCACCGTGGTGACCTTCGGGACCCCGCAGACCGGCTCGGTCGCGGCCCTGCTCAGCGAGGTCGGCCTGGACGCGGGAGCGGTGACGAACGAAGAGCTGGCCGTCGTACGGACGATCCTTGCCGCCTGTGGTCGGCTCACCGACGGCGACATCGCGACCGGAACGCTCTGCGACGGACTCCCCGCGCCGGTCAGGGCGTTCGAGTCGCACGCCGGACGGGCACTGCGCGCCGGGTCCGCGGAGCTGCGGGCGCTCAAGCCGTGGCCGAAGTCGATCGTCGTGGACGCGTTGGGCGGGCAGACCCGCTTCCAGGTCCCCGACATGGGGTGGTTCGCGCTGCCGTGGAGCACGAAGTCCGTGGATTCCGGAGATCTGATCGTGACGGCCGGCTCCGCGCTCCAGGGCGCCGACTCGACCAGGTTGCTCTCCTGCTCGTACCAGCTCAACGCGGTCCGCGGAGCGACGGACTCGGTGGCCCTCGCGTTCGGGCAGGCCAGCAAGGCCGATGTCGCCGACGTGCCGTTGAAGGCACTGTCCGGTCCGTGCTTCCACCCCGACCTCATGCGGAGCATCGAACTCACCAACGAGGCGCTGGGGGTGGTGTCGGACGACATCGAGTCCCGCCGGCCGGTGACGGCGGCGGGTCTGCTGTCCGCCCCCGTACCGGCGGCCTGTGGCCATCGGGCGGGGAAGCTCGTCGACGGCAGACTGCCGGGCATCCCCGAAGCGCACGGAGTGATGGGGCTCAGCTGGGTGGAGACCGATCGGCCCAGGTCGGACCTGCTCACGTTCGGGGACCTGGACGGGGACGGCACCGGCGACGCCGCCGCCACCCTCTTCTGCAACGCGGGAGGAGTGTCCTGGCCGGAGATCATCGCCTTCTACTCGCACGGTCCCGAGCTGATCGGGTCCGTGAGCCTGAGCGCCATCAATCTGCCCGGCCGCGGGCCCGGTGAGAACGCGTCGGTGCATCACCTGCGGTACGTCGACGGTGGTGTCGTCACCCAGTGGTCGACCCAGCAGGACGGCGACCCGGGTGCGAGCGCCACCCTCGACTACACCGCGACGCTGCGCTGGGACGGGCATGCCGTTGTCGCCTCCGGTCTCACCGCCACCACCGAGCGCGGCACCGTCGACCGCTTCCTCGGCGCTCTGCGCAAGCACGACACCGCCGCCGCGTCCGCACTGGCCGCGCCCGGCGTCGGCGCGGAGGCCGCGAACCAGTTCCGCTTCCATCCCGACGCGCTCGCCGGCACACCGACGTGCTACGGCCCGAACAGCGACTTCCCGCCGAACGCCGGGGGCCTCGGCACTGTCGGAGGACCGGAGTTCGTGGACGCCGAACGCTACTGTCTGCTGCCCACATCTGCCGCGGGTGGCGAGTACGTGGTGCTCGGCATGTCGAAGACCGGATTCCAGCGCTGGCGGGTCTCCTCGTTCAACGTGGTCTGATCCCCGGCCCGTATGACGTCGGCTCGATGGACGGGGATATGGAGAACCCTGGCCGAGCCTTTGCCGACAGGCGGGTCCCCGTGACCGCGTTGTTGGTTAGGGTGACCCACAACTGAGGCCTGCTGATGGGGAGTTGAGGCAGCCTGGTGGCAGCCGCGAGGTCACGTCGGCAGGAGGAGGTGCGTCGTATCCGTCGGATGGTCAGCGAGCACCGCAGGCCGACCGAACGCGGTGGGCGTGCGACCGGGCGGCCGGTGGCCGCGGTGTTGCC
Source organism: Streptomyces sp. NPDC086787 (assembly GCF_044745865.1). Taxonomy (NCBI): domain Bacteria; kingdom Bacillati; phylum Actinomycetota; class Actinomycetes; order Kitasatosporales; family Streptomycetaceae; genus Streptomyces; species Streptomyces sp. NPDC086787. Next base: position 33,820 of record NZ_JBIVBC010000013.1, on the reverse strand, counting down.
TCCGTCGCTGCGCGGGTGGCTCGGGTCGATCGCGGTCCTCGCCGTGCTGGTGGTCGTCGTGCTGGGGGTCCGGTTCGCCGACGAAGGCGAGCCCGGCCCGCTGGACGCGCACATCTCGGACGCGGTGTACGGCGTCGGACCGCCGTGGCGGCAGGTCGCTCTGGCCATGGACTTCCTGGGGGAGCCCGGGGGAGCGGCGATGCTGATCGTGGCCGTGGTGACGGGCTGCCTGCTGCATCGGCGTCCCCGCTCCGCGGTGCTCGCCGTCGCCGGGGCCGGTGCGGCCGTGGGCACGGCGACGCTGCTCAAGTCCGTGGTGGGACGCACCATCCACGACGGGAGCCTGTCCTATCCGAGCGGGCACACCGCCTTCGCCACCTCGCTCGCCCTCGTGGTGGCGCTGCTCACGACCGACCGACTCGGCCTCGGCGCCGCGGCGGGCACGTTGCTCGTGCTCGCCGCGGCGCTGGCTGCTGGCGCCGCCATGGGCTGGGCGCAGGTCGCCCTGGGCGCGCACTACCCGACCGACGCCCTCGGCGGCTGGTGCACCGCGCTGGCGGTGATACCGGCGATGGCGTGGCTGGTCGACCGGACGGCCGACCGGTTGCCCGACCGGAAGACCGACGCCGGTCGGCGGGAGCGCCGCTGATGTCACCCCATCTCAGGTCACGACAAGCGGCGGAACACCGGCTTCACCGGGCGTCCGCCGAGCCAGGGGGTGGGGTCGGCGGCGTCGAGTGCCTTCCGGTACACCGCACATGCCTGGGCCACCACGTCGACGGTGTGATCGATGTCGGCCTCGTCGAGCGCGCTGCTCACCACGAACGACGGGGCCAGTACCCCGCCCGCGAGCAGCCCGCGCAGGAACAGGGTGCGGTACTCCTGCGACGGCTGCCGGTTCTCGTCGAGGGTGGCGAAGACCAGGTTGCTGGCCCGGCCCCGGACGACGACGTGGTCGCCGACGCCCATGGCGGCCGCGACCTCCCGGACACCGGCGGCCAACCGCTCGCCGAGGGCGTGCAGCCGCGCCGTGACGCCCTCTTCGCCGTAGGTGGTGAGCACGGCCATCGCGGCGGCCAGGGAGTGCGTCTCCGCACCGTGCGTGGTGGACAGCAGGAACACCCGGTCGCCGGAGTGACGCAGCCCGCCCCGCTCCATCAGGTCGCGGCGCCCGGCCAGCGCGGCGACGGCGAATCCGTTGCCCAGCGCCTTGCCGAACGTGGAGAGGTCGGGGACGACGCCGTACAGGCCCTGCGCGCCCGCCTCGGACCAGCGGAGGCCGGTGATCATCTCATCGAAGACCAGTACGCAGCCGTGCCGGTCGGCCAGCTCACGCAGGCCGGCGAGGTACCCCGGCGGCGGCTCGGTGTGGGTGGCGGGTTCGAGGATCAGGCAGGCGATCTCGCCCTGGTACCGGGTGAGCAGTTCCTCGGTGGCGGCCAGGTCCCCGTAGGGGAACGCCACGGTGAGCTCGTTGGTCTCCGCCGGAATGCCGGCGGACATCGGCGTGGTGCCGATGAACCAGTCGTCGACGGAGAAGAACGGATGGTCGGCGCAGATGGCCACCCGGGGGCGCCCGGTGGCGGCGCGGGCGAGGCGCACCGCGGCGGTGGTGGCGTCGGAGCCGTTCTTCGCGAACTTCACCATCTCGGCGGTCGGCACCGTGGCCAGGAAGCGTTCCGCGGCTTCGACCTCCACGATGGACGGCCGTACGAAGTTGCTGCCGCGGTCGAGTTCCCGCCGCACCGCCTCGATCACGCGTGGATGGGCGTGGCCGAGGCTGACCGACCGCAGGCCGGAGCCGTACTCGATGTAGCGGTTGCCGTCGACGTCCCACACATGGGCACCGCGGCCGTGGCTGATGACCGGGGCCAGGTTCTCGGGGTACTGGTCGTCGCCCTTGGCATAGGTGTGCGCGCCCCCGGGGATCATGGCGTGCAGCCGCTCGTTCGCCGTCCGTGAGCGGGGCAGGGAGAGTTCTTGGATTTCTTCGGTGGGCACGCCGACCTCAACTTTCCTTGTGCTGCAGGACCTTGGCGAGGCTCGGCGCCTCCCGGTCCCGTTGGGACATCGATGTGACTGGCAGCGGCCAGGGAATGGCGAGCTCCGGGTCGTCGAAGGCGATCGTCACGTCCTCGGCCGGATCGTGCGGGCGGTCGATCCGGTACGAGGTGTCGGCGGTCTCGGTCAGCGCCTGGAAGCCGTGCGCGCACCCCGCCGGGATGTACAGGGTCACCTGTGTCTCGCCGGACAGCTCGAAGAAGGCCCGGTTGCGGTAGGTCGGCGAGTCCGGCCGCAGATCCACGACGACGTCGAAGATCCTCCCGTACGAGCACCGCACCAGCTTGGCCTCGCCGGCGCCGGAGCGCAGGTGCAGGCCGCGCAGCACGCCCCGGACCGAGCGGGACAGGCTGTCCTGGACGAAGGCGTCCGGGTCGAGGCCCACCGAGCGGACCACGTCGGTGTCGAAGGTGCGGCAGAAGAAGCCGCGTTCGTCGGCGTACGGCGTCGGCTCGAAGAGGTACGCGCCGTTGATCTCCGGGACTTCGATCGCCTTCATGGAGCCTTCCGCAGGGTGTGGGTGGGGTCGGACGCCGGGAACAGGACCGCGGTCAAGGAGCTGAACTGGTGCTCCAGCCGCCGGGCGGCCGCCTGGTTCCGCTCGGTGAGGGTCTGCCGCAGCTCGGCCGAATGCTTCTCCAGCTCACGGAACTGCTCCAGCAGCCGGTCGGCGTCGACCTCGCGCGCCGGATGGCGGTAGGCACCGAGGCCCATCTCCGTCATGAGCTCGTCGCTCTTCGCCGCGTAGCAGAGAGCGAGCACCGGCGTACCGGTCTTCAGCGCGCAGATCAGGTTGTGATACCGGACCGCCACCACGGTCTCGGCAGCGGCCATCTCGTTCATCAGGTCGTCCAGTGACGCCGGTTCGGCAGCGGTGACCAGCGGCGAGTCCACCGCGTCGAGGATCGCCGCGACCACCGACGCGTCGCACGTGTCGCCGGTGAGCAGCCGGACGGCCCTGCCCTCCTCGACCAGCGCGCGGACGAACCGGATCGTCCCGTCGAGGTAGCGCCGGTATATCTCGTCGGCGCGGGCGCGATCGTCGTTGCCGCCGTGGAAGTCCATGACACCGAGGCAGACCGGGCCCGGCGCGGCCGACGGGACCGGGGAGCCGCTCGACCGTGGCGTCGGCAGGGAGAACGCGAGGTCCGGGTAGACCTCGTCCCGCGCGGTGTCCACGCCCATCGCCCGCATCGCGTCGCGGGACTGCGCGTCCCGGTACGACCGGTAGGCGGCCAGCCGGGCCGACCAGCGCACCAGCGCCCGGGTCGGCCGGTTGCCGATCGTCGCGGCGCCGACGCTGACCAGCGCAATCCGGGTGCCCAGGAGCCGGCCACTCGCGCAGAGCAGGAACAGCGAGTACGGGAAGCCCCACGGCCGCAGCGGCAGCGTGGCCTCCAGGACGCCCATGCCCGGCACGATCACCACGTCGTGCCGGCGCACCCAGGCGGCGGTGCGGAAGACGTCGACGAGCTTGCCCAGCCCCTTCCCCGCGACCGCGCCCGCACGCGACGCGGTCCGGTACTCCCCGCGGTACCAGTGCAGCCGCGTCGCGGGGATCCCGAACCGGGCCGTCACGGCCCCGGGTCCGCCGCACAGGGCGTCCACGACCGCCTCCGGGTGATCGGCGCGGAGATACCCGAGGACGGCTTCGAGCGAACCGTCGTTGCCGAGGTTCCCTGAGCCGAGCAGGCCGAACACCCCGACGCGCACCGGGGCCCTGTCCGCGGCCGTCATGCCTGCCTCCCCTCGCGGCCGGCGACGAGGGCGTCGACGGAGACCGTGAGCAGGCCCGGATCCACCGGGGCGCGGTCCTCGACCCGCTCACCGGCGCCCGGCCGTACCCGGCTGGTCATCCACGCGGCCAGGTGGCGGTAGCACGCGCGCCGGTCGGCCGCGGACAACGGAGCCCGCCGGATCGCCGCGACGAAGCCCCACATGTACTCGGCGAGCAGCCGGGGCGTCGGGTGCAGCGGACCTGCCCGGCGCGGGTCCAGGTTGACGCACCGGGAGCGCTTGGAAGGGTTCGCCCGCTCGGCTCGGGTGGGGTGGTCGCGGCGGAAGTACAGCAGCTCCGGAACCTGGTGGAAGGGCCCGTGCAGGGTGATCTCGGCGACGTACGTGCGGTCCGCGTGGTGGTAGCTGTCCATCGGCTTCACCCGGCGCAGCACGTCGGTCCGCATCACCCCGTAGAAGTCGTCGCCGCCCGGCTCGAACAGCAGACTGCGGAAGCGCTCCGGGGCGTTCGGGGAGTCGGTGGCGAGCGTGTACTCGTAGGGGACCTTCACCTGGCCGTCGCTGTCGATGACCGCCTGGCCGGTGTGCGCGAGGATCATGTCCGGCCGCTCGTCCAGCGCCTCCACGCAGCGCCGCAGGAGGTCCCGGCCGTACAGGTCGTCGTGCGAGGCCCACTTGAAGAGTTCGCCGCGGGACTCGGCCAACACGTGGTTGTGGTTCGGCGTGGCTCCGATGTTCCGGGACAGCCGGAGGCAGCGGATGCGGGAGTCCTTCGCGGCGTACTTGCGGCAGATCTCCTGGGTCCCGTCGGTCGAGGCGTTGTCGGAGATGACCAGCTCGAAGTCCTCGTAGGTCTGGCCGAGCAGGGCGTCGAGCGACTCGGCCAGGTACTCCTCGCCGTTGTACACGGGCAGGCCGATGCTCAGCCTGGGTCGGTCGGTCATGCGGTCCTCACTTCGGGAATGGAATTGCGGCGGCGCTCGCGCAGGGCGGACCGCAGTTGCAGCCACCACACGGCCGAGCCGCTGATGGTCGCGGCGGCGACGCCCCAGGCCGAGCCGACCGTGCCGGCGACTGCCGCACCGCCGAGTCCGCCGCCGACGTAGCAGGCGGAGGCGAACAGCTGGCAGCGCAGGCTGCGCCGGGCCGCGCCGAGCGCGCGCAGCCCGGCCGCCGCGCCGGTACCGAGACCCGCGCCCGCGACGCCGAGGGTGATCTGCACGATGAGTTGCGAGGAGGAGTGCCAGACGTCGCCGAGCACCAGCTCGCCCAGTCGGCCGGGCATCAGCAGCAGCGCCGCGCCCCAGAGCAGCGCGCCGACGGCCTGCGCCCCGCCGAGGAGGAGGCAGAACCTGCCCAGTTGGTGCGGGGCCCGCCGCAACACCCGTGCCGCCTCCGGGACGGTGACCAGCGACAGCCCCATGAGCACCGCCAGGAACGGGCCGAGCAGGAGCTCGGCGCCCCGCACCGCACCCACCGCGCCGACCCCGACGATCGCGCCGAGCCCGTACGCCCTCAGCTGGCTCGCGCCACTGAGGCTGACGTTCTCGACCAGGTACCGGTAGCCGAGATCGCGCTGCTCGCGAAGCCAGCCGCGCGCCTCGGCCGTCCGGGGCCGGATGCCGGACTGGACGTAGCCGTACCCCGCCGCCACCGTGGCGGACGCGCCCCAGGCCAGCACGAAGGCGGCCACGCTGCCCACTCGGGCCGCAACCACCATGGCAGGGACGAGCGCGACACCCCACACGACGTCGTTGACGAACGCCTTCCGCCCGGCGCCCGCGGCGAAGAACGAGAACCGCCAGGCGTCCTGGAGCAGCAGCCCCGGCATCATCACACCGAGGGCGGCGAAGGCGGGCCCCACGCGGCCACCGAGGCCGAGACCGGCCACCAGGCACACCGTGCCGATGGCCGTGCCCACGCCGAGTGCGGTGCCCGTCGACCGAGCCACCGCCCCGCGCCAGGCCGCGTTCGGCGCGCCGCTGAAGCGCACCGTGAGCGGATCGGTGGCCAGCCCGCGGGAGACGTTGAGCACCACGCCGTACGTCACCCAGGCGAGGCTGAACACGCCGAACGCGGTCACCCCCAGCGAGCGGGCCACGTAGATGCCCACCACGAAGTTGCTCACGCTGGAGGCCGCCTGGTCGGCCAGGCCCCAGGACAGCCGGCCGACCATGGCCCGCTTGGCGGTCCGCCGGGTGGCACCGGCCGGTGCCACCGGTGCCGTCGTCTTCTCCCCCTCGGTGGTCATCGCGTCATGCCTTGATCAGTTCGGCGCCGCACAGGGCGTCGGCCGCTGCGGCGACGGTGTCGAACGGCAGCCGGGACCGCTCGGCGACGTCCAGCAGACTGTGCTCGCCGTCGGAGAGGCTGAGCACCCAGAGCATGGCCATCTGGGCCTGCTTCGCGTCGCTGCGGCCGCCGAGCGAGTCGTACAACCCGCGTCGCCCCAGCTGCGGTTCGCCATACGGGCTGAGATTGACGTACCGCCGGTTGCGGTCCAGGACGCCGAATGCCTCACGGCAGACGGCGAGGGTGTCCGCCATCGCCTCCGGGGAGACGAAGTCCGGGTTGTCCGCCGAGGTGTGGTACTCGGGATATCCGGCGTACGGGGTCCGGCTGAGCGAGCCCACGCCGAGGTCGAATCCGGGGGAGCAGAACTGCCGCTCGTCGTAGCCGTACGGCGTGAACTCGGTGATGCGGTGCGGGCGTTCGGAGGTGTCCAGCACATTCCGCAGCACCCGGTCGATCTCCGCGTCGCCGCGTCTGCTCTGTTTGTACGTCAGTTGGCCCCGGTCCCCGGCGCAGGCCAGCACCAGCCCGTGCCTGACCCGGTCGATCCGCTCCGCGTTGCGGGCCAGCCAGGTGATCGCCCCGATGGTGCCGGGCGCGAACAGGAACCGGTAGGTGTAGTAAGGCCTCTGCTCCGCCAGCGCCCGGGCCAGGTACGTCGCCACCGCGATGCCGGCCAGGTTGTCGTTGGCCAGCGACGGGTGGCAGACGTGGCAGGAGACGATCACCTCGTCGGTGACCTGTCCGGGGACCACGTGCTCGGCGTAGGTGAGGTGGCCGTCGGCGAGCGTGGAGTCGATACGCACCTCGTACTCGCCGTCCGGCAGCGCGTCCAGGGTCTCCTGGGCCAGGCAGAACCCCCACTCCGGCTTGTAGTAGCTGGTGCGGTACGGCACCCAGGACGGGTGGTCCGGCAGGGTGTGCAGGTGTCCGCGCAGCTCCGCCAGCGGCATGGTCGCCGACACCGGAACGCTGTAGCCGAGCACGTGCAGGCTGGACGCGGCGAAGTCGACGACCCGCCTGCCGGTGGAGTCGGCGACGTACGCGTCCCGGATGTTCCACTCCTGCGGCACCGTCCAGTCGAGCACCTGGGTCCCCGTCGGCACCTCGTGGACCCGCAGCGGGATGTACTCGCCGACGATGTCGAGAGTGGCGCGGACACCGTCTCCGGTGATGCTCCGGCACAACGGGTACAACCGCTTGACCAGCGCGTGCATCTCCTCGCCGGTCGTCGTCATCGGCGCCACCGCAGGGTGTCGTCGACGGTGCCGGCGTCGGACGCCGAGCGCAGCACGGCCAGCCGGGTGAAGCGACGCTCGAAGTCCTCCCGGGTCAGGCCGTACTTCCGGTAGTTGTCGGCGAGTTCGAGCGCGCCCTGCTTCACCGTCCACTCGCAGTCGAAGCCGGGCACCGCGGCGCGGAACCGGGAGAAGTCCACCCGGTACGACCGCGGGTCGGCGCCGGTCTCCCCGGTGATCACCACCTTCGAACCGGACACCGCCTCGGCGACCTGCTCGGCGATCTCGGCGACCGTGACGTTGTTGAACTCGCTGCCGATGTTGAACGCCCGGTCGTGCACCGCTTCCCGCGGCGCCTCCAGCGCGGCCGTGAAGGCACGTGCGATGTCGGCGGCGTGCACCAGCGGGCGCCAGGGGGTGCCGTCGGAGAGCACCAGGACCTCGCCGGACAGCAGCGCGTGGCCCACCAGGTTGTTCAGCACGATGTCGGCGCGCAGCCGGGGTGAGTAGCCGAAGGCGGTGGCGTTGCGCATGAACACCGGGCTGAAGTCGCCGTCGGCGAGCGCGTGCAGGTCGTCCTCCACGCGCACCTTGGACTCCGCGTACGGTGTCACCGGCCGCAGCGGCGCGTCCTCGGACACCAGGTCGTCACCGCCGGCGGCGCCGTAGACCGAGCATGTCGACGCGTACAGGAAGCGCCGCACTCCGGCCTCACGGGCCAGCCGGGCCAGCCGCACCGACGCGTGGTGGTTGATGTCGTAGGTGAGCTCGGGCGCCAGCGATCCCAGCGGGTCGTTGGACAGCGCGGCCAGGTGGATCACGGCGTCGACCCCGGCCACGTGTTCGGCCGTGACGTCACGCAGGTCCACCTGGTGCCCCGGCGGGTCCGCGGGCGACGGGCCAAGCACGCAGTCGGCGAACAGGCCGGCGTCGAGGCCGACGACCTCGTGTCCGGCGGCCGTGAGTACGGGGGCCATGACGGAGCCCAGGTAGCCCTGGTGTCCGGTCAGCAGTACGCGCAAGGTTCATTCCCCCAGGTCGAGAGTGAGTTTGGTGACGGCGAACGCCTCGGCGTAGCGCGCGTTGCTTTCGATGCCGCGGATCCGGGCCAGCCCGAGGAAGGCCTCGCGGTCGTACCAGGGCCGGTGCCGCTGCGAGGGGTAGTGCTCCTGCAGCAGCCGCACCTTCCGTTCCGCGATCTCCGGCGACAGCGGCTGGTACACCGACGGACGGCCGAGATCACCGTCCCACTTGACGATCTCGTAGCCGAGCACCAGGTGGTCGCGGAACGCGGTGGTCATCAGCTTCGCCAGACCGCGGTGATCCTGGTGCGCGTCATCGGTACGCGGGGCGAGGACGAGATCCGGATCGGTCTGCCCGCGCAGCTCCTCGACCGCGGACTTGGCCTCGTCCCAGTGCGCGGGCAGACGCCCGTCCGGCAGCTTGTGCACGGTCAGCCGCAGATCGGCGCCCGGGCAGAAGGCGGCGAGCGCGGCCTGCTCCTCCTGCTCACGCTCGCTGCCACCACCGGACAGGACCAGCACGTCGACGCGGATGCCCGGTCGCGCGAGGCACATCGTCAGCAGCGTGCCGCCCGCGCCGATGGCAATGTCGTCGCAGTGCGCGCCCACCGCGACGATCCTGCCCAGGCGCTCGGCCCCCAGGCGGATCACGCGGTCCCCGTCCCGGCGCCGGCCCGGCTTCCGGTCGCGCCCGCCCCCGCGCCGCCGTGTTCCCACACGGCCCACGGGCGGTCGCCCCGGGTGTAGGCGTCGTCGAGCGCGGCACGCTCCTTCACGGTGTCGGTCGGCTTCCAGAAGCCGCGGTGCTGGTGTGCCACCAGCCTTCCGCGCTTGGCCAGTTGGGCACAGCCGTCGGCGACCAGGTCCCCGTTCTCCGGGATGTGGTCGAAGACCTCCTGGCGCAGCACGAAGTAGCCGCCGTTCTCCCACAGCGGCATGTCACTCACCGCGGTGATGCCCCCCACCAGGCCGTCCTCGCCCAGGTCCACGCAGTGGAACGAGGACTGCGGCGGCACCACCATCATCGACGCACCGGCGTCGCGCTGGGCGAACCGGTCGATCATCTCGGGCAGCGGGGCGTCGGTGAGCACGTCGGCGTAGTTGGCGAGGAACATCTCGTCGCCGTCCAGGTGGTGCCGCACCCGGCGCAGCCGCTCCCCGATCGGCGACTCGATGCCGGTCTGCGCGAACGTGATCGTCCAGGAGGCGATGTCGGTGGACAGCAGCTCCGTCCGCCCGCCCCGCAGCACGAAGTCGTTGGACGTCGTCTCCTCGTAGTTGAGGAAGAAGTTCTTGATGTGGTGTGCCCCGTACCCGAGGCACAGGATGAACTCCGTGTGCCCGAAGTGCGCGTAGTAGCGCATGACGTGCCAGATCAGCGGACGCGGGCCGACCATCGCCATCGGCTTGGGCACGTCGTCTGCGGCACCGCTCCGCATCCGCATCCCGTAACCGCCGCAGAACAGGACGACCTTCATGCCTTGACCTCGACAATGCTCAGTTCCGGTATGGGGAAGACCAGTCGGCCGCCCCAGTCGTGCACGAACGACAGCTGCTCGACCAGCTCGGCCCGCAGGTTCCACGGCAGGACGAGGACGTAGTCCGGTTTGTCGACGGCTATCTGCTCGGGCGGCAGGATCGGGATACGGGTGCCCGGGGTGAACCGGCCGTGCTTGTAGGGGTTGCGGTCGACCGTGTACGGCAGCAGGTCGGGCCGGATACCGCAGTGGTTGAGCAGGGTGTTGCCCTTGCCCGGGGCGCCGTAGCCGACGACCGTCTCGCCGCGCTCGGCCGCCTCGATGAGGAACCGCAGCAGGTCCCGGCGCACCTTGGCCACCCGGGCGGAGAACTCGGTGTACCCGGACAGCTCCTGCAGCCCGGCGGCCTTCTCCCGGGCCAGCACGTCGGCCACCCGCTGCGTCGGCTCGCCCGCCACCTCGGCCGGCCGGGCCCACAGCCGGATGGAGCCGCCGTGCGTGGGCAGCAGCTCGACGTCCACGAGGGTGAGTCCGCCGCTCGCCAGCGCCCGGATCGCGGAGGCGACCGTGTAGTACTGGAAGTGCTCGTGGTAGATCGTGTCGTACTGGTTCTCCTCGATCAGGGTCAGCAGGTGCTGCACCTCGATGGAGACCCAGCCGTCGTCGGCGACCAGGGCGCGCAGCCCCTGCGTGAACCCGACCACGTCGGGGATGTGCGCGTACACGTTGTTGGCCACGACCAGGTTCGCCGCGCCGTGCTCGGCGCGGACGTCGGCGCCGGTGGCCGGGTCGAGGAACCTCGTGAGCGTGGGCACACCCGCGTCCCGCGCCGCGGCGCCGACGTTCACCGAGGGCTCGATGCCGAGGCAGCGGATCCCCCGGTCCACCACGTGCCTCAGCAGATAACCGTCGTTGCTCGCGACCTCGACCACGAAGGCGTCGGAGCCGAGCCCCACCCGCTGTACGGCGTCGGCGACGAACGTGCGCGCGTGCTCCACCCAGGAGGTCGAGTAGGAGGAGAAGTACGCGTACTCGCTGAACGTCTCCTCCGGTGTGATCAGCGGAGGTATCTGCGCGAGCCAGCAGTCGGTGCAGACCCGCAGATGCAGCGGGTACGCCGGTTCCGGCTGGTCCAGTTGGTCCGCGGCGAGAAAGCTCTCGCACGGCGGGGTCGCCCCCAGATCGACGACGCTCGCCAGCGTCGCCGAGCCGCACAGTCGGCATCGTGTCATCTGCTGCCCCCATCCCTGCTCGCGCGGGACCCCCACCGCGAGCCAGTGTTTCCGTTCCCCACCGGCGGCGGGCCGTCCCCGCCGCCTGACCGTCCCGCGATCGCGGTGCGGTACCCCTCCACCAGGCGCTCAAGGCCGACGGCCGGGCTGAAGCCCTGCTCGTAACGGCGCCGGGCCGCCTGGCCCATCTCCCGGTTGCGGTCCTGTTCGACCGCGATCCGGCGTATGTGGGACGCGAGCGAGGCGGACTCGCCCGGCCGGTGCAGCAGCCCGGTCACCCCGTCCTCGACGAGTTCGACGAAGGCGCCGTGACCGGCGGCGACGGTGGGCACCCCGGCCGCCATCGCCTCCACGACCACCAGCCCGAACGCCTCCAGCCACGTCGACGGAGCCACCACCGCGACCGACCGCGCGATGGCCTGCCGGCACTGCTCCGTGTCGTAGAGGCCGACGTAGCGGACGTCGTCCCGGCCCGCCGCCCAGGCGGTCACCTCCGCCTCCAGCGGCCCCGTACCGGCGATCACGAGCGGGACGCCCACCCCGCCGCCGGCGGCGAGTTCGTCCCACGCGGCCATGAGCAGCCGTACGCCCTTGGCCTCCGCGAGGCGGCCGAGATAGAGCACGTGCTCACCGTCGTCCGTCCGGCGCGTGCCCGGGTCGGGCACGAAGTTGTGCTTCACCGCCAGCCGCTCGGCCGGCATCCCCGAGCGCACCAGCACGTCGCGCTGGGCCTCGGAGATGCAGAAGAACCGCTCCACACCGGTCCACCACCGCCGCCGGTTGACCGACATGCTGACCGCGAGCGGCACCGTCGCCAGCCGGGAGTTGCGGTAACAGCCGTGCCGGACGGCGGGCAGCGGCGTGGCGCCGACGCACTCGGTGCACGGCCGGCCGTCGCGTTGCAATGTGCCGGGCGGGCAGACCTGGGTGTAGTTGTGCAGCGTGGCGACGGCGGGCACACCGGCGTCGGCGCAGGCGGCCAGCACCGCCGGCGACAGGAGCGGGAAGACGTTGTGGATGTGCACCACGTCCGGCCGCTCGGTGCGCAGCCGGTCGGCGAGTTCCCTGCGCACCGCCGGGTTCCACGGCACCAGGAGCGGCACCGCGACCTTGCCCGGCAGGGACCGGGCGGCGATGTCGTCGCTGCGCCGCTCGAACAACTCGACCTGGTGGCCGGCCGCGCGCAGCAGCGCCACCTCCTGGTCGACGACCTTGTTCTCCCCGCTGGGCTGCGCCGAGGCGTAGCGGTTGTGTACCACCAGAACGCGAATGCTGTGCATGTTCAGGTCACGTCCGATCTCTGGGCCCATCGCGGGACGCGTCGTCGAGGAACCTCGGGCGCCGGGAGGGGAGCGGCCGGGGCAGGTGTCGCCAGCAGCGAGGCGGCCACGGCCAGGTGCAGCAGATACGGCGAGGCGTCGCCCAGTCCGGCCTCGGTGTACGAGGCGATCGCGCAGTAGCTGATCAGGAAGATCGCGCAGGCCCTCGACAGCGACGGTGGCCGCAGCAACGCGACGCCGCCCAGCACGACGATGATCGCCGCCACCAGGCCGACGCCGGTCACTCCCTGCTCGTTGTAGACGGCCAGCCAGCTGTTGTCGATCGGCAGACCGCCGAACGACTTGTCGCCCAGGCCCATGCCGAACAGGTACTCCGTGGTCGTCCGCGGTGCCGCCAGCAGGGCGTCCCAGACCTTGGCGCGACCGGTGAGACTGGTGAAGTTCTCCTGGCTCTGCCCGCGCAGGAACCACGCCTGCAGCGCGGAGGCGAACCCCACCGCGGCCACGACGGCGCACAGCACCGCCCAGGCGAAGAACCGGCGGGCGGCGGCGCTGGTCAGGATGAGCGAGCCGATCGCCAGCGCCAGCCCGACGAGCAGGCCGAGCGTGGCCGTCCGGGTATGGGTCAGGGCGAGCAGGACGAGTGAGGGCACGATGACCAGCGCCGCGCTGGTGCCGTCGGCCCGGTGGTCCAGAACGAGCAGCACGGTGAGTCCGATGATCACCGCGGCGTACTGTCCGATCTGCGGCGGGGTGAGCGGCCACAACGCGCCGACCAGCCGCCCGCCGTAGAGGTCGGGCAGCGCCGCGCCCGGTGAGATGACCAGGCCGGCGGCCACCGACCCGAGCACCGCGAAGTACATCCGGATGTGGTGCCGGACGAAGGTGAGGCCGCCGTCCCACCAGCGGCTGAGCAGCCACAGTGTGCCGACGAAGAGAGCCAGCCGGGCGCAGCGGAACAGCGCGCCGAACCCGGACTCCAGGTTCGCGCTGGAGATCACGCTCGGCACCAGCAGCAGGGTGAGCAGGAGGACGTAGGCGCTGGGTCGGATGCGCAGCCGGAGATTGACCATGAGCGCCAGCGCGAACGCGGCGACCAGCGACCCCATGGTGGCCATCTGGATGAGGGAGCGGGGCAGCGGGACGATGGTCTTCGCTCCAGCGGAGCCGAGCGTGTTGAGGATCAGCAGCCCCCAGGCCGCCCCGACGATCCTCGGCGAGTGGTCCGTGTGGTCGGGGCTCATCTCAACCACCGCCCTGTGCACGGAAGGTGCTGCCCGCGTCCTGCTGGTACGGCGTGCCCTGCCACTGCGTGAAGTCGAGTATCCGGCTCGGGTCGTGGGCGACGAACTTCCATGGGCCGACGTAGGCGTTGTCGTGCCAGCGGTTGTGCTGCCTGCCGGTGATCGCCTCGGCCACTCGCTCGCCCTGGTACGGCGACCAGTCCGGATAGGTGCCGTAGTTGGCCAGCACCGCCATGCGGTCGCACTTCACCGTGCAGCCGACGACGGACTTGTCCAGCACGAAGCGGTTGCCGTGGATGTCCACCCGCTGGGTCTTCCAACGGCAGTCGGCGTAGAGCGGTGCGGTGGCGATCGCCGGCCGTGCGCAGCGGCCGGTGTTCTTCACCAGCAACGTGCAGTCACCGGACGAGGTGTTGGCCGGGCTGTTGCAGAACCGGTCGGCGTTCTCCCACAGAGTGATCCCGGACCAGTTGTTCTCCAGCACGTTCCGATAGATCTCGATCTTGTCCGTGCGGGCCGGGACCCGTGGTTCGCCGCCGGACTCGGACAGGTAGACGGTCGCGAACGGGAAGTTGTCGCCGCGGTCGGCGTACTTGCGGCCCTCGACCCAGTTGTTCCGCCTGATCGTGTTCCTCCGGATGACCGCGTTGTAGCTGGTCTCGTAGATCAGCGCGGCACCGTCGTTGGCCTCGAGGACGTTGTCCTCGATGCGGAAGTCGTTGTTGTTGGTGTCCGCCCACAACCCGGCTCCGCGGTTGTCGTGCACCCAGTTGCGGAGTACGTCGGCGCCGTTGACGGCCCAGAACTTGACGCCTCCGGTGCAGCCGCAGCCCGGCTGCCGCCGTTCCCAGTCGTCCCTGTTGTTGCCCACGATCTCGTTGCCCTCGACCAGCAGGCCGCTGATGGGGCCGTTGGCCTTGTAGGCGTTCATGCCGTACTGACCGTTGCCGCGCAGGCAGCTGGCGCGGACGCGCTGGCGGGCCCCGGCCATCAGCCCGGCGCCGGAGTTGTACTGGATAGTCGCGTGCTCGATCACCCACCCGTCGGCCGAGTCGTGGTTGACCACGCCCTCGTCGCGCGGCGCGACGAATCCCTGCACGGTCAGGTGGCGGATGGTGACGTCGCGGGCGGTGCCGCCGAACGCGTACTGGTTGGTCTTCCGGCCGTCGAGCACCGCGCCCGGCGCGCCGAGGTAGATGTCCCCCTCCTTGGGGACGACCTGGGCGTAGCGGTCCGGTTCGAGCCGGTGCCTGCCCGGCCGAAGCCAGAACGTGGTGTGCGGGGGGCTGCTCTTGGTCTTCGCGGCCAGGTCACCGGTGACCGTGGGGTCGACCGTCACCGCGCCGGCCGGCGCCTTCGCCGGCCCGGCCGCGGGTTGGGCGCACACCCGGGCCACGGACGTGGGCGGCGCGGCGGTCGGTTTCGGCCGCGTGCCCGGCGTGCTCTCACAGCCGGTCGTCGCGGACAGGGCCAGCACCAGCAGTGCCGCCGGTAACGCCCAGTGCCGCCACTTGAATCCCCCACGCGCGGTCGCCGCGCGGCGGGTGCTCCTTCCTCCACGAAGATCCATCACAGGCCCCTAGCCGCGGAACCTGAGTACGGTGGTGAACTCGCCCGACGGCGCGGTGCCGTCGACGAAGCCGGTGCCGACCAGCGTTGTGGCGGGTTCCTTGCGGCCGAAACCGGGGGAGTACCAGCCCAGCGGCGGCTCGCTCTCGCCGCGGTGCGCCCGCCAGGTCAGCTGCCCGGGCAGGTCGAGCGTCGCGGAGCGGTCCTCGCCGTCCCGGGTCCAGGTGAGCTGGGCCCGGTTGTCCACCAGGTCCGCGGCGATCGCCGGGCCGAGGTGGAACGCCAGGCGCACGGCCCGGCGCGGGCCGCGCACCTCGTCGACCACTCTCAGCTCCTGGCTCGCGGCCGTCAGCTCCACCCGGCGGCGGTGCAAGGAGCCCTGGTAGCCGTCGTGTTCGGCGCACCAGCGGACCGCTCCCACGTCGGAGGCGTCGGACGGGTCCGCGACCAGGACGCTGCTGCGGGCATGCCGGGTCCACAGGAACGGGCCGCCGGAGACGGACTGGTCGTCCCCGTCCAACTGCAGGGTGTTGTGGCCGAGCGTCGACCGGAAGTACTGCCGCCACTCGGGCTGCCCGTGGTAGCAGAACGTACCCGGGTCGGCGAGCACGTCGACCCCGTCGTGCCGGACCTCCACGGACAGCGCGTCCGCGTGGGCGTGCGCGGCGATGGACAGGAATCCGTGCGGACCACCGTCGCAGCGGCACCAGATCTCCTCCGGACCGCGCAGGATGGTCATGCCCGCGTCGGCGAAATGGGCCGGCCGACTCGCCGGGCGGGACACGGCCGGCGCCGTTCCGTTCTTCGGGTACGACCGGATGAGCGCGGCCAGCAGCGGGGTGCGCACATCGGTGCCGGTCACCGTCGGCCACCAGGCGAGCCGGCCGAACACGGCGTCCCCGGTGGCCAGCAGCGAGGCCCAGCGGTCGGTGCCCGTGCCGTCCACGACCAGCCCGTGCCCGTCGTCCGCGTCCCCCTGGCGCGGCGGCCGCAGCCGGTTGTCCACGATGGCCGCGAGCGCGTCGGTCATCCGCAGCAGCACCAGCCGGATCGACGCGGGGACCGGCACGCCGGCGGTGTCCGCCTCGGCCACCGCGGCCAGGCCGAGTTCCAGCACCAGTCCGTGGTACTCGGTGGCCAGCTCGCGGTTGAGGCCGGAGGCGAAGGTGTTGCCCCGCAACTGCCGCTCCAGCGACCGCAGCGCGTCGGCCCGCCAGCGTGCCGAGGCGGGGAACCACCCGAACGCACAGGCCGCGGCGAACTGCCCGGCGGCCTCGGCGATGACGTGGTTGTTCGCCGAAGACCCCCGGCTGGGGAAGGCGGCCAGCCAGCGCTGGTGGTGCCAGATCTGGCGGAGTGCCACCGGGTTGCCCTCGAACAGCCCGGCCGCGCCCGGCCAGCCGTCGAGCAGCCGGCGGATCCACACCCAGGACAGCAGCCGGATCCCCAGCTCGATGCCGCTGGTCCAGTGCACTCCGCGCAGCGGCGCGTTGGCCGCCCACCACGAGCGCAGATGCCCGGCCACCCGCTCGGCGTACCGCTCGTCCCCGGTGACCGCGTAGGCGGCGGCGAGCACGGTCAGGTACTGGTGCCGGGACAGCTCCCAGATCTGCTTGATGTCCCCGACCGCGTCCTCGTTCCGGTACGGCACGTCGAAGGCGTAGCCCCACGGCGCCCGGCGCCCGGTCTTCGGGTCGTAGCACCAGTCCGGGTCGGCCAGGTCGTCGCGGCCCACCCCGAAGTACTCGGCGTGCCCGGCCATCAGCCGGTCCGCCTCGGCGATGAGACGCTTCGCGGCGTCCGGTGGCACCGCGGCGATCGTCCCCGCGGGCAGTACGGCGGTGAACCGGGCGCCGGTCACGCTCGGGCCGTCCGGCGGGGCCGACCGCCACCGCCGCCTGCGCACCGCGTCGCCCACCCGGCCGCCGACCTCCCGCGGACCCATCCGGGACAGCCGCCGCAGGTACCAGCCCGCACCCCCCGCGCTCACCGTCATCGCGCCCTCGCCAACGTCACCGGCGCGCCGCCGGCCAGACCGGCCTGTACGGCGAGGGTGGCCGCCGTGGTCGCGACCAGCGACTCCAGCGGCACCGGCATCGGGCCGCCGGTCCGCACGGCCCTGATGAACGCGGCCAGTTCTGCGGACTGGCCCTTGTCCCGGGCCTTGGGCAGCCGCGAACTGACCCACCGCCTACGGCCGTAGACCGAGGCGCGGACGAAGTCGTCGAGCCGCAGCGCGCGGCCGTCCGCGACCAGGTCCAGCGTCTCCTTGGGGAAGCCGGCCGGGCCGGTGGTGACATAGCTGATGGTGGCCGTGGACCCGTCCGGGTAGTGCAGCACGACCTGGAGGTCGTCGTTGCCGGACGTGGCGGTCGCGTACACCGAGACCGGGTCGGCCTCCAGCAGCCAGCTCGCCGTGTCGATGAAGTGTCCGCCCTCACCGGCGAACCGCGAGCCCTCGGTGCCCTGTTGGAGGTACCAGCTGCCGTGTTGCAGCCGGCCCGCGTTGACCAGGTAGCGAAGGCTCGCCGGACCGGTCCGGGTGCCGAACCGCTTCCTGGCCTCCTGCAGCAGCGGCGCGAACCGGCGGTTGAAGCCCACCTGCAGCCGGTCGTTGCCGGATTCCTCGACCGCCGCGAGCACGCCGGCCAGCTCGTTCTCGGTGAGTGCCAGCGGCTTCTCCACGAACACCGTCTTGCCGGCCAGCAGCGCCTGCCGGGTCAGTTCGGCGTGCGAGCTGTGCCGGGTGACGACGAACACCGCGTCGATGGACTTGTCCCCGAGCACGGCATCGAGATCGGTGGTCGCCTCGGCGAAGCCGAACTTCCGCTTCGCGTTGGCCGCGGACAGCGCCGTCGTGGTGACGACCGTGGACAACTCGACGCCGTCGCGCTGTGCCAGGTGCGGCAGCAGCATCGACGTCGCGTAGTTTCCCGCGCCCACGAACGCCAGCCGCACCGGCGCCTTCGCGGCCCGGGCCGGGGCGGAGGTCCCGCCGCCGCGTCGCACCGCGGGCACGGCCACCACCGGGGCGGCCTCCGCCTCCGTGGCGTGTGCCTGGTACCGGAACAGCACGGCCACGGCCTTCAGATCGCCGTCCTTCAGGCGCTGGTACGTCTCGACGGCGGCGTCGAAGTCGGCGACGTGGGAGACCAGGGGCTCCACGTCGACGCTGCCGCGGGCGAGGAGATCGAGGAAGCACGCCAGGTTGCGGCGCTCGGTCCAGCGCACGTAGCCGATCGGGTAGTCCCGGCCTTCGAGCTCGTACTCCGGGTCGTAGCGCCCGGGGCCGTACGAGCGGGAGAACCGGACGTCGAGCTCCTTCTCGTAGTACGCGTTCCACGGCAGGTCCAGTCGGCACTTGCCGATGTCGACGACCCGGCCGCGGTCCCGGCAGAGCCGCGCGGCCAGCTCGACGGGCTGGTTGCTGCCGCCACCGGCGGCCAGGTACACCTGGTCCACGCCATGACCGCCGGTGAGTTCGGCGACGGCGGCCTCCACGGCCGCGGACGCGGGATCGCCGCAGGCGGCGGCGCCCAGACGCTCGGCGAGCTCGCAGCGCGCCGGGTCGGGGTCGACCCCGACGACGCGGACTCCCGCGGCACCGAGGAGCTGCACCACGAGCTGCCCGATCAGCCCGAGGCCGATGACCAGCGCCACCTCGCCGAGCTGCGGCTCGCCCTGGCGGACGCCCTGCATCGCGATCGACCCGACGGTGCCGAAGGCCGCGTGCCGCGGCGCGAGGCCGTCCGGCACCGGGGTGTAGAGGTTCTTCGGCACCCAGTTCAACTCGGCGTGCAGCGCGTGCTCGTTGCCGGCGCAGGACACGAGGTCGCCGACCTTCACGTCGTCGATCCCGGCGCCGACCTGCTCGACCACCCCGCACAGCGAGTAGCCGAGCGGCGTGTACGAGTCCAGCTTGCCCATCACCTTGCGGTAAGTGGCGGGCACTCCGTTGGTGGCCACGCTCTGCATGACCTTGGCCACCTGGTCCGGCCGGGAGCGGGCCTTGCCCAGCATCGACATGCCGGCCTCGGACACCTTCATGAGCTCGGTCCCGGTGGATATCAGCGAGTAGGCGGTGCGGACCAGCACACCGCCCGGCTTGCACCCCGGCACCGGTACGTCGAGCACCGCAAGCTCGCCGCTCTTGTAGTTCTGCACTACCTGTTTCACCCGAAGTCCCCTTGTTTCTGAGCTGTCTTCTACGCTGCCGAGCGAGCGTTCTGGCCGGACCCGGAGGTCGCGTCGCGGTACCAGTACTCGAGGGTCAGCACATGCCAGAGATGCTTGGAGAAGTCCCGCTGCCCGGCCGCGTCCTCGGCGACCATCCGCGCCAGCGCGTCGCGGCGCAGGAACCCGGAACCGACGAGCACGCCGTCGTTCACCACCTCGCGCACCAGCGGTGCCAGATCCCGGCTCATCCAGGCCCGCAGCGGTGCGCTGAACAGGCCCTTCGGCCGGTACACGATCTCCCGGGGCAGGACTGAGGTGGCTGCCTCCTTGAGGACGGCCTTGCCCTGCCGTCCGACGATCTTGCGGTCACCGGGCACGGCGAACGCCGCCCTGACCACCTCGACGTCCACGTACGGCACCCGCACCTCGGTCGACGCGGCCATGCTCGACCGGTCCGTGTAGGCGAGGTTCAGGCCCGGCAGGAACATCCGGGCGTCGCCCAGGCACATGCGGTTGACGAAGTCGTCGAGGTCGTTGTCCTGGTAGACGTCCGCGTGCTCGGTCAGCACGTCATCGACCGTCCCGGCCAGGTCCGGATCGATCAGGGCGAGCAGCTCCTCCTGGTCGTACATGGTGTAGCTGCGCCGGAACGCGGTCTCCTCCGGCAGGTCGGCGAAGGAGAGGAACCGCTTGGCGAAGCGCACCGACCGGTAGCCCCGGCGGGCCGTGGCGACCGGCAGCCGGTCCACGGCCCTGGACAGGCCGCGCCGCAGGGGCCGCGGGATGCGCTGGTAGCGCAGCGCGATCGTGTTGGCCAGGTGCTTTCGGTAGCCGGCGAACAGCTCGTCGGCACCCATCCCCGAGAGCATCACCTTGACCCCGGCCTCCCGGGCGGCCGAGCAGATCAGGAACGTGTTGATCGCGGCCGGGTCGCCGATCGGCTCGTCCAGGGCGTACGTCATCCGCGGCAGCAGGTCGAGCACGTTCGGAGCGATCTCGATCTCGTGCAGGTCGACGCCGAACCGCTCGGCCACCTGCCGCGCATAGCGCAGGTCGTCCGGCATCGCCTCGAACCTGGCGTCCTCGGGGCGGAACCCGATCGTGTAGGCCGAGATCCCGGGCTGGTGGCGGGCCGCGAGCGCGGTCAGATAGCTGGAGTCGAGACCGCCGGAGAGGAAGGTCGCCACGGGTACGTCCGAGAGCATGTGCCGCCGGGTCGACTCCTCGACGATGGCAGCCAGGTCCGGCTGTTCGCCGCTGCGGGACCGCTCCCGGCCCTCGGCGGCGACGTCTCTCAGATTCCAGTACCGGCCGCGCTCCACCCGGCCGTCGGGCCGGCACCGGAGCCAGCTCCCCGGCGGCAGCTTCTCCGCCTCGCGAAACGCGCACCGCGAGTCCGGCACCCAGTAGTACAGCAGCGAGGCCACCAGCGCCGCGTGGTCCACCTCCAGCGAACCACCGGTCACGGCGGCGAGCGCCTTGAGCTCGGAGGCGAACACCAGACCCTCGCCGCGCCGGAGCAGGAACAGCGGCTTGATGCCGAGCTGGTCGCGGGCCAGCACCAGCTCACCGGTCCGCTCGTCGAAGATCCCGAACGCGAACATGCCGCGCAGCCGGGGCAGGCAGTCCGTGCCCCAGCGCCGCCAGGCCTCGAGCAGCACCTCGGTGTCGGAGGTACCGCGGAAGCGCACCCCGGCGGCCGCCAGTTCGGCACGCAGCTCGGGCGCGTTGTACAGCTCGCCGTTGTACGTCAGGACCAGGCCGTCCGAGGCCATCGGCTGGGCGCCGGTCCCGGACAGGTCCACGATGGCCAGCCGACGGTGCCCGAGGTGCACTTCGCCGTCACCGACGGGGTGGCTGTACCGGCCCGCCCCGTCCGGACCGCGGTGGGCGAGGACATCGGTGAGCCGGTCGGCCACGACCTTCCCGTCCGGCCAGCGGTAAGTGCCTGCGATGCCACACATGTCTAGCGCGCCTCCTGGTCGTTGTCCGGGACGCGTGCCGCCCGCATCGGCAGCTGCTCGGCCCGCTGCCGGTCCGCCCCGTTGTGTCGGGCCGGCCGCTCGCTCCGGCCGCGCAGCGCGGTGTGCAGCCCGTCCCACAGCGTGCCGTCGGTCCGGTCACGCGGATCGGGGTCGATCAGCACCACGCCGATCACCGCGATGGCCTGGTCCGCGAGCTGCCGCGCCACGGTGTGCAGCCATGCGGCGCTGCCGTGTCCGGCACGCACGACGAGCACGGTCCGGGTGCCGAGGTACTGGAGGTCGGTCCACGCCGTGCCGGGCGCCACCGAGCCGACGCCGACCCGGCTCTCCTGATGCGACACGGCCGGGGCACGCTCGCCGCTGACCACGGTCGGATCTCCCGGCTTGGTACGGCGGTTGGCGAGCTGAAGGCCGGGCAGACCGTCGATGACGACCACCGGTCCCTCCGCCGCCAGGGCCCTGGCGAGATCCAGGGCGATCGCGCTCGTGCCGCGCACACAGCCCAGTTCCAGCAGCGACACCGGTTCCGGGGAGTTGCGCACGGTGCGGGCCAGTGACGCGGTGAGCCGTTCACGTGCCGCCCGGACCCGCCGGCGCCGCCACAGCCGGGCCGGGCGGCGGGGCAGCTCCGCGATGACCGAGGCGCCGAGGTTCGCCGCGATCTCCCGGCGCAGCACGGGGCGGTCCGCCACCACCGTGCCGACCGCGGCCACCACGAGTCCGAGGACGAGCCCGAGGACGAGCCCGATCACGGCGTTGGTGGCAGCGGTTCTGGGCAGGGAGTGCGGCACCGCGCGTGGGGCGTCCACCACCTGTGTGCCGGCGACGAGTTGGGGCGCGCCGATGCGTGCCTCGGCGGCACGCTGGCCGAAGTCGGTGATCCGCGAGGTGAGTTCGGCCCGGCGGGCGAAGAGCGACTCCAGGTCGGCCGACGCCTTCGGCCCACCGTCCGAGGAGCTGTTCCCGATCGACTTGTTGACCTTGGCGAGATCGGCCCGCATGCGGTCACGCTGGTCGAGCAGGGCCTGGGACTCGGCCTTGGCGGCTTCCTGTATCCGCCTCACATGGTCCGCGACGAACGCGTCGGCCAGCGCCTTGGCGCGGGCGATCGCCTCCGCGTCGCTGTCACCCGTCACAGTGATCTGCAGCAGGTTGTTGGTCAGGCCGATCCCCCCGTAGTCCCGCATGAAGTCCTCCGGTTTTTCCGGGGAGCCGAGGGACTTCAGGGCCGCACCGGCGATCCGCGTGGTCTGCAGCAGTCCGACGTCGGTGCGGATCAGCGTTCCGGGGTCGTTCGGCTGGTCGGCCTGATGCGCGACCAGCACCTTGGTCACCGCGGTCGGCGGTGGTGGCAGCAGGAACGCCACGGCCGCGCCGATGAGCAGCCCCAGCAGCGCCGCGGAGCACCACAGGCGGCGCCGTCTGCGCACCGCCACCACCAGCGCCTGAAGGTCGAGCAGCGGAGCAGCGGCCGACGACTGCGAAGTCGTACTCGTCGTCACCCTGAACCTCCCGTCGCGTCCGCGCCGACCGCGAGCGCCGGTGTGGCGGCATCCCGCGGCAGGCCGGTGGACCGCGTCGAACGGACCCGGACCGCGGCGGCGAGGACGACGCCGACGATCTCGTGCTTGGCGTCCGCACACGCCTCGGCGATGCCGCCGAGTTCCTCGGCGGTCCAGCTGCCCGCGCTGAGCACGACCAGGGCGCCGGACTCGTTGTCGCGGTCCGGCACCATCGGCTGGGACACCGAAACCCCCACCACCCGCAGCATGGGGCATCTCCTGCCCGAAGAGCCCGGGGAAGGATCGTTCTCGGCCGCGGTGACGAGCTGCCCGGCGGCCCGGAGGGCGATCTCGTCGCCCTCCGGGACGACAACCAGCAGTCGCCGGGGAGCCGGCAGCTGGTCCCGGAGACGGGCGCACACCCGCCGGTAGCGGATCTGTCTGCCGGCGTCGTCGCCGGACGTCTGCGGGGCAGGTACGTCCCATCTGGTGTCGACGCCCAGCAGCCGGCGGATCCGGGCCCGCGGGCCACGGCCTTCCGGCCGCTGCGCGGGCCGTTCGTCGGGTACGTCGACGGTGCCGAGGAGCGCCGAGCCCAGCGCCGCGGCGATCTCCGGCTGGGTGCGCAGCCGGCGACTCATCCGGGCGGCGGTGAGATGGCCGATGACCGCGAGCAGGAAGAACAGCAGTGCCCCGGCGACGATGAGCTGCGTCCTCGTCGGCGGTGCCTCTCCGGCCGGCCGGGCCGCCGGTCCCATGACGACCATGTTGGCCTTGTTGGCGGCCGGGTCGGCCTGGTCCAGCTTGTTGATGGCGCCCTGCAGTGAGGTGCGCAGCTTCTCGAGCTCGGTGCGGGTCTGGACGCTCTCCACGGTCTGTCCCGGATCGGTCGCATCGGCCAGCTCGGTGATGCGGCGGCTGGTCTGCACCACCATCTGCCGCAGTTCGTCGAGTTGCGCCGACGCCTCGGGGTCGGTGTTGGCGTCCACGATCCGCGCGGCGAACGTGACGAACTGCTGGGCCACCTGGTCGGAGAGCTGCTGCGCGCGCTCCGGGGTGTCGGCCGTGCCCGAGATCTTGATGATGTTGCCGTCGGAGGCCTTGGCGCTCACCTGGTTCCGCAGATCGCTGCCGTTGACCCCGGTCCAGCCGAGCGTGGCGGCCGCACGGTCGACCACCACCGAACTGGTCGCGATCTCCGTCTGGGTCAGCAGCTCGCGCTGTTCCCACGCCCCCGGCAGCAGTACCGACGCCGACGTCGTGTAGCGCGGCGGGAACAGCAGCGAGGTGCCGTAGCCGACGAGCGCACCCACCACCGTGAGGATGGTGAGGAGCCGCCAGCGCCGACGGACAATCCGTCCGATCGTGGCCAGGCGTATCGTGTCATCGCTCAACGGCGCGGCCTCCGCCCTGCCCGGTCCGGGTCGCCCGTCGACACCCGAGCGTTGCGGCGGGCAGCGGCGTAGGCCGCGAGCAGCGATCTCTGGGAGTTCCGCCAGGAGAGCGGCCCACTGATCCGCTCCTGGCCGATCTTGCCCATGTGGGCCCGCTGCTCCGGATCGTCCAGCAGCAGCGCGATGAGCCGGGCGAACTCGGCCTCGTCGTTGGCGGGCGCGTAGACGGCGGCGTCACCGGCCGAGACCCGCGCCTCCCGGAGGTCGAAGGAGACGATCGGCCGGCCCATCACCATGTACTCCAGGACCTTGTTCATGGTCGACACGTCGTTGAGCGGATTGTGCGGGTCGGGGGAGAGGCACACGTCCGCGGTGGACAGGTAGCGCACCAGATCGGCGTCCGGAATGCGCCCGGTGAACTGCACCTGTTCCGAGAGTCCGAGCCGCCGGGACAGCTCCACCATCGCGTCGAAGGTGTCGCCGCCGCCGACGAACACCGCGTGCCAGTCGCTGCGCCCGACCTCGTCGCGCAGCTTCGCGAGGGCCCGCAAGGCGTAGTCGACGCCGTCCTGCGGGCCCATGACGCCGAGGTAGCACAGCAGATGAGGCTTGCCGCGCTTCAGCTCCGGCTCGGGTGGTACGGGGTGGAACCGGTCGACGTCGGGTGCGCTGCGCACCACGAAGACGTCGTCCGGCCGCCGACCGCCACGGCGCACCGCGACGTCCCGGTAGCTCTCGTTGGTGGCGAGTACGACGTCCGCGGCCCGGTAGGTCATCCGTTCCAGCGCGCACACGGCGCGGTAGAGCAGGTCCTGGCCCCGGTCGAACCGGGAGAGGTACAGCTCGGGCACCAGGTCGTGCTGGTCGAAGACGAACCGTGCTCCGCGCCGCTTCAGCCACAGAGCCGGCAGGAACAGCAGGTCGGGCGGGTTGCAGGCGTGGACCACGTCGACCGGGCCGACCTTCCGGGCCAGCCGTACCGTGTGCCACAACGCCGATCCGTACTCCCGCAGGTAGCCGGCCGGCCCTCCGGTGGCGGCGCGCAGTGGGTAGCGGTGGATCCGCACCCCGTCGATCTCCGCCTCCGCCTCCGTGTCCCGCTTACTCCCCTGAGGACAGATGACGTGCACCGTCCAACCGGCGTCGCGCAGCGTCGTGCACTCCTGCCACACCCGCCGGTCGAACGGCACCGACAGGTTCTCCACCAGGATCAGCGCACGCCGGTCTGCCCGTTCGCCGCTGGTCGTGTTACCAAGCAAGACCCATGTACCCCGGTTCGGTCCGACGCCTCTCGGCGTCGGGAAGATGGATGAGGTCGACAATCGCCGGGCCGTCGGCGCCATGGGGCAGAGCCGACAGCACTTCCGGATCTCTGGTCCCGACCAGGCACACCTCGGCGTGCTCCAGCACCTCGCCGACGGAGTCCGCGAGCAGCTGCCCGAGATGCGGCAGCCGGGTCTCGATGTACTGGCGGTTCGCGCCGAGCAGCCGGGACAGGCTCACGTTGGCGTCGTAGATCCGCAGGTCGTAGCCCTTGCCGAAGAGTCTCTCCGCCAGTTCGACCAGCGGGCTCTCGCGGAGGTCGTCGGTGCCGGGTTTGAAGGACAGCCCGAACAGGCCCACCCGGCGCTTGCCGGTGCGCTCGACCAGCTCCACCGCGCGTTGCAGATGGTCGGAGTTGGAGGGCAGCACATGGGAGAGGATGGGTACCGAGACGTCGGCCCGCTGCGCCGCGTGGACCAGGCTCCGCAGGTCCTTGGGCAGGCAGGAGCCACCGAAGGCGAAGCCGGGCCGCAGATAGGCGGGGCTGATGTTGAGCTTGCGGTCGGCCAGGAACACGTCCATCACCTGGTGCGAGTCCACCCCGAGCGCCTGGCACACCGCGCCCAGCTCGTTGGCGAAGCCGATCTTGAGGCCGTGGAACGCGTTGTCCGCGTACTTGATCGCCTCGGCCGTCGGGACCGGCACCCGGAACACCTCGCCGGGCAGGCCGTCGTACAGCGCCATCACCGCGTCGCCGCTGGCCGGGTCGACTTCGCCGATGACGGTCTTGGGCGGGTCGAAGAAGTCCCGCACGCTCGTGCCCTCGCGCAGGAACTCCGGGTTGACCGCGACCCCGACGTCCACGCCGGCCGTGCCGCCGACGAACTTCTCCAGGATGGGTACCAGCAGGTTCAGGCAGGTGCCCGGGAGCATGGTGCTGCGGAACACGACGGTGTGCCGACCACCGCTCCCATCGCGATCCGCCAGCGCGGCGCCGATCTCCTCGGTGACCCGCTCCAAGTACGTGGTGCACAGGCTGCCGTTGGGCTCCGACGGCGTGCCCACGCAGACCAGCGACACATCGCTTTCCATGATCGCCTCGCGTACGTCGCCGGTGGCGCGTAACGCCCCGGTCCGCACGACCTCGGCTATGAGCTCGCCGATACGCTCCTCGACCACCGGGGCCTTGCCGTCGTTGACC
This sequence comes from Streptomyces sp. NPDC086787, assembly GCF_044745865.1. Taxonomy (NCBI): domain Bacteria; kingdom Bacillati; phylum Actinomycetota; class Actinomycetes; order Kitasatosporales; family Streptomycetaceae; genus Streptomyces; species Streptomyces sp. NPDC086787. The sequence goes on along the minus strand of NZ_JBIVBC010000013.1, from coordinate 7,146 downwards.
AGGTCGACCTTCACCTGGTTCACGTCCACGCCGATGACCTCGTGACCCATGCTGGCCAGGCACGCGGCCGACACGCAGCCGACGTAGCCGAGCCCGAAAACGCTCACTCTCATGACCCGTTCCTCCCCCCAGGCAGGCCCTCACGGCCTGCGGTCCGGGTGCCGGCCGGTCGGCGACCCCCGCGCATCAGTACGCTCCCTGCCCGTAGAGCACCGCACGCAGTGTCTTCCACAAGATCACTGTGTCCAGGGCCAGCGACCAGTCCTCCACGTACCGCAGGTCCAGCCGGACCGCTTCCTCCCACGACAGGTCGCTGCGTCCGCTTATCTGCCACAGACCGGTGAGTCCGGGCTTGACCAGCAGCCGCCGCCGGATGTCCGGGCCGTACGCGGCGGACTCCTCCGGTAACGGCGGCCGGGGACCGACGAGCGACATCGAACCGGTCAACACGTTGAAGAGCTGCGGGAGTTCATCTATCGAGTACCGGCGCAGCACCGCTCCCACCCGGGTCACCCGCGGATCCCGGCGGAGCTTGAAGAGCAGGCCGGCGCCCTCGTTGCGGTCGGCCAGCTCGGCACGTGCCCCGTGTGCCCCGGCGACCATGGTGCGGAACTTGAGGATGGTGAACTCACGGCCGTCCTTGCCGACTCTGCGCTGGCGGTAGACCACCCCACCCCGGCTGTCCATCAGCACGAGCAGACCGACGAACACCATCAGCGGCGCGAACAGCAGCAGCAGGATCGACGCGCCCATCCGGTCGACGACGCCCTTGACCGCCCGGCGGCCCCCGGTGAAGGTCGGCATGCTGACCCGCAGCAACGGGATCCCGAGCACCGCGTCGATGTGCAGCCGCGGGCCGGCCACCTCCATCAGCACGGGGGCCACGACCATCTCGGCGTCGCTGCCTTCGAGATTCCAGGCCAGCCGCTGCAGCCGGTCCGGTGACCAGTGCGGGTCCGGTGTGACCGCTACGACACGGTAGCCGTCGCGGCGGACGTGGTTGGCGACGTCCGCCAACTGGCCGACGACCGGCACTCCGTCCAGTTGGTCACCGTCGAGTCCGAGACCGTCCGTCGTGCAGACCGCGTCCACCCGCCAGCCGAGGTGCGGGAACTTGCGGGTCCGGGTGATCAGGTCGCGCACGGTGGCCGGGCTCCCGGCAGCGAGCACCGGTCGCAGACACCGTCCTTCCTTACGCTGTTTGTGCAGCCAGAGGCGCAGCAGATACCGCGCGGTCATGGTGACGAGCGCGATCGCGGGGATCGCGACGAAGATCCAGAGCTTGATGTTCCGCGAGGTGAGAGCGATCCCGCCGAGTGCCAGCACGACGGTCGCCGTCAGCAGTGAGCGCCCGAGCCGGCGGAACTCCTCCGCGCCCTGGCCGAGCACCGCCGGAGCCCAGGACCGGTTCACCGCGAGCGCCCCCAGCACCAGCAGTTCGGTGCCGAATGCGAGAATTCCCCACTTCTCATGCCAGTTGGCCGCGTCCCGGGCCCCGAAGAAATTGCCGATCGCCGCCACCACGAAGGCGGTGACCACCGTGTCGGTGGTGATCACGGCACGGCGGTACCGCTGCCCCCAGTCGATCGTCGGCTGACTGATCGCCCCGTTCGCCAGACGCTCGCGCGCCGACGGAAACGGGCTCACTAATCCCCCTTGCCGCACAGAACCCCCCAGGTCCCAGTGATTCGACGTTGTTCGCCTAACACCGTTCCTTCGCCCGGGAGGCCCCCGCCCCCCGAGCATGACATTCGGCTCTTTCAGAGGTACTTGAACAACTCACCCCGGCGGCAGCGGACTCGCACGTCCTGCCACGCTCAAGGTGCACCGAAACCCGTCGATCCCTTGGATGCTCCCCACATCCAAGGCCCCCTCTCGGGTTCCATGAATTGATCAACCCCGCGGCTGGCGCCGGGGGCGCGAATGCTGGCTTTCCGTAGCGCCTGACCTGTAGATCATCATTGGTCGCCTCGTGCCCGAACAGCTGAAGCACGGTCAATCTAGACCATCGAGGGCCGGTATGAAGAGAGTATGTATGTAATTTGTGTTCAAGCTTTTCGGCTGGAACCTCCGGCCGTCGCGGACGCCGGCCCGCGACCGTGGGTCAGCCCTCGGTCCGGTGGGTGATCGGTGCGTCGGTGCGGTCGCCGGGGAACTCGTACCAGCGGCGCCGCAGGCAGACGAACTCGACGTCGGCGCACACCAGTCGCATGAAGCCGGAGATGGTCTCGGCGAGTCGTTCGTGGGAGCCGGGGTGGGCGAGCCGGCCGTCGGCGGTGAAGGCTTCGTGGACGCGGGGCAGGCTGAACATGTCGGGGTAGACCCGGGTGCCCAGATGTTCCAGCGGGACCCGCAGCGCCCACAGGCCGCGGTTGCCGCCGATCATCGACGGGGAGGACGAGAGCAGGAGGGCGTGCTTGGTCTTGAACGGCTGCGGCCGTACCCGGGAGACCCAGTCGATCGCGTTCTTCAGCAGCCCTGGAACGGAGGCGTTGTACTCGGGCGCCGAGATCACGAACGCGTCGCAGCGCCTGATCCTTTCGCACAGGGCCAGCGCGCCGGGCGGCAGCCCCGTGGAGTCCTCCACGTCCTCGTCGTACAGCGGCATGTCGAAATCCCGCATCCTGGCGAGGTCGACCTCGGCACCCGCTTCGGCGATCAGGCCCGACGCCAGCGAGGCGAGCTGCGCGTTGGTGGATCCGGCGCGCAGTGCCGCGCCGAACACCAGGACCCGAACGGAAGGTGACTGGGCGTCCATGGTCATCGTGCGGTCCCTTTCGCCGGGCGACTGTCCCCGGTGGCCAGTTTTCCCCAGCCCGGTCCGCCGCACGGGACGACACACTGGTCCAGGGCCAGCGGTGCGGCGGAGGGGGGGTACCGCTCGCCCGGGACGTGTGCGGCCGACCCTGGCTGACTATCGGTCAGCCGACGGACGGCGGGGTCCAGTCGGCGGGCAGACCGGTCTGGGCGAGGACGGTGGCGAGGCTGTAGTGGTCCTGGTCGGAGGCGATCCGGCGGTGGTTCCGGTCGAGGTCGAGGAGAGTGGTCATCGGTACGGCGGAGGGCTCGGGCGCGCCCTTGAGGTGGCCGGCGCAGACGGCCTTGACGGTGAGGTGGTCGCCGTCGCGGTGGGTGGAGCGCACGGTGACGTGGACGTCGTCGATGAGGCTGTCGGCGCGGGCCTTCCAGCCGGAGATCTCCTGGCGGCCGTGGAAGGTGACACCCACGGCTTCGTCGGTGTAGGTGCCGTCGGCGGTGAACAGGGCGCCGAGCGCCTGCGGGTCGGTGCCGTTCCAGGCGCGGGCCCAGTCCGCGACGATCCTTGGCGAGTGCCGCTCGGCGGGCTGACGGGCGGCATGCGCGGTGGTGGCGGTGGCGGCACAGATGGCCGCCGTGGCGATCAGTACGGTGATGGCACGGGGTGAGCGGGACGGTCTGTTGGTGTCCTCCCACCCCGGCCATCGTGTCCGGTTGCTACGGGCCCGTCGGGTCAGTTGGTGCCGAGCTGGGCGGTGATCTCCGAGGAGAAGCTGCTGACGCGGGTGTAGAGACCGGGGTGGCCCGGCTTGCCGCAGCCGATGCCCCAGGAGGTGATGCCGGCGAGGACTCCGTCGACCACGAGCGGGGTGCCGCTGTCGAACTCGCAGGTGTCGACGCCGCCGTGGGCGAAGTCGCCCGCGCAGGTGTACTGGTGGGAGTCGTAGGCCTCGCCGTACGAGCCGGTGTCCGCGCAGGAGGAGTCGGCGACCACCGGGACGGTCGCGGTGCGCAGCACTCCGCCGTTGAGTGCGCCGGAGGATGTGGTGCCCCAGCCGAGGATCCGGGCGGTCCGGCCCGGCTTGTAGAGGTCCTTCGAGTCGGGACCGGCAATGGGCAGGGTCGGGGCGTTGATCGGCGACTTGAGGGTGAGTACGGCGACGTCGTTGCGGTAGCCGGTCTCGCCCTGGTAGGTGAAGGTGGCGTAGTTCGGATCGCGCCAGACGTGGGCGACTCCCACCTTGGTGCCCTTCGTGGACCACATGTTGTCGCGGCCCGAGACCACCTGGAGGAGTCCCGGGGTCTTCAGGAAGGTGTCCACACAGTGCCCGGCGGTGAGGACCTTGTTCGGCGCGATGAGCGTGCCGCCGCAGAAGGCGAACGGGACCAGCACGGGCTTGATCGCGACGGCCCAGGGGTAGTCCGCCGCCCGGGCCGGCTGCCCGCCCTGTACTGCCGCTGCCGGGCCGGCGGCGCTGAACAGCGCGGTGTACACCAGGGCCGTGGCGGAGAGTGCCGTCACGGCGCGCTTGCGTATGGCGGTGATCATCACGAGAGAGCTTCCTTACGTGCGGTCAGTTTCTTGGACTGGCTTCGCCGTTGAGGCATGGGCCTACCGGGCGCTGCCGATGTTGCGGTCGGCGTCGGACCCCTTGAGCATGAGGGTGGTTTCCTCGATGCGGTTGAAGCGGCCGTCGGGGGCGAGGTCGGCGAAGACGTAGACCTCCATGGTGACGGTGCTGCCGTCCTTCTTGGTGATGTGGCAGGTGTGCCGGTCGGCGTACTTGGCGCCGTCGTGGAGCTCCTCGTGGACCTCGACGCGGGCATCGGCGACGATGCCGCGAACGTGGCTGATGTGCTCGAGGAACTCGGTGCGGTCGGCCCACTCGCCGTCGGTGCGCTGGCGGTATTCGGGGGTGAAGTGGCGGTCGGCGGCCTCTTCGAGGGTGAGCTCGTCGTTGAGGAGCAGGTCGGTGAGGGCGGCCTTGATTCCGGTGCGGGACATGGGAGTTCCTTTCGAGAAGCCCTACAGTGCGTGCGTTGCGCACGCAATGCGACCACTGTAGCACTTTACGCGTGCGTTGCGCACGTATCTCTGGAGGGGTGTCACCTACGGCAGGGGCGGGTGCTCGGTTACTCGGTGCGCAGGCCCTCCGGGCGCATCATGCGCAGCAGCGGCGGCAGGCTGAGGAGCGTGACCGTGAAGACCACCGCCGCGCCCACACCGGTCATGGTCAGCATGCTTGCCCAGTCCACGGCCACCGGCTTGTTCGTCATCTTCAACAGCACCGCGCCGAGGGTGAAGCCCACCGTCGCGGCCACCACCAGGCCGAGACCGACCGGGACCGCCGTCTGCCACAGCACCGACAGGCTGAGTGTGCGGCGCCGGGTGCCGAAGGCGACCAGTGCGGAGAGCAGTTTCTTGCGGTCGCGCAGCTGCTCCAGCTGGGAGACGAGCAGGCTCGCGCCGATCAGCGCCAGCACGAAGGCGGAGCCGACGAACAGACCGGTGCGGACGGAGGTGAACTGCCGCGACTGTGTCGTGGCCTCCCAGCCCAGTGCGTCCGCGACGGGATCGAGTTGGGCCGCGGCGGTGCGCACGTATTCCCGCACGTCGGGTACCGACGGGTCCAGGCGGAGGTAGGCCTGGCCGGCCAGGTTCTCCTTGGCCCGGTCGGGCAGTGCGGCCGGGGTGACCAGCAGACCGTTGTACGCCCCGTTCAGGCTGTCGTCGCGGTCGTTCACCTGCCGCAGGCCGGCGGGTATGGTCCAGGCCACTCCGGTGCCGTTCGGGTTGTTGCCGGGTGGCGGGCCGACATAGACGTGCCGGCCGGACTTCATCGCCGAGCGGGCGGCGGCGTCGGCATCGGCGTAGTCCGCCCGGCCGACGAACACGTCGCCGTCCTTGCAGGAGGGGAGGTGCGCGAGTTCGCGCAGGGCGGCGCAGGACCCCATGGTCAGCGTGATCATGTCGTTGCTCCGGGGCCTGGTGCCGTACATGCCGGTGGCCAGGGCCGCCACGGTCTTCACACCCTTGGTGGTGGCGAGGCGGTGCTCGACGTCGGACAGCGGCGCCCGGTTCGTCAGGTCGACCTCCATCTGGGCCCGGCTGGGGTCCTTGCCGGTGTCCTTGGTGTACTGGCTCTGCACGCCGGTGAAGAGCATCTGGAGTGCGATGGCTCCGGCGACGGCGACGGCGATGCCGTTGACCATGCGGGCGGCGGTGCCGGTGCTCAGCTGGAGCCGTCGTACGGCCAGTTGCCAGGACAGTGAGCCCGTCCCGAGCCGGGCGACGACTGCTTCGACGACCCAGGGCAGCAGGGCGGTGATGCCGACCAGCACCAGCAGGACGCCGCCGATGACGAGGTACTCGTTGAAGTTCCCGTTGTCGCGGCCCTGGCCGATCATCGGGTAGAGCATCGCGAGGCCGCCCAGCGGCGGCAGCAGTCGCCACCACAGCCGGCGGCGGCGCTGTTTGGCCGCGCGTACGACACCGAGGGGTTCGACGACCACGCCGCGCATGGCGAGCAGGGTGACGAGTACGGCGGCGACCGGGACCGCCACCGCGACCAGCAGGGCGAGCGCGGGGGTGGGGTCGAGGTAGCTGGGCCAGACGCTGATGTCCATTATTTCCACGGTGCCGAGGGTCTGGCGTCCGAGGAGGAAGAGGCCGGTGCCGACGGCGAGTCCGAGGAGGGCTCCGGCGAGGGCCTCGCCCGCGGCGATCCGGCGGGTCATGTGGCTGTCGGTGCCGACCAGGCGCAGTGCGGCGAGGCGGCGGTCGCGGCGTTCGCCGCCGAAGCGGACGGCGGCGGCGATGAACACGGCGACCGGCGTCAGCAGCACCACGAACACGACCAGAGTCAGCAGGATCAGCACCGGATCGGTCTTTTCGGGGTGGGTCTCCGTGTAGCCGAACTCGGCGATCCGCGTCACGTGGTAGTTGCCCGACTCCACCGGCAGTCCCTCGGCGCCCGCGTAGTAGGCGAGTTCGTGGGAGCCGATGAGTCCGCTCTCGCCGATCGTGCCGGTGATTCTGTACGGCAGCCGCTCGCGAAGCAGCTTGGCGTCGTCCGAGGCCAGCAGGTCCTTGAGTGCGGGGGAGACGACCATCTCGCCCTTGGCCGGGAAGCGGCCGACTCCCGGCGGAAGCGGCGCCCTGCTGCCCTCGGGTTCAAGGAACCGGCCATAGATGTTCCGGTCGTGCCAGGTGCCGTCGACATGTCCGACGACGACGGTGTTGTCGGCCTTGGGGAGGAGTGTGTCGGAGGCCGGGTAGTCGTAGCGGGTCACTTCCACGCGGTGGCGGGCGGAGAAGATGTTGGGGAGTGCGGTGCAGAGGAGGAGGAGTGCGACGCCGATGCCGACGCCGACGGCGGTGAGGGTCAT